>DASVQC010000043.1:0-7775 GCA_036389335.1 Pyrinomonadaceae bacterium | reverse complement strand
CGGGGCGCGTCCCACGGCCTGCGACGTGGGACGCGCCCGCCGCCCTTATCAGGTGCCCGTCCGCCGCCGGTGCGAGGGCGCGCCCGTCGCTTGCCCGCCCGCGCGGGCGTCATTAAACTGCCGGGCACGTTTCCGACCTTGCTCCGCGAAGAGGAATCCGCCATGAAAAAACTTTCCCGCCTCGCGCTCGCGTGCGCGCTCCTGTCCTCGCAACTCGCGACGGTCGCGCGCGCGCAGACGACGCCGTTTCTCTCCGACGAAGAGATACGCACGCTCTCGAACGAAATCTCCGGCGACCGCGCCTTCGAGACCATCCGCTCGCTCTCGCACTTCCACCGCGACTCCGGCATGGAGGGCTTCTTCAAAGCCGCCGAGTTCATGCAGCAGGCGGCGAAGGACGCCGGGCTCGAAGACGTGCGCTTCGTCGAGCAGCCCCTGCCCGCCCACAACTACACGGCGCGCTCCGGCGAGCTGTGGATGACCGAGCCCGTCGAGGTGAAGCTCGCGGACATCGCCGAGGCCCCCGTCTACCTCGCCGACGGCAGCCGCAGCGCAGACCTCTCGGCGGAGCTGGTCTGGATCGGCGACGCCTCGGAGGACGCGCTCAAAGGCGTGGACGTGAAGGGCAAGATCGTCTTGACGAACGGCAGCCCCGGCGCGGCGGCGCAGCGCGCCGTGTGGCAGAGGGGCGCGGTCGGCGTCGTCTCCTACATCACGTCGGAGAACCGCAGCCCGATGGACTTCCCCGATCAGATCGCGTGGCAGCGCATCCCGGTCGATCCGCCAGCGGGCAAAGAGGGCACGTTCGCCTTCATCCTCCCGCCGCGCAAAGGCGACACCCTGCGCCGCATACTTGAGACGAAGGGGGCGCAGGACTTCTTCGCCACGGGCAAGCGCACGCCGGGCGGTCGCGTGGTGTTGAAGGCGAAGGTCGTCACGGAGATCGGCCCGTCGCCCGGTCGCACCGGCTTCGTCGAGGCGTGGATTCACGGCACCGACCCGGCGCACGATCAGCAGATCGTGCTGACCGCGCACTTGCAGGAGGAGAAGTCTTCCGCCAACGACGACGGCAGCGGGTGCGCGAGCATCCTTGAGATCGGTCGCGCCTACGCGCGGCTCATCAGGGACGGGCGGGTGCCGCGCCCGCGCCGCGACATACGCTTCTGGTGGACTGACGAAATCTATTCCGAGTACCGCTACTTCTCCGACCACCCCGAGGAGCCGAAGAAACTCTTGGCGAACGTGCATCAGGACATGGTCGGCGCGAATCAGGCGATGGGCAGCCGCGTCCAGCACCTCATCTTCGCGCCCCACTCGCGCACCTCCTACCTCGACGCCGTCTTCGAGTCGGTCGGGAACTTCATGGTCAACACCAACAACCCGTTCCTCGCCGCCTCGCGCCAAGGCGGCTACCCGCGCCCCTTCACGCGCCCGCTCTACTCGACGCGCGGCTCGCGCCAGGGCTACAACGCGCGCTTCGTCCCCTACTTCGACTCCTCCGATCACATGGTCTTCCTCGAAGGCGCCGTCGGCGTCCCCGCCGTCGCCACCGTCAACTGGGACGACCCCTACATCCACTCGTCCGAGGACGACCTCTACCAGATCGATCAGACGCAGTTGCGCCGCAACAGCTTCCTCATCGGATCAATCGCCTACTTCCTCTCGCGCGCCACCGAGCGCGACGTGCCGACGCTCGCCGCCGAGACCTTCGCGCAAGGGTCGCGCCGCCTCGCGGGCGACCTGCGCGTCGGGATGGAGATGTTGCAGCAGGGCAGAAGCGCCCCCGCCGAGAGCTGGAAGAGCGCGACGATGATCGTCGAGATGGGCGGCCAGCGCGAGGTGCGCGCGCTCAACTCGATCAAAGTCTTCGCCGGGGCGGACGCCGCCTCCCTGCGCGCCATCGACGGCCTCGCCGCGCGCATGAAGGCCAAGCAGTCCGAGACCAACGCCGACCTCGCCGCCTACTACCGGCAGCTCCACGACGCGCCCCCCGCCGCGATCCTGCTCACCGCCGAGGAGCGCGAAGCGGCGCGCAAAGTCCCGCGCAACATCGACTCGCTCAAGGACTACTTCGACCGCCGCAACGAGGCGCGCTTCGACGACCACCTGCACGGCCTGATGAGCGCCGAGGTCTACAACTTCGTAGACGGCGAGCGCACCTACTACGACATCTACAAAGCCGTCTCGGCGGAAGCCGCCGCCGTCGGCCCGTGGTACTACGGCACCGTCACCCTCAAAGACGTCGTCGGCCTCCTCGACGCCGCCGTCGCCTCGAAGGCCCTGACGTTGAAGAAGCTCTAACCCCTGTGGCCGCGGGCGTCCTGCCCGCCCTGAGCGCGAAGCGCGAAAAAAAACTTAACGCCGCCGCCCAAGCCTTGAGCGGCGGCGTTAAGTTTTCAAGCGCGCTGAAGGCAACACCTCGCACAGATCGAGGAAGTGTTCCTGAGCCGCAGACCTCTCGGTACGCTCCGACCTGCGTCACTTGGCGATGAAGTCCGTGACGTTCATTCCGTTACTTAGCTTCAAGGTTTGCTCGGACGAGCATTACGGCGCGCGGCGCGTGGGGCGGGCTTGCGTCTGATGCCGTCGTGTCTCGTCGGGCTGGGGAGTCGGGCGGGGAGGTCTAGCTCGTCGTCGATCAGCACGTCGGCGATGACGTTGGCAGCGCGTGCGTACTGCAAGAGAATTATTAGCGACGGCTCACGAGTGCCAAGCTCGTAATCGGAAATTCTGTTCTGAGCTAAAAGGTCTTCTAAGTCCAGCCGCTTGATCATCTCGTTCTGCGAGAGACCTAGAGACAGCCGAATATTCTGCAACTTCTCGGCAAGACGCTCAGGCTTCAGCCGCGGCTTTGATCCCATCAGGAGTTACCTCCTGAGAGGGAGAGCCTCACCCACGCCTTGCTTCTAACCACAAATGTGGTTAATATGTGGTTGCGTAACTGGATCGCCGAGAGCTTTAGCCTTCTTTGCTCAACGGCGATGCTCATCACTCATCGTGTGAGTTGAGGTTTGAGCTTCGCATTAGCCGTCGCCAGTTTGGAAAGAGCGCGGCGCGGAGGATAGCAGAGTCCGCGCGGGAATTGTAGGGGCTAGAGGACTCGCCCCTACCGGTTTAACGAGCGTCGCCGCCCGTCTCGCGCGCGGCGGGCGGCGCGGCGGGGGCGCGTCGCGGCTCGCCCGCTCGGATGGACTCCGAAGGGCGCGGGCGAGCCGGCCTCCGCTTCATCTCTCGCAGTGATCTCACGCCATGCGCCTCACCATCCTCTACGTCGAAGACGACCGGCTCGTCGCGGGGGCCGTCCGCGGGCTGCTCGAAGCCGAGGGCTGGTCGGTCGAGTGGCACGCCGCGGGCGGCACCGCGATCAGCCGCCTCGCCGGGGCCGCACCCTACGACCTGCTGCTCTTCGGCGACGAGTTGCCGGGCATGACCGGGGTGGAACTCGCGCAGTGCGCGCGCGACCTGCCGCGCTACCGCTCCACGCCCATCGTCATCCTCTCCGCTAGCGACTGCCGCTCTGACGCCATGAGCGCGGGAGCGGACCTGTTCTTAAGGAAGCCGGAAGACGTCGGCGCGCTGGTCGAAGCCGTCCGGCGGTTGATCAAGTAGCCCGTCGCTTAGACCCGCCGGGGAGCGTCTGCGCGGCGTCGGCGCGCGGCGCGGAGTTTGTCAGCGAGACCTGCGCGTCGTCGTGCGGAGCGTGATCTCTGTGCCGCGGCGCAGTTCGAGATCGTCGCGGCCCTGCGCGTAGACCGATCCTAACCCCGCGCCCGCGCCGACCGCCGCGCCGATGGCCGCCCCCTTGCCGCCGTTGGCAATCGCCCCGATGATCGCGCCGATGGCCGCGCCGATGGCCGCGCGCTCCACGGTGCGGTCGGTCTGGCTGCTGCCGCCCTCGACGTTGCCGCGCGCCTCGTTATCGACCCTCACGTCTTCGCCGTCCGTCGGGCGCACGTCCTCGACGTTGCCCGCGAACTCCACCGTGCGACCGTCGCGCAGAGTGATGCGCTGGAAGTCGAGCGTCAACCCGGCGCGACCCGAGAGCGCCCCGCCGCGCTCGACGCGCGCGACGCGCCCTTCGATCCGCGCGCCCGCGAACGCTTCGGGCTCGCGCACCGTGAGCGTGAACGGATCGCCCTCGCGCGCCGTCTCCGTCGTCAGGTCGTTGTCGAGCGTGCCGACGAAGCGCGCGTTGTCGCCGACGTAGAAGCCCGTGTCGGCGGGCGGCGGCGGTTCGCTGCGGCGGATGACGGGCGGCTGCTGCGGCGTCTGCGCCTGAGTCGGTCGCGGCGCGCTCGTGCGCGGCGGCGGCAGAGGGCGCGAGTCGCGCGTGGTCTCGGCGAGGGCGTCGGGCACGGGCTCGCCGTAGATGCTGAAGCGCGCCACCTGAGAGACGCGGTCGTAGACGCTCTGCACGACGACGGGCTGCCTCAGCCCCTGCTCGTAGATGCGGCGCGTGACGCGCAACCTGCGACCGCCTTCGACGGCGTCGAAGTTGACGGAGAACTCGTCGTCGAGGCCGCCGCGCGAGGTGATCATCAGCGAGTCGCCGTAGGCGACGGCGCGCGTGCGGACGGTGTGGCCGTCGGCGGCGGGCTCCGTGTGCGTCTGCCCGTCGGCGTCGAAGGTGATGCGCGGGGCGCGCGTGGAGGCGATGTCGAAGGTGCGCCCGCGGCGCTGGATGGCGATCTGCGGCGGCGCGTTCAGGCGCGCGGTGAGATCGTCCATCAGACGCCGCCGCTCGTCGGGCGGCAGGTGCGCCGTCGCGCGGCGCGCGACGGCTGTGGGGTCTGCGCTCGCGCGCGCGTCGATGCGGAAGACGCCCGTCATGCGCGCGTCCGAGGCGTCGGCGGCGGGCCGCGCGGGCGCGCGGCGCGGCGTCTGCGTCGGCGTCCGCCGCGCGGGTTGTCGCGCGGGGGCGCGGCGCTGCCCGACAGACGCGGGCGCGTAGCTCAACATCACGCACGCGAGCGCGAAAGCTTCGATCCTTCTACGGCTGTTCATCTCACCCTCCCCTCAATCGCTGAAATGTTGCCGGGCGCGCAGGGCACCCGGCGCGCGGGCCGCGGCGGCGGCTCCGCGGCACGGGGGACCGACTTCAAGTGCGGGGGAAAGGTTTTCGGGTCTGCGAGAGGTTAAAGCTATCGCGCACGTTCGCGCAAGGGCCGGGGGCGTGTAGACCGGTCGCGCGGGGGACTCTTAGTAACGGCTCGGCTAGAGAAGATCAGAACTCACCACAGAGGCACAGAGGAGACGGAGGGGCACGGAGAAAATTCTTAACTCCGTGCCCCCTTCCGTGCCCTCTGTGCCTCTGTGGTGAATCCCGCGCGGGCGCGGCAGGCTTTAGTAAACGTTAGTAAACGTTCTGAACCTTGATGGTGCCCCCGTCCGGGAGGATGGTGACGCGCGTGTACTTGGTGTTCGTCTTCTTCAGGTAGCTCACCTCGACCGTCTGCGGCGTCTGGATGACGGGCCCGGTCGGCGGGGTCACGGTCTTGCGTAGCAAGAGGATGAACGGGTTGATGCCCTGCGGCACGGCCTCTTTGAGCGTGACCTTGTAGCCGTGGGTGGGGAATCGACACCTGCCGCGCACGCGCAGACGCGCCGGGAGCGGCGGCATGAAATCGTGTACGGCGCTCCACCCCGTGCACTTGCCCGCGCTCGCGCTCGCCTTAGTCGCCGTGCTCTTCTTCGTGACCGCCTTCTTCGCGCCGCCCTTCTTCGTGGCCCCGCCTTTCTTAGAGCCCTTCTTCGCAGCTTTCTTGGTGGCCATCGTGAGGATTCTCCTTTTTGGTTGTCGTGAGTCGCGGACGGTGCGCGCCGCTCGGCGCGCCCGCCATTGCCTTCTCGTGCCGGGGACAAACGCGGGTCGAACGCGCGCATGATATGCGCGACGCGCCCGGCGGTCAACGGCGGAGCGGCGTGCGATGCGCGCCTCGCGACGGCGCGGTCGATCTCAGGTTTTACGGCGGGCTTCGGGTTAAGGGCTAGAAATTAAATCGGAATTGAAATAAACTGGCTGCGGAGACCCCCCGTCTCCGCGGTGCGCGTCTAACAAGTCTTGAATACCCCCTCGGGTCTTCTCGACGAAATAACGGGGCCGTGAGTTACCCCCCGTAAGCCCCACGGTCGGCGCGCACACCACGCGCGAATCGATCCCCGAACTTCGGCGATTAACTCTTGAATCAGGTAGGAAGCGTTTGAATCAGGTAGGAAGCGTGAGAGCGTGATTCTGACCCGCATCGGCTCGCCGCGGAGGCATTGTTGATTAAAGCAGGAAGCGACGGCAATCTCGCCCTCGAACTGGTTCCGGGCGGCCACGCGGGCCACGCGGCGGGGCACCTCGCGCCGCGCACCGGCTGGAGCGAGATGGGCGACGCGGATCACTTCGTCCAGTTCTACGAGGCCGACGCGTCCCTCCTGCACGCGCTCGCCGGCTACGTCGGCTCCGCGCTCGAAGCGGGCGACGCCGCCGTCGTCGTGGCGACGAAAGAGCACCGCGAGGCCCTCGCGGCGCGTCTCGGGGAGGACGGGGTGGACGTCTGTGCCGCCGCCGCCGCCGGGCAGTTCGTCGCCTTGGACGCCGCCGAAACCCTGTCGCAGTTCATGCTCGACGGGCGGCCCGATCCGGCGCGCTTCGCCGAGGTCGTCGGGGCCGTCATCGAGAGGGCGTCCGGCGGGCGGCCCCGCGTGCGCGCTTACGGCGAGATGGTCGCGCTGCTGTGGGCGGACGGGAACACGGAAGCCGCGCTCCGTCTGGAAGCACTCTGGAACGACCTCGCCCGGACGCGCCCCTTCTCGCTCTTCTGCGCGTACCCGATGAGCGGCGTGGGCGGCGCGGGGCTGGCCGAGTCGCTCGGCAGCGTGTGCGCCTCGCACTCCCGCGTCATCCCCGCCGAGAGCTACACCGCGCTCGACGACGCGGACGAACGCCTGCGCGCCATCATCGAGTTGCAGCAGAAGGCGAGGACGCTCGAAGCCGAGATCGCGGAGCGCAAAGCGGCGGAGGAGCGCCTGCGCGCCTCGCTCGC
Source organism: Pyrinomonadaceae bacterium (assembly GCA_036389335.1). Lineage (GTDB taxonomy): Bacteria > Acidobacteriota > Blastocatellia > Pyrinomonadales > Pyrinomonadaceae > JAIVGV01. The sequence goes on along the minus strand of DASVQC010000043.1, from coordinate 744 downwards.
GCGCGAGCGCGAGGCGCGCGCCGAGGCCGAGAATGCCAGCCGCCTCAAGGACGAGTTCTTAGCCACCGCCTCGCACGAGCTGCGCACCCCGCTGACGGCGATCATCGGCTGGTCTCAACTGCTGCGCAGCGGCACGCTCGACGAAGCGACCGCGGCCCGCGCCGTGCAGACCATCGAGCGCAACGCCGTTTCGCAGGCGCGCCTCGTCGAAGACATCCTCGACGTGTCGCGCGTCATCACGGGCAAGCTCCGCCTGAACATCGAGCCGGTCGACGCGGCGTCCGTCATCAACGCGGCAATCGACTCGGTGCAACTGGCGGCGGAGGCGAAAGGCATCCGCTTGGAGGTGACGCTCGACGCCTCGGCGCGCCTCATCTCGGGCGACGCCAGCCGCCTGCAACAGGTCGTCTGGAACCTGCTCTCGAACGCCGTCAAGTTCACCCCCGCGGGCGGGCGCGTCGAAGTCCGTATGGAGCGCGCCGGCCCGGACGTGCAGATCAGCGTGAGCGACACGGGCGACGGCATCAGTCGGGACTTTCTCCCCTTCGTCTTCGACCGCTTCCGTCAGGCGGACGGCACCAGCACGCGGCGGCACGGCGGCCTCGGCCTCGGCCTCTCCATCGTGCGCCACCTCGTCGAACTCCACGGCGGCACCGTCAGCGCCGAGAGCCAGGGCGAGGGGCAGGGCGCGATCTTTACGGTGCGTCTCCCCGTCGCACCCGTCTACCAGGCACAAGATTTAGA
>DASVQC010000042.1:0-32481 GCA_036389335.1 Pyrinomonadaceae bacterium | reverse complement strand
GAGGATCGACCGCCCCGCCGAGTGGGCGGAGATGTTCGACGACGCGTGGCGCACGATGAAGTACCGCTTCTACGATCCGAAGATGCACGGGATGGACTGGGACGCGATGCGCGCCAAGTACCGCCCGCTCGTCGAGTACGTCGGCGACCGGCAGGAGCTTTTGAACATCGTCAACGAGATGATCGGCGAGCTGAACGCCTCGCACACGGGCGCGGCCCCGCCGCCGGGCGGCGGGCGCGAGGCGGGCGCGGTCTCGACCGCGCACCTCGGCGTCGAGCTTGAGCCCGACGCCGCGGCGGGCCGCTACCACGTCACCTACATCTACGAGGACGGCCCCGCCGACAAGGACTGGGTCAAGGTCAAGGTCGGCGACTACCTGCTGGCGATTGACGGCAAGCCGATCAAGGCGGGCGACGAGTACTGGTCGCTCCTGAACTACCGCCTGAACCGCAAGGTCGCCGTCACGTTCAACGACAAGCCGACGGAAGAGGGCGCGTGGCGCACGCGCATCGAGCCCACGTCGATGGGCAACTACTCGCAACTGCGCTACGAGCGCTGGGTCAAGGATCGTCGCGCGCAGGTGGACAAGCTCTCCGGCGGTCGCGTCGGCTACGTCCACATCCAGGCGATGAACCCGCCCTCCCTGCGCCGCTTCGAGAAGGAGCTGCGCGAGTACCACAACAAGGAGGCGCTCATCATCGACCAGCGCTGGAACGGCGGCGGCAACATCGAGCAGGAGCTTTTGGCCCTCCTCGTGCAGAAGCAGTATCAGGTCTGGCAGCCGCGCGGCACGGAGGCGACGACGCGCCCGTTCGCGGGCTTCTTCGGCCCGAAGGTCGTACTCCAAAACTGGCGCTCGGCGTCGAACGCGGAGATGTTCCCCGCGGGCTTCCGCGCGCTCGGCCTCGGCAAGGTGATCGGGACGCCCACGATGGGCGCGGTCATCGGCACGGGCAGCTACTCCCTGATCGACGGCTCGACCGTGCGCACGCCCGGCGTCGGCGTCTACCTCTACGACAAGGGGCAGACGAACCTTGAGAACTACGGCGTGCAGCCCGACATCCGCGTCGAGAACACGCCGGAGGACAACCTCGCGGGCCGCGACCGCCAGCTCGAAGCCGCCGTCGCCGAACTGCTCAAGGAACTCGGCGGCCCGAACCGCCAGATGGCCGGCCAGCAGCCGAAGTGAGCGCGGCCACTACAGGGGCGCGCTTAACGTAACCACCGTTCACCACAGAGGCACGGAGAACGCGGAGGGGGCACAGAGTTTCAAACTCTCTGTGCGTCCTCCGCGCCCCCTGTGCCTCTGTGGTGAATCTTCTTTCCGCCCCGCTTCCGTGCCCGCGTAGTTTCAACCGGAATCTCCGAGGAAGGAACTCTCGATCATGCCGAGCCCATCGCCCACCCACCCTCGACTTAAAAGCTTCGCCGCCGCCGCACTCGCGCTGATCATTTTCTCAACCCCGTTCGCCGCGCCCGCGCAGTCGCCGCCGCCGCCGCAGCAGCAGCAACGCCCCGACGCGCCGCAGACGCAAAACCCGCAGGGCGGCAACGCGCAGCCGGGCGCGCAGCCGAACGCGCCGCGCCCGGCCCCGACCCCTCTGGCCGACCCTGCGATGACGGACGGCGCGCCCGTCGTCGCGCACCACGCCGTCTCGGTCGGCTCGCGCAGGCTCGAATACACCACGACGACCGGCGTGATGCCGCTGAGGAACGCCGCGACCGGCGAGACCGAGGCGCGCGTCTTCTTCATCGCCTACACGCTCGACGGCGTGACGAACAAGTCGCAGCGACCGCTCATGTTCTCCTTCAACGGCGGCCCCGGATCGTCTTCGGTCTGGCTCCACCTCGGCGCGCTCGGGCCGCGCCGCGTCGAGATGATGGAGAGCGGCGAGATGCCCGCGCCCCCCTTCCGCCTCGTCGATAACGACGAGACGTGGCTCGACGCGACCGACCTCGTCTTCATCGATCCGGTCGGCACCGGCTACAGCCGCGCCGCGCGGCCCGAGCTTGGTCAGAAGTTCTTCGGGTTGCAGGGCGACATCCAGTCGGTCGGCGACTTCATCCGCCTGTACCTCACGAAGAACGAGCGTTGGACTTCGCCCCTCTTCCTCGTCGGCGAGAGTTACGGCACGACGCGCGCTTCCGGCCTTTCGGGCTATCTGATCGACCGCGGCATCGCCTTCAACGGGATACTTTTGATCTCCACGATCATGAACTTCCAGACCGCGCGGTTCGCGCGCGGCAACGATCTGCCCTACGTCCTCTTCCTCCCGACCTACACGGCCATCGCGTGGTATCACAAGAAGCTCCCGCCGGACTTGCAGCAGCAGCCCCTGCGCCGCGCGCTCGACGAGGTCGAACGCTGGGCCGCGACCGACTACACGACCGCGCTCGCCAGAGGCAACCGGCTCACCCCGGCGGAGCGACAGGAGACGGTCGCCAAGCTCGCGCGCTACACGGGGTTGAGCAAGGAGTACGTCGAGCAGAGCGACTTCCGCGTAGAGATTCAGCACTTCGACAAGGAGCTGCTGAGGGCCGAGCGGCGCACGGTCGGTCGCCTCGACGGTCGCTTCAAGGGCCTCGACGAGTCGGCAATCGCCGAGACGCCCGACTTCGACCCCTCGATGGCGGCGATCCGCCCGCCCTACACCGCCGCCTTCAACGACTACGTGCGCGCCGAACTCGGCTTCCGCTCCGACCTCGAATACTTCATCCTCGGCGGCGGCATCGGGCGCTGGGACTTCGGCTCGGACAACTCGTACGCCGACACCTCGATCTCTTTGCAGAGCGCGTTCGCCAAGAACCCGTACATGAAACTGTTCGTCGGCTGCGGCTACTACGATCTCGCCACGCCCTACTTCGCCGCGCAGTACACGCTCGACCACATGGCGCTCGACCCCAGCCTGCGCGACAACGTCTCGCTCCACTACTACGAGGCCGGCCACATGATGTACATCGAACGCCGCTCCCTCGCCCAGCTCAAGCGCGACGTGGCGTCCTTCATCCAAAGCTCCACCGCGCGCAACAGGTAGCAACTGCGCCCGCGCGCCGCGCGTGAAAACTTAACGGGGCGGGGAATCGTCATTCCCCGCCCCGTCCGTACTCCGCACTTTCTCCGGTCGGCTTCAGCCGGGGGCCGATCCCGTTCGCGCTCACTTCCTGTCCTTGAACTGGTTGTACAGCTCCGTGTGCTTGCTCACCAAGGGCACGTCGCGACCGTTGATGAAGAGGTGGCGGATGTTGGTGCGCGCCTCCAGGAGGTCGCCGTCGGTGACGACGACGTTGGCGATCTTGCCCACATCGAGCGAGCCGAGCTGCCCGGCGGCCCCGATGATCTGCGCCGGGTAGAGCGTGACGGACTTGAGCGCCTCGTCCTTCGGCAGGCCGAAGGAGGCCGCCATCCCCGCCGTGTAGGGCAGGTCGCGCACGACCGCCGCGATGTCGCCCGTCGAGATGGCGAATTGCACGCCCGCCTGTTGCAGCTTCGCGGCCATCTCGTACTTCGCGTCGTACGGATCGTCCTCGCGGCTCGGCAGATCGAGCGTGCCCGTGACGACGACCGGCACCTTGTGATCCTTGAGGAACGCGGCGGCCTTCACCGCCTCGTCGCCGCCGAGGATGATCGGTTTGAGCTTCATCTCTTCGGCGAAGCGCACCGCCGCGCGGATGTCGGCGTCGCGGTCGGCGCGGAAGATGACGGGCTTCTGGCCGCGGACGAAGGGGACGAGCGATTCGAGCACCGCGTCGCGGTCGGGGCGCGGCAGTCTCGCGTCGGCGCCCGACGCGTCGAGCGCGCGACCGTAAGCCTCCGCGTCGCGCAGGATTTTACGAATCTGCTCGACCTGCCGCTCGCGCTGCGTCGCCGCGTCAGCCGCGGCGGGCTGCTGCGCGGCGAAGAAGCCGCCGAAGCCGCCGAAGCCGCCGGAGCGCGGGTAGTTGACGACGAGCGCCGCCGCCCGGTCAACCGCCATCTCGGGCGCGGTCGCGCCGAGCAGGTTGATGAGCGCCGACTGGCCGGAGATCAGTCCGCCCTGCGGCGAACTCAGGACGGTCGTCACGCCGTTGACGCGCGTGACGGCGATGTGCGAGCTGTGCGGGTTGATGCCGTAGAAGGCGCGCGAGTTCGGGTTCAGGTCGCCGACCTCCTGCGTGTCCACCCAGCCGGTCGCGCCCTGCTCCGTGATCTCGATGAGCCCCATCGAGGTGCCGAGATCGATCATGCCGGGGTAGACCGAGAGCCCGCGCCCCTCGATGACGCGCGCCCCCGAGGGGACGGAGACGTTCGCGCCGATGGCCGCGATCTTGCCGTTGGCGATGACGATGGTGCCGTTCTCGATGTCGGGCGCGGAGACCGGGAAGATGTGCGCGCCGCGGATGGCGTAGGTGCCGGGCGTGCCCGACATAAAAGCCGGACCCATGTTGCCCGAAGCCTGCTGCGCCGCGGCGGAGGCGACCGAGAGCGCGGCGGCCAACGCGAGCGCGGCGGCGCGCGGGGCGACGGCGCGGCTAAGAGTGATCGCGCGGGCGAAGACTTTCGCGTGGGTTGAGTTCTTCATCTGTTGTCGTTACCTCCGTCGCCGTCGTCGTCGTCGTGGCCGCCGGGCCGCCGGTTGGGGCGCGGGGCCCCGGCGGGCGCGCCGCCGGGGGCCTGGTTCGGCTCGGCCTTCTCCAACTCCTGCCGCTCGCGCTCCAGAGCCGCGCGGTTCCTGATGTCCTGCTCGCGGTCGAAGAACAGCTCGCCGTCAACGTAGGTCTGATCGACGCGCGAGTAGACGCTGAACGGGTGGCCGTTCCAGATGGCGAGGTCGGCGTCCTTGCCCACGTCAATCGAGCCGGTGCGGGCGTCGATGCCGAGCTGGATCGCCGCGTTGAGCGTCACGGTGCGCAGGGCCTCCTGTTCGCTGAGCCCGCCGTACTTCATCATCTTCGCCGCGTCGATGTTCAGGCGGCGCGCGCGGCCCGCGTCGTCGGAGTTGACGGTGGAGACCACCCCGGCGCGGGTCATGATCGCCGTGTTGTAGGGGATCGCGTCGTAGGCTTCGAGCTTGTAGCCCCAGAAGTCGGCGAAGGTCGAAGCGCCCGCGCCGTGGCGCGCGATCTCGGGCGCGATCTTGTAGCCCTCAAGGACGTGCTGCAGGGTCTTGACGCGGAAGCCGAACTCCTCCGCGATGTTCATGAGCATCAGTATCTCGTCGGAGCGGTAGCTGTGCGCGTGGACGAAGCGCTTGCCTTCGAGGACTTCGACCAGCGGCTCCATCTGGAGGTCGCGCCGCGGCGGGATGGCGTTGCGCTCGCCGCGCGACTGCGCGGCGCGGTAGTCGTCCCAGTCGCGCTTGTAGTTGCGCGCGCGCGTGAAGGCGTCGCGCAAGACCTCCTCCTGCCCCATGCGCGTCGCGGGGTAGCGGCGCGGGGCCTGCGGCTGGCCGACGACGATGACGTTCGGGACGTTCGAGCGCTTGACGTTCTCGCCGAGCGCGAACTTGATGCCGGGCGGCGCGCCGAAGAGCCACTCGGCGGCGGGCCGCCCGTACTTCATCTTCATCACGATGTTCTGCCCGCCGATGGTGTTGGCGGAGCCGTGCAGGGAGTTCTGCGCGGTGACGCCGCCGGCGAGCGCGCGGTAGACGTTGATGTCGGTCGGGTTGAAGGCGTCGCGCGTCCTGACCATCGAGGTCACGGAGAGCGTGCCCTCGTTGATGGCGTCGAGCGCCGTGTGCGAGTGGCAGTCGATGATGCCGGGCGTGACGAACCTGCCCGTCGCGTCGACGACGCGCACGTCCGACCCGGCGCGCAAGGAAGCGCCGACCGCCGCGATCTTTCCCTTGCGGATCAGGATGTCGGCGTTGTTGAGCGTGCCGTGCGAGGCGGTCAGGATCGTCGCGTTGCGGATCAGCACGTCGCCCGCCGCGCCGACGGTCGAGGCCGAGTCCGCCGCCGAGGGCGTGCCCGACTCCGGCCTCGTCGGCTGGCCCCCCCGCCGCTGGCCCCCGCGCCGCTGCGGTTGCGGCTGCGTCTGCGCCGCCGCGCCGACGAGCGATGCCGCGAGCGTCGCCGTCGCCACCAAGAGTGCGAATATTTTTCTCATCTGTTTCTACTCCGTAAAAGCCGTGAACGGTGACGGGTGACAAGTGACAAGTCAGAGCGGGAAGCTAACAGCTAACAGCTAACAGCTAACAGCTAACAGCTAACAGCCCTGCCTTCCCTGTCACCCGTCACGGGTTCGATCCCGGTCGCGTGCCCGTGAACGTCGCCGAGCCCTGCGAGGTGGTCGCGCTGCCGCTCATCGTGTTGCCGCTGGCGGTTCCGGCGAAGGTGATCTCCATCGACTGGCCCTGCACGTTCATGACGACGGTGAAGCGGAAGCCGTCAGCGCCGGCGGAGCCGTTGGCGACTTCAGCCGAGCCGAGCGGGCTCTGGATCGTGCCCGTCAGGCGGTTCGCCTCCTGCCGGAGCGAGAGCGTGGCGGGCACGTTCTGACCTTCGAGGTTGACCGCGAGCGTCCACGTGCCCGAAAGGTCTGCGCCCGTGGCCGCGGCAGCCGCGCCTTCGCCGCCTGCGCCGGGGCGGCGACCGCCGCCGCCGCCACTCGGAGGCGTGAAGCCCTCGGGCCGCGTGCCGGTGAAGCTGCCGTTGCCGCCGCCGACCGTCGTCACCGTCCCGCGCATCTCCGTGCCGGTGACCGTGCCGGTGAAGGTCGCCTCGGTCGTCTGCCCGCCCGTGGTGACGGGCGCGGTGAATTTGATCTCGCCCGCCGCGCCGACCGAAGCGTTCGCGATCTGCGACGTGCCGAGGTCGCCCTGCAACCCGCCGCTCAGCCGCTCGCCCTCCTGACGGAGCGTGAGCGTCGCGGTCTTCTCGGGCTGCCCTTGCAGCGTGACGCGCAGAGACCACGGGCCGGAAATCCCGGCGCCGCTCGCGCCGCCCGCGGCGGGCGCGGCGGGGCGCAGATCGACGGGGCGACCGTCGATGAAGACGTGCGTGATGCGCCGGTCGCGCGCGAATAGGTCGCCGCGCGTGATGGTGAGGTTCGCGATCTTCCCCGCCTCGACGGTGCCGAGCTGGCTCTCGACGCCGAACAGCTCCGCCGGCCTGATGGTCATCGCGCGCAGCGCCTCGTCTCTCGCGAGGCCGTTGTCGACCGCCCTCGCGGCGTTGGCCAGAAAGTCGGAGAGGTTCGTCAGGCCGCCCGACTGGAAGGCGAAGCGCACGCCCGCGGCGGCGAGCCGGCCCGCGTTCTTCGGCGCGTCGACGCGCTGCCGGAGTATGCGGATCGGGTCGGGATCGGCGTCGGGCGAGGGCGCGGTCGTGCGGCGCGGGAAGTTCAGGGAGAGGAGCACGGGGACTTTCGCCGCGGCCAGCCGGTCGGCGACCTTCCACGCTTCGAGCCCGCCGGAGATCATCGCGCGCAGCTTGAACTCTTCGGCGAGATCGAGCGCGCGCTCTATCTCGCGCTGGCTGTCGGCGGTGAAGACGACCGGCATCTCGCGCGCGAGCGCGGGCTGGAGCGCGGCGAGCGACCTGTCCTGATCGGGCCGCCGCATCCCGCGCGGGCTGCGCTCGTAGATGGCGTTGACCTCGCGGTAGCGCTGCGCGTCGAGCATCATCTGGCGGAACGCGGCGAAGACGCCGAGCAGCGATCCCGGGTAGCCGCCCGTGCGCAAGGGCGTGAAGCCGACGTGCAGGGCGACGGGCGAGCGCACGATCATCTGCTGCGGCGTGTCGCCCGCGAGGTTGATGAGGGCCGACTGCCCCGCGAAGATGCCCTCGCGCGGCGCGGTCAGCGCGGCGGTGATGCCCGCGCTCCGCTCGCCCTCGATCTGATCGCCGCCCGGCCTCAGGAACTCGTCGGCCCTCACCTCGGGTTGCAGGCCGACGGGCTGCGTCGAGTTGAGCGCGGCGATTGCGGGCGCGTTCTGCGTCGCCGCCGTGACGGCGGCGCCGGGGCCGACGCGCGGCGCGCCCGCGACCGCGGGCAGGCCGAGCGTGGAGTTGGCGTCGATCAGGCCGGGGTAGACGGTGAGCCCCGCGCCGTCGATGACGCGCGCGTCGGCGGGCGCGCTGACGTTCGCGCCGACCGCGGCGATCAGGCCCTCGCGGATGACGACGGAGCCGCGCGCTATCTCCGCCCCGGAGACGGGGACGATGCGCGCGTTCGTGATCGCGTAGGTGTCGATGGCCGGCGGTCGCCGCGGGTTCGGGTTCTGCGCGAGCGCGCCGCCGGCGAGCGGCGCGAGCGCGAGCGAGACGGCGAAGAAGGCGTTGACGGCGGCGCGCAGCCGCTGGCGGGTGGTTCGCATAGTCATGTCCTACAGACCTTCCCGGTCGTCGGCGGGAGAGTGCGCGCGCTCGGCGCGCCGTCCCGCCGACCGCGGGGCGCAAATTGTGAACTGACAGAAATAAGAGGGAAGCGGCCTCCCGGCGCAGGCGGGCCACTCCGTGGAGGCTGAGGCCCGTCGTCGAACGGCTGAAACTTTTGGCCGGGTGCTCGTGTTGTTACGCGAGGCGTCATTGTAAGGTTTCTCGCCCGCGCCCGCAACGAAAACTTTAACGGCGCGGGGAGGGCGGGCGTCCCGGTCTCGGCTTTCCTCCGTGCCCCCTCCGTGATCTCCGTGACTCTGCGGTGAGCTAAGACCGTAAGCACTCACCACAGAGGCACAGAGATCACGGAGCGGGCACGGAGTAGGAATCAAATCATGAGGCCGACAAAAAGCGGCGCGCGAGTCTTGATAGACCCGCGCGCCGCCGCCCCTTGTCGCCCCTTTGATCTCTTGCCCGCCGCTTACCTGTTGTTGGTGTTGCGCGGCGACGTGCCGCCGTCCGTGGCGACGGTGAGCATGTTCTTGACGCTCTTGACGCCGTCGAGCGCCTTGGCCGTCGCCTCGGCCTTCGCCTTCTGCGCGGCGCTGGCCACCGACCCGCGCAGCGTCACGACCGAGTTGCTCACGTCGACGTTGATGGTCGAGTCGCGCAGGTCATCGACGCCCGCGAGCGCGCCCTTGGCCTTGACCCAGAGCCAGCCGTCGGTGAGCCCCTGCCCGATGGTCTCGCCCTTCTCCTTGGCCTCGCGACCGTAACGCTCCTTGTCGCGCTCGTACTCCTCCTTCGTGATCCGCGAGTTGTAGTTGCGGTTCGCGGCGGCAGTGTTCGTGTTCGCGGCGTTCACGTTCGTGTTCAAGTTGGTGTTCGCGTGGTTCGTGTTCGCCGTGTTGGCGTTCGCGTTGCCGTTCGTGCCGGGATCGCAGGCGGCGGTGAGCGCGGCGAGCGCCGCGCCGATTAGGAGGGCTGCAAGTTTCTTCATCTTCGTATCTCCTGTCGCGGTAGATTTGCCTTGGCCGATTTCGGGCGCGGGCGAGCCGCCGCAGGCGTGACGGGCGCGCCCGCGCCCAAACTTAAGACGGGCGGGGAACAGTGCCCCCCGCCGTCTGCATTTTAATCATACGAGGCGGAGCCGATGTAAGGTGGTCGAGCAACAACCGTGCCTGTGGCGCGCCCCGCCGGGCCGTGTGGCCGGACACGGGCGCAGCGACGGAGTAGGAGCGACGAAGTAAGACAGTCTCTTTTACTCCATCGTTCATCATTCCTACTTCCGACTCACCATTTGACCGATCCCTCTTTCGTCGTGTCGATCTCGGCGGTGGGCAGCGACTCGTTGAAGAGGTAGCCCTTCATGTTGGCGAAGAGGAACTCCTGCGCGTCGGTGTTCGTCAGGTCGAGCCCGTAGTGGTTGATGATCTGCGTCTGCTTCTGCAACCACCCGCTCCAGCAGGGCGCGCAGATTTCGCCGCCCACCTTCTGCCCCAGCTCGTTCGGCAGCGGCGCGTAACCCAAAGGCGCGCGCTTCTCCCCGCAGTGTTTGCACTTGATCTGGTCGGCCATCTTTTCGATTACTCCTTGAGGAAGAAATTATAAACGCCGGCGCGCGCGGGCGCGAAGGCCGACGGCCCCCTGATGTCGCGCCGCGCGGCCCTTAATTTTGCGCCGCGCGGATCGCCCCGATGACTTCGGCGTCGCTCGGGCGGAACAGCGAGAGCGGCTGAACCTTGTGGTGGCGCACGACGCCGCCCGAGTCGACGACGACGACGGCGCGCGCCGCCCTGCCGGGCAGCCACGACGACGCGCCGTAGAGTTTGCTCACCTCGCCTTTCGGGTCGGAGAGCAGGCGCATCGGGAGCTTGCGGTTTTCGGCAAACCGCCGGTGCTTCTCGACCGTGTCGGTCGAGACGCCGACGACCTCCGCGCCCGTCTCCCGGTACGCCTCCCAGTTGTCGCGCACCGAGCACATCTGCCGCGTGCAGACCGGCGTCTCGTCGCCCGGATAAAACAGCAGCACGACGACGCGCCCGCGCCGCGCGGACAACCTCCACTCGCGCCCGTCGCCGTCCTTCAAAGTGAAATCGGGCGCGGCCTCTCCGACGGTCGCGGTTTTTAACTTGTCACCTGTCACGGTTCACCCGTCACGCTCTGAAAGTCGCGTATGTCTTTGAACGGCGTCTCGCTGTCCGTGAAGTCGGGGCGGTAGTAGTGCGACGCGCCGTCGTACTCCTGCATCCAGCCCTCCTCCATCCCCAGCTCGCCGAGCAGCGAGACGGCGCGCAGCCATTCGCCCTCGGAGATGCGGCGCGAGAGCAGCACGAAGCGCTCGTCCGTCGCCGCCCTGTTCGTCGCGTAGTACTGCGCCATCAGCGAGACGGCGACGCGCGGGCTCAGCTCGTCGCGGATCCACTCCAACGATTCGCGCACGCCCGCCACGTCGTTCGGAAGAACTAACAGGCGGACGACGAGGCCGCGGCGCAGCAAGCCCTGTTCGTCGAAGATCAGCTCGTCGCCCGTCTGGCGGAACATCTCCTTGAGCGCGCGTCGCGCGTGCTCGGTGTAGTTCGGCACCTTCGAGTAGGTGTAGCCGTCCGCGGAGTCGGCGTACTTGAGATCGGGGAGGTAGATGTCGACGACGCCGTCGAGCAGGCGCAGGACTTCCGCGGAGTCGTAGGCGTTCGTGTTGTAAACAATCGGGAGCCTCAAACCCTTCTCCGCCCCGATCATGATCGCGCGCGCGAGCTGCGGCGCGAAGTGCGTAGGGCTTACGAAGTTGACGTTGTGGCAGCCGCGCGCTTGCAGCTCAAGCATCATCCCGGCGAGCCGCTCGTGCGTCACCTCGTTTTTGATCTGCTCGCGGTGCGCCTGCGAGATCTGGTAGTTCTGGCAGTAGACGCAGCGCAGGTTGCAGTTGCCGAAGAAGATGTTGCCCGCGCCCCGCGTTCCCGTCAGCGCGGGCTCCTCGCCGAAGTGCGCCGTGTAAGAGGAGACGACGGGGAGCGCGCCCGAATAGCAGCGCGCGAGTTCGCCGCGCGTGCGGTCGTTGCCGCAGTCGAGCGGGCAGACGGTGCAGCGCGCGAGCAGGCGTTCCAACGCTTCGACGCGGCGCGCGAGTTCGCCCGACTCGTGGAGCGCGAGGTAAGAGGCCGCGCGCGCGGTGTGCGCCGCCGCGCGGGGCGTCGCCGTGTCGTCGGTGTGGTGCGTCGTGTCGCTCATCATCTTAATCCGCTCGTCGTCTCGCGTCGCTCATGGCCGGGGCTTGATGTTGAGGCGGTAGTGCGGGCCGCGCTGGCGGACGAGCTCGGCGGGCGCGTAGTGCTGGCTGAGCCGCCAGAGGAAGTCCATCTCGGCGCGGACGGTGGACATCGAGAGCCGCGCCTCGAAGATGAGGATGATGCTGCCGTAGAAGAGGAACGACGCGCCGGCGAGGCCGAGCACGACCGGCAGCAGGCTGTAGCGCACGCCCGCGAAGGCGACGACGCCGATGGCGACGCTCGTCGCGACGAAGAGTCCGAGCGCGACGTAGAAGACGGTCATCGCGCGCTGGAGTATGCGTGCGCGCGAGGTCAGCTTGTCGAGCTGATCGAAGATGACGGCGCGTCGCTCGTCGAAGAGCGGCAGCTTGTCGCCCTCTGCGGCCAGCTCCTCGAAGCGGTCGGAGAGAGAGCGCACGCGATCCACGACGCGCCCGAGCCGCACCGAGGTCGAAAGTATCAGCGCGCCGCACGCCGAGATCAGGACGGCGGGCGTGATCATCGCCGTCAGAACGGCGAGGGCCTGTGAGAGCGGTTCCATGCTTGCGGCAGCGCGCGCGCTGGATCGGCGTCGGCGCTTCGTCGTTTCAGTCCCGAAGGATCGTGCGCGGCTATTTTATAACCGCGCGGTCGCGCCGCGGCAACCGCGCGCGCGCCCCCGCGTTGCGCGTTGATGAAATTTCTGTGTTGAAAGCGAGTGTGCCGGTCGCGCGTGCGCGGAGTTGTGATATGCTGCGCGGCAAATCGCGACCTGTTAAATAAGTCTGCTCTGGAATCATTACCGACGCTCGACGAGGGAGCGTCTTCCAACCTCTTTTGCAAAGGAGCGACTACATGGCGGAACAAGACGATCTCTTCGGTGGCGGCGCGGCGGGTGAGGGCGGCGACGCGCAGGGCGGAAGCTCCGCGAACTCAGACCGCGGCGAGACGGGCACGCGCGGGCAGGGCGCTGACGCGGGCGAGGCCGGGGGCGCGGGCGGTGAGAGCGGCGGGGGCGGCGCGACGACGGGCGGGGCCGGAGGCGGTCGCGGCGCGGAAGCAGGCGGCTCCGCCGCGGGCGGCGAGACTCACGGCGGCACGGCCATCGGACGCGCGACCGGCGTGACTTCAGGCGGCGGCGGCAGTAAAGGCGGCGGCAGTAAACGCCGTGGCGGCGGTTCGACCACGCCCGGCGCAGGGCCGACAGGAGGCGGCGACGCGGGCGGCACGTCCGGCGGCGCATCTGGCGGCGGCGCGTCCGGTGGCGCATCACGCGGCGGCGCATCTGGCGGCGCATCTGGGGGCACATCCGGTGGCGGCGCGAGCGGTGCGGGTGGCGCGTCGGGCGGCGCGTCGAGCGGCGGCACGGGCGGCGGGGGCGGCACTTCGGGCGTGGCCGCCGGTTCGGGCGGCGGCGCGGGCGCGGGCGGCGCGAGCGCGGCGCGCGGCGGCTCGACGACCGGGGCGACGACAGGCGGTGCCGCCGGAGGGAAGAACAAAGGCGGCGGCACGGGCGGCGGCCAGTCAGGCGGCGGCTCGACGAAGGGCACAGGGACGCGCGCCGGAGCGAAGGGCGCGGGCGGCGGCGGCGCGGGCCTCGGTCGCACGGGCGGCGGCGGCGCGAAGAAGGGCGAAGGGGCCGCGCGCACGGGCGGCACGGGCGGCGCGGGGGCGGGCTCGCGCGGCAAGGCGACGCCGAGCGCGGCCAAGCGCGGCGGCGGGGCGGTTCGCTCCGGCGGCGCGACGACGGCCATGCGCGGCGGCGCGAGCGGCGACGCGGGCGGCGGCAAGGCCGGGGGCAAGGCGCAGACCGGCGCAGCCGGGAAGAGCGGCCCGAAGCGCACGGCTGGCAAGAGCGGCGCGGGGCCGAAGGGCACGCCTTCGAAGTCGGGCGGCAAGGGCAGCCCGAAGGGCGGCGCGAAGAAGGGCGGCACGGGCGGCGTCGCGCGCGGTCAGGGCAGAGGTCGCGGCTCGTCGGGCGCGGCTGGCGGTCGCGGCGCGGGCGGCTCCGGCGCTCAGAAATCGGGCGTCGGCGCGCGCGCCGGATCGAAGTCGGGCGGCGCATCCCGCTTCGGCGGGCGCAAGGGCGGCAACACGGGCTCGGGCAACAAGTCTGCGGGCTCGGGGGCCAAAGCCGCCGACAATCAGGGCGGCGGGCGGCGCGGCGGCGACCGCGGCGGCCCGAGCAGCGGTCAGGGCAGCCCCGGCAAGGGCGGCGGCAAGGGCGGATCGAAGAAAGGCGGCGGCAAAAGTAGAAGCCGATAAGGGCTTGGTCACTTCCGTCGCCGAGACGACGGGCCGCGTCGCCGCCAAAGTCTCGAACGTCATCGACACGCTGGCGAGCGCGATCAAGCGGCGGAAAAGCTAAAGCTAAATGAAGAACGCGGGACGATGAGCGGTGAACGAAGGCGACGGCCTTCACTTCATCGCTCGTCGTCCCGCGTTCGCCGTTCTTCTCATGCGCCTCTGGCTCTCCAAGAACAGTGAAGTCCCGCTGCGCGAGCAACTGACGACGCAGATCGAGCTGGGCATCATCAGCGGCGATCTCCAGCCGGGGCAGCGTCTGCCCTCGACGCGCGCGCTCGCGCGCCGCTTCGACGTGCACGCCAACACGGTGAGCGCCGCCTATCAGGAGTTGGAAGAGCAGGGCTGGGTCGAGTCGCGCAAGGGGAGCGGCGTTTACGTCCGCGAGCGCGCCGTCGAAGCGCGGCTCGACTCCGACTCCGCGCTCGATCAGTTGATCTCGACCTTCCTCCGCCTCGCGCGCGTGCGCGGCTACTCGCTCTCCGAGATTCAGCGGCGCGTCAAGCGTTGGCTGGAGCTGCAAGAGCCCGATCACTTCCTCGTCATCGAGCCGAGCGCCGAGCTGCGCGAAATCCTCGTCGCCGAGATCAAACAGGCCACGAGCTTCGACGTGCGCGCGGCGACGCCGGAAGAGATCGCGCGCGCGGGCCTCCCGGCGGGCGCGGCGGCGGTCGCACACTACGGGCAGGCCGAAGACATACGCGCCCTGCTCAAGCCCGACACGAACCTGCTCGTCCTGCACACGCGCTCGATCCCGCTCTCGCTGACCGGCGCGGAGCGACCGCCCGACGACGCGCTGATCACGGTCGTCTCCGGGTGGGAGATGTTTTTGCGCTGGTCGCGCAACATCCTCGTCGCCGCCGGGCTCGACCCCGCCTCGCTCAACTTCCGCGACGCGCGCGAGGAGGGCTGGCAGCGCGGCCTCTCTTCGAGCGCCATGATCATCACCGACGCCGTCACCGCCACGCGCCTGCCCCCGGACGCGCCCGCCACGCGCGTCTTCCGCATCGTCGCCGACTCCTCGCTCGAAGAGCTGCGCGCCTTCGTCGAAAACTTTTTAACGAAATAAACTTGTAGGGGCAGGGCTCGCGGCTACCCGCGACTACCCTTTGCGTCCTTTCCTTGCGCCTTTGCGCCTTTGCGTGAGAATAAGTTTCACGCAAAGGCGCAAAGGCGCAAAAGGGAAGTGCGCCGTGTGTGACGGTTCACGAAGTCGCACAGGAGCCGCTGGCCGCGACTCCGTGTCGTGTTCTATATTTCGGGCGGTCGCGGCGCTGGCGGCGACCGGGGGCTGATAAATGATCAGGCGCGTCTTAGTGTCGGTGTTGCGGCTCGCGCTGCGCGTCTTCTTCCGGCGCATAGAGGTGGGCGGCGTGGAGAACGTGCCGCGCGCGGGCGCGTGCGTGTTCGTCGTCAACCACCCGAACGCGCTCGTCGATCCGGTCTTCATCCTGTGCCACGCGCCGCGCCGCGTCTCGTTCCTCGCCAAGGAGCCGCTCTTTAGGATGCCCGTCATCGGCCCGCTCGTGCGCGCGATGGAGGCCATCCCCGTCTACCGCAAGCAGGACGGGGGCGCGGACACGGCGCGCAACCGCGAGACCTTCACGCTCGCGCGCGCCCTGCTCAGGCGCGGCGGCTCCATCGCCATCTGCCCCGAAGGCGCGTCGCACAGCGACACGAAGCTGCGCCCCCTGAAGACCGGCGCGGCGCGCATCGCGCTCGGCGTCGTCGCCGAAGACCCGACGCTCGATCTCAAGATCGTCCCCGCGGGCCTCTACTACACGGCGAAGACGGCGTTCCGCAGCGCGGCGCTCCTGCACTTCGGCGCGCCCCTCGCCGTCGAGCCGTGCGCGCGGGGCGCGGACGGCGAGCCGACGCACGAGGCCGCGCGCGAGTTGTCGGCGCGCATCGAGCGCGCGCTCAGCGACGTGACGCTCAACGCCGAGCACGGGCACGCGCTCGCCACCATCTCTCGCGCCGAGAGGGTCTTCTCCGCGGAAGCGGCGACCGGGGGAGGGCGCAGCCTCGCGCGCGAATTAGAACTGCGCCGGCGCTTCCTCGCGGGCTACGCCTTCCACTTCGAGCGCGCGCCCGCGCGCCTCGCCGCGCTCGACGCGCGCCTGTCGCGCTACGAGGAGACGCTGCGCCTCGCCCGGCTCGACCCGGAAGACCTCTCCGCGGCGCGGGCGGGCGCGGGCGACGTGCTGCGCCACGTCGCCACGCGCGTCCTGCCCGTGCTGTGTCTGTCGCCGCTCGCCGCCGTCGGGTTCTTCGTGCACTACCCCGCCTACAGGCTGACGGGCGCGCTCGCCACGCGCCTCTCGCGCGCGAGCGACGACGTGGTCTCGACGATCAAGATCGTCGCCTCGATGCTGCTCTTCCCTTTGACGTGGATCGCGCTGGCGGCGGCGGCGGGCCGGGCGTGGGGCTGGCGCGGCGTCCTCGTCGCGCCCGCGGTCGCGCCCGCGTGCGGGTGGGTGGCCGTGCGTTTCTCGGAGCAGTTGGACGAGTTCGTCGGCGGCGCGCGCGCCCTGCGCTTCTACCTCACGCGCCGCTGGTTCTTCAAAGAATTGCTCGCCGAGCGCCGACGCCTGCGCGAAGAGATCGCCGCGCTCGGAGAGGAAGCCGCCCGAGTGGCGGGCGACGCCGCGCCCGCCGAGCCTTCACGCACCACGGCCTGACGGCGCGGCGAAGCGCGACCGCCGTCCGCGAGCATCACTACTTAGTCTGTTCGATTAGCCTTCCGACCATGGGGCCGGGGCGGGCGGGGCGTGCGTTTGGAGTTAGAGCGGCTTTGTTCCAAAAGTCCGTTCTGTCTCAAAAGTAGTCCCGCTCTTACAAAAGTCCGTCTCGCGGCTTTGACCTATACGTCTGATTAGACCCAAAAGTCTGTGGGCCGACCCAAAAGTACGGTGGGCGGCGGGCACCTCGAACATCAATTAGGCACGATATTCTCTGCTACAAAAATAACCCTGTTTAAATAATACTCAATAAATGTTTCAGAATAAGAGGAGCGTGGATTGTTCATTGTGAGGAACTTACCTATTGTTAGTCCGGTAGGATAGGTGCCAAGGCGACGTCGCACCAGCGACTTAAACTTTTTTTGTGAATACTTTGAAGAATGGGCAATCGCATTTCGGATAGTGTTCATCTCATCAAACATATTTTGGTGCGCACTAAGGGCTGGATCAAATGGCTCACCTTTCCTGAAATACTTCTTTGCCCTTTCTCTTACTTTGTGGATTTTGCTCCAGTCCGCATAATCATCCGCTCCTAATATAAAGCGTTCCGCATCTTTGCGTTTAGACGGGGTATGAAGCCGATGTGGGCGTCTACCTCTAGGTGGCTTCATCCCTAATAGGTAAAGAGTAAATGACTCATCTATAAATTCTTCCCAAGCTAAGAAGGTTTGTAGAAAAGCCAGTCTGACTATTATTTCTTTATAACGCGGCGTGAACTTGGGTATGCCCGGCGGGAAACGTGCTGATGCCCATTGCCCTGTGGCAACAACTAATTGCTCTGTTTCATTCAGAGCGGTTTTTAGAGCAACCAGTACGTTTAGTAAGTTACTCTGAGACATAAGGGAAGCTATACATGGAGTGCTTTCGATATTGCTTTATCAATATATGAAGTTAAGAATTTTCTATTGGCAGCCCGAACCCAATACACTGTAAATGCTCTATAAAATTTTCTTTGTTCTACTGTTAAATATGCTAAATCGTCTGTCTTACCTTCTTCTTTGACCTTTTTGAAGATTTCATCAATCTGCATCAAAGCTACTTTTATCCTGGAGTAGGAAGATGCCTTAATAGTCGAATATTCAGTATTCATGTCTGGTAACCCGTGTTCTAAATTATAGATGGCACAAAAGAGAGGGAATAGAAGTCGGGTTGTCTTAAACGCAGTATGAGGGAGATCATCTTCCATAATTCCACCTATATGATCCATTATCTCTCGGAATCGTTTTTCATACGTCTTACGTCGTGGAAAACTATCGTCATACTTTTCATAGAAGCGGTCAATGACAGGCTTTGATTTTTCCTGTATTCCATCTGACATTGCAATCAGTAAATCAGATACAAATTCAGCATCTGCCATTCTGAGAAGACTTGCCTTACTAAATATTTTATTGATCCCCCAGAATGTTACGAATTCATTTGCTAGGCGATGCGCACACGTTCTGAAATCGCCGTGCCATTTAGCATGTCTTAGCTCTTGCGCAGTTAGCTTATATGTATATGTATTCAATCTAGCAAATACATCATAAACGTCATCATCTGCCATATCTTGCAACAGGTCTACGGTGAACTCATAATTAAAGAAGTCACGCTGAGTATCTTCGTCGAATCCACTGAAAACCTTTCCTGCATAATCTTCATTATGGGCTTTACTAACTTTAAATTGATCATTTAGGAAGTCTAATACAGCGTGCAGGCGTTGCTGTCCATCAACCACTTCTCTTGTTGTTGTTCTCTCCTTTAGATTTAATATCTGTCTCATATAAATCTTCGGGATTGGCTTCCCGCGTAGAATAGTATCTATAAGATAAGACCGAGCTTTATCATTCCATACCTTGTTGCGTTGGAATTCTGGCGCAAGACGTAGATTGCCTTCCGTATGCCATGCCCAGAAGTCTCTAATGCTGTATTTCCGCGTATCGAATCTTGGTGCCATTTATATACCTAAGCTCCAGTTCTAAGGTGCCAGATACTTCCCGAAACTAACTTCAGATTAACTCTGAAGGGGTCTCAAACATTCCTGTTGTGCGAGCAGCCGCGCATACCTCACCCCAGTTAATGAAATATTGCTTGTAGTATTCAAGGGGATGTTGACTATGCTGCTGCACGTCCTCGCGCGTAGGCAGTCTTCCCAATTCGCTAGCTAGTCTTTTAATCTCCAGTTGCAACACCTTCTTGGTAACCAGATATTTTATTTTGGGGAGACGCTGTACGTGACTATTTTTCGCTTTCGGTACTCCGTCATTCTTGTCGAAAGGGTCACCGCCTTCATTAATCAGATTGTGACGTTTCAGAGCCAAGTTGTGATATCTCTTAGATTTTTCGATGCCAATGTAACGCCGTCCCATCTGGTGAGCGACTAGTGTGGAAGTTCCGGCACCATCGAAACAGTCTAATATCATCTCCCCCTCTTCAGTGAAAAGCGCAAACAGCCTACGCATCAGCAGCGGCGGAAGCTGACAGGGATGATTGACTCGGCGGCTGTTGTGCTTCAGACGATGTATGTCATGCCAGATATCATTAAGAGAAGTTCTATCGGGTACCTGCTCTACAGTCCTTTTTCTGACGCAGGTCGGCCTTATGCAGAAAGTTTCGTCCTGTGGCAGAAGATAGTTGTTCTCATCTTCCTCATCGGCATCTCTTGCCAATCCGGGCAGCGGCCTAGCTTCACCCTTTGAGAAGCAAAGTAAAGCGTAATGAGCGGGCATTATTCTGCGCACCGGTAAACTAAGTGCGTCCCATGCTATCCATGCCTGAAACTCCATTACAAATGAAAGGAATTGGTAATGACGGGTCGCCCACATGGGGATATTGAGCACGGCGAGTGTGCGCCCCGGTTTTAAGACTCTGTAGAGTTCTCGTAACCATTTATCACACCATGAGAAGTATTCAACGATCTCAAGATCGTCCGTTGATTTATAGTATTTTTTCTTTAAGTTGTATGGCAAATCTGCGAAACAAAAGTCCACGGAGTTGTTGGGAATAGACCGCAATGCTTCTAGACAGTCGTTGTGAATCAGTCTGCTTCTTAGTCGTCTAGGGTTTTCAGCAGATGGTTCTTGCCTAGGAACAGAATCTCCAGACGGCATTAACTCCTTACATTCACTTAGATCGCAAACAATAAACTCTGAATACGGCTCTACCCCGAGAAGATCACTTAGTCTATTAGATATGATCTCAATTCCTTGTTGAGGGTTCCACGTAATGTCTCTCCAGACATCAGAGATGAGAGTTCCATCCTGATGGAACATATGCCTCTTACCACCATAGTCCTTCGTCGTCTTCCCACAGGCCGGACAGTACGTATAGCTGATACGAGTTGTTGTATGTCTTATGCCCTTACCATCTTTATTGAATAACAATAGGGCAGCATGACGCATAGGTATTTGTCCCTCGGCCTGTTGATATGCATCAGTCGTGGTCTTGACAACTACCCAATGGCGAAGGGTTAGAACTCTATCAAGTGTTGCCACCAACGCTGCTGCATCGGCTGGCGTAGTCAGAATACAAACTGTTGAGGCCCGATGTAGACGACCGCAGAGTTGTTCGATAGCTACAAAATGTCGCCTACAATTTTCCGCGTCATTACTAGTGCGCCCAAATGGGAATCTGAACAAGTATACGGTCGGGTCAGTATAGCCGACGACCCCAATGTTTCTGATGTCGTCAATCCTAATTGTCTTTGGTTCAAGGGTCTTTACGTTTTCGCTTAAATGCGCCATTGGCTTGAAGCACCTAACCGCATGATTCTCAAATGGATCGCATGTGTTATATCAAAAATCACGCGGCGGTACCAGAGAAGTGGGGTAAAACAGAAAACCGAGCGGGGATTATATGCTGGTTATCTTGACCGGCGCTAGTTAGAGCATGAACGTCCAGCTCTCCTGACCGTTCATGAGGACGACGACGGAGACGCCCGCGGCCTTGAGCCCCTGTCGCGTGCGCGGGTTGGAGAGCCACTGCGCGCCGGCCTGCCGCGTGAGGCTCGCGCCGGTGACGGAGAGGGTGGTCGCCTTGCCCGCGCCGCTCAGCGCGGCGTGAGCCCTGTAGCCGAGCGCGCTCAACCCTTCGACCAGCGCGGCGGGGCTCGGCGCCGAGTCCGTGCGCGCCGCTCGCGCGGCCTGTCGCTGCACGGACTCGGCGACCTGTGCGGCGGGCTGCTCGTACTGCGTCGGGGTTTGCGCGGCGGCGGCGGCGGCGGGGGGCGGCGCGGGTTGCGCGTCGTTGGCCGAGGGCTGCGACGTCGCGTCGCGCATCCACGGTGCGACGGGCGCGGGCTTCCGAAACGGATCGCCTTCCGTGCGCGAGGCGGCGGGCGGCGACTGCTGCGCGCCGTTAGCGAGCGCGGAGGCCGCGGAGCCCGCGACCCGCGCGAACTCGGAGGTCTGCGCGGGCGAGGGCTGCGCCGCCGACGCGGCGGGCGCGGCCTGCTGCGGCGATCCCGAGCCGGAGGCGGCGTTGCGGCGCGCGATCTCGCCGGGCGATTCGTCGCGCGTCTGCTCGGAGGGCAGCCACAGGATCACCGCGAGCAGCAGGAAGCCGAGCATGACGAGCGTCGTCAGCGCGACTGACTTCAGGGCTGAGGAGGCGACGGACATCCTTACTTGACGGAAGAGCCGAACCCGCGCGCGGGGCGGGGCGGAGCGAGCGGGCGAGTCGGCGCGCGGCTCGTGCGCTCGGCGATCAGGCTTGGCGTTTCAAGTTGCGAGGGCTGCGGCTGACGGCTCTGAATGTATTAGCCCGCCGCGCCCCTGTCAAATAGATCAGGGCTGTCAAACGCCGCGGCCTTCCCCTACAATCTGACCGCGCGCGGCGGCGTCGCACGCGAAGAAGCGGATGCCACAACCCCCCGAAGACAACGCGGCCAACGGCGAGCGCGACGATCACTCGGGCGAGCGGCTGGCGCGGCTCGAACGCGCCGTCGCCGATCTCTCCGCGCGGCTGCGCGGCGTCGAAGACCATCTCGGCGTCACCCGACCGGGGCGGACGGGGGCGCGCCCGTTCGGTCAGGGCGCGCGCGAGACGCCGAAGCGGGCGGACTTGACGGAAGAGCCGACGCCCGCGCGCGGCGCGACGCCCCACGCACAGCCGGGCGCGTCCGCGCGCGCGCCGGACGCCGCGGCGGTTGGCGAGGCCGCGGCGGTCGATGAGGGCGGCGACGTCGAAGATTACCCCTTTGTCATCCCGCCGACCCTCGCGCCGGAAGAGGCCGGAGGGCAGACGCCGTTCGCGCGCGCGCCGTCGGCTTACCGAGTGCCTTCGGCGGCGGGGTTCACGGGGGGGGCGCGCGGCGGCGCGGGCGCGGCTGTGTCGCCGGCGCGGGCGCGGCGCGACCTCGAAACTTTGATCGGCGGGAGGTGGCTCCCGCTGATCGGGATCGTCGCGCTGACGGTCGGCGTCGCGTTCTTCCTCAAGTACGCCTTCGACAAACAGTGGATCGGGGCGGGCGGGCGCGTGCTGCTCGGCGCGGCGGCGGGGTGCGCCCTGCTCGCGCTCGCGGAGTTTCTGCACGCGCGCGGCTACCGCCCCTACGCGCACGTCCTCACCGGCGGCGGCATACTCATCCTCTACCTCTCGGCCTACGCCGCGCGCGTCTTCTACGATCTCGTCGGCGTCCCCGCCGCCTTCGCGCTGATGGGCGCGGTGACGGCGACCGCCGTGCTGCTCGCCGTCCGCCGCGACGCGCGCCCCGTCGCCGTGCTCGGCCTGCTCGGCGGCTTCGCCACGCCCGTCCTGCTCTCGACCGGCGTGGACAGGCAGATCGGCCTCTTCACCTACGTCGCCTTCCTCGACGCGGGCGTGCTCGCGCTCGCCTACTTCAAACGCTGGCGCGTGCTCAACCACCTCGCCTTCGCCGCGACCGTCCTGCTCTTCGCGGGTTGGGCGCTCGCCCACTACGAGCCGTGGAAGGAGTGGCGCACGTTCTTCTTCCTCACGCTCTTCTTCCTCATGTTCTCCGCGCTCGCCGTCGTGCACAACGTCCTGCGGCGGAGGCGCGCGCGCTGGCCCGACGTCTCGCTCGTCGCCTCGAACGCCACGCTCTACTTCGTGGCCTCCTACGCCGTGCTCCACGAGCGGCACGAGCCGCTGCTCGCCGCGCTGGCCCTCGCGCTCGCCCTCTTCTTCGCGCTCCTCTCTTACACGGCGCACGCGCGCCACGCCGAGGATCGGCTGCTCGCGCTCGCTTACCTCGCCGCGGCGGCCACGTTCCTCGCCGTCGCGCTCGCCATCCGGTTCGATCAGCAGTGGGTCACCATCGGCTGGGCGGCGGAGGGGCTGGCGCTGACGTGGCTCGGCGTGCGCGCCGACGAGCGCGCGCCGCGCCACTTCGCGCTCGTCGTCTTCGGCTTCGCCGTCGAGCACTGGCTCGTCTTCGACCTGCGCGAGTTCGCGCCGCTCTTCGCGGGGTCGTCCGTGCCGCTGCTGAACAGCCGCGCCGTCTCGTGCGCCGCGCTCGTGGGCGCGCTCGCCGGGGCGGTTCGCCTCTACCGGCGGCGCGGCGCGGGCGCGGGCACGGAAGGGCGCGAGATCGCCGCGGGCGTCCTCACGCTCGTCGCCAACGCGCTCGTGCTGACCGAGCTGAGTTGCGAGGTGATCGATCACTTCGACGCCGCCGTGGCGTCGCTCGACGCGGGCAGTGAGCAGATCGTGGCGCGCGCCGGGTCGCTCCGCAACAGCTCGGATCTGACCCTGACGGCGCTCTGGGCCGCGTACGCGTCGGCGGCGGCGGCGCTCGGCCTGCGGCGGCGCGTTAAGCCGCTGCGCTACGCGGGGCTCGCGTGGCTCGGCGTCACGGGCTTGAAGATTCTCGCGCGGGACGCGGGCTTCTACGCGGCGACGTGGCACGCGCCGCTCTTCAACCAGACCTTCGCCGCGTTCGCCGTCTTCGTCGCCGCCTGTTGGTACGTCGCGCACGAGTACGTCCGCGCCGGCGAGGTCGGCGAGAGGGAGAGGCGAGGCGCGGTGGCCGCGCTCGCGGTCGCCGGCAACCTGTCCGCCGTCGCCGCGCTCTCTTTGGAGGCGAGCGGCTACTTCCGCAAGCAGCTCGCCGAGCGCGCCGCGGCGGGCGCGAACACGCGCGACCTGCGCCTCGCGCAGCAGCTCTCGCTCTCGCTCGTCTGGGTGGTCTACGGCGGCGCGACGCTCCTCTTCGGCCACGTGCGGCAGAACAAGACCCTGCGCGTGCTCGCGCTCGCGCTGCTCGCGGCGACGACCGTCAAGGTCTTCTTCTTCGATCTCTCCGGTCTGGAGAAACTCTACCGCATCATCTCCTTCATCGTCCTCGGCCTCGTCCTGCTCGCCGTCTCGTTCCTCTACCAGCAGCGGCAGCGCGGCGCGAAAGAGTCGGGGGGCTGAGCCGTGCCGGTAACGGATTACCACTTCGTCTCCCGCTGGCGCGTCCCCGGCACGGTCGAGGAAGTCGCGGACGTACTCGGCGACGCCGAAGGTCTGGCGCGCTGGTGGCCCTCCGTCTACTTGAAAGTGGAAACTTTAGAGCCGGGCGGCGAGCGCGGCGCGGGGAAACTCGTGCGGCTGCACACGAAGGGCTGGCTCCCCTACACCCTGCGCTGGGAGTTTCGCACCGTCGCCGCAGACTACCCGCGCGGCTACGAGGTCGAGGCCGTCGGCGACTTGGAAGGGCGCGGGCGCTGGACGTTCACGCAGGACGGCGAGTTCGTGAACGCGACTTACGACTGGCGCGTGCGCGCGCGCAAGCCCCTGCTGCGCGCGCTCTCGTTCCTCCTCAAGCCCGCCTTCGCCGCCAACCACCGCTGGGCCATGGCGCGCGGCGAAGAGAGCCTCAGACTCGAACTCCTGCGCCGCCGCGCCCGCACGCCGGAAGAACTCGCGCGCATCCCCGCGCCCCCGCCGCCGACCTTCTCGCGCAATAAGTCTGCGTGATTACGACGCCTGAGGAGAGTTTACGATTCGGCGCTAACGCCCGGCATCGGCGGCGCGCACGAACCTTTGGTGATGAGAGTCATGACGGGGCGCGCCCGCCGCGGGGCCTAACGCCCATTGCAGGAATTTTAGAGTCGTCGTGTCGCGGGTCGGGTGCATGCCGTTGTTAGATTTCTGTCTGCGCGATCAATTTAAGATTAACGCCAATCATTCTAGATTCCGTATGAGGAGAACTACTCCCGGACGCTCACACCAGAGATTTCTGTTCCCGTCGTGTTATTAAGTGCGATCTTAGTTAGACACTCGGCGGAATATCTCCTTAGTTTCCGGGTTAGGCTGAGTGACACTGATTTTGCCCGGCGAGTTGTTCTGCAAAGCAACGGCCTTGGTGTCGTGCGTCAATGTCTTTCCGTCCTTCGACAACTCCCAGACCTCTATTACGTCGTAATTGATGAAGCGCCCTCCATAGATATGTTTGACGGTGTAGCGTGTAACGAGCTTATCGCCCTCCCACTTCGTTTTCGAGTTCACCTGCCGGACTCCCTGCAACAGAAGCAGTTTCTCGCCGCGCCCGTCGGCGTAGAGCGTTGCCGTTACAGGTAGTTCTTTCCCACCACCGATACCCTGCCGACGGATGAATTTGATTTCAGAGCCGCGCTGCACGACATCTAGCTTGGTGTAGTCGAACTTCACCCCGCTCATGGCGTCACTCTTCGACTCGTCCAGCGAATAAGTGCCGCTCAGATCAGGCTCATGTTGATTCGCCTGCCGAGCGGTAAGGGGAGGCGCGTGGTCGCCGGAGTAACCGAAAGCTTCGTAAGCAACTGGAGCCAACCCTAGACACTGACCCGGTAAACAGCCGGCATTGGTCAATAGAATTGCTAGGAGAAAAAGGGGCCGGGAGAGCTTAGGTATTTTCATCTTTATCTCCTGACAGATAGTTGAAATCTAACGCCCGGCATCACCCGCGCCCCTGCGCAACGTGCATGAGAGGCAGCGTGAAGGGGCGTCGGGTGCATGCCGTTGTTAGGTGGCGTCGCAGCAGGAAAATTCACTTCCACCAGAGCCACAGAATCCATATTAGTAACAATATACCTCCAATTATTACGAGCAGTAACAGAATAGCTGGAAGTATCGAGAAATGTGCTCGCCGTGCCATCGGAGACTTTGATCTTGCCGGTGCGGGCTCCTCATACTCAATAGCTTTCATAACGCGCTCTCTCATAAGACGAGCTTCTGGATAATTTGGATACCTCGATAAAAACTCATCTGCTCTAAATAAAACTTCACGAAGTTCCCAAGCTGAATGAGCCTCAAGCATGCTTTTCCGAAGTTCTGATAACTCTTTAGCTCTTTCATCTTCAACAGGCAAACTGCTTAGCTGAACAGTTAGCCTTGGATTATCTCTCTCGATAGCTCGTATTACCTGTTTGGCGACAAGCTCAATACCTTGTTTCGTGGAAACAGCTAATTTGCCAGCCAATGTGGGTGAAAATTTTATAACGTCTTCTCTGGTGACATTGTGCCATATTGGTAAGATAAATTTTTCTGTGTCTTCTCTGGCAACAAGACCGTCTAACTCACGATTAGTCCAACCTTTTCTGAAGAAATTAGGGCTTAAAACAACTATCCCGAAACGTGACATTACAAGGCCGTGGTCAATCATTCTCCGCAAGCTATCTCCGAGCGTTAATTCAAACTCGTCCAGCCATACTTTTAGGCCATGGTTTTCAAGATAACGCGCTAAAGGGAGCGCTACCTCGGCCTTATCCTCACTAGCATGACTAATGAATACGTCGTATTCCATGGGAGATATTCTCTCTCGGCACATCGGATTAAATCACAAGTGATTTCATACCGAAAGCCACCTAACTACTGATTATGCCGCGCGGCGCGGCATAGCACGCTTATTAGATGTGTTATGCCGCGCGGCGCGGCATGATCACACTTCCGACGCTCTCGGAAGCAGACGCGTGGCGAGCATTAAGTTGTGGAGTGAGGTCATGGTACCAGTGTCTTAAGTGCTTGAAGCGCGCCCGGCTGTGCGACGCTCGGAGGTTCCGGCGTTCAATCGTCCGCGCCGCCGCCGTCTTCGTCGCCGGCGACTTTGACCCGCGTGCCTTCGCCGACGGGTTTGGCGTTCGCGTCAGACGTCGGCGCGACCGCCGCGGCGGTCGTCTCGCCCGCGCTCTCGACGTCTCCCACATCGCCTTCGGTCGAGCTGCCGCGCGCCGCGTCGCCTCTCTTCTCGTCACGATCCGTCATGCGTCCCTCGTTACGTTCGTCCGCGCGCGTCACTTCCGACCGAGTTGGCCGGTGAGCGTGAGCGCGACCATCTTAAAATCCGAGAGCATCGACCAGAGGGGGTGCCCGAAGGTGGCGGGCGTGTTGCGCTCGACGAAGAAGTGGCCGATCCATGAGAGGCCGTAGCCGGGGACGAGCGCGGCGGGCAGCCACGGCCAGCGGCGCGTGGCGACGAGGAAGACGACGAGGGCGAGGCTCGCGAGCGTGCCGACGGTGTGCAGCCAGCGCGTGGCGGGGCGGCTGTGCTCGCCGAGGTAGTGCGACCAGAAGTCGGCGTAAGTTTTGAAGTCGTGTCCTTCCAAGATCGACCCCCGCCTCGTCGTTACTCTCAGCCTTCGCCGCCGCCGAAGAGTCGCGCGTACTCGTTCGCGTCGGTCGGCGCGACGCGCGCGAGCTGCAAATTCTCTTCGACGTGGGGGCGGCGGCTCATGCCGACGAGCGCGGTCGCGACGCCGGGCGTCGAGCGCACGAACTGGATCGCGGTGAGCGCGTCGGTGGCGAGCGAGCCGAGCGGCTCGCGTATGTGCGCGGGCAGATCGCGCGCGACCTTGCCCTGCGAGAGCGACGCGCTGGCGACGACCGTCAGGCCGAGGGCGCGCGCCGCTTCGAGCAGGGAGACGTGCGCGCCCTGGTAGGTCTGGTTGTCGCTCGTCAGCGCCTCCGGCATCGCGAGGTTGAAGGGGAGCTGGACGAAGCGGAAGTGGTGCCCTTCGCCCGCGACCTCGCGCGCCAGCTCCGCCATGCGTTCGAGCGGGTGGTGGCCCTTCTTGCCGGGGGCGGCGCGGAAGCCGTTCCACGTGGCGACGCCGTAGGACTTGATCTTGCCCTCGCCGACGCTGCGCTCCAACTGTGAGAAGGCCGCGCGCAGTCTCCCGTCGAACTCCTCGCGCGAGACGACGCCGAGCTGCGTCTCCGGGTTGTGGATGTAGTAAACGTCGACGCAGGCGAGGCCCATGTTGCGGAGCGACTGATCGATCTGGTGCGCCAGATACCGGGGCGTCATGCAGTGGCTCCCCGCCACGATGTCGGAGAACTCGACGACGCCCGGCTTGACGAACGTCTCCTCGACGTAAGCCTGCACGCCCGCCTGGCCCTGCGGCGGCTCGGAGTCGAACGGGATGTAGCCGCCCTTCGTGCAGACGACTATCTCGTCGCGCGCCGCCGCGCCGCCCCCGATCAACCGCCCGAGGGCCGCGCCCACGCTCCGCTCGCTGCGCTGGAAGCGGTAGTTGGCCGCGGTGTCGACGACGTTCGCGCCGAGCTCGACCGCGCGGAAGACGGCGTCGGCGTAAGCGCGGTCGGTCTCCTCGTCCCACTGGCCGAGGTACGTGCCCACACCGACCGACGAGAGCCACAGGCCCTGCTCGTGGCGGAAGTGTTCGGGCAGGGCCGCGCCCTCGCGCGTCAGCCGCTCGCGGTAGCGCGCCGTCCCTTCCGTGGTGGCGTAGCCTTCAGTCGCCATTCCCGCCTCGCCCCCCTGCGCCGTCATTCGCCCAGACGCTCGCGGAAGAATCTGAGGACGCGCTGCCACGCGTCGGCGGCGGCCTCGGCGTTGTAGGCGCTCGGGCGCGTGTCGTTGAAGAAGCCGTGCCCCGCGCCCGCGTAGATTTTCGCGTCCACGCTCTTGCCCGCCTTCTTCATCTCGGCGACCCACGGCTCGACGACCGCCGCGTTCAGCCTGCCGTCCTTCTCGCCGAAGCTCGCGAGCACGGGCGCGCTCACCTGCGGCACGAGTTCGAGCGGGACGCTGCCGTAGAAGACACAAGCGCCGGCGAGGTCTTTCGAGTGCGTCACGAGCTGGTAGGACCAGCCGCCGCCCATGCAGAAGCCGATGGACGCGAACTTCTTCTTCACGCCCCTGTCGGCTTTGAGGAAGTCGAGCGCGGCCTGCATGTCCTTGATCGCGTCCTCGGTCTTGATCGACGACGCGGCGCGGCGTATCGCCTGCATGTCGGTCGCGTCCTGCGGCGGCGGCTCGGCGGCGCGCGCGAAGAACTGCGGCGCGAGCGCGACGTAGCCCTGCGCGGCGATGCGATCAGCGACGTTCTTGATGTGATCGTTCAGGCCGAAGACCTCGTGGATGACGAGCACGCCGGGCGCGCTCGCCTTCCTCTGCGGGCGCGAGAGGTAGGCGGGGATCGTCAGATCGCCGCTCGTGAATTTCACGTCGACGCCCTTGAGCGGCGCGCCGGGCCGGGCCGCCGGCGCGGGCCGCGTCTGCGCGACCGCTTGCGCGGCGGTCGCGGCGGCGACCGCGCCGGTAGTCGCGGCGCGCTGCAAGAACTGCCTGCGCGAGGCGTCGTGCGCCCGACGCTCGCCCTCGGTGCGTGTCGGTTTCATGGCCGTACCTCTTCGGGCTAAAAATTTTTGGCGTGCGGCTGCGAATATAAGCGCGGCGGGCCCGCTTCGGCAAGACGCCTTCGACGCCCCGTGTGAGTTATGGTAGTTTGAGTCTCCGATGACAGTCAGGAAGGGAACCGGGCCGGCGGGCGGCGGGCACGCGGAGTTGATCAGGCACGGCGCGGCGGGCGCGGCGGCGGGCGACGGCGCGTCCGCCCCCGACCAGACCGCAGAGGCGGCGGCGTCTCTCGCGGCGTGCGGGTACGAGCGCGAGTTGAGGGTCGCGCTGAGGCTCGCGCGCGCGGCGGGCGCGGAGGCGCTGAAGTTCTACGGCGGCGTGCTGGAGATCAGGGACAAGACCGGCAACGACGATCCCGTGACGCAGGCCGACTACGCCGCCAACCGCGTCATCATGCCCGCGCTCGAAAGGGAGTTCCCGGCGGACGGCCTGCTCTCCGAGGAGACGACCGACACGGCGCGACGCCTCGGGAAGAGCCGCGTCTGGATGATCGATCCCATCGACGGCACGAAGGGCTTCATCGAGGGCAACGGCGACTTCGCCGTGCAGATCGGCCTGGCGGTCGGGGGCCTCCCCGCGCTCGGCGTCGTCTACCAGCCCGTCGCGGACGTCCTGCACTGGGCGGCGCGCGGGGCGGGCGCGTGGGCCGTCAGACCGGAAGGCACGGCGCGCCTCGGCGTCTCCGATAAAACCGACCCGCCGCGGATGCGCTTGGCCGCGAGTCGCATGCACCGCGGCCCGCGCATGGACAGGATCGTCGAGGCGTTCGGCTTCACGGAAGAGGTGCGGCGCGGCGGCGTCGGCATCAAGATCGGCCTCATCGTCGAGCGCCAATGCGATCTCTACATCACCCTCTCTTCGCGCACGCACCAGTGGGACACCTGCGCGCCCGAAGCGATCCTGAACGAGGCGGGCGGGCGCATGACAGACCTCTGGGGCGGCCCCATCGACTACAACTCGCCCGACGTGCGCAACTACGACGGGCTCGCCTGCACCAACGGCGCGTGCCACGCGCGCGTGGTCGGCACGCTCGCGCCGCTGCTCGCCGAGTTCGGCAGGGAGCGCAGGGGCGGCAAGGGGGGGCGCGGTTGACCCCGAACACGATCAAGACGCGGCGGCTTGAACTCGTCCCCGGCACCCCCGAAATCTTCCGCGCGAGGGTCGACGACCGCGACGCGCTCGCGCGCTTCCTCGGCGGCGCGCGCGTCCCCGAAAACTGGCCCCCCGAACTCTACGATCAGGACGCCGTCGATTGGACGGCGAAATATTTAGACGAGAACCCCGGCGCGGCGGGCTGGATGGTCTGGTTCGTGGTGACGCGCGCGGAGGGGCCGGACGGCGGCGGCGAACGCACCGCCGTCGGCTGCTGCGGCTACAAGGGCCGGCCCGCGGCGGACGGCACGTGCGAGATCGGCTACGGCGTGCTCGCGCAGTTTCAGCGCCGGGGCTACGCGAGCGAGGCCGCGCGCGCGCTCATCGGTCGGGCGTTCTCGCACCCCGAGGTGGAGCGCGTCATCGCCGAGACCTACCCGGAACTCGCCGCGTCGATCCGCGTGATGGAGAAGAACGGCCTGCGCTTCGCGGGCGACGGCTCCGAGGAGCGCGTCATCCGCTACGAGCTGACGCGCGCCGACTGGGAACGACTCGGAGAGTCTTGACGCCGGGAGTCCCGGCGGCCCCCTAATGTGGTTTCCACCCCGTACCCTCCCCGTGCCCTCCGCGCCCCCGCGGTGAGTTATGGATCGGGAAGCGCCGAACGTCTGACGTGAACCTCCGCGCCAAACTCTTTCCCGCGCTCGTCGCCGCGTGCGTCGCGCTGCTCGTGCTGGTCTGCCTCGCGCAGCACGTCCGCTCCCTGCGCGCCGCAGAGGAGTCTCTGCGCGCCGACACCGTCTGGCGCGCGTCGCGTCTCGCGCGCGCGGTCGAGGCCGAGCGCGACGCGCGGGGCGAACAGATATTCGAGCTGGCGACCTCGCCGCCGCTCTACGACTTCTTCGCGAGCCGCGGCGGCTCCGCGTCGGCGCAGACGCCCTCGGGAACGTCGCCCGCCGCGCCGTCCCGCTCAGGCAGCGCGGCGGCGGGGCCGGCCCTCCCCCGCGAGACGCTCGCGCGGGTCGAATCATTCTTCAGGCGGCGTGGCGAACTCTACGCCGCCGTGACGCTCGTCGCGGGCGAGGGCCGCCAGTTCGTGGCGCGCGTCGAGACGCCGCGCGCGCCGGGATCGCCAGCCGTCGTCGAGACCGGCGACTCCCTGCCGGGCGGCGGCGGCTTGAAGGAACTGCTCGCGGACTCAAAAGACGTACTCCCGGAGCCGTTCGAGGCGCGGTCTGCTCGCATTAATCCCGCGTGGGCCATCACGCCCCGCGGCGCGCTGGCCTGCGCCGTGCCCGTCGTCCGCGATCCGGGCGGGAAGATCGGCACGCTCGTCGCCGAGTTGAAGCCGGACGCGCTCGTCGGGCACGCCGCCGAAGAGTCGGCGGGCGGCGGCGGCGTCCCCCGAAACGTCTTCGCGCTCGACCGCGCGGGCCGCGTCCTCTACCACACGAACCCCGCGCTGAAGTTCCGCGACGCCGCGCGCGCCACGCCGCTGCTCGCCGCGCTCGCCGCCGACATGGGCGCGGGCCGCGCGGGCGCGCGCTCCTTCGACGGCGCGGACGGCGTGCGCTGGCTCGCGGCCTACGAGCCGGTCAGGGGGCTCGACCTCTCGGTGGCCGTCGCGGCGAACGAGACCGCGGCCACGGCCGGGCTGCGGCGCGAGGGGAGGCTCTACGTCGCGCTCGCGACGGCGCTCGGGCTCGCCGCCTTCGGGCTCGTGGTCGTGCGCGAGCGCCGCGCCTCGCGCCGCATCGAGCGGGTGGCGCGCGCCGCGCAGGCCGTCGCCGCCGGCAACCTCGACGAGCGGCTCGACGTGAGCGCGCACGACCGCACGCGCACCATCGCCGAGAGCTTCAACCTGATGACCGACCGCCTGCGCGAGCACCTCAAGCGCGAGTCGGAGAACCGGCAGTTTCAGGCGTTCATGCGGCTCTCCGCGACGCTCACGCACGATCTCAAGAACGCGATCACGGGGCTCTCGATGCTCGTCTCGAACATGGAGCGGCAGTGGGAGCGGGAGGAGTTTCGCGCCGACGCCGTCGCGTCCCTGCGCGAGGCGACGGACAAGCTGCGCGCCCTCGTCGCGCGCCTGAACAAGCCGGTCGAGACGCTGAGCGGCGAGTACCGGCGCGTGCTCGAACCCGTCGATCTCGTCCCCGTCATCCGCCGCGTCGTCGCGGGCGCGCGCGCCCTCTCGCAGTTCCACGAGATCGAGGCGCGGCTGCCCGGC
>DASVQC010000041.1:0-35388 GCA_036389335.1 Pyrinomonadaceae bacterium | reverse complement strand
AATAAGTTTCGCCGGGGCGCTCGACTTGCGAAGCGTTGTTCGGTCGCTCTTGCCGGAGCTTACCAGCGGTTGCCGCCGCCGCCGCCGCCGCTGTAGCCGCCGCCGCGGTTGCCGCCGCCGCCGCCGTAGCCGCCGCGACCGCCGCCGCCGCCGCCGCCCGCGCGGTTCTCACGCGGCTTGGCCTCGTTGACCGTCAGCGCGCGACCGTTGACTTCCTTGCCGTTGAACTGCGCGATGACCGCCGCGCCCTCTTCCTTCGTGGACATCTCGACGAAGCCGAAGCCGCGCGAGCGGCCCGTCTCGCGATCCTCGACGACCGAAGCCGACTCGACCGTGCCCGCCTGCCCGAAGAGCTGCTGCAAGTCCTCGCTCGAAGTGTCGAACGACAGGTTGCCGACGTAAAGTTTCATTGCCATGGTGTGCGTGTTCCTCTCCCTTTCGGAGTGTGAAGAGAAGCTTCGAATCGAAGTGGCTTCGGCGTAACGGTTGCGGCGAAGGATCGTGTTCGGGTGCCCTCTAGGGGGCGCTTCTGCGGTTGAAATCGACCTGCTCTCGGACTAGCCCGAACGCCGCCTGTTTATCGTAGGCAAGTAGCGTATCACCGTTCAGAGATGAGAGAAGGAATAGCCTGTAGACTAGGATGCCCTACAATGGGGCTCGGTTGCAAGCGGCGGGGCGCGATTACGCCGGAGCCCCACAGCCCGTCAAGCCCGCCCGGCATGCCGGGAACGCTTCGAGCACGTCAAAGAAACAGGGCGAGCGGGTGGCGTGCGCGATCCATTTGACAGGCACTTTCATCGTTATCGTCAGTTGACGGCATCTTCTCCGACGCGCCCTCCCCCCTGACAGTCAACGCAGAGCCCGCCGTCCTCGTCCACGAAGAGCAACGCGGGACGATTGCAGGCGCGGCAGTCTTCGACGAATACCTGATGGCGGCTCCCCGTCAACCTCTCGAAATCGTCCGCCGTCTTGACCTCGCCGAGGTTCGCGACGGCGATCCACCCAGCCGGTTCCCGGGCGTGGATGACGCCGTCGAGGTTGTAGTAGGAACGATGCTGAGGGTTTATCACGAGGTAGCCCTCCGAGTCATCGTCTTCGAACTTGATCCTGAAGACCGTCTTCAGCACTGCTTCCTCCCTCCTCTATCTTTATTGTCTACATGAACGGGACGATGCATTTGTATCATCCCAACGCGCACTCACCCCTTGCACCGCGCCGCGCCTCGCCTGCCGTAATTACATAACTATTACAAACAGCCGCGCGGCTTGCGGCTAATATATTACCGGCGCGCGCGTCAAATAACGGCACACATAACTGCGGGGAATTGTCCGACTACGGGGGGACTCGATGGAAAGAGCAACGGCGTTCGAAGGCGGCGAGGACACGGCGATCAACTGGCCGACCTCGATCACACTGATCATCTTCCACATCGCCGCGGTCGCGGCGCTCTTCATGTTCACCTGGCAGGCCCTGGCCGTCGCCTTCGTGCTGTGGTGGGTGGCGGGCAGCCTCGGCGTCGGCATGGGCTTCCACCGGCTGCTCACGCACCGCGGCTACAAGGTCCCGAAGGTAGTCGAATACTTCCTCGCCGTCTGCGGCTCGCTCGCCCTCGAAGGCGGGCACATCGACTGGGTCGTCACGCACCGCATCCACCACGCGCACACCGACGCGCCGGGCGATCCGCACACGCCGCGCGACGGCGGCTGGTGGGCCCACGTCGGCTGGGTCTTGCGCGGCACCGCGCAGAAGCACTCGCCGCAGGTGATGGCGCGCTACGCCCCCGACCTCCTGAAGGATCGCTTCCACGTCCTGCTCAACAAGCTCTACTGGGTGCCGCTCGTCGTCGTCGGCGCGGCGCTGCTCGCCTTCGGCGGCTGGTCGGTCTTCATGTGGGGCATCTTCCTGCGCATCACCTTCAACCTCCACTCGACGTGGCTCGTCAACTCGGCGACGCACATGTGGGGCAAGCGCCGCTTCGTCACCACGGACGATTCGACCAACTGCTGGTGGGTCGCGCTCCTCACCTTCGGCGAGGGCTGGCACAACAACCACCACGCCCACCCGCGCGCCGCCCGCCACGGCCTCGCGTGGTACGAGGTGGACTTCAACTGGTGGGGCATCCGCGCGCTCGAACTGCTCGGCCTCGCCAAAGACATCAAGCTCATCAGCCCCGCCGCCGTCGCCGCCGCCGCTTCAGCCGCCGCCGCGTCTGAGCCCGAGCCGCTGCGCCGCGCGGCATAGTCACAATCATTAAAACTGTCAGTCGTCCGCGGTCAGTTGTCCGTTGCAATTCTTAACGGCGGACTACTGACTACTGACAGTTTTTTACTTCCCCCCTCATCGCTTACAATGCGGGCATGCGCATCGGCGGTCGTCGCAAGTCAGTCGTCTTCTTCCTGACGCTCGGCATCTGCCTCGTCGTCATCGCGCTCGCCCTCAACGTCGGGTGGATTCTGCTCAACTGGCGCGAGGTCGCGCTCCTCGTCCTGGGGATCGTCTTCTTCGCGCTGATCATCACCGGGCTCGTCCTCAACACGACCTTCCTCATCCGCGAGATCAGGCGCAACGAGCAGCACGACGCCTTCATCAACGCCGTCACGCACGAGCTGAAGACGCCGATCACCTCCATCCGCCTCTACCTCGAAACCCTGAAGACGCGCGACGTGGACGAGGCGCGACGGCGCGAGTTCTACGACATCATGCTCGCCGACAGCGACCGGCTCATCCAGACGGTCGAGCAGGTCTTGCAGGCCGGTCGCGCCTCGCACAAGCAGCACGGCGGGAACCTCCGGGCCGTCGATCTCGACGAGCTGGTGCGCGACTGCCTGGAGCTGACGCGCGTGCGCCACAACCTCCACGACGGCGCGCTCAGCTACACCGAGGCGCTCGGCGGCGCGGGCGCGCGCGTCGCGGGCGACCGCGAAGAGCTGCGCGCCGCCGTCTCGAACCTGCTCGACAACGCCGTCAAGTACTCCGACAAGGAGGTGCGGATTTCCGTCGAGGTCGCGGCGCTCGACGCCGGGCGCGTCGCCGTGCGCGTCGCCGACCGCGGCATCGGCATCCCGCGCGCCCAGCTCAAGCGCATCTTCAAACGCTTCTACCGCGTCCCCGGGGGCTTCATGGCGCGCTTCAAGGGGACGGGGCTCGGCCTCTTCATCGTGCGCTCCATCGTCGAGCGGCACGGCGGGCGCGTCTTCGCCGAGAGCGAGGGCATCGGGCGGGGCAGCACGTTCACCATCCAACTGCCGAGGGCTTGAAGGGGATGAGCGCCGTACTGGTCGTCGAAGACGAACAACACCTGGCCGACGGGCTGCGGTACAACCTCGAAGCCGAAGGCTACACCGTCAACGCGGTCGCCGACGGCGAGGCGGCGCTCGCGCTCCTGCTCGGCGGGCGCGAACACTACGACGCCGTCGTCCTCGACGTGATGCTGCCGGGCAAGGACGGCTTCGCCGTCGCGGCGGAGCTGCGGCGGGCCGGCCAGTTCGTCCCCGTGCTGATGCTGACGGCGAGGGCGCGCCCCGAAGACGTGCTGCGCGGCTTCGAGTCGGGCGCGGACGACTACCTCGCCAAGCCCTTCGAGCTGGCGATCCTGATCGCGCGCATCAACGGCCTGCTCCGCCGCCGCGAATGGTTACACCTCGACCGCGACGACACGCCGGGGCGAAGACGCGCCGCCGGCGATCCGGACGACGAGCCTTCGGCGGCGGGCGCGAAAGGCGGCGCGTCAGCCGGCGGGCCGGGGGGCGAGCTGTTCGTCTTCGCCGGGAAGAAGATCGACTTCGGCGCGCTTGAGCTGCGCACCGGCGGCGAGACCTTGCGGCTGACGCTGATGGAGGCGAAACTTCTGCGCCACCTGATCGAGCGCGAGGGGCGCGTCGTCTCGCGCAAGTCGCTGCTCGAAGAGGTCTGGGAGCTTCAGGAGGACACCGACACGCGCGCCATCGACAACTTCATCGTCCGCCTCCGCAAGTACATCGAGGACGAGCCCTCCAGCCCCCGCCACCTCCTCACCGTCCGCGGCGTCGGCTACCGCTTCGTCGCCGACCCGACCGATCAGCCGGGCTGACTTTAATACGGCCCAAGCCGTTGAGACTGACGACGCGGTTCGGACTCAAATTCATGAGTACGGGTTGTGATAAGATTCAAAAATCGGAGGCTCAACGGCCATGAGCACGGAGAAGCTAATCGAGCGAGACCCGGAGAAGCTGGGCGGCACGCCCGTCTTCGCGGGGACGCGAGTGCCGATCAAGAACCTGTTCGATTACCTCGGCGGCGGCGACAGCCTCGACGTTTTCCTCGACGACTTCCCGACCGTCGCGCGCGAGCAGGCGCTCGGCGTGCTCGAAGAGTATCGCGAGTGGCTGGCGAGCCAACATGAGACTGCTGCTTGACGAATGCACGCCGCGCCGCCTCAAGCGCGACTTCACCGGGCACGCGGTCTCCACGGTCGAAGAGGCGGGGCTCAAGGGGCTGAAGAACGGTCAACTGCTTCGCGCCGCCGCCGGAAATTTCGACGCGCTCGTCACCGTCGATCAGAATCTACCTCACCAGCAAAACCTATCATTCTTAAATTTATCGATTCTGCTGCTCATCGCTCGCAGCAATCGATACCAAGACCTACAGCCCCCCGCGGCGCAGGCGCTCAACGCCCTTGAACAAATCTCGCCGGGCGAGATCGTCCGCACTGCTTGAATAGCAGAAAGGAATTGAAGACTGCATACGAGCTTGGACGCATTGCGTCTTCACGTCCGCTAGACATACATCCTTTTCGGCGTATCCTGTCAGCATGGGTGAACGGCGAACATCGATCACGCCCGAAGACTTCGGCGGGCAGGTCATCGACATCGACACTTCGGGCGCGCCGAAGCGGGGGCGTCGCCTGCGCTGGCTCTTCGTCGTCGGCCTGCTCGCGCTCCTCTTCGCGCTCTCGCGCGCCGCTTCGATCTACGTCGAGGCGCTGTGGTTCGGCTCGCTCGGCTACGCGGCGGTCTACTGGACGACGTTCAAGTACGCGGTCGCGCTCTTCGCCGTCTTCGCGCTCGCCACGGCGCTCGTCCTGCGGGGCGCGTTCTGGGCGTTGGAGCGCGCCTTCGACGTGTCGGCCCTCGCGCCGCGCCGCCTCCTGCTGAACAACCAGCCGGTCTTCGTCCGGCCCGCGCGGCTGCTCAAGCCCGTCGCGTGGCTCGCCTCGATCTTCTTCGGCTTCGTCTCCGGGGCGGAGATGAGCGGCGAGTGGGGGAGGTTCGCGCTGTGGCTGAACCGCCCGCAGACGAGCGACGTCGATCCCGTCTTCGGCAGGCAGGTCGGCTTCTACCTCTTCACGCTGCCCGTGGCCGAGACGCTCGCCTCGTGGCTGCTCACGCTCGCCTTCGTCATCACGGTCGCCGCGCTCGCCTACGCGCTGCTCGGCCTGATCCCGGCGGGCGCGGCGGACGACGACGCGCGACCGAGGGTCGCGGCGACCCTCTCCGCCGCGGCGCGCAAGGGGGCTTACGCGGCGGTCTCGACGGCGCTCGCGCTGCTGCTCGCGGCGCTCGCCCTGCGCGTCTACCTCTCGCGCTTCGATTACCTGTTCGACGACCACACGATCTTCAGCGGCGTCACCTACGCGGAAGACCACTACCTGCTGCCCGGCCTCACGGCGGTCGCCGTCGCGCTCCTCTTGGCCGCCGCCCTCGCGCTCGCCAACGCCTTCGCGCTCCGCAGGGCGCGCGTGCTCGCCGCCGCCGCCGCGCTGCCGGTCGTCGTCTACCTCGTCGCCGTCGTCGTCGTGCCCGGCTACGTGCAGAGCTTCGTCGTCAAGCCGAACGAGCTGGATCGGGAGGCCCCCTACATCGGCCACAACATCGCGGCGACGCGGCGCGCCTTCAACCTGGAGCGCGTCGAGGCGCGCGACTTCCCGGCGGACGCGGGCGCGGACGCTTACGCGCTCGAAGAGAACCGCGCGACGCTCGACAACCTGCGACTCTGGGACTACCGCGCGCTGCAAGACACGCTCCGCCAGGTGCAGGAGATTCGCACCTACTACGACTTCAACGACGTGGACATCGACCGCTATTCGATAGGCGGCCAGACCCGGCAGGTCTTGCTCGCGGCGCGCGAGCTGGACGTGTCGAA
Organism: Pyrinomonadaceae bacterium; assembly: GCA_036389335.1. Classification (GTDB taxonomy): domain Bacteria; phylum Acidobacteriota; class Blastocatellia; order Pyrinomonadales; family Pyrinomonadaceae; genus JAIVGV01. The sequence continues at coordinate 29,268 of DASVQC010000041.1, read as the reverse complement.
GCTCCCCGCCTCGTCGCGCGGCAACTGGATCAACGAGCGCCTGATCTACACGCACGGCTACGGCGCGACGATGAACACCGCCAACGGCTTCACGCCCGAGGGCCGCCCGGAGTTCATCCTCTCGAACATGCCGACCGAATCGACCGTGCCCGAGGTCAAGGTGACGCGCCCGCAAATTTACTTCGGCGAGAAGACCGACACGACCGTCTACGTCAAGACCCGGCAGAAGGAGTTCGACTACCCGCAGGGCGACGCCAACGCCTCGACCACTTACGAGGGCGGGGGCGGCTTCGCGGTCGGCGGCTTCCTGCGCCGCTGGGTGCTCGCGTGGGAGACGAACGATCTCTCGCGCCTCCCCTTCGCCGACGACGTGACGCCCGAGAGCCGCGTCCTCATGCGCCGCACCGTCGGCGAGCGCGTGCGCGCGCTCGCCCCCTTCCTCACCTACGACGCAGACCCCTACATCGTCGTCAACCGCGAGGGCCGCCTCTACTGGATCGTCGACGCCTACACGACGACCGACACCTACCCCTTCGCGCGCCACCACGAGCTGGAAGGGCAGACCGTCAACTACGTCCGCAACAGCGTCAAGGTGACGATCGACGCCTACGACGGCACCGTCGTCTTCTACGCCTTCGATCCGGAAGACCCGGTGCTGCGCGCCTACCGCAACGTCTTCCCCGTGCTCTTCCGCGACGCCGCGCAGATGCCGGAAGACCTGCGCGCGCACGTCCGCTACCCCGAAACCCTGCTCGGCGCGCAGGCCGACGTCTACAGCCTCTACCACACCGACGACGCCAAGGTCTTCTTCCAGCGCGAGGACATGTGGAGCGTGGCGCGCGAGTCCGTCGTGAAGGACAAGGAGAACGCCGGGGCGGAGGCGACGCCGCTCGAGCCCTACTACGCGCTGCTGCAACTGCCGGGCGGCGGCGCGGCGCAGGCGGCGGCGACGACCGAGTTCGTCAACGTCGTCGCCTTCACGCCCGCGGCGCGCGACAACCTGATCGGGTGGATGGCCGGTCGCAGCGACGGCGAGGCTTACGGGCGGCTGCTGGTTTATAAGTTCCCGAAGTCGAAGCTCGTCAACGGGCCGCTGCAGGTCAACGCGCGCATCGATCAGAACGCGCAGCTCTCCTCGCAGTTGACGCTCTGGAATCAGGAGGGCTCGCGCGTGCAGCGCGGCAACCTCCTGATCATCCCGCTCGGTCGCGGGCTGCTCTACGTCCAGACGATCTACCTGCAGGCCGTGCGCTCGCCCATGCCGGAGCTGCGCCTCGTCGTGCTGGCGACGCAGGATCGGCTCGCCTACGGCACCACCTTCGCCGACGCGCTCGCCGGGCTCTTCGGCGACGCCGCCGCGAACGTCCGGCCCGCGCCCGCGGCGAACGCGCCGAACGACAAAGGGGCGGACGCGACGCCGCCGTCGTCGTCGCCGCCGTCGTCGCCGCCGTCGCGCACGACGACCGAACTCGTCAACCGCGCGGCTCAGGATTTGGCGGACTACCAGCGTCTGACCGCCGAAGGCAAACTCGGCGACGCGGGGCAGAAGCTCGAATCGCTCAAGCGGACGCTCGACGAGCTTCAGAAGGCCAAGCAGTAGCGGGCGCGAACCTCCTCAAACGTCTCTGCCCCCCTTAGCGACTTTGCGCCTTTGCGTGATGATTTATTCTCACGCTGGAGGCGCAAAGTCGCTAAGGGGGCAGTTATCGAACGCGCTCTAACTCTGCCGTGTGTGCTGCATGTAGGCGGCGACGGCCTCGATGGCCCCCTCGTGCATCCGCTCGGGGCGGACGTAGAGCCAGTGCTTGTCGAACTCTTCGTCGCCCATCGCGGGCTGCGCCGCGCGCTCCTTACTCTTCAACCACTGCTCCGCCCACCGCCGTAGTTCCGGATCGCGGTTGAGGGCCATCCGCGCCGCGTGCATGTTCAAGGGTGTGCTCATGAAAGTGACTTTACCCCTCCCGCGCCCGCGGTGTCATCCCGCGGCCAACTCATTCGGGGCCTGAGCGTGATTCAACGCGGGGCGTGACTTCAAACCCACCCGGCCCAGACCTCCGGCGTGTCGTACCTAAACGGACAGACGCTCAAAGTCGATCTTGTTAACTTCGGCCATCCCAACCTGTTTTCCACCCGTTCGGCAACGGACGGGCATTCGACGAAGGGAGAAATTGGTCATGGCAAACGCAGGTCAAGGCGGCTCCGGCGGCGGAGGCGGCAAGGGCGGCGGTGGCGGTAAGCAGGGCGGCGGCGGCTCCGGCGGCGGCGGCGGTAAAGGCGGGAGCGGCGGCGGCGGCGGTAAGAGCGGCGGCGGCTCCGGCGGTTCGTCGGGCGGCGGCGGCGGTAAGGGCGGCGGCGGGCGGTAACGTCTCCCGCGGCGTAAGAAAATTCTCAGCGCAGAGCCTGCCGAAGAATTTACAGGGCAGCGCGCGCGCTCGTTGAACAGGGTGGGGAACACGCCGACGCGGGTTACCGAACCGGCGGCGGTTGGAATAAAAGGGCGGGTTCTCGACGAGAACCCGCCCTTCATTTTTTGCGAAACGGCGGCGAGACCCCCGCCCCCGCTCTCACGATCCCGAAAATAGTCGCTCGTACTCCGCCCTCGTCCGCTGGTAGCACTCGCACGCGCTGGCCTCCAGTCCCGCGCGGTCGAGGATTCGGGCGAACCCGCGCTCGTAGTCGATGAGCCCCGCCGACTTCAGCTTGATGGCCGTCTCCGTCACGCTCGCGCGCCTGACGCCGAGCATCGTGGCGAGGTACTCGTGCGTCAGCCGCAGCTCGCACGACCCCACCCCGTCGCTCGACATCAACAGCCACTTGCTCATGCGCGCCTCCACCTTGTGCAGGGCGTTACAGGCGGTGGCGTGCGAGCCGACGACGATGACCGTGTGGACGTAGCGGTTCAGGATGTCGCGCACCGCGCCGCCGCGCTCGTAGGCGGCCTTGATCACTTCCGATCTGACGCGGATCGCGTCGCCGGGGATCTGCGTGAAGGTGGGCATCGGCGTCTGCCGCGCGTCGAGGAGGACGGGGACGCCCGACATCCCCTCGCGCCCGATGGAGCCCGACTCGGCGGACGAGCCGTCCTCCATCTGGGTGACGAGCGAGAGCAGGCAGGTGAGCGGGAAGTACATGTGGCGGATGGGCTCGTCGGGCACGATGGCGTGCTCGCCGTGGTGGAGCGAGACGCGCTCGAAGTGCGGGCGCAACTGCTCCAACTCGTCGGCGGGCATCGCGTCTAAGAGGCGGTTCGCCGCGGGGCGTTCGTGCGGTCGTGTGGACATGGGCAAGTCTCTACTTCGGCTCAAGTCGTTGCGCTGGCGACGGACGGCGGGCCGAGGAGTCGGGCGTATGTCGTATACCTTTGAGATCGTTTGGCGGGCTCTCCCGCGGAATGGCTCGCTTCGGGGCGATGATAACACGCGCGGGGCGGAGGCGGCAGTACCGCCGCGTACAAAATGCGCGGCGGCTTTCCTTTATGTCTTTGACCGGCTGACAACCGACCCCCGATTCTGCTATGTTTCCGCTTTCCCCGTGACGCTAAGGAGACGACCGATATGACGAGCAATGGCGAAGGCGCGCGCACGATCTTCCTCATCGAGGAGGACGACGAGACGCGCCGCCTGCTGGTGCGGAACCTGCACGACTACGGCTACCGCGTCGTCGTCGCGCTCGACGAGGAGGACGCCGTAGGGAGGATCGACGGGGGCGTGAGCGCCGACCTGATTCTGGTGAATCTGGTCGGCAAGCCGGTCGAGTACGCGCTGAGCGTCGGGCGCAAAGTCCGCGAGCACGCGCGCTACGACGGCCACACGCCGCTCGTCGTGATGCCCGAAGTTTACGGCAAGGAAGTGGAAGGCAAGAACGTGAACGTCGAGGGCAACGACTGGATTTTCTACTTCGGCGAAGAGACCGACCAGTTGAAGAACCTGCTACAGCGCCTCGCCCCTCCCGGCTCGCGCGCCGCGCCCGAAGGGTCGCGGCAGCTTTAGGGCGCGGCTGCGGCGCAGGGCGCGCGAGCCCTACGCGGGCTCGCGCGTCGGCGGCGGATCGGGGCCACGGTCAGCGGGCGGCGGCGTCGTTGAGTGAACGCTTGTCGATCAGGCGTGCGAGAAGATTCTCTAGCTGTTCGTGGTCTTCGGGGTAGGTGATCCAGTCGTCGCCGCCCGCGTTCACGTCCGTCCCTTCCAGCTCAGGCCCGTACTTCTCCGCCAACACCAGCAGCGGCACGTCCAGCTCCGCGACGCGGCGGATGCGCCGCCCCGCTTCGAGCGCCTCGTCCGGCTGCACGCCGACGAGGTTCACGAGGATCAGATCGGCGCTCAGCCTGCCGCTGCGGGCCCTCTCTCTCGCGTCCTCCTCGTCGAGCGCCAGCAGCACGCGGTAGTCCGCCCGTTCGAGATTGCGCTTCAGGAGGGGGCGCGTCTCGTCGTCCTCTTCCACGAGGAAAATGATGGGCCGTCGTCCGTCGTCCATTGCGTTTGTGCCCCGCCCGCTGCGCTCAGGATGAGAGCCAGTGGGCGACGAGCGTGATCGCCACGGCCAGCACGCCGACGAAGGTCAGCAGGCAACCGAGGCTCTCTTGGTAGCCCCGGACTTTGTTGGTTGGGAGAGACATGACGTAATAAATTTCTGGTTGTGTCCTAAATTAAATTCTGCTCTGTGCCGCCTCCGTGTTCTCCGTGCCTCCGTGGTGAGTGCTTCCGATCCTTACCTCACCACGGAGACACGGAGATCACAGAGATGGCACAGAGGAAAATCAAATTAGGACACTACTAAATTTCTACGTCAGTTTGTAACACGCGGGGCGGGGCCCGGTCTGTTCGTATTCGCACGGCGGCGCGGCGGAAATGCTTGAGCGCGGTGGGGATGGGGCGAATAAATAGGTCGGGGGCGGTACGTAAACGTACGGCGGAACGCGGGGGATGAATTTAAGATACGCGCGTTACCACCCCCGAATTAAAGTTTTCTGTAAGCCTGCTTCTTTCTTCTTTGGTCGAAGTCCGACCGCGAGCGATTCGAGCGAAGACTTTGTTCGCCTTGCCTTGGAGGAGGTGTGATGGGAAGACCCGGGCTGACGGCCTCCGCGCGCCGGGCGCGCGCCCCGCTCTTTGCCGCACTCAGCCTCGCCGCGCTCGCCCTCTCCCAAGCCTGCAACCGCCCGCCCGCGCAGCAGGCGCTCGACGTGCATCGCGCCGGGCAGCCGCCCGCCCCGGGGCAGGTCGTCGTGCCCGCGTTCGTCCCTGCGGACGACGGGCAGTGGACGATGCCCGCCAAGGACTACGCCTCCACACGCTTCAGCTCGCTCGATCAGATCAACGCCGCGAACGTCTCGAACCTTAAAGTCGCGTGGACGTTCTCGACGGGCAACACGCGCGGCCACGAGGCCGCGCCGCTCGTCGCGGACAACACGATGTACGTCGTCACCCCCTACCCGAACGTCCTCTACGCGCTCGATCTCACCAAGCCCGGCGCGCCCGCGAAGTGGGCCTTCCAGCCGAAGCCCAACGCCTCTTCGCAGGGCGTCGCCTGCTGCGATCTGGTCAACCGCGGCGGGGTCATCTCCGGCGGCAAGGTCTTCTTCAACACGCTCGACGGCCAGACCATCGCGCTCGACGCCGCGACCGGCAAGGAGCTGTGGCGCGCGCAGCTCGCCGACATCAACCGCGGCGAGACGATCACGATGGCCCCGCTCGTCGTGAAGGACAAGGTGCTGGTCGGCGATTCGGGCGGCGAGTTCGGCGTGCGCGGCTGGCTGACCGCCGTGGACGCCAACACGGGTAAGATCGCGTGGCGCGCCTACCACACCGGCCCCGACAAGGACTGTCTGATCGGCGCGAATTTCAAACCCTTCTACCCGCAGGATCGCGGGACCGATCTCGGCATCTCGACGTGGTCGGAGGGGAAGTGGACGACGGGCGGCGGGACGATGTGGGGCTGGATATCCTACGACCCCGACCTCGATCTCATCTTCTACGGCACGGCGAACCCGGGGCCGTGGAACCCCGAGCAGCGCCTCGGCGACAACAAGTGGACGAGCGGCATCTTCGCGCGCAAGCCCGACACCGGCGAGGCGGTCTGGTTCTACCAGTGGTCGCCGCACGATCTGCACGACTACGACGGCATCAACGAGCAACTGCTGTTGGACGCCAACATCGGCGGCCAGCAGCGCAAGGTTCTCGTCCGCCCCGAGCGTAACGGCTACGTCTACGTCCTCGACCGCACGACGGGCGAAGTGTTGAAGGCCGACGCTTACGGCTACGTCACCTCGTCGAAGGGCGTCGATCTCAAGACCGGGCAGCTCATCTACAACCCCGAGAAGTCGCCGCAGGTCGGGCAGGTCACGCGCGAGATCTGCCCCGCCGCGCCGGGCATGAAGGACTGGCAGCCGTCGGCGTTCTCGCCGCGCACGGGGCTCCTCTACATCCCGCACCAGAACCTCTGCATGGACGAGGAGGGCTTGGAGGCCAACTACATCGCGGGCACGCCCTACGTCGGCATGAACGTGAAGATGTACGCCGGGCCGGGCGGCAAGCGCGGCGTCTTCAGCGCGTGGGACCCGGTGGCGGGGCGCGAGGTCTGGAAGATCGACGAAGACCTGCCGGTCTGGAGCGGCGCGCTCGCCACCGCGGGCGACGTGGCCTTCTACGGCACGATGGAGGGCTGGTTCAAGGCCGTCAACGCGCGCACGGGCGACGTGCTCTGGCAGTTCAAGACCGGCTCCGGGATCATCGGGCAGCCGATCACTTACAAGGGGCCGGACGGCAAGCAGTACGTGGCGATCCTGTCGGGCGTGGGCGGCTGGCCGGGGGCGGTCGTCGCGGGCGACCTCGATCCGCGCGACGGGACAGCCGCGCTCGGCTTCGCCAACGCGATGGGCGACCTCAAGGATAAATCGACGAAGGGGGGGATGCTCTATGTCTTCGCCCTCCCGTAGCCGCGCGAGTGCTCGTCTTCCGGTTGAGTGCGAGGCGGGAAGCAACTCACCACGGAGGCACAGAGGACACAGAGGGGGCACAGAGTTAAATCTTTTCTCTGTGCATTCTCCGTGTCCTCTGTGCCTCCGTGGTGAATCTTATTCCCGCCACACACAAGTCCGAACCAAGCGCGCGCCACTCGCGCTGCTGCTCCTCGCGCCGCTCCTGCTCTCGTGCGCCGCGAAGACGCAGACTCCGCCGCCGCCGCCGCAGCAGCAGCGCGTCGAGTGGCAGCCGCCGCAACAGTCGCAGCCGACCGCGCCGCCCTCGACCGCGTGGCGCGAGCACGTCCTGAAGGTCTGCGCCGACCCGAACAACCTGCCGTTCTCGAACCGGCGCGGCGAGGGCTTCGAGAACAAGCTGGCCGAGCTGGTCGCGCGCGATCTGGACGCGCGCGTCGAGTACACGTGGTGGGCGCAGCGGCGCGGCTTCTTCCGCAACACGCTGAAGGCGGGCGCGTGCGACCTCGTCGCCGGCGTCCCCGCGAGCTTCGAGATGGCGCTCACGACGAGCCCCTACTACCGCTCCTCCTACGTCTTCGTCTACCGCAAGGGCGGCAAGGTCAGGCCCGACTCCTTCGACGACCCCGCGCTCAAACATCTCAAGATCGGCGTCCAGATGATCGGCGACGACTTCGCCAACACGCCGCCCGCCCACGCGCTCGCCGCGCGCGGCATCGTCGACAACGTCGAGGGCTACACCGTCTACGGCGACTACTCGAAGGAGAACCCGCCCGCGCGCATCGTCGGGGCGGTCGCCGCGGGCGAGATCGACGTCGCGGTCGTCTGGGGGCCGCTCGCGGGCTACTTCGCCCCGCGGCAGAGGGTCGCGCTCTCGGTCGTCCCCGTCTCGCCGCAGATCGACCGCCCGTTCCTCCCGTTCGTCTACGACATCTCGATGGGCGTGCGCCGCGGCGACGAGCCCTTGCGCGACGCCGTCGAAAACATTCTGAGGCGACGCCGCGCCGAGATCGAAAAGATTCTCGACGACTACGGCGTGCCCGTGCTGAAGGGATAAGGGATAAGGGATGAGGGATGAGGGATGAAGGGAGGTCGAACGGATGAGGGAAGCGAGAGAGTTTGAGTCTGACATTTCAAATCCCGGATGCGGCAGGCGGAAGTCTGCATCGCGGAGCAGGCTGTTTCATCCCTCATCCCTCATCCCTCATCTCTTGCTCCCCTGCGTCGCCGCCGCCGGGCTCGCCGTCGCCGCGTGCCGGCGCGAGACGCGCGAGGTGCGGCAGGCCCCTCCGGGCGCGCGCACGCAGGCCATCAGCCTGAGCGATCTGCACCCCGGCGAGACGGACGTCGCGGTGAAGACGGAGAACCCGGCGGAGGCGCACGCCTACGACGTGTCGCAGGGCAAGCAGCTCTTCGACTACTACAACTGCTCGGGCTGCCACGCCAACGGCGGCGGGGGGATCGGCCCCGCCCTCATCGACGACAAGTGGATTTACGGCAGCGACGCGGCCAACGTCCACGCGACCATCGTCGAGGGGCGGCCCAACGGCATGCCCTCGTTCCGCAACAAGCTCAACGACGCGCAGGTCTGGCAGCTCGTCGGCTTCGTGCGCTCGCTGAGCGGGCAACTGCCGAAAGACATCTCCACCACGCGCTCCGATCACATGAACGCGAAGAAGTCGGAGCAGGCGACCGAGAAGCAGACGCCGAAACAGACGACGCTGCCGGAGGCGAAGTAGGCGCGAATTGATGAGACACGGATCAGACGAGCCGGGCGGGGCGAAGGCCCGCCGCGCAGACGCCGAGGCGGCGCGCGGGCGCGCGGAGAATTTAACTCCCCGCGCATCTCTGCGCGCTCCCTGCGCCCCCGCGGTGAGTCCTTTCTCCCGCCGGGCTCAACTGAAGTTGATCGCGCTCCTGACGACCCTGCTGCTCGCGGGTTGCAGCCGCGCGGGCTCGCAGTCCGTGCTCGATCCGGCTGGCCCCCACGCCGGTCGGCTCAGCCGCCTCTGGTGGTTCTTCTTCTTCGCCCTCACAGCCGTCTACGTCCTCGTCATGATCGCGCTCGTCGTCTCGCTCGTGCGCGGGCGCGCCGAGCGCAAGCTGACGGCGGGCGGGCTGAAGATTCCTTTGCCCGCCGTCGAGCCGGACGCGGCGGAGGAGCGCCGCACGGCGCGCGCCGTCGGCGCGGCGACCGCGCTCTCGACCGTCATCCTCTTCGCCCTGCTCGTCTCGAGTTTTTTGATGGGGCGCGAGCTGACGATGTCGCGCGCGGGCGACGCCGCGCAGGGCGTGCTCCGCATCGAGGTCATGGGCCACCAATGGTGGTGGGAACTGCGCTACGACGATCCGCTCCCGTCGAACATCTTCACGACCGCCAACGAGATTCACGTCCCCGTGGGGCGGCCCGTCGTGCTGCAACTGAAATCGGCTGACGTGATCCACAGCTTCTGGGTGCCGAACCTCGCGGGCAAGAAGGACTTGATCCCGGGCAAGAGCGCGTCGGTGTGGCTGCGGGCGGATCGCGCGGGCGAGTACCGCGGCCAGTGCGCCGAGTTCTGCGGGATGCAGCACGCGCACATGGCGCTCAAAGTGATCGCCGAGTCGCCCGAGCAGTTCGAGGCGTGGCGTCAGGCGCAGCGCGGCGCGTCGCTGCCTCCGGCGACCGACTCGCAGAAGCGCGGCCAGCAAGTCTTCCTTTCAACGACCTGCGTGATGTGCCACGCCGTGCAGGGCACGCAGGCGAACGCGAGCGTCGGGCCGAACCTGACGCACCTCGCCTCGCGCTCGACTATTGCGGCGGCCACTTTGCCGAACACGCGCGGGCATCTGGCGGGCTGGGTCGTGGACGCGCAGTCGGCCAAGCCCGGCACGGTGATGCCGCCCAACAGCCTTTCGTCGGAGGACTTGCAGGCGTTGCTCGACTACCTACAGAGCCTGAAGTGACGCCGGGGGAGAAGCGTGGAGCGTAAGGAAGAAGAGAGAGAGAAGGAGAACGCCGACGCCGTCCGCGTGCCGGTCGAGGGCGGGCTTTTGCGCGAGCTTGAGCTGACGTGGCGGTCGCCGCCGGGCTGGTGGAAGTGGATCGCGGACACGAACCACAAGGTCATCGCCTCGCGCTACATCGTCACGGCGTTCGTCTTCTTCCTCTTCGGCGGCGTCGAGGCGGCGCTCATGCGCGCGCAGCTCGCGCGCCCCGAGAGCCGCCTGCTCTCGCCCGATCAGTACGACCAGATTTTCACGATGCACGGGACGACGATGATGTTCCTCTTCGCCGTGCCGATCATGGAGGGCATCGGCCTCTACCTCGTGCCGCTGATGATCGGGACGCGCAACGTCGCCTTCCCGCGCATGAACGCCTTCGGCTACTACTGCTACCTGATCGGCGGGCTCCTCGTCTACGGCGCGTTCTTCCTCAACGTCGGCCCCGACGCCGGGTGGTTCGCCTACGTGCCGCTCTCGGGGCCGCAGTTCTCGCCGGGCAAGCGCGTGGACATGTGGGCGCAGATGATCACGTTCACCGAGATCGCGGCGCTCGTCGGCGCGGTCGAGATCGTCGTCACCGTCTTCAAGCAGCGCGCGCCGGGGATGACTTTGAACCGGATGCCGCTCTTCGTCTGGTCGCAGCTCATCACGTCGTTCATGATCATCTTCGCGATGCCCGCCGTGATGATGGCGAGCAGCATGCTCGCGATGGACAGGCTGGTGGACACGCACTTCTTCAACCCGGCGGAGGGCGGCGACGCCTTGCTCTACCAGCACCTCTTCTGGTTCTTCGGGCACCCGGAGGTCTACATCATCTTCATCCCGGCGCTCGGCTTCGTCTCCGCCATCGTCACGACGTTCGCGCGCCGCCCCGTCTTCGGCTACATGGCGATGGTGCTCTCGCTCATCGCCACCGGGTTCATCGGCTTCGGCCTCTGGGTGCACCACATGTTCGCCACCCCGCTGCCGCAGCTCGGGCAGAGCTTCTTCACCGGCGCGGGGATGATGATCGCGATCCCCTCCGGCGTCCAAATCTTCTGCTGGATCGCGACGCTCTGGCGGGGGCGTCTGAGGTTCCGGACGCCGCTCACCTTCGTCGTCGGCTTCGTCGCCATCTTCGTGCTCGGCGGCCTCTCCGGCCTCGTGCTGGCGAGCGTCCCGCTCGACCTGCAAGTCCACGACACCTACTTCGTCGTCGCGCACTTCCACTACGTCCTGATCGGCGGCGCGGTCTTCCCGCTCTTCGGCGCTTTCTACTACTGGTTCCCGAAGTGGACGGGGCGGATGCTCTCGGAGCGACTCGGCAAAATAAATTTCTGGCTGATGTTCGTCGGCTTCAACCTCATCTTCTTCCCGATGCACCAGCTCGGCTTGAAGGGGATGCCGCGGCGCGTCTACACCTACCTGCCGGAGACGGGCTGGGGCGCGCTCAACCTGCTCGCCTCCGCGGGCGCGGTCGTGATGACGCTCGGCGTCGTCGCGTTCCTCGCCAACGTCTACGCGAGCCGCCGGGCGGGCGCGGTCGCGGGCGACAACCCGTGGGACGCCGACACGCTTGAGTGGGGCATCCCTTCGCCCCCGCCCGAGTACAACTACGCGAACATCCCCGTCGTCGAGGGGCGCAACGCGCTCTGGTCGCAGACCGACGCGACGCCCGTCGTCGTCGGGCTCGCCACCGGGTGCCGCGAGGTGCTCTGCACGCACGTCATGGACGCCGAGCCGGATCACCTGTACGAGCTGCCCGGCCCCTCGTTCTTCCCGCTCCTGCTCGCCCTCGTCGCGGGCTTCTCGATCAGCGCGGGGATTTTCACGCCGTGGGCGTTCCCCGTCGGCGCGGTCTTCGCCGCCGCCGTGCTCTACGGCTGGTTCTGGTCGCCGCGCCTGTCGAAGAACGAGCCCGTCAAAGAGGGGCGCTGGACGGAGCGCGAGAAGAAGGAGCTGGCGCGACCGGCGGGCGAGGGCCGCCTGAGCGCGGAGGGCGAGGCATGAGCGCGCGTCCACTCATCGACGTCTCCGATCTGCCGAAGCACCGCTTCGACACCCACGCGCCGCTCTGGTGGGGCAACCTCTGGCTGCTCGTCATCGAGACGATGATGTTCGGCATCGCCTTCGCCGCCTACTTCTATTTGCAGCAGAACTTTCAGGTGTGGCCCCCGCCCAACACCTCGACCGTCTACGGCCTCGACCCCGTGCCCGATCTCACCGCCGGGACGCTGAACGTCCTGCTGCTGCTCGTAAGCTGCGCGCCGATGATCTTGGTGGACAAGGCGGCGCGGCGCGGCGACCAGCGGGCGGTCAAGACGTGGCTCGCCGCCTGCATCGCGCTCGGCGTCGTGATGTTCGTGCTCCGCGTCTACGAGTTCCCGGCGATGAAGTTCCGCTGGGACGCCAACGCCTACGGCTCGATCACGTGGACGATCCTCGTGCTGCACACGCTGCACCTCGTGACGACGTGGCTCGAAGCCGTGCTGCTCGCCTCGTGGGTCTTCACGAAGCCGCTCGACATGCACCACCGCGTGGACATCACCGCGCTCGCCGTCTACTGGTACTGGGTCGCGCTCGTCTGGGTGCCGTTCTACGTGGTTCTGTATTTCGCCCCGCGGATGATCTAGGCGCGGCGGGCGGGAAAATTTGACGCGGCGCGGGGCAAACATTTGATGGCGACGACGACACACACGAACGGGCTCAGGAGCGACGAAGGCATCTTCGCGCAGTGGGTCGGCGTGCTCGCCGCGCCCGTGGCGTGGGCGGCGCAGATGCAGGCGCTCTACACGATGGTCCCGTGGGCGTGCCAGACGGGCCACCGCTCCGCGCTCGTCGCCGTCTCCGTCGCCGCGCTCGCGGTCGCGGCCTTCGGCGCGCTCGTGGCGCGCCGCACGTGGGGGCGCGTCGGGCGCGGCGAGCCGGGCGCGGAGGGCGGCGCGCGCGGGCGCAGCCGCTTCCTAGCCGTCGCCGGACTCGTGACGAGCGCGTTCTTCTTCCTCGTCATCGTCGCGCAGGGGCTCGCGACGCTCATCCTGCACCCGTGCATGTTTTGAACAGATGGAAGGTCGAGCGTCGGAGGGCGGGGGGCGGCGCGCCGGACGTCGCGCCCGCGGCGCGGCGCGCGCTCTTCCTGTGCGGCGTCGCCTTTGCCTGCGCGTCGCGCGCCCTCGCGCACGAAGGGAGGCCGCACACGTGGCACGATCTGGCGCGGGCGTGGGCGTTCGAGCCGGTCGTCGTCGCGGCCCTCGCGCTGTCGGGCCTGCTCTACGCGGTCGGCGTCAGGAGGCTGTGGCGCGAGTCGGCGGGGAGGGGCGTGCGGAGGTGGGAGGCTTGGGCGTACGCGGGCGGGTGGTTCGCGCTCTTCGTCGCGCTCGTCTCGCCGCTGCACCCGTGGGGGCGCGTGCTGTTTTCGGCGCACATGACGCAGCACGAGGTCTTGATGCTGGTCGCCGCGCCGTTGATAGTTTTGGGGCGGCCCGTGGTCGCGTTCCTGTGGGCGCTGCCCGTCGGGTGGGCGCGCGCGGCGGGCAACGTGGCGAAAGCCGGGTGGTGGCAAAAGTTCTGGCGCGCGCTGACGAACCCGCTCGCCGCGTGGGCGGTTCACGCCGTCGCCTTGTGGGTGTGGCACGCGCCCGCGCTCTTTCAGGCGACGCTCCGGAGCGAGTGGGTGCACACGGCGCAGCATTTAAGTTTTCTCATCTCGGCGCTCCTGTTCTGGTGGGCCCTCGTCCACGGGCGGCGGGGGTGGATGGGCTACGGCGCGGCGACGCTCTACGTCTTCACCACGTCGGTCCATAGCGGGCTGCTCGGCGTGCTGATCACGCTGGCGCGCACGGTCTGGTATCCGGCCTACGACGGGCTGACCGCGTCGTGGGGCCTGACGCCGCTCGAAGACCAGCAGCTCGGCGGCCTGATCATGTGGGTGCCGGCGGGCGTCGTCTACGTCGCCGCCGGCCTGGCGCTCTTCGCCGGGTGGGTGCGCGAATCCGACGCGACGCTCGAACGGCGCGCGCGACGGGCCGCGCGCGCCGACGCCGGTCGAAGACGCGCCGACTTTTTGCCCGGCGGCTGATGGCGATGAGACTGGGAGGCGAGTTGAGGAAGATGAGGGGCGGGCCGGCGATCACCAAGCTGTCGAAGCTCGTCGCGGCGTGCGCGCTCGCCTCGGCCTTCGCCTTCGCGCAGAGTTCGTGTAATCAGCAGGAGGTGAAGCGCGCGGCGATGTCGCTGACGGGCGGCGACCCGGACCGCGGCGCGGCGGCCATCTCGCGCTACGGCTGCGCCGCCTGCCACACCATCCCCGGCATCAGGGGCGCGGACGCGCTCGTCGGGCCGTCGCTCGAACACGTCGGCAGCCGCTCCTACGTCGGCGGCGTGCTCCCGAACACGCCCGACAACGTCATCCTCTGGATACAGAACCCCCCGCGGATCGATCCGCTCACCGCGATGCCCAACCTCGGCGTCACCGAGGGGGACGCGCGCGACATCGCCGGCTACCTCTACACGCTGAAATGAGCGCGACCGGAGACGTGCGCGGCGGCGGGCGCGCGGGCCGCGGGCGTCCGCCCCGCGCCGCCCTGCTCGCGCCGTTGCTGGCGCTGCCGCTGCTCTGCTGCGGCGCGTGCGGCAAGCGGCGCGCGGGCGCGTTCGCCTACGTGACGAACGAGCGCGAGGGCACGGTGACGGTCATCGACGTGAAGACCGACGAAGTCGTCTCGACGATCAAGGTCGGCGCGCGCCCGCGCGGCGTGCGCGTCGGCCCCGGCGGGAAGTTGATCTACGTCGCGCTCTCGTACCCGTCGAACAGGCGCGAGGGCGAGGACAAGATCGCGGCGATTGACGCGGAGACGGAGAAGATCGTCGCGAAGTACGACGTGGGGACCGACCCGGAACGCTTCGCCCTGAGCCCCGACGGCGGGCGCGTCTACGTCTCGAACGAGGACGCGGGCACGGCCTCCGTCATCGACCTCGGCGAGCGGCGCGTCGTCGCCACGCTCGTCGTCGGGCTCGAACCGGAGGGCGTGACCATCAGCCCCGACGGTCGCTGGGTCTACGTCACCTCGGAGAGCAGCAGCAGCGTGGCGGTCATCGACACGCGGGCGAACCAGATCGCCGCCACCTTCCCCGTCGGCGCGCGCCCGCGCGACTGCGCCTTCGCGCCCGACGGCTCGCGCGCCTACGTCACCGCCGAGAACGGTCGCTCCGTCTCGGTCGTCGACGCGCGCGCGCACAGGGTGATCGATACGATTGATCTCTCGCGCGCGGCGGAGGGCGACGTGAAGCCGGTCGGCGTGCTCGTCTCGGCGGACGGGCGGAGGGTCTACGTCGCGGCGGGGCGCGCCAACGCCGTCTTCGTCATCGACGCGGCGAGCCACCGGATACTCGCCGCCGTCCCCACGGGCCAGCGCACGTGGGGGCTGGCCCTCACGCCCGACGGCAAAAAGCTCTACGCCGCCAACAGCCTCTCGAACGACGTGACGGTCATCGACACGACGACCAACAAAGTTCTCACGACCGTCAAGGCGGGCGACGGCGCGTGGGGCGTCGGCGTGAAGCCTTGACGATTACGGATTGCAGGATGCGGATTGCGGGATGCGGATTGAAGAGCGAATGCGAATCTTGATCGGCGATGCTCTCGTCTTCGCGCGGGCGACCGTGTTCGCCCGCGCCCACGCGTTCGCGCGCCCCCTGCTCTTCGCGTTCGCGCTCGCGTTCGCGCCCGCGGCGCTCGCCGCGCAGGGCCCGCGCGCCGCGCGGGCTTCGGGCGCGGCGCGGGGCCCGCGCCTGTCGGGGGTCGTGCGCGACGAGCGGGGCGCGCCCGTCGCGGGCGCGCAAGTGTCGCTGCTCGCCGCGTCGTCCGTCGTCGCGCGCGCGGAGACGGACGCGGCGGGGAAGTTTGATCTGGACGCGCGGTCGTTCGAGGGGAAGGGGGGCGCGGGTCAGTTCTCCGTCAGGGTTCACGCGGGCGGCTTCGCGGACGCGGAGCGGAAGCTCTCGGGCGGCGGGCCGGGCGCGGTCGCGCTCGACTTCACGCTCGCCGCGGCGGGCGTCTCCGAGCGCGTGACGGTCGCGGCGACGCGCGCCGAGGCGCGGCTCGACGAGACCGCCGCGAGCGTCGCGCTCCTTTCGGAGCGCGACGTGGAGACGACCGCGGCGCTCAGGCTCGACGACGCGCTCAGGCAGACGGTCGGCTTCCAGCTCTTCCGCCGCGCGGGCAGCCGCGCGGCGAACCCGACGACGCAGGGCGTGTCGCTGCGCGGCACGGGCGCGAGCGGCGCGAGCCGCGCCCTCGTCTTCGCCGACGGCGTGCCCTTGAACGATCCCTTCGGCGGGTGGGTCTACTGGGATCGCGTGCCGCGCGCGGAGGTGGCGGGCGTCGAGGTCTTGCGCGGCGGCGCGTCTTCGCTCTACGGAGGGGGCGCGCTCGGCGGCGTCGTCAACCTCAAGACGCGCCGCGCCGCCGCGGGCGCGCTCTCGCTCGAAGCCTCCTACGGCAACGAGCGCACGCCCGACGCTTCGCTCTTCGCGTCGGCGTCGCGCGCCGGCTGGTCGGCGAGCGTCGGCGCGGAACTCTTCGCCACGCGCGGCTACGTCTTGGTTGACGAGCGCGAGCGCGGGCGCGTAGACGTGGCGGCGGCCTCGCGCAACTCGTCGGTCGATCTGACGCTGGAGAGAAGGATCGCGAGCGCCGGTCGCGCCTTCGCGCGCGGCTCTCTCTTCGGCGAGTCGCGCGCCAACGGCACGCCCTTGCAGTTCAACCGCACGCACGCGCGGCAACTCTCCGCCGGGCTCGACGCGCAGCCGGCGGCGCTCGGCTCGTTCGCCGTGCGCGCCTACGCCAACGCGCAGGTTCTCGATCAGAGTTTCACGGCGGTCGCGCCGGATCGCGAGAGCGAGGCGCTGACGCGCGTGCAGCGCGTGCCCGCGCAGGGCGTGGGGTTTTCGGCGCAGTGGTCGCGCGCGTTGGGCGCGCGCCACGCCTTCGTCGCGGGCGCGGACGCGCGCGAGGTGAGGGGCGCGAGCGACGAGATCGTTTTCGCCGGGGGGCGCGCCGCCTCTCTCGTCGGCGCGGGCGGCAGGGAGCGCGACGCGGGCGCGTTCCTCGAAGACGTGGCCCGCTTCGGCGCGCGCCTGATCCTGACGGGCGGCATACGCTTCGACCGCTGGCGCGACTACGGCGCGGCCTCGACGGCGCGCGCTCTGCGCGGGGGCGCGCGCACGAGCGTCGCCGAGTTTCCCGAGCGCACGGAGTCGGCTGTGAGCCCGCGGCTCTCCGCGCTCTACAAATTGTCGGCGCGCGCCGCGCTCACGGCGTCCGGCTACCGCGCGTTCCGCCAGCCGACGCTGAACGAGCTGTACCGATCCTTCCGCGTCGGAGACGTGCTGACGCTCGCGAACGAGAACCTGCGCGCCGAGCGGCTCGCGGGCGGAGAGGTCGGCGTGAGCGCGACGCCCGTGGAGCGGAAGCTGAGCGTGCGCGCGGCCTTCTTCTGGACGGAGATCACGCGGCCCGTGGCGAACGTGACGCTCTTTGTCACGCCCTCGCTCACGACGCGCCAGAGGCAGAACCTCGGTCGCACGCGGGCGCGCGGCGCGGAAGTCGAGGCGGAGGCGCGGCCGGGCCGTCACTGGTCTGCGTCGGGCGGCTACCTGTTCGTCGAGCCGACGGTCGTGGAGTTTCCGGCGAGCGCCGCGCTCGAAGGGCTGAGCGTGCCGCAGGTGGCGCGGCAGCAGTTGGCCTTTCGCGTGCTCTACGACGATCCGTCGCGCGTGACGGCGGGCCTGCAAGGCCGGGCGAGCGGCGCGCAGTTCGAGGACGATCAGAACCGCCTGCGGCTCGCGCCCTACTTCACGCTCGACGCCTACGCCGCCCGCCGCCTCGCGCGCGGCTTCGAGCTGTTCGCCGCCGCGGAGAATTTATTGAACCGGCGCTACGAGACGGGGCGCACGCCGGTGCGTACGCTCGGCCCCCCGCTCGTCGCGCGCTTCGGCTTCCGCGTCAGGCTCGGCGCGCGCTGAGCGGCGTCGGAAATAGCGGCGCATGATTCGTTCGTCAACTTAAACTTTTATGAGCGAGATGAAACAGGCCGGCGGGGGGGGGCAGAACCCGCACACGACGGAGCCGGGCGCGCCGCAACTGACCGAGCAGGAGCGCAAGGACGTGGAGGAGCGCGGCGCGCCGCGCACGGAGGTCGTCTACGAGGCGATCCGCGAGGAGGGCGAGAGCGAGCTGAAGCGCTCGGCCTCGGCGCTCGCGTGGGACGGCCTCGCCGCGGGGCTCTCGATGGGCTTCTCGCTCGCCGCCGAAGGTTTGCTGCGCTCGCACCTGCCCGACGCGCCGTGGCGACCGCTCGTCGCGAAGCTCGGCTACGCGGTCGGCTTCCTCATCATCGTCCTCGGTCGCCAGCAGCTCTTCACCGAGAACACGCTGACGGTCGTGCTCCCGCTCCTGCAACGCCCCGACGCGAAGACGCTCGGGCGGGTGGCGAAGGTGTGGTCGGTCGTGCTGGCGGCGAACCTCGCGGGCGCGCTGCTGTTCGCGTGGGTCGCGGGGCACACGGAGATTTTTCGCCACGAGACGCGCGTCGCCTTCGCCGAGATCGGGAGGGAGGCTCTGGAAGGCTGGTGGTGGACTTACTTCCTGCGCGGGGTCTTCGCCGGGTGGCTCATCGCGCTGATGGTGTGGATGCTGCCGGCGGCGGAGACGGCGCGCTTCTTCGTCGTCGTGGCGATGACTTACCTGGTCGCGCTCGCGGGCCTCGCGCACATCGTCGCCGGATCGATAGACGTGCTCTACGTGGTGACGACGGGCGGCGCGCCGTGGTCGGCCTACTTCGGCTGGATGATCCCGGCGCTCGCGGGCAACGTCGTCGGCGGCACCGCGCTCGTCGCCGCGCTCGGCCACGCGCAGGTCGTCAACGAGCCGGAGCAAGAGGGCTGATCGGCAAGCCGCCAGCCGACGCCGCGCCCGGCGCGGCCACCGCTTCGTCGCCGGCGGCGCGACCGCGGACATTCGGACAAGGGGGACGATTCTTCGATGAAGGCTAAGGAGAAAGCGGGCGGGGCGGTGGCCGGGGCGGACGCCGACTCGTTCGAGCAGTTCGGCCTGAGCGCGCCGCTGATGAAGGCGATCGGCGACGTCGGTTACGAAACGCCGTCGCCGATCCAGTTGAAGACCATCCCGCTGCTGCTCGCGGGCAGGGACGTGGTCGGCCAGGCCCAGACGGGGACGGGCAAGACCGCCGCGTTCGCGCTGCCCATCCTCGAACGCATCGACGCCGCGAGCAACGACGTGCAGGCGCTCGTCCTGACGCCGACGCGCGAGCTGGCGATTCAGGTCGCCGAGGCGTTCCACACCTACGCCCGGCACATGGGGCGCGTGCGCGTGCTGCCGGTCTACGGCGGGCAGCCCATCCAGCAGCAGTTGCGGCGGCTGCACGGCGGCGCGCAGGTCGTCGTCGGCACGCCCGGTCGCGTGATGGATCACCTGCGGCGCGAGACGCTCGACATCGCCGGCCTCAAGTTCGTCGTTCTCGACGAGGCGGACGAGATGCTGCGCATGGGCTTCGTCGAGGACGTGGAGTGGATTCTCGGCCACACGCCCGCCGCGAGGCAGACGGCCCTCTTCTCCGCGACGATGCCGCGCGAGGTGCGGCGCATCGCCGAGCGCCACCTAAGAGACGCCGCGGGCGTGCAGATCGAGCACAAGACGTTGACCGTCCCCACGGTCAGGCAGTTCTACGTCAACGTCTCCGAGGGGCAGAAGCTCGACGCGCTGACGCGCATCCTCGAAGCCGAGGCGAGCGCGGGCGAGGCCGTGCTGATCTTCGACCGCACGAAGATCGGGGCGGCGGAGCTGACCGAAAAACTACAGGCGCGCGGCTACGCCGCCGAGGCCATGCACGGCGACATGAGCCAGTCGCAGCGCGAGACGGTCATCCGCCGCCTGCGCGGCGGTCAGGTCGAGATCGTCGTCGCCACGGACGTGGCGGCGCGCGGGCTCGACGTGGAGCGCATCGCGTGGGTCGTCAACTACGACATGCCGAACGACGAGGAGTCTTACGTCCACCGCATCGGGCGCACGGGCCGGGCGGGCAGGGAGGGGCGCGCCGTGCTCTTCGTCACGCCGCGCCAGCAGCGCATGATGCGCGAGATCGAACGCTTCACGGGCCAGCGCATCGAGCCGATGCGCGTGCCGACGGGCGCGGACGTGGCGGCGCGGCGCGTGGCGCTCTTCAAGGAGCGCATCATGAAGACGCTGAAGGGCGAGCGGCTGGAGTTGTACCTCTCGCTCGTCGAGGAGCTGGCGGAGGAGAGCGGGCGCGACGTGGCCGAGATCGCCGCGGCGGCGGCCTACCTCGCGGGCGGGGACAAGCCGCTCGAAGTCGAGCTTGAGCCCGCGCCCGATCAGTTGGGGCAGCCCGCGGACGGGCTGGTGCGCCTCTTCATCGACGTGGGGCGGCTGAGCAGGGTCGGGCCCTCGGACATCGTCGGGGCCATCGCCAACGAGGCGGGCGTGCCCGGCAAAGCCATCGGCGCGATAGACGTTCACGACCGCTTCACGCTCGTCGAGCTGCCCGCCGAGTTCGTCGCGCAGGTGTTGGAGAGGATGCGCGGCAAGCGCATACGCAACCACAACGCGAACGTCCGCGTGGCGGAAGAGGGCGGGGCCGGGCGCGGCGACGCGCGCCGGGGCGGGGCGGGCCCGCGCGACGCCGGCGGTCGGGGCCGGGGGGGCGCGCGGAAAGGCGGCAAGAAGCCTTACAAGCGTTGACCGGGGCGACACGCCGTCAAGCGTGTCGCCCCGCGTGGGGCGACTTCGCCGCCTCGGTAAGTGGCGGCAGTAAGTAGCGACTTCTACGCTTTAGGTGAGAGCCGACGAAGTCGGCTTAGAAGGTAAGAGCCGACTTCGCCGCCTTAGAAAGCCTTCGCCCCCGCCTCGGCGACCTGCTGATCCTGCTTGCCGCTGCCGCCGCTGACGCCCACCGCGCCGACCACCGCGCCGTCGCGCTTGAGCGGAATCCCGCCCGCGAAGATCATCACCTTCCCGCCGTTGGAGGCGTGGATGCCGTAGAAGTCCGCGCCCGGCTGCGCGAGCTTCGACAGGTCTTTGGTCGCGATGTCGAAGGCGCGCGACGTCCAAGCCTTCTTGATCGAGATGTCGATGCTGCCCACCCACGCCCCGTCCATGCGGGCGTGCGCGACGAGGTTGCCCCCGGCGTCGACCACCGCGATGTTCATCGGCTGCCCGATGCCCTCCGCCTTCTTCTCGGCGGCTTCGATAACCCTGCGCGCGTCGCTCAGTGTGATCATGTCTGTTCCCCCCGCGTGACCAGTTTCCGTTAAGAAATCACCTCTGCCGCCACCTTGTCCTCGCTGAGCTTCTCGTGTTCGAAGACGGCGCGCCTGACGAGGTCGGAGCGGCGCTCGGCCTCTTTCGCCTTTTCGAGAAAACGCTCGGAAGCGCCGTCGCCGTCAGACTCCCCGACGTGCGCGGCGATGTGGCGCATCAGCATCACGCTCTCGTCGATGGAGCGGATGGTCGTCCACAGGGAGTTCTCGACGCTCTCGGTCAGCTCGGCGAGCAGACTGTCGGCGGAGAAGGCGTGCCCGGTGTGGCAGCGGAAGCGGGAGCGACCGCCCTCCTTCAACTGCAAGAGCGTGCCGTGGCAGTCGGGGCAGGTGAAGACGGAGGGCTCGCCCAGCTTCCGGACGCCGTTGTCGAGCCCCTTCTCTTCCTTCGCGATGCCCACTTCGATGTTCAGTTCTTCCGGCACTTCGTAAGCTCCTCCCTCCGCGGCGGGCGCGCCCGCGAGGCGCGCGAGCAGCGGCGCGATCTCCGCCACCGGGAGACAGTGATCCACGTTCACCTGATCCATCGCGCTCTGCGGCATCGAGGGCATGAACGCCTCGCGCGGGTCTTGCACGACGGCGGTCCCGCCGAGCCGCTTGATCGCCCAGAGCCCCGAAGTGCCGTCGTCGAGCCCGCCCGTCAGAACGACGCCGACGACGCGCGGGCCGTAAGTCTGCGCGGCGGAGCGGAAGAGCGGATCGACGGCGGGGCGGAAGCGGTTCTCCTTCGGCCCGTGCGTGACGCGGACGACGCCCGGCTCGACGATCAGGTGGTGATCGGGCGGCGCGACGTAGACGCGACCGGGGCGGATGCGCTCGCCGTTGCGGGCGTTCGCCGCCGGGAGCGGGCCCGCGCGGTTAAGGATGTCGGCGAGGACGCTGGGCGAGTCGGCGGCGGTGTGCATCACGACGAAGAGGGAGGCGGGGAGGTCGCGCGGCAGGCCCCCGACGAGCGTCCTCAGCGCCTCCACGCCTCCCGACGAAGTGCCGACGACGATCACATCTTTACCCGGCATTGGATAACCCTCCGGAGCCTCAAACTGTCGTTTGCTCGATAGGATATTACAGCAGTTTGCGAACGGGTGCGACCGGGGGGAATACTGTGGGGGCGGGGACACGTCCTCAGCCCGCCCGGTCGCTTGTAAGTGCAGGGCTCGCCCCCGCCCTTCGCGCCCTAAAGATGTCGGTCGCGCTTAATGAATCGACGCGGGCAGGGACGAGCCGCGCCCCTACTCTCATCCCGCACGATTCGAACTCGCCCGCGAACCGCCATGTGACGTTTGGTTTCTGACTATACACAAGTCTGTGGGTGGACTACACTCTCTAACAAACAGGGCTAACGGATTCCCGGCGGGCGCTAACCACCCACCACAAGTCTTGCGTTCATCTGTTTCCAACTCAACTTCATTTCTCAACACGGGCGGCTGACTCTTTGCAGCCTCTATTAAGGATTCGGTAGTTACATGAGCAGTACGGATAACAACGGCGGCGGCGGGGCGGGGCGGGGCGGGCGGGGCGGGTCTGACGATTTTCTGGTCGTGGGGCTCGGCGCATCGGCGGGCGGCATCAGGGCCTTCAAGGAGTTCTTCGCGAGCGTCCCGGCGAAGAGCGGCATGGCTTACGTCGTCATCCTGCACCTCTCGCCCGAGCACGAGAGCAGGCTGGCGGAAGTCTTGCAAGTCTCGGCGCAGGTTCCGGTCACGCAGGTTACGGAGGCGGTCAGGATCGAGGCGGATCACGTCTACGTCATCCCGCCGAACAAGAGCCTCTCGATGTTGGACGGCTCGCTCCGGCTCTCGGACGTGACGCGCGTCGAGGAGCGGCGCGCGCCCGTCGACATCTTCTTCCGCACGCTCGGCGAGTCGCACCACTCGCGCGCCGTCTGCGTGGTGCTGTCGGGCACGGGCGCGGACGGCTCGATGGGGCTCAAGCGGGTGAAGGAGTGCGGCGGGCTCGCCATCGTGCAAGACCCGGCGGAGGCCGAGTACGCCGACATGCCGCGCCACTCGATGGCGACCGCCCTCGTCGACTTCGTGCTCCCGGTCGCCGAGATGCCCGCGAAGATCGCCGCCTACAAGGATCAGCTCAAGAGCATTGACCTCCCCGTCGATCCGCAGGATCGCACCGCGACCGACGAGCAGGCGCTCGTCCACATCTTCACGCAGATGAGGATGCGCACCGGGCACGACTTCTCCAACTACAAGCGCGCCACCGTGCTGCGCCGCATCGAGCGGCGGCTCGCCGTCAACGAGCTGTCCGATCTCACCGCCTACGCCGCCTTCCTCCGCGCGCACGCCGACGAGGCGCGCGCCCTCCTGAAAGACCTGCTCATCAGCGTGACGAACTTCTTCCGCGACCCGGAGGCGTTCGACGCGCTGGCGCGCGACGTGGTGCCGAAGCTGTTCGCGGGCAAGGGCGCGGGCGATCAGGTGCGGGTCTGGGCCGCGGGCTGCGCCACGGGCGAGGAAGCCTACTCCGTCGCGATGCTGCTCGCCGAGCAAGCCGAAACCCTAGCGCAGCCGCCGGGCCTGCAGGTCTTCGCCACCGACATCGACGAGGACGCCATCGCCTCGGCGCGCGAGGGCTGGTACACGATCAACGACGCGGCGGACGTTTCGTCCGAGCGCCTGCGGCGCTTCTTCTCGAAGGATCGCGACGGCTTCCGCGTCCGCCGCGAGCTGCGCGAGATGGTGCTCTTCGCGCACCACAACGTGATCAAAGACCCGCCCTTCTCGCACCTCGATCTCGTCTCCTGCCGCAACCTCCTGATCTACCTGAACCGCCCGGCGCAGGAGCAGATCATGAACGTCTTCCACTTCGCGCTGCGCCCCGGAGGCTTCCTCTTCCTCGGCGGCTCGGAGGCGGCGGGCGAGGCCGACCTCTTCGCCCTCGTCGATAAGGAGCAGCACATCTACCAGGGCCGCACCGCCACCCCGCGCGTCGCGCCCCATCTCGCGCCGCTCTCTTCGCCCGCGCTGCGCGCCGCCGGCGTGGGCGCGACCCGCGCCGAGGCGGGGCAGGTGTCGCAAGCGCAGGAGCGGCTCTCCTACCTCGATCTGCACCATCGCCTGCTCGAAGAGTACGGCCCGCCCTCCGTGCTGGTGAACGAGAACCACAAGGTCGTCCACCTCTCGGAGCGCGCCGGGCGCTTCATGCAGATCGCGGGCGGCGAGCCGACGCGCGACCTCTTCAAGATCGCGCGCCCGGAGCTGCGCGTCGAGCTGCGCAGCGCGCTCTTTCAGGCGGCGCAGCGGCGCACCAACGTCGAAGCGCCGGGCCTGCGCGTGCGGCTCGACGGCCAGGAGGTCGCCGTCAACCTCGTCGTGCGCCCCGTCCTGCGCGACGACGACACGGCGCGCGGCTTCTTCCTCGTCCTCTTCGAGGAGGCGCGCGACGGGGCTGAGGCGACGCGCGCGAAGTCGCCGAGCGAGTTCGTCCGCCCGCCCGACCCGGCGGCGCGGCAGCTCGAAGACGAGATCATCCACCTCAAGGCGCAACTGCGCTCGACCGTCGAGCAGCACGAGGTGCAGCAGGAGGAGCTGCGCGCCTCGAACGAGGAGTTGCAGGCGGTCAACGAAGAGCTGCGCTCATCCGCCGAGGAACTGGAGACGAGCAAGGAGGAGTTGCAGTCGGTCAACGAGGAGCTGACGACCGTCAACCAGGAGCTGAAGATCAAGATCGAGGAGCTGAGTCAGGCGAACAACGACTTCCGGAACCTGATGAACTCGACCGACATCGGCACGCTCTTCCTCGACCGGAGCTTGCGCGTCAAACTGTTCACGCCGCGCGCGCGAGACATCTTCAACCTCATCCCGTCCGACGCCGGGCGCCCGCTCCTCGACCTGACGAATCGTCTGTCGGACGACCGGCTAATAAATGATATAGAGCAAGTGCTCGACCGTCTTCAGACGGTCGAGCGCGAGGTTCAGGCGCGCGACGGGCGCTGGTACGTGATGACCCTCCTGCCCTACCGCACGACCGAGGATCGCATCGAGGGCGTCATCATCACCTTCGTGGACATCACCCGGCACAAGGAGGCCGAGGCGCGCGTCATCGCGTCGGAGCAGCGGCTGCACCTGCTCGTCGAGAGCGTTAAAGACTACGCCATCTTCGCCATGACGCCGGACGGGCGCGTCGACTACTGGAACGCGGGGGCGGAGCGCGTCTTCGGCTTCGACGAGAAGGAGATCATCGGGCGGCCCAGCGCGCTCATCTTCACGCCGGAGGATCGCGAGCGCGGCGTGCCGGAGCTGGAGATGGAGACGGCGCGGCGCGAGGGGCGCGCGGCGGACGAGCGCTGGCACGTCCGCAAGGACGGCTCGCGCTTCTACGCGAGCGGCGTGATGACCGCCATCAGGCAGGACGGCGAGCTGCGCGGCTTCGCCAAGATCGCGCGCAACCTGACCAGCCAGCAGCGGGCGGACGAGGAGCTGCGCCGCGCGCACGACGACTTGGAGGCGCGCGTCGGCGCGCGCACCGACGAGCTGCGGCAGACGGTCGAGCTGATGCTCGCGGAGGTGAAGGAGCGCAGCGCCGCCGAGGTGAGGGCGCGCGGGCTCGTCGGGCAGCTCGTCACGGCGCAGGAGGACGAGCGCCGACGCATCTCGCGCGACCTGCACGATCAGTTGGGGCAGCAGTTGACGGCGCTGCGCCTGAAGCTCGCGTCGCACAAGCAGCGTTGCGGCGCGGACGAGGGGATGTGCGCCGAGATCGAGGAGCTGCAAACGCTCGCCGAGCGGATCGACGCGGAGGTCGATTTCCTCGCGTGGGAGCTGCGCCCCTCCGCGCTCGACGACCTCGGCCTATCGACCGCGCTCGTCAACTTCGCCGAGGAGTGGTCGAAGCACTACAGCGTCCCGGCGGAAGTCCACGTCGGCGGGATGGACGGCGCGCGCCTCGCGCCGCAGGTCGAGACCTGCCTCTACCGCATCACGCAGGAGGCGCTCAACAACGCCGCCAAGTACGCGCAGGCCGCGCGGGTCGAGATCATCCTCGAACGCCGCGACGGCGACGCCGTGCTCGTCATCGAGGACGACGGCGTCGGCTTCGACCTGGCGGAGGCCGTCGAGGGCGAGGGCGGGAGGGGGCTGGGGCTCGTCGGGATGAGGGAGCGCGCCGCCCTGCTCGGCGGCTCGCTCGACATCGAGACCGAGCCCGGCAAGGGCACGACCATCTTCGCGCGCGTCCCCGTGGCCCAGCCCGGAGGGGGCGGGCGATGACGTCGCCGGGCCGCATCCGCGTCATGCTCGCCGACGATCACGAGACGGTGCGCGAGGGCGTCAAGCGCCTGCTCGCCGAGCAGCCCGACATGGAGATCGTCGGCGAGGCGGGCGACGGCAGGGAGGCCGTCGCGCTCGCGCGCGAGCTGCTGCCCGACGTGCTGGTGATGGACGTTTCCATGCCGGAGATGAACGGCCTGAAGGCGACCGAGCGGCTGCGCGAGGTCTGCCCCGGCGTGAGAGTCCTCACGCTCACGCGCCACACCGACAAGGGCTACCTCCAACAACTCTTGCAGGCGGGCGCGTCCGGCTACGTGCTCAAGCAGAGCGCGCCCGCCGAGCTGATCCACGCCGTGCGCGCCGTCGCCGCCGGGGGCAGCTACCTCGATCCCGCCATCACGGAGAAGGCGCTCGGCGGCTACTTCGGCAGGCAGTCGAAGGGGCAGGCCGCGGGCGAGACCACGCTGAGCGACCGCGAGGCCGACGTGCTGCGCCAGATCGCTCTGGGCTACAGCAACAAGGAGATCGCCGCCCAGCTCGGCCTGAGCGTCAAGACCGTCGAGGCGCACAAGGCGAACGCCATGCGTAAGCTCGATATGCGCAGCCGCATCGACATCGTCCGCTACGCCGTGCTTCAGGGCTGGCTGCAAGACAACTGAAAACGGCCCGCGCGGCCCCCGCCCGCGGCGCTTACTGCTCACACACAAGCCTTTAACCCTCTAGGGAAAGTCCCTAGCCGCCCTTCGCACCTTCCCGATAGCCGCGCCCCGCCCGGCGTGAGATAGTTAGCCCTCACACGCGAAGTGGGCTCCTGTAAATCACGAACAATGTGGCGCAGGTGGCGGCGGCTGATCGTCGGTCGCGCGGGCCCCGCGGGTGTGAGAGGGGCGCGTTGAGTCTCTTCGGGACTCGCCGAAAATTTTTCCACCGCCCCCACGAACGGAGCGAAGTGCGGCTCGCTCCAACACCGACGCCCCGATCCCACTGTCATGGCAAACCTCTCTTCCCGTAAATCGCACAGGCCGCAGATCGCGCCCCCCGTGCTCCCGCGCGAGGGCGTGCCCGTCGTGCTGGTGGCGGAAGACCACGAAGACACGCGCTTCCTCATCAAGACGCTGCTCAACTTCCGCGGGATCGCAGTCGTCGAAGCGGGGGACGGCGAGGAGGCGGTGGAAGTGGCGCTCAGGGAACGGCCCGACCTGATCATGATGGACGTCAGCCTGCCGCGCGTTGACGGCTACGCCGTCACGCGCCGCCTGCGCTCGGTCGCCGCGCTCAGAGAGGTGCCCATCGTCTTCGTGTCGGGCCACGCCGACGAGGCTTCGCGGGCGGCGGCGCGCGCCGCGGGCTGCGACGAATACATGACGAAGCCGCTCGACACGGCGCTGCTGGATCGCATACTGGATCGACGCCTCGCGCGCGCCACGTCGCGCGCCGTGGGGGAGAGCTTTTAATTTCCGGGGGTTACATTAATGAGCGTGGCTACTCAACTTCAGCAAAAGTGCCTCGGGCTCTTCGAGCTCGACTCGGCGGGCAAAGTGCTCTACTCGCGGATGGAGCGCGACGGCGCGGGCGCGGGCGGGCGCGCGCCCGACCTGACCGGGCGCAACTTCTACACGGAGGTCGTGCCCTTCAAGAACGTCGGCGAGTTTCAGCGCCGCCTCGACAGCTTCAGCCGCAGCTCGCAGCAGGCCGACAGCATCCGCTTCACCTGCGACTACGAGGACGGCCCCCTCGCGGTGAAAATCCTGCTCGCGCGCATACGCGAACGCACCGAGCAGGCGGTGACGAAATCGATACTCGTCCACATCAGGAAACTTTGATCGGGCTCGGCCCCGTCACGACCGGACACACTCTCGCCCGCGCGGGCCTCGCGGCAGGCTCCCCCAGAGAAGGGAGCCGAACGCCCCGGCGCGGCTTCGGATCGTAGGAGAAGGCATGACCGACATTTACAGGAACACCGACGACGAGACGCGCAAGGGCGCTCGCGACGGGCAGCGGGGATTTAATTCCGCCCCCGGCTTCCGCCAGTTTCCCGCCCGCGCGGCGGGCCCGCTCGTCGGGTCGAGAAAACTCGAAGGGGTCTCGCTGAACGGGCTGTTAGCCAACAGACTCTTGAGCGCGCTGCCCGCCGACGAGTTTGCGTCGCTCCTGTCGCACCTCGAACCCGTCTCCCTCATCGCCGGGGAAGAGCTTTACAAGCTGGACGAGGAGATCGGCTTCGTCTATTTCCCGGAGACGGCTGTCATCTCGCACCTCCACTTCCTCTCCGACGGCGGCATGACCGAAGCCGCCCTCGTCGGCAGGGAAGGCATGATCGGGCTCTCCGCCGTCTTCAACTCCCCGCCGCCCTCCTACGTCACGCAGGTCGCCCTCGCCGGCAACGCCCTGCGCGTGAGGGCCGCCATCTTCAGACACCTCTTCGCGCTCGGCGGCTCGATCCGGCAGACGATTCTCGGCTACGCGGGCGCGCGCATGGCGCAGCTCTCGCAGCGGGTGGTCTGCAACGTGAACCACCGGCTCGACGAGCGACTCTGCACGTGGCTGCTGATGGTTCACGACCGGGCGGGCGAAGACCTGCTGGCGCTGACGCACGAGCAGATCGCGCGCCACCTCGGCGCGCGCCGCGCCGGGGTGACCGAGGCCGCCTGCGTCCTCCGCCAGAAGAACATCATCGAGAACGCGCGCGGCCAGATTCGCGTCATCGACCGACAGCTCCTCGAACTCTCGGCCTGCGAGTGCTACCCGTCGGTCAGAGTGAAATTCGACGCCGTGCCCTGAGACGCCGCGCGG
>DASVQC010000040.1:0-17759 GCA_036389335.1 Pyrinomonadaceae bacterium | reverse complement strand
GAGCGAGCGCAGCGCCTTGATGGTCTTGCCCTGCCGCCCGATCACCTTGCCCACGTCGCCCTCGCCGACGCGCACCTCGATGATCGTCGCGCGCTCGCCCTCGATCTCGCGCACGTCCACCGCGTCGGCGTCGCCGACGAGTCCCTTGACGATCAACTCGACTGCGTCTCTCATAATAGTCTCAAGTCCGTGGCCGGGAGTCCGGGGTCGGGGGTCTAAAAACCCGCCCCCGGCTCAGGGCTCCCGACTTTAGACCGCCGACTCTTGTGCGGCCTGCGCCCTCGACTGGCTCTTGATGAGCCGGTCGACGGTGGCGGACGGCTGCGCGCCGCGCTCGATCCAGTAGCGGACGCGGTCGAGGTTCAGCTTGACCTCGGCGGGGTCGCGCGTCGGGTCGTAAGTGCCCACGTTCTCAAGGCACGCGCCGTCGCGCTTCGACCGCTGCTCCTTGACGATCACGCGGTAAGACGGCCTCTTCTTCGCGCCCATGCGCATCAGTCTGATTGCTAACAACTGTTCACCTCCGGTGAAGTGACGGGTGACGGGTGACGGGTGACAGGTAAAAACCCTCATGGCTTTTATCCTGTCACCCGTCACCCGTCACCCGTCACCTTCTTTTCTTATGTCTCGGTTTCTTGCGAAATTTTTTGCGCGCCGCGGTGCCGCCGCCGGCGCCCGCCGTGAGCGCGGGCTGATCGCCGCCGCCGCCGTTGCCCGCGCCGCCCATCATGCCGCTCATGTCGGGCATCCCCATCATGCCGGCCATCTTGCGCGCCATGCGGCCCTTGATGCCGCCCCCGCCGCCGCCGCCGAACAGTCCCGAGTTCGACATCTGCCGCATCATCTGGCGCATCTCGGCGTACTGCTTGATGAGCTGGTTGACTTCGGCGACCGTCGTGCCCGACCCCATGGCGATGCGGCGTCTGCGGCTCGCGTTCAGGAGGCGGTGATCGGAGCGCTCCTTGCGCGTCATCGAGTCGATGATCGCCTCGGTGCGCTTGAGTTCCGCCTCCATCTGCCCGGTCTGCTCCTCGTCGAGGTTCGGCATCCCGATCCCGCCGAGCAACTGATCGGGCAGCAGCTTCATGATCTTCGAGAACGAGCCGAGCTTCTTCACCTGCCGGAGCTGACTGCGGAAGTCGTCGAGCGTGAACTCGTTCTTCTGAAGTTTCTTGAGCTGCTCCTCCGCCTCCGACTGATCGACCTTCGACTGCACCTCCTCGATGAGCGACAACACGTCGCCCATGCCGAGGATGCGCTGCGCGATGCGGTCGGGGTAGAAGGGTTCGAGCGCGTCGTACTTCTCGCCGACGCCGACGAACTTCACCGGCTGCCCCGTCACCTGCTTGATCGAGAGAGCCGCGCCGCCCCTCGCGTCGCCGTCCATCTTCGTCAGCACCACGCCCGTGATGCCGACCCGGCGGTGAAACTCCTCGCCCGAGCGAACCGCGTCCTGACCCGTCATCGCGTCCGCGACGAACAGGATTTCGACGGGCCGCGTGTCGGCCTTGATCCTGACCAGCTCCTCCATCAACTCGTCGTCCACGTGGAGGCGTCCGGCGGTGTCGATGAGGAGCGTGTCGAAGCCGAGTTGCTGCGCGTGCTTGTAAGCCTCGCGCGCTAGTTCGACGGGGTCGTTCGATTCCGGCTTCTCGAAAATCTGCTGGCCCGTCGCCTTCGCGATCACCTTCAACTGCTCGCGCGCGGCGGGGCGGTTCACGTCCGTCGAAACGAGGAGCGGCTTGCGCTCCTGATTCTTCGAGAGCCAGAGCGCGATCTTGCCCGTCGAGGTCGTCTTGCCCGAACCTTGCAGCCCGACGATCATCACGACGTTCGGAACCGTCTTCGTGAAGACGAGCCGCGACGACTGACCGCCGAGGAGTTCGACCAGTTCGTCGAAGACGATCTTGACGACCTGCTCGGAGGGCTTCAGCTCCTGCCAGACCTGCTGCCCCTCGGCCTTCGCCTTGACCGCCGCGATGAAGTCCTTGGCGACCTTGTAGTTGACGTCCGCTTCGAGGAGCGCCATGCGGATCTCGCGCAGCGCCGCATCGACGTGCTCCGGGGTGAGCACGCCTTCGCCGCGCAGGTTCTTCAGGGCGCGCTTCAGCTTGTCGGACAGTGACTCGAACATGACTCTCTACGGTGACAAAATCGGGCGTGAGCCGAAACTCAGATGATAAAGGGGCGGGTTGAGAGAGTCAAGGAACGCCCTCGACGCCCGGCAGGCCGGCCCGAAATTCCGGGCCGGCATTTATCGGTTTCGGAGCCGGCCCGCCCCGCCGCGGCGTAACGTCGGGGCGTGAAATCAGGGGCGGGTCGGGCAGCGCACACGCAGCGCGGCCCCGCCGCGTGACACTCCCGGCGGGGCCGCGCTGTAAGGCGAAGCTAAGACCCGGCTCACTCTCGCGCCCGACGCCGCCTGCGCGCCGCGCCGACAAGGCCGGTCAGGCCCGTGCCGAGCAGCAAGAGCGTGGCCGGCTCGGGCGTCGTCGCAACCGTTATTCTCGACTGTGCCGAGGAGACGTTGTAAAAAGTCCCCGCCGCGTCGAAGCCGAAGACGTTCCCCCTGAAGGTGATGAACGCGCCGACCGGCGCTCCCGGCTGGATGGTGACGGAAAAGACGTTGGGGATGGTGACGGACGCGCCGTCCGCCAGCGTGTCCACGACCGTCGAGCCGGGGCCGGGCGTGACCGTACAGTTCCCGGCGAAGCACCCGACGTTGGCGGTGACGCCCGAAACTCCTGTGAAGAGATTGTTTAGCGTCGCCCCGCTGATGTTTGTGATCGTGATGCCGAACGTCATCGTGGTCAACCCGCCCTGCGGGGCGGTGAGTGAGCCGGACGGGTTGAGGGTCACGGTGACGGGATCGGCATGGGCCGCCTTCGGTAACGCGAACAACAACGCCAGGGCCGTGAGGGGTAGAAAATACTTACGGAACATGGGGGAACCTCCTTAAATGAGGCGCTCGGCAGTGGAAGGCGCAAGCATTACCGCACAGAGGCTTGCCAAGTGTAGGCTACGTTAGGAGTGCGCGGGGCAGGCGCAGGGCTCTAGGAGTAACCCGTCGAAGAATTAACAGGACGCGGAGATTAACCTAAGATTGTGAGGAGATCAAGGATTATTCCGCGCCCCGGCGGACTTGCCGGTTCGGAGCCGCGTCTCTCACCCCCGGCGGGAAGGCGCGCGGGCCGGGCCGGACTTCCCGCGCCGGCCCGAATCTCCACCGAAAACCACATCCCACAACCTTTTCCCGCCCGGTTACGTTTATAATCCCGACGCGCCCGACCCCGCCGATTACGACATGATGCGCCGGGTCTCTTTTACGCAGGGTCGCGCCGTCGTCCGCCCCCCGTCGAAGTCTCCCCGCCGCCGTCCGAAAGCCGAGGGGCGGGTCTGCCCGCCCGACAGGGTCTGGTCCGAGTTGAGGAAGGAGATCGATATGAGAAGCCTGTTCGTCAAGGGCGCGCTGTGCGCGTTGGTCGTCGTCTCGTGCTGCCGCGTCGCGTCGGCGCAGGCGGGTGAGTGGAACCAGTGGCGGGGGCCGAACCGGGACGGCGTCTCGAAGGAGACCGGGCTTTTGAAGCAGTGGCCGGCGGAGGGCCCGCCGCTCGTGTGGAAGGCGCAGGGCGCGGGCGCGGGCTACTCGTCGCTCGCCGTCACGAACGGTCGCATCTACACGATGGGCCTGCGCGGCGCGAGCGAGTACGTGATCTGTTTCGACGCCGCGACGGGCAAGGAGGTCTGGGCGACCGTGAACGGCACGGCGTACCGCGACGGGCGCGGCGACGGGCCGCGGGGCACGCCGACCGTCGACGGCGAACGCCTCTACGCGCTCGGCGGCAACGGCGATCTCTCTGCGCTCGAAGCGAAGACCGGCAAGGTCGTCTGGACGATGAACGTGCTGAAGAAGTTCGGCGGCGACAACATCGGCTGGGGCATCAGCGAGTCGCCGCTCGTCGTCGGCGAGAAGCTGCTGGTCAACGCGGGGGGCGCGGGGGCGTCGGTCGTCGCGCTCAACAAGCGCGACGGCTCGCTCATCTGGAAGAGCCAGAGCGACGCGCCCGGCTACTCGTCCGCGATCACGGTCGAGGTCGGGGGCAAGACCGAGGCCGTCTTCTTCACCTCGCGGCGCGCCATCGGGCTCGACCTGAGCGACGGGAAACTTTTGTGGGAGTACGGTCGCGCCTCGAACGGCACCGCCAACGTCGCGACGCCGGTGGCGCGCGGCAACCGCGTCTGGATTTCGTCGGACTACGGCACGGGCGGCGGGCTCGTCGAGATCAAGGCGGACGCTGGAGGCGCGACGACGGCGCAGGAAATCTACTTCACGCGCGAGATGCGCAACCACCACAGCAGCTCGATCCTCGTCGGCGATCACCTCTACGGTTTTTCGAGCGGCATCCTGACCGCGATGCGCTTCGACACGGGCGAGGTCGCGTGGCGCGACCGCAGCGTCGGCAAGGGCTCGCTCGTCTACGCCGACGGGATGCTCTACGCGCTGAGCGAGAACGGCGTGGTCGGCCTCGTCGAGGCGACGCCGACGGGCTACAGCGAGAAGGGGCGCTTCCGCATCCAGCAGGGCTCGCTCCCCACTTGGACCCACCCCGTCATCGCGGGCGGGCGACTCTACCTCCG
Source organism: Pyrinomonadaceae bacterium (assembly GCA_036389335.1). GTDB lineage: Bacteria > Acidobacteriota > Blastocatellia > Pyrinomonadales > Pyrinomonadaceae > JAIVGV01. The sequence goes on along the minus strand of DASVQC010000040.1, from coordinate 13,121 downwards.
CGACCAAGACACCATCTACGCCTACGACGTGCGCCAGAAGAGATAAGAACCCCGCCGCCACGCCTCCGCGCGCCTACTCTTAGCGCCTTTGCGCCTTTGCGTGAGAATAAGTTTCACGCAAAGGCGCAAAGGCGCTAAGCAGGACGCAACACGCCGCGGCTCACGAGGCGGGTTCTTGGATGAGCTTGTCGATCATCTCGCCGATGCGCTTCAGCTCCGCGGCGCTGCCGCCGACGCTGATGAGTCGCACCGCGCCGCGGCGGTCGATGAGCACGGAGGTCGGGAAGGTGAAGACGCCGTACGCAGGGATGTTGTCAGCCGCCCCCTCGGCGACCGCGAACGCGTAGGGCAGCCGCTGCTCGCGCTTGAACTTGCGGAGGAACGCGAGCTTGTTCGCCGCCCCCTCGCCGCCGCCGTTCGTCGCCCGCAAGTCCGTCACGCCGATGATGACGAGCCCCGCGTCCTTATACTTCTCGTGCCAGCCCGTCATCACCGGGAACGCCGCCACGCACCACCCGCACCAGTCGTACCAGAAATCGACGAGCACGACCCGCCCGCGCAGCTCCGACAGCTTGGCCGGCTGAGCGTCGATCCACTCGGCGACCTTCAGCTCCGGCGGCGAAGCGTTGCCGGCGCGGGCCGCGGCCTCGACCGCCCTGTCGATCTCGCCCGACTTGTCGGCGTACCTGCGCCTGATCAGCTCGTGAAGGTTCGCCGACGGCAGCGCGAGCGCGATGCGGTACAACTCGACGACGGCGGCGCGCGCTTCCGGGGCGCGCCCCGCCGCGGCGTGCGCCGAGGCGAGCGCGTCGCCAGCGTTGAAGATGAGCGCGTCGAGGCGCGCGCCCTCCGGCAAGTCGTCGGCCTTGAGCGCGCGCGCCGCGGCGAAGGCCGCAGCCGCGCGCTCGGCGGCGCGGTCGTACTGCTTCGCCTTGAGGTAGGCCGCGCCGAACTCAAGCTCGATCTGGTAGACCTTGAAGGGCGACTTCGGCTCGGCGGCGAGGAAGTCGGCGCGCGCTCTCTCGGCTTCTTCAAAGAGGCCGTGCTGCGCGTCGTAGACGGCGACGAGCGTGCGCGCGAGCTGCGCGTCCGCGCCGTCGCGCGGCCTGTTTTTATCCGCGATGAAGCGGCGCAGCGCGCCCATCGCGTCGTCGCGGCGGTCGGCGTAGTTGTAGAGCAGGCCGAGGTAGTAGAGATCGTGTGCGGCGGGGCTCGTGCGGGCGGCGAGGCGGGCGGCGAGGCGCGCGGCCAGATCGCGCTGCTCGCGCGCGATCCGCTCGCCCGCCTCGCGGTCGATGCGCTTCCCCTGCGCGCGCAACTCCTCGCGCCTGCGCTGCGGGTACGTCTCGACGGCCTTGAACAGCTCGACCGCGGGCTCCGCGTCCTGCGCCGCTCCCCGCGCGGGCGCGACGGCGAGCGCGAGCAGCGCGACGAGCGCGCAACGGATCAACTTACTTGCGTCCTGCTTAGCGCCTTTGTGCCTTTGCGTGAGGATGATTTTCACGCAAAGGCGCAAAGGCGCTAAGGAGGAACGCGCGAAGTTGTCTTGGGCAGACGCTTGGGTCACGCTGTCGTCCCTTCCGTCGGCTCGCTCGCCGTCAGTCGTTCGAGCGCGAGCGCGAGCCCCGTGATGAAGTAGAAGACCATCACCACCTCCGAGTCGCCGAAATTGTAGTGGACGAGGCCGCTCACGAAGAAGCCGACCGCGCCGCCGAGCGCGCCGAGGGCGAGCCCGCGCTCGCGCCAGTCGCCGCCCCCCCCGCGCCGCGCGAGCCGCCACAGCATCCTCCAGTAGAGGCCGAGCAGCGCGAGCCACGCGGCGAGCGCCGGCAGGCCCCGCTCGAACGCGATCTGCAAAGGCGTCGAGTGCAGGTGGCCCCACGGGAGACGCCCCCCGTCGAACATCCCCCACTCGCGCCAGCGCCGCTTGAGCGTGTCCATGCCGACGCCGACGGCGAGGTGGCGCGGGCTGCGGGTCAGGACGCCGAACGCCTCGCGCCACACCGTCTCGCGCCACGTCGTCGATTGATCCCGCTGGTCGATGAAGCCCACGCCGCGCTTCGCGCGCAGGACGTAGAGGCCGACGGGCGCGGCGACGCACGCGGCGAGCAGCAGCAGCGCGACCGCGCGACGGCCCGCCGCGCCCGCCAGCACGATCAGAAAGATCGAGACGAGGAAGGCCAGCCACGACGCCCGCGTCACCGTCAGCAGCAGCGCGCACGCGATGCCCGCCAGCGCGACGGCGAGCGGCAGGATCGCCCTGCCGTTTTTAAGTCCCACATTTTTTTGCCGCGAGCTTTCGTCTCCGCGCCGCGCGCGCTCGCCGTCGCGGGTCGCGCCGCCGCGCCGCGCGACCGCGAGCGCGACGAGCAGGCCCGCGGCGAGCGAGCCGATGAGCTGTAGGACTTCGGCGTAGGTCGTGTAGTGGCCGTAGAAGCCGTGGGCGCGATCCTCGTGCCCGCGCGACCAGCGCTCGACGCCGAGCCGCGCTTCGGGCGTCGCGCCCGCGAAGAATTTCCCGCGCTCGACGCCGAGGGCGAGCGGCACTTCCGCGCGCACGCCGCCCACGCACGCCACGCGCTCGTCGGCCCAACACGCGGGCTTGCCGTCGGGCCACCGCGCCGTCACCTCACGCCCCGCGCGCGCCGCGGCCAGCCCGCGCTCCAGATCGGAAGGATTCCTCACCGGCGCGCCGTCAACCGCGAGCAGCGTGTCGCCCTCGCGCGCGCCCGCCGCGTAGAGCGCGCCCGCGGGCGAGAGCGCGCCGATCTTCACGCCGCGCCCCACGGCGTACACGGCGAAGGTGTAGGCGACGTTCACCGTGCACGACGCGACGAGCGTGACGACGAGCGCGCGCAGCACGCGGCGCGAAGGGACGTTCTGCGCCGCGAGGTAGACGATGGTGAAGAGGCTCGCCGCGCGCAGCTTGCCGATGGAAACGTCGGGCTCGTAGGAGAAGACGGAGGAGAAGACGGTCAGGACGAAGAAGCCGAGCAGCGCGTAATCGACGGGCGTGCGACGCAGGACGGGGCGCGGGCGGACGGCGAAACGCGCCGCCCACGCGAGCAGGCCGAGCACCCACACGCCCTCAGCCGCCGCGATGGAGTGCGGCGCACAGACGGCGAACGCGAACAGGCAGGCGACGACGAGCCGTTCGAGGCCGCGCGCGAACGCGCCCACCGTCGCGTCGCCGGTCGCGGAGGCGGAAGCGTCCGCCAACCGCCGCGCGTTCTCTATCGCCGCTTGATTCATCTGTGGCGGGGGAGAAGGGTGAAAGTGTCGCCGTCGAAAAATTGAAAGTGTCGCCGTCGAAAATGTGATTTAGAAACCTGGCGAGGCGGCGCGCACCCGTCGCCGAGACTTCGAGGCGCGTCGCTTGATCGCGTCTCGCGCGCGTTACCGTTAACCGGTCGAACTCACGCGCCCGCCTTCGGCCCCGCGCGGCGCAGCCGCAGCACGGAGACTTCGGGGCGCGCGCCGAAGCGCACGGGCACGCCGATGACGCCCGTGCCGCGCGTGACGAAGAGCTGCCTGCCGTCGCGCTCGAAGCGACCGCTCAGGTACTTGAACTCGTCGCCCATCAGTCGGGCGGGCGAGCCGACGAGGGGGAAGCGCACCTGCCCGCCGTGCGTGTGGCCGCTCATGATGAGCGAGACGCCTTCGGTCTCCGGCATGTCGAGCACCTTCGGCTGGTGCGAGAGCAGGATCGACGGTCGCGCCCGATCCACGCCCTTGAACGCCTTCTCGAAATCGGTCTGCACCCACGACCAGTCGTCTATGCCGACGAGTTGCAACTCTTCGCCAGCGCGACGCAGGCGCGTGTTCACGTTCGTCATCACGTTAACGCCGCGGCGCTCCAGCGAGCGCCTCGTCAGCAGCCCGTCCGTGTTGTGATCGTGGTTGCCGAGCACCGCCCACACGCCCGCGGGCGCAGAGAGCTTACTTAATTCTTCCGCGCACGGCTCGACGTACCTGCGCTCCTTCGTCGTGTAGTCGCCCGTCAGCACGACGGCGTCCGCCCCCGCCGACTGCGTGAGCGCGACCGCCCGCCGCACTTCTTCTAAGGGCACGAGCGGGCTGTGATGCACGTCCGACAACTGCGCGATCCGAAAGCCGTCGAACGCCGCGGGCAAGTCGCGTATGAAGACTTCCGCCTCCGTCAGCTCATAATCGAACGGCTCGACCAGCCCCGCATACGCGACCGAGCCCCCCGCGCCGACGACCGCCGCCGCCGCGAGCCCCTGCAAAAATTGTCTCCGCGTCAGACTCAACCCGAACCCCCTCGCACAAACTCATCCCCCGGCACCACCGCCACGAACAGTGTCACACACCCGGCGCACAAATCACACGCCCGGCTCCGCCTCCCCCTCACCCGCCCCCGCGCCGAACTCGTCCGCCGGATCGATCTCCACCTCCGGCATCGGCTCAAACTTCAACTCATCGAACGGCGGCATCTCCGGCTCCCCCGCCCCCGACTCCCGCAAATGCCGCCTCGCCTTCTCCAACCCCCAGTGATACGCGAACGGCGGCCCATCACACCACGCCAACCGATACGCCTCCGTCGCAGCCTCAACCGCCATCGCCTCATCGCCCACGTCCCGCTCGACCTGCGCTAGCACGTTGCACGCATCCGCGTGAACGAGCGGATACGGCCCGCGCTCCGCCGCCTCCCACACATCATCCAACAGCTCCCGCGCTGCTTTCGCATCCCCCTGCCGCCGCCTCAACTCCGCCAGCGCCACGAGCGCGGGCAGTTCTTCTTCCACTAGATTCACCTTCCGCGCGCGGGTGAGCGCATGGTGCAACCGTTCGTCGGCGGTGGCGCGATCATTCAAGCCCAAGGCCGCCTCGCCTTGTGCTCGCGCCGCGCGGATAAAATCGCCTTCGTTATTCCTAACATGAGCCGACTCCCACGCGCGGCTGGCGGACGATAGCGCGCCCGCAAACTCACCGAGCCACAACGCCCTCTGCGCGAGATGAGAATTGCCCACGCTTTCTCCTTGGCTATCAGACCGCGCTATATCCATTCTCAAGGCCCGCTGTAGAGCAAACCCGGATTCATTTGCAAGACCACGCGCCGCCAGCGCCAAGCCAAGCCATTTCAGACTGATCGCTTCCTCAAAACGATAACCCTGCTCGCGTGTGATAGCCAGCGCACGCCGCGCGGCCGACTCTGACTCACATAACGCACCTGAGAGCCGTAACGCGTACGACAGGTTGTTCAAACCAGCGTTGAGGTTTTTGCCACTCTTCATCTCCGAAACAATTGCGTTAGCGCGCCGAAACAGCGCGGCTGCGCGACCTGGCTGTCCGCTGAATTGATACCCTAGTGCCAACGTATTAAGTGTGTAGCCTTGATAGGATTGACTAGTCAAACGCGGCAACTGCTCCAGTCCGTCAGGAAAGAGCAACTCCAAAAGTTCAACCCGCTGCCGGCTGGCACTCAGGCGGTAGAGTGTGGCATTACTCAACCGCTCGTAAAAGAATCTTCCGGCATCATCATAACGTCCCAGTCCGATCAGTGTGTTGTACAGTTCGATGGCGGGCGTGAGGTCTTCGAGGCTATTGACTTTGAGAGGATCGTCAATCATCGGCACTGCTTCAAAGTGTGCGTGCAGGCTCGTATAGACGCCGCGCCGGGCGTCATCGCCCAAGCCGCTCCACACCACGCCGCGCACGAGCGGGTGCAGGTCGTAGCGGTTGGCGCGCTTGTCCCAGCCGACCAGTCCACGATCCTCTAGTTCAACTAAAATTGCATCAAGTTCCTGCTCGCTTATTGTTTCAGGCTCTTGTCGCGTGCCAATAAGAGCATCAAGCCACCCGCGCCTTTTCGGTTGCACTTTTATTGTCGAAATTAGGGCCGCCAGCGTGTCGTAGCGCGCGGGCATTCTGAATGCGGCGATGGTGCGCAACACTTGCTGCGCTTTATCGTCCAGTCCGCGCAGAGCGAATGCCAGCACGTGCGATTTCACCTGCACGAGCGGCAGGCTGAAGGGATTGAAATCAGGATGAGCGCGCTGCCATGCGTCGAAGTCGCCGGGCGCACGTCGGTCGCGCGCCACCTCGCTCGCCAACGCCTGAATCAACAGCGGGTGATTTTCTGCTCGATTGAAAATCGGCAGCAACGTATCGCGTGCGCCGGATACGCCGAAAGCGCGCCACAGTTCGAGCGCGTCATCATCAGACAAGCCTCTTAAGAAGATAGCGTAGCAACCGGGCAGAGGTTCGTCCGTTCCCCTTTGCAAGTCGGCGGGATAGAGGCGCGTGCTGACGAGGATACGCGAGGCACGCACGTTCGCTAGCTTGCGCAAGAATGAGCCCGCGCGCGGGTCTGCCGTCTTGCGCAGGCGGTGCTCGCCCGTGAACGATTGCGCGGCGCTCGCGGGCAAGCCGATGGCGTTGGCGACGAAGTTGGCCGTCTGCTTGTCGTAATCATCGTCGCTGAGGTGAGCCGCGTCCATGCGCGCGTAGGCGATCAGAATCCGCTCCAAGCCGTCAAGTACGAGGAGGTAGGGCTCGTGGTCGAGCGCGCGGAGCAGTTGCGACTCGCGGTCGGGCGCGGGAATCTGTTGCACTTCGTCGAGCGCGCGGTGAGTGACGTAAGCCAGAGCGCGGGTGATGAAGTTCTCGAAGGTCGCGTCGGATTCGTAGAAGCTCCACCAGAGGCGACCGGCAAGGGGCTTCATCTCCTGCGGGGCGATGTCGTTGAACCACTTCCAGGTGAGCGCGCTCTTGCCCATGCCGCCGACGGCGACGACGTTGAGGACGTGCGCCTTGTAGACTTCCGAGTCAGGCTTGGCGACCCAGTCGGTCAGCAGGTTGAGTTCGGGCTGGCGTCCGACGAGCCGGTGGGTTTGCAGCAGCGTGTAGGGGTGTGCGATGAAGGCTTCGGGCGGCGCGGGGATGTCGCTGACGTAGTGGAATGTGGTGAGGTCGGGTTGGCGAAGCTCCGAGAGACTTTGAATTACGAGCGCGAGCAGTTCGTCGGGCGATTTGAAGAATCCCACGACCCTATCGGACTTGAGTCTTTCTTTAAGGGCCTTGAGCTTTGCCGCGCCTTCACCTGTTTCTACGTCCGTGGCTTTTAGCGGATGGTCTTCGTGCATTAAGAAGATCAACCGGGGGATGCCGCGCTCGATTGCACGGTCATACTCCATCTCTGTGACGGAGAGGTCGGACGCGGGTGGAATATAGCCGTAGCGGAATCCGAAGATTCCGAGATATATGTCGGCTTTTTCCACCATTCTCAGCGAGACTTCAACGGCGTTAGCGTCCGTCGCGGAAAGATGCTCCATCATCTCCGGATAGAACATTCCTAATCGTAGGCATGCGTGCATGACCTTCTCGCGATGCTCCGGCAGGTCGCGCGCAGTGCTGCTGATCATCACGACGGGGCGCGTGTTTGAAGTTTCGGGCATGTGAGGGAATCTCCTGCCGAGTGATGATGAAACGATGAACGGGTCGGGCGTCTGAATTCTACCACCACGCACTGCCGGGGCGCGCACGAGTTTTCCTGAGCGACGGCAGTTTGAGCCTCTGCTTGACAATCGATGGTCGGGGGCTAGAATATCGTTTCGCCTGCCGAGCCGTTTAGCGCGGAGATGTGGCCGAGTGGCTGAAGGCGGCGGTTTGCTAAACCGTTATAGGTCAAAAGCCTATCGCAGGTTCGAATCCTGTCATCTCCGCCAGTCATCATGCGCCCGCGAAGACGGGAGGGTTACTTGGATTGCAACGGTTCAAGTAACCTTATTTTATTTGGCGCGGTGCTTCTTATGAGAACACGTGCGATGCGCGCACGACGGGTCGCGTCGCCGCCCCCGCGCTCTCTAACGCGCGCGGCCAGCGAGGTGGCGGCATGATCGCGTCCGCCGCGCCGTGGCTGTGGGATCAGTCCCTGTGGCGCAACATGTTATGGCTGCACGCGCAGGACTCCGCCGTCTCGGTCGCGGAGAAGGTCTTGCGCACGCTCGCCGTCTACGCGCTCCTGGTCGTGCTCCTGCGCGTCTTCGGCAAGCGCGAGCTGGCGCAGTTGAACCCCTTCGATCTGGTCGTGCTGCTGCTGTTGTCGAACTCGGTGCAGAACGCCGTCATCGGGGCGGACAACTCGGTGACGGGCGGCGTCGTCGGCGCGGCGACGCTGCTCTCGGCGAACTACCTCGTCGTGCGCTTCCTGTTCAAGCACAAGCGGCTCGACCAGATTCTCGAAGGCTCGCCGAGCGTGCTCATCGAGAACGGGCAGATCAAACTCGACGCGCTCGCGCGCGAGCTGCTCACCGAGACCGAACTGATGACGGTCGCGCATCGTCAGGGGTTCGACGGCATCGAAGAGATCGACAGTTGCATCCTCGAACCCGGCGGCGTCTTCTTCATCAAGGGCAAGACGCCCACGTCCGACACGCAGCGTCACAACGAACTGCTCGCCCGCCTCGACGAGCTGAGCCGGCAGATCGAAGAACTTAAGAGAAGGGATGAAGGATGAGGGATGAGGGATGAATGAAAGCGGGTGAAGATGGTTCTTCCTTCATCCCTCATCCCTCCGCCCTCATCCCTTTCGCGCATGTCCGTCCGCGTCCGCTTCGCACCATCACCGACCGGCTACCTGCACATCGGCGCGGCGCGCTCCGCGCTGTTCAACTGGCTCTACGCGCGCAAGACGGGCGGCACGTTCCTGCTCCGCATCGAGGACACCGACGTGCAGCGCTCGACCGAGGAATCGACGCGCTCGATCCTCGAAGGGCTCGCGTGGCTCGGGCTGGACTACGACGAGGAGCTGGTCTTCCAGTCGGCCAACGCCGACAAGCACCGCGCCGCGGCGCTCCAACTGGTCGAAGCGGGCAAGGCTTACCGCGACTTCACGCCCAAAGAGGAGCGTTCCGACAAGAACGTCAAGCAGGAGATCGCCGAGCGCGCCCGGCACGCCTCGGGCGAAGGCGCGGATCACCGCGGCAACCCGTTCCGCGATCTGTCGCCCGAAGAGTCGGGCCGCCGCGCCGCGGCGGGCGAGCCGTTCGCGGTGCGCCTGAAGATCGCGCGCGAGGGCCGCTCGCGCTTCGAGGACGCGGTGTACGGCGGGCAGGAGCGCGACTACTCGGAGATCGAAGACCTCGTGCTCCTGCGCTCGGACGGCCACCCGCTTTATAACCTGTCGGTCGTGTGCGACGACATTGAGATGCGCGTCACGGACGTCATCCGCGGGCAGGATCACCTGACGAACACGCACAAGCAGATTCTCATCTACGAGGCTCTGGGCAAACCTGTCCCGCGTTTCGCGCACCTGCCTTTGATCCTCGCGCCCGGCGGAAAGAAGTTGTCGAAAAGAATTCACGGCGAAATAGTTTCGCTGACGACTTACCGCGACGCGGGTTTTCTTCCAGCGGCGTTTCGCAACTTTCTCGCCCTGCTCGGCTGGGCGCCCGCGGGCGTCCAATTCGCCGCGGATGCGGTGCCGGGCAACGTCGCGGTGGCGGCGGACGAACGTGTCGGCGAGTTAATGTCTTTAGACGAGTTGATCAGAAACTTCTCCCTTGACCGCATTCACCGCAACCCCGCGATCTTTAATTTCGACGCGAACAATCCGAAGCGTTGGACGGACGACAAGGCGCTCTGGATGAACGCCGAGTACATCCGCACGCTCCCGCTCGAAGAGCTGCTGCCGATGGTGCGCGCCGAGTTCGAGGCCGGTGGGCTGTGGAAGGATGAGTACGAGACGACGAGGCGCGAGTGGTTCAAGCGGACGGTCGATCTGATCCGCGAACGCTTCTACACGCTCAAGGACTTCTCCGGCCAGGGCCGCGCCTACTTCGCCGACGACTTCGAGTTCGACGACGCGGCGGTCAGGAAGAACTTGAAGAAGGAGCCGCGCCTGAAGGAGCTGCTTCCCGCGCTCGGCGACCGCCTCGGAAAGCTAGAGACGTTCGACGCCGCGTCCGCGGAGGCCGAGCTGCGCGCGTTCTCAGACGAACAGGGCGTCAAGGCGGGCCTGCTCATCAACGCCTCGCGCACGGCGCTGACGGGCCAGTCGGTGGGGCCGTCCATGTTCGAGGTCTTCGACGTGATCGGGCAGGCGCGCTCCGCGCGACGGCTGCGCGCCGCGTCGAGCCTCGTCTGATCTTTCGCCCGGCGCGGGCGCGCGGCTTCAAACCCCCGTAGTTCATCCACTGTGAGGTAATTTTCGTGGGCAATAAATTTTCAGCAGTAATCACGTTGACCATGGCGTTCGCGCTTTCGGCCACCGCCGCCGCGCAGAACACGAACAGCTCACCCGCAAAGAACGCGAACGTCGCGCCGTCGCGCCGCCCCGTCCCGCGCTCCACGCCTCGGACGAGCGCGGCGCCGTCGGCGACGACCGCCGCGACGCAGGGGCAGACGCCCGCGGCGGAAGAGCCCGCGCCGCGGACGCGCTCTCGCCGCACGGGCGCGGCGGCGGCGGCTGAGCCCGGCGCGGCGGCGGTGCGCGCCGTCTTCGACACGCTGATTAAAAACATCGAGCGCTCGGACGTGGACGCCGTGATGTCGCTCTACTGGAACTCGCCGCAGCTCACCGTCATGAACAACAACGGCACGGTCACGCGCGGGTGGGCGCAGGTGCGCTCGAACCGCGCCAGCTCGTACCCGGAGGCGAAGGACGTGAGGATCGAGACGCGCGACGTGCGGGTGCAGATGCTCGGCGCGGCGGGCGCGGTCGTCACGTGCCTGTGGCGTCAGTCGCAGGAGTTCCGCGGCGCGCCCGAAGCTTCCGCCGGTCGCCTGACGGTCGTCTTCCGCCTCGTCAACGGCGGCTGGAAGATCGTCCACACGCACAGCTCGCCCGACGCGCCAGACCCTTCGCGCCTCGCGCCCTCGGAGCAGGCCGCGCCGCCCGCCCCGCGGCCCGCGGCGACCCCGCCGCCGACTCTTTAGACGGGCCGCGCCCAAGGGTTCGCGCGCGCCGCGCCGACGGGGTAAACTTCCGCGAGTTCCCTAGCCCTCTAAACTTCGGCTCCCGGCTCGCGCGGACGGCGCGGGCGAAGCCGAGACTTTTTCCTCTGACGAAAGGTGAAGACTATTATGAGCTGGATGGATCAGATCGGCGGACTACTACAACGTTATTCGGGCGCGGGCGCGCAGGACGCTCAGGAGGACGCGCACGACCACTTCGATCAGTTAGCGCAGGCCGCGCCCCACTCGGCCATCGCCGACGGGCTCGCCGCGGCCTTCCGCTCCGACGACACGCCGCCCTTCCCGCAGATGATCGGTCAGATGTTCGGGCAGTCGAACCCGCAGCAGCGCGCCGGGATTCTCAACACGCTCATCAGCGCGGCGGGCCCCACCGTGCTCTCGCAAATCCTCTCGCGCGGCGGCGGCGCGTCCGCGCTCGGCGGTCTCGCCGGGCTGCTCGGCGGCGGCGCGCATTCGGTCCCGCCCGAAGTGGCGCAGCAAGTCTCCCCCGAAGCCGTGCAGGAGATCGCGCAGCAGGCGGAGCAGCGCGACCCCTCGGTCGTCGACATGGCGAGCAACTTCTACGCGCAGCACCCGCAGCTCGTTAAGACGCTCGGCGCGGCGGCGCTCACCGTCGCCCTCGCCAAGATCGCTTCGGCGCAGCAGGGGCGTTAGCGGCGGCCAGTCGCTCCGGTAAAAAGGGAGAGCCCGCGCGAGAGTTACATCTCTCGCGCGGGCTCTCTCGTCGTCGGGCACGCTTTCGCGCCGTCGCCGTCTTTAACGGCTCCTGTTTAACTGCTCTTGACGAACTTCAGCGCCACGCCGTTCATGCAGTAGCGCAGGCCGGTCGGCGGCGGCCCGTCGTCGAAGACGTGGCCGAGGTGCGCGTCGCAGCGCGCGCATAACACTTCCGTCCGGCTCATCCCGAGGCTGTGGTCGGCGTGCTCGCTCACGTTGCGCTTCGAGACGGGGGCGTAGAAGCTGGGCCAGCCCGTGTGCGAGTCGAACTTCGCCGCCGAGCTGAAGAGCGGCAGCCCGCAGCCGACGCACTCGAACACGCCCTTGCCGTGCTCCTCGTTGAGCGGGCTCGAATACGGCGCTTCCGTCCCGCCCTGCCGCGTCACGCGGTACTGCTCCGGCGTCAGCACGCGCTTCCACTCCTCGTCCGTCTTTGTGATCTTCGTCAACGGCCCACCCTTACCCTTCCGGCCCTTCCGGTCGTCGGACGCCAGCGCGAAAGCCGACTTCGGCACGAGCGCGGCGGCGCCCACCGCCGCCGCTGATCGCAGGAAAAAACGTCTGTCCATGCTAAGACTCCTGATGCCTCTCGATGTCTCGCCGTAAATACGTTCCCCCGGACGCTTCGGATTGCGGAAGCAAGGAGAGGGCCCGCGCGCTTCACGGCCCGCAGGGGGCTTTCCCCCCGCAACTCATTGTAGAGGGATCGCGGCGCGCCCGTCTATTTGAACGGTCAGCCTGACCCCGCCCGGTCAGGCGGGGCCGCCGCGCCCGCCCGTCCCCTTCAGAATTTCCCACTTCCAGAAGACTTCCCCGCCCCGCGCACGCGGCACGAAGTTTGTTTAACCATCGTCGCCGACCCTTGCACGTTTCACCTCGGCGCATCGCCCCGGTTCGGAAATTAATCAGCACGCACGTTGAAGGAGTAACGTTATTTAATGCGCCCGACTTCCCCCCTGAATTCCCCCCTGGCTTTTCTGCTCGCCTGCTCCCTCCTCTCGCCCTTCGCGGGGGCGTTGGCCCCGGCGACGCGCGCGAAAGTCGCCAAGCCCGTGCGCGCGAAGATGACGGAGTCGCTGCGCGCGCTCGCGCGGGGCGACCGCTCCGACTCCGGCGCGCGCGCGCACGTCATCGTCAGCCTCCCTTCCGGCGCGACCGCAGCCGACGGCGCGCGGGCGCTGCTGCACGGCGCGGGCGCGAGCGTGCACCAGGAGTTGGACTCGCTCGGAGTCGTGGTCGCCGACGTGCCCGTCGCGCGACTCGAAGAGCTGGCGTCGCACGGCGAGGTGTCGTGGCTCTCCGAGGACGCGGAGGTGCGCTCGCTCGCGACCGACAACACGAGCCACGTCGAAGTGACGACGGGCGCGAGTCAGGTCCTGCCCGCCGGGAACACGGCGCAGGCGAACGGCGGTGCGGGCAACGGCGTCGGCATCGCCGTCCTCGACAGCGGCATCAGCCCGATGGAC
>DASVQC010000039.1:0-100654 GCA_036389335.1 Pyrinomonadaceae bacterium | reverse complement strand
CGAGGAGAGCACGCGCGGCGAGACGGTGATGACGATGTCGGCGTTCGAGCTGTTGTCGGTCGGCGTCGAGAAGAGGCGACCGAGGATGGGGATCAAGCCGAGCACGGGCAAGCCCTGCCGCCCGTGCGACTGCTTGTCCTGCGCGACCGAGGCGATCATCACGGTGCGCCCGTTCGGGATGCGCGCCTTGCCGCTCATCGTGCGCTGGCTGAAGGTCGGCGTGAGCGCGGTCGCGCCGCCGATCACGTCGTTCGACTCGATCTCCATCTTCACTTCGACGTCCTGGTTCGGGAAGACCTGCGGCGTGAACTTGAGGTTCAGACCCGTGTCCTGGTACTGGATGACGGGGTAGCCGCCGCTGCCGAAGACGCTGTTGGCGCTGCCCGCCGCGCCCGCCGTGCCCGTGCCGGTGTTGATGCCGCCGAAGGGCGTGACCTGCGCGGTCTGGATCGGTACTTTCTGTCCGATGCGCGTGACGGACTGCTCGCCGTCGAAGGCGTGCACCTGCGTGTGCGCCAGGAGCCGCGAGTTGTCCTTCGACTGGAAGAGGCTGAGCTGCGTCGCCGGGATCACGAAAGAGCCGCCGAGCGCCGTGACCGAGGTGGCGACGGTCGCCGCCGCGTCCGCCAGCGTCTTCGACCCGCCGGTCTTGCCCCCGCCGCCGCTCGTCACGTTCTGACCCCTGCCGTTGGGACCGCCGACGAGGATCGAGAGCGGGTTGAAGCCGCCGAGCCCGCCGAGCGACGAGGCGCTGCCGATCTGGTTGCCGAGCTGGAGCAGGCTCGTGCGCGAGACCTCGTAGATGTTCACGTCCATCACGACCTCGGCGCGATCCTTGTCGATGGCGCGGATCAGCTCGTCGATGAGGCGGATGTTCTCCGGCGTGTCGCGCACGGTGATGCTGTTGGTCTCCTTATTAGGGGTGACGAGCGGCTGGCGACCGGCGTTGGGCGGCAGCGCCGCCTGGATGAGGTTGCGCGCGTTCGCCGGATCGATGTTCGTCAGGTAGAAGGTGCGTAAGACCAACTGCTGGTACTGACCGCGCTTGCCCTGATCGGCGACGAGGACGGTGCGGCGGTCGAGCTTCTGGAAGAAGAGGTTCTGCGCGATGAAGATGTGATCGAGGGCGCGCGCGGCGGTCACGTCGCGCAGGTTGACCTTGATCTGGCGCTTGGGGAAGTCGCGGTCGAAGATGACGTTCAAGCCCAGCTCCTCAGCCATCTTGCGGACGAAGTCTTCGAGGTCGCCGTTGTAGTTGATGACGCGCAACTGCTCGGAGCGCGTCGGCGGCAGAGCCTGCGCCGCCTGCGAGGCGACGCGACCGCCCTGCGCCGCGCCGGTCGCGTCGTAGGAGGCGGGCACGGTCGCCGCGCCGCCGCCCGCGCCGAGCGAGGCTGAGGGGCGGGTCGTCGTCCCGTTCAAGCCCTCCTTCTCGCGCTGGAGGCGGAGCATGCGGTTCATCTCGGCGACCGCCAGCTCGTTGACGGGGTCGTAGCCGTAAGCCTGGCGGAAGGCGTTGTAGGCGCCCGTGTAGTCGCCCTGCTCCGAGAGCGCGCGACCCTGATCCATGAACTTCTGCGAGGCGTTGAAGAGGGCGCGGCGGTAGTGGAGCTGGTACTCCATGTCGGCGGGGTTGGTGGCGACGGCGAGCGCGTACTCCTGCGCCGCCTGCTCCCACTGCTCCATCTTCTCGTGGTTGAGCCCCGCCTTGTAGTTCTTCTCGCCCTTCTTCGCCGAGACCGCCAGGGGCATGGCGAGCAGGCAGAGCGCCATGAAGAGGGACGCCAGGCGGCGCGCCGTAGTCGTTTGCTTCATTTCAGACCTCATAAAACCGTCAATGGTCAGTCTTCCGTCGTCAGTCGTTCGCGGTTCACAGCGGACGCAGGGCGGGCTGCTACCCGATCAACTTACACGCGGGGAAAAGTAAACCGTTCCTTAAACCTAAGAGCCGAAGAGGGCGACTTTGGGCGCCGGGGTCGGGGACAACGGGCTACTGACTAATGACCACTGACGGCTGCCCGTTCCCGTTGAGCTTAATCTCTTCGACGAAGGTGACGCGGTTGATCTCGTGCAGCGTCGAGACCCCGTTGAAAACTTTGCGGAGCGCGGACTCGCGCAAAGATCGCAAGCCCTCCTTCTCCGCCGCGCGGCGCACCTCGGAGCCTGGTCGCCGCTCGATGATCAGCTCGCGGATGTTGTCGGAGAGATCGAGCAGCTCGTGAATAGCCGTGCGCCCGCGGTAGCCGGTGTGGTTGCAGGCGTCGCAGCCGACGCTCATGTAGAAGAGTCGGTCGCCGTGCTCCTCGCCCTTCAAGCCCGCCTCCCGCAGCTCCTCCTCCGACGGTCGGTAGGCGCGCTTGCAGACCTCGCACAGCAGGCGCACGAGCCGCTGCGCCAGCACGCAGTTCAGAGACGAGACGAAGTTGTAGGGCTCCACGCCCATGTTGAGGAAACGCCCGATCACGTCGATGACGTTGTTGGCGTGGACGGTCGTGAAGACGAGGTGCCCGGTGAGCGCCGACTGGATGGCGATCTGCGCCGTCTCGGTGTCGCGTATCTCGCCGACCATGATCTTGTCGGGGTCGTGGCGCAGGATGGAGCGAAGACCGCGCGCGAACGTCAGACCCTTCTTCTCGTTGACCGGAATCTGCGTGACGCCGTGGAGCTGATACTCCACGGGGTCTTCGATGGTGATGATCTTGTCTTCTTCGTTCCTGATCTCGTTGAGGGCGGCGTACAGAGTGGTCGTCTTGCCCGACCCGGTGGGGCCCGTCACCAAGACCATGCCGTAGGGCTCGGCGATGTAGCGCCGGAAGCCGCGCAGGTCGTCCTCGTCGAAGCCGACGACGTCCAAGTTCAGGTTGCGGAACTTCTCGTTGATCTGCTCCTTGTCGAGAATACGAATCACCGCGTCCTCGCCGTGCACGGTCGGCATGATGGAGACGCGGAAGTCGACGTTGCGCCCCTTGTAGCGGACGCGGAAGCGACCGTCCTGGGGCACGCGCCGCTCGGCGATGTCGAGTTCCGACATGACCTTGATGCGCGAGATCAGGGTCTGGTGATATTCGAGCGAGATGGGCTCGACCTTCTCGTAGAGCGCGCCGTCGATGCGGTACTTGACGTGAACGGCGGTGTCCCTGGTCTCGATGTGGATGTCGGAGGCGCGCGACTCCATCGCCGTGAAGATGACCGTGTCGACCAGCTTGATGATCGGCGACATCTCGCTGTCGGTCGCCAGGCGATCAAGGTCTAAGACCTCTTCGCCCTGCTCGGTCTCCTTGACGAGCGAGATGCGGAAGCCGGAAGTCGCCTCCTGCAGGACGCGCTGCGTGGCGTCGCCCTTTCGGAGCACCACGTCGATCGCCCCGGCGGTCGCGACGTGGGGGACGATGCGCGCCCTCAGGGCGCTCGCCAGCTCGTCGATCTTTTCGAGGTCTGAAGGGTCAGCCATCGCCACGTGCAGGCGCTTGCCCTCGCGCCGCAGGGGCACGAACTGGTTGCGCAGCATGAGGTCGACGGGGATTTCGCTCAGGATCGCGTAGTCGATGGGCGACTCGCCTTCGGGCGGGAGCAGATCGACGTAAGGCAGACGGTAGCGCGCGGCGAGTTCCATCGCGGAGCGCACCTCCGGCGGCAGACCGTGATCGGGGACTGCGGCGAGGCTCGCGCGCTGCTGCTGGCTGGTCGCCGCGGGCGCGATGGCGTCTTCGAGGGAGGCGGTCATAATCTCTAGCTTCTTCGCGGGCTCCTGTCGTCCGGGGGGCGAAATTGCCGAATCTTGTCAGATGCGCGAGACGCGCCGTTGGATGGTCGTCACAGGGCGAAATCAGTGCGGCGCGCCCATGCCAGACACGTTCGAGATCGACTGAATGATCGGCAGGTAGATCGCCAAAAGGATCGTCACCACCACGCCGCCCATCAGGAGGAGAATCGCAGGTTCAAGAATGGTCGTCAACTGCTCCAAACGCACCTCCGATTCGGCGTCGTAGAAGGTCGCCACCTCTTCGAGCATCTCTCTTAAACTGCCCGACCGCTCGCCCACGCCGATCATGTCGATGGCGAGTTCCGGCATCCAGCGCGCCTTCTCCAGGCTCTCCGTGAACGATCTGCCCTCGCGGATCATCGGCAGGATCGAGGAGGAGCGCGCCCGCAGCTCACGGTTCGTGATAGCCTCCGCCGCGATCTCCCACGACTCGACGAGCGTGATCCCGCCGGCGAGCAGCGTCGAGAGCGAGCGCGTCACCTGCCCGACGGCGAGCTGCGTCATCAGGTTGCCGACGACCGGCAGCCTGACGAGCAGACGGTCGACGGCGAGGCGACCGGGCGGCGTGCGCGACCAGACGTAGATGGCGACCGCGGCGAGGATGACGGTCGGGGCGAACCAGTAGATGTTCGCAGACATCCAGCCCGAGATGCCGACGACGATTGCCGTCACCGTCGGCAGGTTCCCGCCGAAGCCCTCGAAGAGTCGCGCCATGCGCGGCACGACGTAGGTCGTCAGGAAGATGACCATGCCGAAGGAGGCGACGAGCAGGAAGAGCGGGTAGGCGAGCGCGCCGCGAATCTTGCGCCGCACCTCGACGCCGCGCCGCATGTACTTGTTGTAGCGCACGAGCACGTCGTCGAGCGCGCCGGAGCGTTCGCCCGCGAGGATCGAGGCGGTGTAGATGCGCGGGAAGATGGGACCCTGCTGCGCGAAGGCTTCCGAGAGCGCCATCCCGCCGCGAATCTTCTCCTCGACGTTGGCGAGCACGGAGCGCAGGCGCGGGCTCGCCGCGCGGCGGCTGAGCATCGTGACGGCTTGCAGGATGGGGATGCCCGCGCGGATCAGCGCCGCCATCTGCTGGTTGAAGAGCAGGAAGTCGCCCGGCTTGACGCGCGAGCCAAGACCCGCCCGCCCGCCGCGCGTGAACGCCGCCGAGCCGCCCTTTTTAGGGACGTTGACGGAGAAGACGCGGAAGCCCTCGGCTTCGAGCCGGACGCGCGCCTCCGCCGCGCCCACGGCTTCGATGGTGCGCGTCACGACTTCGCCCGCAGGCGTGCCCAGACGACAGATGAACTCAGCCATGCTTCTTTTAAGTTGATGCCGCCGCGGGCGGCGTCAATCGCGCTTCGGATGGGGGTTTTTGCGGCGCGAGAGCCATTAGTATAACACGCGCCGCGCGCGCCGGGCACGCGCCGCCGCGCCCCCTTACGACGACGCCCGCTCCTACACGCCGCCGCGCGCGGAAAGTTGCAAGAGGTGCGTTCCCGGCGGCGGGAAAACTTGTTGACGCGCGTGGCGGGCGGGTCTATGCTGCGCCCACCTCACCGAGCGGGCGGACACCTCAACCGAGCCGCGAAGGAGTAATGCCGTGAGTCCTCATCAAACTTCCACCCCAACCCGAACTCAGAACCTGCCCGTCTTCCAAGTCGCGCTGTTAGTGCTGTTTCTCTCGTTGTGCGCGGTCGGGCTCGTGTCGAGCACGGCGCAATCGGCGCAAGATAGCGCGGCGGCACCCGCGCAGGGGGAGAGGGAGCTTAAAAACACCCTGCCCGAACATCTGCCGATCAAGGTCAAGCTCAGGAACGAAAAATCCTTCAAGGAGATGAATAACAAGGGCTGGGCGCGGGAGCTTGAGTTGGAGGTCAAGAACACGGGCGACAAGCCGATCTATTTCCTGCTCATAAACATTGACTTGCCGAACGTGACTCTCGACGGCATCCCATACGCGCTTCAGTTACATTACGGCAGGATGGAGCTGTTCCGGTTCACCACGGAGCTACAGCCCGACGACGTGCCGATCAAACCGGGCGAGACCGTTACCATCCGCGTTCCAGAGAGTCAGGTGATCGGGTATGAGCACTGCCGGGAGGATTACTGCGGGGCGGAGGCGAAGAAAGTCGAACTCTATTTCGCGCTGATTAACTTCGGCGATGGCACCGGACTCAGGGGAACTACCGGGCAGTTTTTCCAACACCGTAAAAAAGCTCCGAACACATCTCCCTTGATGAAGGAGAATAAGAATGATTCGCCCGCTCCGGCAGTTGGAAGAGCAAAGTCGCCCGACGGGGTTTTCAAATTACTACCCTTCATCTTACCCGCGGACATCTCGCGGGTTGATTTTTCTTCGCTGGTCGGCACGTCTAAGTCATGTTCCTCTGCGCCCCTCTCGACCACGGAGGTATGTGGCTGCCAAAGCAACGGCAACTGTTGCTACGGGGACTACGACAATCCTACTTGCCCGTGCGACGACCCGAATATGTTTGTTTCTTTCGGATTTAAATACTGCGACAGCATGAATCCCGATGGCTTTTGCTTACAAACGACTACGATCACTAGAGACTGCCAGACTCAATATAACGGCATACAACACTGCCGCTTCCAATTCCCAAGGTCTTCTTGTGCCATCGGAGACCCGACGCCGACGCCCATGCCTGACGAGACCCCGACGCCGACCGAGACGCCCACGCCGACACCCACGCCCACGCCGGAGCCGGTCTGCGACCCGAACACGCGCCCCAATGATTCTTGCCCCCGCGGGAGCGAGGCGGGGCGGGCGCGCGTTTTGCTACGAGAAATCGCCTTGACCTGATCGCCATGCGGGACTATATTCTGCCCGCCTCACCAACAGGGTGGAACCTCAACCAGCCACGAAGGAGTAATGCCGTGAGCCCTCATCGAACTTCCATCCTAACTCGAACTCGGAGCTTGCCCGTCTTCCAAGTCGCGCTGTTAGTCCTGCTCCTCTTGCTGTGCGCCATCGGCATCGGGTTGAGCACGGCTCAATCTCCGCAGGATGAGGAAAGAAAGTTTGAGAACACTATACCTGATCATGTTCCGGTAAAGGTGAAGCTTAAAAACGAGCAATCCTTCAAGGATGTGAAGAACAAAAATTGGGCTCGTGAGTTGGAGATCGAGCTTAAGAATACAGGGAACAAGCCGATTTACTTCTTATATATGCTCCTCATTCTGCCGGATGTAAGTATCGAAGGCGTTCCTTATGCCGTCCAGATAACCTATGGGAGAAAGGAATTAGTTCGGTTATCTACGGCGATACAAGCGGACGACGTGCCGATCAAACCGGGCGAGACCGTCACCCTAAGCATCTCCGCAGCGCAGGTGGGCGGGTATGAAAAATCGCGAGATGACGAGAAGAGACACGAGCCGAAAAAAGTAAGACTTGATTTTCAGGTAATTAACTTCGGGGACGGTACGGGTCTAAGAGGAACGGACGGGAGACCTTACATACCGCGTAAGAAAGTTCAAAAAATTTCTACCGGAATTAAGATGCAACGCCCGCCCACTCCTGAGAAAGCAATAGCAAGCTCATCTAATAAGGCTCCGAACTCTTTTTACCTCCTACAGCCCGCGAGTTTTTCGCGGGTAGATTTTTATCCAGCCACGAGCATTTCTAATTCTTGCTCATCTTCGACCATTGGCGGCACTGCAGACGTTTGTGGTTGCCAGAGTAACGGCGATTGCTTTTATGGAGAACCCGCCTTTGCGACGTGCCCATGTGATGACCCGAATCAATTCCTAGGAGTCGGGCATATTTATTGTGATAGTAGTCACCCTTATGGCGAGTGTATTCAAACCCACACCGCACGCGAGTCCTGCCAAACTCGATTCAACGGAATACAATACTGCCAATTTCAAGAAGAAGTCGGTAGCTGTGCTATCGGAGACCCGACGCCAACGCCCACCCCCAGCGAGACGCCGACGCCCACACCTACCCCGGAGCCGGTGTGCTCGACCCCGCGCCCCAACAATTCTTGTACCTGTAAGTATATGTTCCAGAGCCTCCCAGCCTCCGACCAAACCCCGATTTGGGATTGCAATCTCTGTTTTCATGGCCCGCAGGCAGACTTTAGCAGTTACCAAACCGGCTGCCCCGACACCGCTTACCTCGACTCCGCAGACCCGTATTGCTGCCAGTGCATAACACAAAGTTGCCCGGCTGACACTATCTTGAATCACGATACCTGCACGTGTGTCCCAACGAGTGGCGGCGGTGGCGGGGGCGGCAATCCGCCCGCCGGGGGCGGCGGAGGGGGTGGGGGCGGAGGCTGTTATTACTACTCCGACTACTACTACGAGTACGGGCATTTCCCCAACGGGGATAGGACTCCTTGCACGGACACGTGGCTGATAAGCGGGTGGGTCTGTAATGGTGTCTTCGACGGATCGGCGCAGTTGGTGGATTACGGCTGTAACTTCATGCAGTAAGTTCGGGTCGAGATCGGGTAAAGCGAACTGCTGAGAAAGCGGAGGCGCACAATGAAGTCTCACCAAAGAATCCTGTTCGGCGTTTTCATCTGCGCGGCGGCGATCACGGCGTTCGCCGTGCAGGCGCGCAAAACGCCGCCGCCGCCGAAGGTCGTCCCGTACACGATCTTGTGGCGGATGCGCGAGCAATACAGCGACGGCAGGGTCGTCGATACCTACGTGGAGAAGCGGTACTACTCCTCGGACGGCAACTGGCGCGGTTTCGTCCAGTCCGCCACCGGCTCAAGGATCGACCGGGTGGGCGAAGCCGGTCGCGGCGTCTTCATCGTGGATGGCAAGACAAAGGAGAAGCGTTTCCATTCGCCCTTCCCCGGACACCCGCGGGACAAGCCCAGAGAGAGTAAGGACTACGTGCGCACCGAGACGGTGCTCGGCTACAGCGCCGACGTTCTGAAGTACGTGCAGGGCGACCAGACGCACGAACTCTACCGCGCCCCCGACCTGAACGGCGACATCATCAAGACCGTCTACCGCGACAAGACGCTGACGAGGACGCTGGAGCCGGTCAGCATCATCCCCGGAGAGCCGCCGCCGCCCAGGTGACGGGCGGGTTTCCGATTAGGCTGAGCGAGCCGCCCGCGGGCCTGCCGAATCTCGCGGGCGCTCCGCTTTCGCCCGCCGCGCGAAGAAAGTTGCAGGGGGTTGAAGGTTTCGATGCGGGTGAGTCTTGCGCGGCGCGCGCGCGAGTCGTACAATCGGGGCTGTTCCCAGGGAGAATCCCCCAGCTCCGACTTTTTGTCGCCAGTCACGACAACCCGGCTTCGCTTCGTCGGCATCGGACGGACACGACCGCCCTTTGTTTTAAGAATCAGTTTCTCCCCGCGTGGAGTCCGACTTGAGGGCTCCCGGATCAGGAGGGTTTGATGAGAGCCCAGCGCGTAGCCTTCGCCTTCCGTCTCGCGTCCGTCTCCTGCCTCATTGCCGCCCCGCTCGCCGCCGCGCTCACGACGAGCCACGCGCAGCAACAGCAAAAGTCAGCCCGGCAGCAGCCCGAAGCCGCGCAGCCCGCCGCGGCGACCGCGACCGTGTCGCCGCCAGCCGCCGCGCCGCCAGCCCAGCCGCCCGCCTCCTCCGCGCCCGCCGCGGCGACGGCGACCACCGTCGCCGCCTCGGCGAACGCCGCGGGCGACGACCGCTACGTCGTCAACACAGACCTCATTAACCTGAGCGTGACGCTCACAGACATGTACGGTCGCTACGTGACGGGGCTCTCGAAGGACGCCTTCTCGGTCTTCGACAACAAGGAGCAGCAGGAGATTCAGTTCTTCTCCGACGACGACGCGCCCGTCTCGATGGGCGTCATCTTCGACGTCTCCGGCTCGATGGGCAGGGACAAGCTGGGCAGGGCGCGCGAGGCGCTGCGCCACTTCGTCGACACCAGCCACGACTCCGACGAGTACTTCCTCATCGGCTTCAACTCGCGCGCGCAGCTCCTGATGGATCGCTCGCGCGACTCCGACGCGATGCTCGACAAGCTGACCTTCGTCGAGAGCAAGGGCAACACCGCGCTCTACGACGCCTGCTACCTCGGCATCGACCGCGTCACGCGCGGCACGCACCCGAAGCGCGCGCTCCTCGTCATCTCCGACGGGCAGGACAACAACTCGCGCTACACCTTCAACGAGCTGCGCCGCCTCCTCAAAGAGACCGACGTTTTGATCTACGCCATCGGCATCATCGAGCGCGGCACCGGGAGCGGGCTCGACGCGGGCGGGCAGGCCATCCTCGACGAGCTGGCTTCGGTCTCCGGCGGGCGCGCCTTCTTCCCCGACACCGCCGCCGAGATGAACGAGATTTTCGAGCGCATCGCCATCGAGTTGCGCCACCAGTATTCCATCGCCTACCGCCCGAAGAACTTCACGAACGACGGCAAGTGGCACAAGCTCAAGGTCAAGGTCGCGCCGCCGCGCGGCTTGCCCCGCCTCTTCGTGCGCACGAAGGACGGCTACTACGCGACGACCAACCCGCGCTAGAGCGCCCGACTCTGGCAACGCGCCCGGCGCGCGAGACCTCTAACTTTCGCCGGGCGGCGTGTGCGGCCCCGCGAGTTCTTTTCTGAGAAGCCCCAGCCGCGCGAAGCATGGAGTGCCGGCTGACTGTGAGAAACGCCTGCGCGAGCCACGCGGCCCCGCCCGTCTACCGGGGGCGCGTGCACGCCGGGCGTTTCTTCGCAGCGGCGCGTGATCACAACCTGAGGGAGTTTTGAAGTCGCGATGACCAGACCCCGCCTCGACAGACCGACGCGCCGCGCGCTCTTGCGCGCCGCGCTCTTCGCCGCCTCGCTGGCGGCCCTCGTGCTGCCCGCCGCCTCCGCCGCGCGGCGGCAGGACACGCGCCCGCGGCGCACGACCGCCGCGCAGCCCGCGCGCGCCAGCGCGACCCCGCAGCCGACGCCCGCCCGCCCCGCCCAGACCCCGGCGCCCGCGCCCGCCAAGGCGCAGCAGCCCGCGGCGGCGTCGCCCGCGCCCAACGCGTCGCCCACGCCGCCCGAGCTGAAGGGGCAGGAGATCGACCCGGAAGAGGTGCTGACCGTCGACACGAACCTCGTCAACCTCAACGTCCGCGTCATCGACCGCAACAACCGCCCCGTCAGCGACGTGAAGCGCGAGGAGTTCCGCGTCTTCGAGGACAACGCGCCGCAGAAGGTCGAGTTCTTCTCGCGCGAGGAGGTGCCGATCAGCTACGGGCTCGTCGTCGACAACTCCGGCTCGATGAAGCCGCTGCTCGAAAAAGTCATCGAGGCCACGCGCGTCCTCATCAACGAGAACAAGCCCGGCGACGAGACCTTCCTCCTGCGCTTCGTCGACAGCGACGAGATCAAGCTCCTGCAAGACTTCACGGCGAACAAGGACGATCTCTTCGACGCGCTCGACAACATGCACACCGAGGGCGGGCAGACGGCCATCGTCGACGCCGTCTACCTCGCCGCCGAGCACACCGCCGAGTACAAGAAGGGCGACGCCCTGAACGACAAGCGGCGGCGCGCCATGATCCTCGTCACCGACGGAGAGGATCGCAGCAGCTACTACAAGCTCGCCCAGCTCTTCGACTTCCTGCGCGAGAACGACGTGCAGATTTACGTCATCGGCTTCACCTCCGAGCTGGACGCCGAGGGCGGCTTCATCCGCAAGTCGTCGAAGGACAAGGCGACGGAGCTGATCAACAAGCTCGCCACCGAGACGGGCGGTCGCGCCTTCTTCCCCGCCTCGCTCGCCGAGCTGCCGACGGTCGCGCACGAGATCACGAAGGACATGCGCACCCAGTACGTCATCGGCTACTACCCGACCAACAGCAAGCGCGACGGCACCGTCCGCCAGATCAAAGTGCAGATCGCCGACGACGGGCGGCGCGACAAGCGCATCGCCATCACGCGCACGGCCCGCGTCGCCGGGGCGCAGGGCGCGAAGCCCGCCCCGGCGGCGACCCGCTCCGAATCCCCCAGGAGACCCTGATGCCCTGTGACGCAGAACTGCTCGCCGAACTGAGATTTTTCGAGCTGCTGGACGACGACGACCGGCAGGCCCTCGCCGAGGTCATAGACCGCGTCGAACTCGACGCGGGGCGCGTGCTCTTCGAGGCGGGCGAGCCCGGCGACGAGCTTTACGTCGTGCGCGCGGGCGCGGTCGAGCTGTTCGTCAGGGACACCGTCGGGCAGAAGATCACGCTGCACACCGCCGAGCCGGGCGACATCTTCGGCGAGCTGGCCCTCCTCGACGACGAGCCGCGCTCGGCGACCGCCGTCGCCCTCTCCCCCACCTCGCTCCTCGTCCTCGACCGCGGCGACCTCTCGCTCCTCTTCCAGCGCAAGCCCGACGCCGCGCTCGCCATGCTCGCCGCCCTGAGCGCGATGACGCGCAAGGCCGACCGGCTCTTGCAGACGCGCGTCTCGCGCAACGTGAACGAGGAGATGGAGGAGCACCTCGGCGTCCTGCAAAGGATCGCCGACGGGCTCGCGTGGTTTTCCGGCTCGATGCCCTTCCTCATCAGCCACACCGTCTGGTTCGGCCTCTGGATCTCGCTCAACACCTTCATCCTGCCGAAGAACGCCGACGGCTCGCGCGGCTTCGATCCCTTCCCCTTCGGCCTGCTCACCATGATCGTCTCGCTCGAAGCCATCTTCCTCGCGTGCTTCGTGCTCATCTCGCAGAACCGGCAGGCGCAGAAGGACAAGGTGCGCGCCGACATCGAGTACGAGGTCAACATCAAGGCCGAGCTTGAGGTGGCGCACCTGCACGAGAAGACCGACCGCCTGCAGGAGACGATGCTCGCGCGCTTCGCCCGGCTGGAGCGCGCCCTCGGCCAGTTAGCCGCCGCGGCGGTCGAGAATTCGGCGGGCGGCGCGCGGCGTTAAATTTCCAGAGCCCGCGCCGGCGGGCGGCAGAGAGTAGCCCCACGGCGCGGGCCGCGGGATCAAGAAGACATAAAATTAAGAGAGCCCCTGAAAGGGGCGAAAGAAATTCGGCGCGCGTTGCCGTGGTCACAGCGCCGGCCTCACGGGCCCGCCGGACTCATCCGCGAAATCTGCCACGCGATGAAGGCGATGAAGGCGAGCGACAGCACGACGATGAAGAGGACGACGGGCTCGAAGCCCAGCAGCCGTTTCTCCTTGCCCTGCTCCGCGGTGAGGCCCCGAGGCAGTTTCAGCGTGCCCGTGTCGACGACGATGGAGCCGCCGTTGTTGCGCGCCCCGCCGCCCTCGTCCCCGCCGCCGCCCTGCTCTTCGAGCGGGGCGAGCTGCGCCGCCAGCTCCTTCGTGTCGCCGCTCGGCGCGACGTGGCTGTGCAGCTTCATGCTCCGCCGCGGCTTCCGGCGCCCGTTCTTACTCATAGCCAGTCGACCTTCTTCAGATAGACGTAGAGCCCCGCGCCGATGGCGACCATCGAGAGCAGCGCGTAGACATAGCCGTAGCGCCACTCCAGCTCCGGCATGAGCTTGAAGTTCATGCCGTAGACCCCGGCGACGAGCGTGACCGACATCAGGATCGTGGCGATGGAGGTCAGCCGCTTCATGATCATGTTCATGCGGTTGCCCTGCACCGAGAGGAAGGCGTCCATCGTCGAGCCGAGCATGTCGCGCAGGTTGTCGATGGTGTCGGCGACGCGGATCAGGTGATCGAACACGTCCTGAAAATAGACGTGCGTCTCGCGCGCGAAGATCGGCTGCTCGCGGCGCAGGAGCGTGTTGAAGACGTCGCGCAGGGGCGTGATCGCGCGGCGCAGGTAGAGCAACTGTTTCTTGACGCGGAAAATTTCTTCGAGCGCCTCCGGCTTGAACTCGCCGAAGATTTGATCTTCCAGATCGTCC
This sequence comes from Pyrinomonadaceae bacterium, assembly GCA_036389335.1. GTDB lineage: Bacteria > Acidobacteriota > Blastocatellia > Pyrinomonadales > Pyrinomonadaceae > JAIVGV01. Next base: position 87,081 of record DASVQC010000039.1, on the reverse strand, counting down.
ATGCGCTCGCTCAAAACGTCCAAGAGCGGCAGGTAGTCGTCCACGATGGCGTCGATCAGGAGGTAGGCGAGCAGGCCCGCGCCGTGCTCGGCGCGATCCGTCCACTCGTGCCAGAGCCGCCCGGCGGTCTCGACCGCCCGGATCGGCTTCGAGTGGACGGTGACGAGGAAGTTCGCGCCGAGGAAGATGTTCAGCTCGCGCAGTTCGAGCCGGTCGTGCGGCCCGGCGAGCTGCGCCTCGTAGAGCACGATGAAGTAGTAGCCCTGATACTCCTCGACCTTCGGTCGCTGGTGCTCGCTGCGGCAGTCCTCTATCGAGAGCGGGTGGAAGCCGAACTCCTCGGCCAGCTCGGCGAAGTCCTCGCTGCTCGGATCGCTGACGTCGGCCCAGACGACGTTGTCCCCGCTCTCGCGCAGATCGCTGATCTCTGACGCTTCACACCGCTCGCGAAACTTCTTCGACGAGCTGTTCAGGCAGACGGTCGTGATCAATTTAGTTTCCCTCTCAAACAGCAGGCTTCTCGATTATACTGAGGCGGCCTGCCCGCGACCAACACCTTCGGGAGACCTCGCGCGAAATCTCGAAGCGAAGACCCGAGTTCTGACAACTTAAAACTTGAGGGGCGAGCTATGGCGTCTTCCAAGAAGTCGGGCCGCAAGGGCGACGGCGAAAAGACGATCCCGCACAAGGAGCCCGCGGGCGGGACGGCCTCGGTCGAGGCGGCGCGCGAGCGCAGCCCGCTCAAGCGCCTGCTCAAGGTGCTGGGGCCGGGCCTGATCACGGGCGCGTCCGACGACGACCCTTCCGGCATCGGCACGTACACGAGCGCGGGCGCGTCGCTCGGCTTCGCCACGCTCTGGACGGCGGTGCTGACGCTGCCGCTGATGGCGGTCGTGCAGTTCGTCTGCGCGAAGATCGGGATGGTCTGCGGCATGGGGCTGGCGGGCGTGCTGCGCCGGCACTACCCGCGCCGGCTGCTCTACTTCGCCGTCGCCGGGCTCGTCGTCGCCAACACCTTCAACGCGGGCGCGGACATCGGGGCCGTCGGCGCGGCGATCAACCTGCTCGCCCCGCGTCTGCCGATCACGCTGCTCGTCGCGCCCGTCGCCGCCGTCATCCTCGCGCTGCAAATCTGGGGCTCGTACCGCCTCGTCGCCAACGTCTTCAAGTGGCTGACGCTCTCGCTCTTCGCCTACATCGCCGCCGCGTTCCTCTCGCGCCCGCACTGGGGCGAGGTGCTGCGCGCCACCCTCGTCCCGCACCTCTCGACGGACGGCAAGTACGTCACGACGCTCGTCGCCATCCTCGGCACGACCATCTCGCCCTACCTCTTCTTCTGGCAGGCGAGCGAGGAGGTCGAGGAGGAGGTGAGCATGGGGCGCACGACCCTGAAGGAGCGCAAGGGCGCGACGCGGGAAGAATTACAGACGGCGAAGTGGGACACGCTCGGCGGGATGATCTTCTGCAACGTCGTCTTCTACTTCGTCATCCTCGCCGCCGCCTCGACCTTGCACGCGACGGGCAAGACCGACATCCAGTCGGCGACCGACGCCGCCAAAGCCCTGGAGCCGCTCGCGGGCGCGGCGGCGAAGTACCTCTTCGCCGTGGGGCTCATCGGCGCGGGCTTCCTCGCCGTCCCCGTCCTGACGGGATCGAGCGCCTACGCCGTGGCCGAGACCTTCGGCTGGAAGTACGGGCTCGACACGAAGCCGGGCGAGGCGAAACAGTTCTACGCCATCATCGCCGCTTCGACCGTGGCGGGGACGCTGCTCAACTTCCTCGGCGTCAACCCGATCAAGGCGCTCTTCTGGACGGCGGTCATCAACGGCGTCATCGCGCCGCCCCTCCTCGTCGTCCTGATGCTCGTCGCCAACAACGGGAAGGTGATGGGCAAGCGCACGAACGGGAGGGCCGCGAACGTCGTCGGCTGGCTCACCTGCGCGCTCATGTTCGCCGCCGCTATCGGCATGTTCCTGACGTGGGATAGCTAGGCGAGTCGTCAAACAGAATAAGACTCACCACGGAGGCACAGAGGGCACGGAGGACGCACAGAGAAAAGTTTTAACTCTGTGCCACCTCGGTGAACTCTGTGCCTCCGTGGTGAACTCCTTCCTTTCCCGCTACGGAATCGCCGGCGAAGCCGCGCGCCGCTAGTCGTGGTGCCCGCGCACCGACCCGGAGATTTTCTTGCGCGTCGTCTCGCCGGTCTTCAGGACGGGGAGCCCCTGATCGACGTCGGCGTGCGGGCGCGGGATGACGTGCGTCGCGACGACCTTGCCGACGCGCGACGCGGCTGCCGCCCCGGCGTCCACCGCCGCCTTGACCGCGCCCACCTCGCCGCGCACGATGGCCGTCACCAGCCCCGCGTCGATCTTCTCGTAGCCGACGAGTTCGACGTTCGCGGCTTTGACCATCGCGTCCGCCGCCTCGATCATCGCCACCAGCCCCATGCACTCGACCATCCCCAGAGCTTCCATCGCCCGCTCCTTACGACCGCCCGGTTTAGAAGTGAGTCGTTATTACCGCCGACGGCGCGCCCGCGTCAACCCCGCGCGCCCAGAACGCGCGCGATCAGATTTCGCGCTTCAGGTAGAGCACGTCGTAGACGGCGTCCGGCTGCTCGTGCGCGACGGCGGCGACCAGCTCCCAGCCGTCCGCGCCCGCGGTGCGCAGGTAGTCCCAGACCTGCACGCAGAACTTGAACGGATCGTCGCCGCCCGCCGCCTCGGACGGGGGCGCGCTCCCCTGCCAGACGCCGTTGACGAACGTCACGCGCCCCTGCTGCGCGTTGCACACCTGATACTCGAAGACGCGCATCCTCGTCGCCCGCGCGGCTGCCAACTACCTCGCGCCGAGCCTGAAGGCGTAGTTCACGTCGGCGATCAGCCTCTCGCGATCCTGCTTGATCGACATCGTGACCTGCGGTTGCGCCCCCGGCCTCAAGACGCCCGACAGGTTCTTCTTCAAAAAGTCCTCGTAGTAGATCTCGTCGAAGACATCGCCCGGTCGAAGCGCCCAACGCGCGCGCAGTTTTTCGGCGTCCGCCCCGGCGAGCCCCGTGATCTTCAGCTCGCCCATGCGGAACTGCGGCCCCTCCCTGACCTCGAAGCGGTAGGTGACGCGCCGCCCCGCGTCGTCGAACTCCTGCGCGGGCTTGAGCGAGGAGTTCAAATATCCCCTGTGGCCGTAGGCGCGCGACACCTCGCGCAGGGCTTTACCGATCTTCGGGCCGCTCGCCAGCTCGCCCGGCTTCATGCCGAGCGCGGCGTTCAACTCGTCGGAGGTGAGCACGCTGTTGCCGCTCCACTCCGCGCCGGCCCAGTTGTACGCGACGCCCTCGCGCACCGGGACGGCGACCGTGACGCCGCCCGCGCACGCGCCCTCTCCGCCGACCGAGGCGCGCGGCGTGTCGAACGCGAAGCGCAGGTAGCCGCGCTCGTGGTAAAGCTCCCTGAGCGCCACGTCGGCGAAGTTCGAGGCGTACTCCTGCGAGTAGTCGTTGGCGAGCAGCGACTTGGCCGCCGCGATCAACTCCTTCTCGGGTATCCCCGACGCGCCGGGGAAGCTCACCGCGCAGACCGGCAGGCGAGCGCCGACGACGGTGAAGACGTGCTTGCGCCCCCCGCCCGCCATGCTCGTAGACGGCAGGTACTCGACCTGCCCGGCGATCTTGCGCTCGGCGAGGAGGCGTTCGAGCGCGCGCCTGATGTTCTCGATGACGGCGCTCGAATCCGGCGCGGTCCCGTCGAAGGCGGGCACGTCGCGCCGCACCGCCGCCGCGATCTCTTCGGGAGTGAACCACGGGAAGTTGTCGAAGACGACGGGCGAGTTGCCGCGCCGCGCCGCCTCCTCCACCTCGAAGGTCAGGAACGCCTCGCCCGCGCGCTCGCGCAGCTTGTAGGAGACCGCCGCCACGAGCCCGCTCGACAGAAGCTTCTGCGCCGCCGCGTCGAGGTCTTCGACGCTCAAACTCTGGCCGAGCTGCAACCCGCTGGCCGCGACGATCTCGCCTTCCTTCAGGCGTTGCAGCCCGACGACCTCGATCTTCGCGAGCCGCATCTTCCCCGCCGGAGGCTGCCCCTGCGCCCGCGCGGCCAGAGCGCACGACGCCGCGAGCGCGGTGACGGCGAACGCGCGGCGCGAACAGCCGCGCCACCTGTCGGGTCGGAATATCTTGATCATGTTCCTCCACGCCCCCGTCAGTTACGCAGCGAATGGATCGGCGCGGGGATGCGCCCGCCGCGGCGGATGAAGTCGGCGCAGCCGAAGCGGTTGACGGGCATGACGGGCGCGGTCCCCAAGAGCCCCCCGAACTCTACGAGGTCGCCCACGTCTCTGCCCGGCACGGGGATGACGCGCACGGCGGTCGTCTTGTTGTTCATCACGCCGATGGACATCTCGTCGGCGATGACGGCGGCGATGGTCTCCGCCGTGGTCGAGCCGGGCACGGCGATCATGTCGAGGCCGACCGAGCAGACGCTCGTCCACGCCTCCAGTTTTTCGAGCGTGAGCGCGCCGGCCCGCGCCGCCTCGATCATCCCCGCGTCTTCGGAGACCGGGATGAACGCGCCGCTCATGCCGCCGACCGCGCTCGAAGCCATCGCGCCGCCCTTCTTCACCGCGTCGGTCAGGAGGGCGAGCGCGGCGGTCGTGCCCGGCGCGCCCGCGCGCTCGAAGCCCATCGCCTCGATGATCTCGGCGACCGAGTCGCCCGGCGCGGGCGTCGGCGCGAGCGAGAGATCGATGATGCCGAACGGGATGCCGAGCCGGCGCGCGGCCTCGCGCCCGATCAGCTCGCCCGCGCGCGAGAGCTTGAAGGAGAGTTTCTTGATCAGCTCCGCCAGCTCGTCGAGCGGCAAGTCCTTCGGCGCGTGGCGCACCGCGTGGTTGACGACGCCGGGGCCCGAGACGCCGACGTTGACGACCGACTCCGGCTCGCCCGTCCCGTGGAACGCGCCCGCCATGAAAGGGTTGTCCTCGACGGCGTTGGCGAAGCAGACGAACTTCGCGCACGCGAGGCCCCCCGCGTCGCGCGTCGCTTCGGCCATCTCCTTGATCAGCTCGCCCGTGCGGCGCACGGCGTTCATGTTGATCCCGGCGCGCGTCGTCGCGACGTTGACCGAGGAGCACAGCCGCTTGGTCGCGGCGAGGGCCTCGGGGATCGAGTCGAGGAAAATCTTTTCCGTGTCGGTCCAGCCCTTGTGGACGAGCGCGGAGTAGCCGCCGAGGAAATCGACGCCGACGCGCGCCGCCGCCTCGTCAATCGCGCGCGCGAGCTTAACGCAATCCGCAGCGTTGCGCGCCGCGCCCGCCACGAGCGAGGCGGGCGTGATCGAGATTCTTTTGTTGGCGACGCGCATCCCCAGCTCGTCGCCGATCTCGTCGACCGTCGAGACGAGCCGCCCCGCCGTGCGCTCGATCTTCTCCCTGACGCGCTCCGCCGTGCGCTCGATGGAATCGGTCGCGCAGTCGCGCAAAGAGATGCCGAGCGTGACGGTGCGCACGTCGAGATGTTCCATCTCGGTCATGCGCACGGTCTGTAAGATTTCCGCCTGAGTGTATTCCATGATTTCGCGGCGCGCGCCTAGCGGAGGACGAAGCTGAAGAGCAGGATGAGCAGGGCGACGACGAAGAGCAGCGCGGCGATGACGACGAAGCGCATGCCGGGGTCTTCCGCCGCCTCGTCGAAGACGACGACCGAAGCCTCGCGCAGCTTCCCCACGCGCGGGCGCACGCTCTCGCCGAGCCCCGCGCCCGCCGCCGCCGTCGCGCGCCGCACGCGACCCGCCCCACGCGCGTCGTCCGCCGACTCGGCGCGCGCGTCGCCCGCGAGCGGCGCGGGTTCCGCGGGCGCGTCTTGCGGCTCGACCGGGGGCGCGCCGCGCTCCCGCGCCACAGACCGCCCGGCGTCCGCGCGCGCGCCGTCAACGGTCGCCCGCGCGCTCTCCGCAACCGGCCCGCCCGCGCCCGCCTCGTCGGCGCGCGCCGCCGCGACGGGCTCCGCGACGTGATCCGCCCCCGCGAGCGGCGCGGGCCCCGCGACGTTGGCGATCTCATCGACGCCAGTGTTAGCGGCGGGCTCGTCGCCGAGAGAAAGCACGTCGCCGTCCGCGTCGGCGCGGGCTTCGGCCACGGGCTCGCGCGGCGCGAGCCTGCCGCTCAGCGAGTTGGCGACGCGCTCGGCCTGATCGACGAGCGCCGACTTCGTCCTCGGCGTCGGCTGCGCGCGCGCCTTCTGCGCCGACGCCCCGCCGCCCTCCTCGGCCATCAATTGGCCGCACTGCGGGCAGAACCGCGCCGTGCCGCGCACCGCCGCGCCGCAGGTCTGACACCGACGTGCGATCTCAGGCTCCATAAAGCAGAGGTCAGAGGCTAGAGGTCAGAGGTTAGAAAAATCAGTTCTTCACTGACCTCTAGCCTCCGACCTCTAACCTCTGCTTTCATATTCGGTGCATGGCGTTGAACAGGTCTTCGCGCTGGGCGTAGACGCGGACGCCGAGGCGCTCGCCCTCGGCGCGGAAGCGGTCCTTGAGTTCGGTGACGGAGCGCCCGGCCCTCGTCATGTCGGCGATGATGACCATCGCGAACTTGCCCTGCACGACCGTCTGGTTGATGTCGATGATGCTGCAATCACACTCGGCGAGAATCTGCGCGACCGACGCGACGATGCCCGGGTGATCCACGCCGAAGACGGAGACGACGAGCCGGTTCGACGCGCCCTCCGCGCCGCCCGTGCGATCCTGCGCCGCGCCGCCCGCGCCGACGACCGGCTCGATGGCGCGGTAGATGTCCGTCACCAGCGACTCCACCGCGCGCTCGTCCGCCCCCGCCCCCAGACGCTCGTACACCGCGCGCGTGATGCGGTAGATCAGCTCTTCGTTTGCCATTCAGAATCAGAGGCCAGAGGCCAGAGGCCAGAGGTTAGCGTCAGGAGTTTTAACCGACCTCTAACCTCCGGCCTCCGACCTCTGCTTTCAAGGTCTGCCGCGCAGCTCGCGCGCCTCTGCGTCGAGGTCTGCCGAAGGCGAGCCGTGCACGTCCATGCGATCCACGATGCCGACGACCGCGGCCTCGATGGCCATCTCCTGATTGCCGACCGCCGTGCGCGCCGCCTTCCCGTAGGCGCACATCACCACCTCGCCGACGCCAGCGCCCAAGCGGTCGGCCACGACCACGACGCTCCTCGTCGGCTCCTTGTCCAGCTCGATCGGGTGCACGATCAGAAACTTGACGCCTTCGAGATCGGGCGACTTCTTCGTTGACCAGACCGTGCCGACGACTTTGGCGAGAAACATAAAGAAGCTGTTAGCTGTTAGCTGTTAGCTGTTAGCTTTCAAAGCCGCCTGTCAGTGACACGGGCTGTCAGATGTTTTGGCTGACAGCTAACAGCTAACAGCTAAATCTTTGCGAACACCTCCGCCGGGTCGCCGATGTCGCGGGCCGAGGGCGTGATGATCGTCTTGGCGTTGACGTAAATCTTCTCGCCCTTCTGGACGGCGCGGCGCACGTCGTCCTCGGAGACGAAGTCCACGGCCTTGTGGCCGTTCTTCGGGGTCGGCGCGCCGCCGTTGCCGGGCGCGGCGGGCCTCGGCGGCGCGGGCGTCGTCGGCGTTTGCTGCGCGGCGGCGGGGCCGCCGCCGCCGCCGTCTTCGCGCGCGGTCGGGGCGGCTTCGGCGTGGGGGGCGGCTGACGACTTCGCGTCCGCCCAGTTCGGGCTGATCTCGTTCACGGGTTGCGCGGGCGGCGGCGACGAAGACGCGTGAAGCTCCGTGTGGAGCGCGGGAGCGCCCTGCCGCCCCGCGTCGCGACCGGCGAGGAAGCGATCCACGATTGCCGCGACCTCCTCGCGGTTGATGCGCCCGCCCTGCGCCGCTGCGGCGGCGGGCTGCTGCGCGGACATGGGCTGCGGCGACGACGACGCGGCGTCGCGCGCGGGGCGCTTCGACGGCACGGCGCGCGTCTCAAACGCCACGCGCTTGATGTCCATCAGGTGCAGCGGCGAGATGTTGTCGGAGGTGACGTTGCCGCCCCACGAGCCGCAGCCGAGAGTCATCGACGGCGGGAGCGCGGTCGAGAAGCCGATGGCCCCGTGCGTCGTCGGCGTGTTGACGACCACGCGCGAGGCGGGCATCTCTCTACCGTAGGCGACGGCGATCTCGCGCGAGCGCGTGTGCACGCCCGCCGTGTGGCCCATGCCGCCGTAGCTCAGGATTTCAAAACAGCGGGCCGCCGCGCGCTCCACGCCGTCCTCGACGTAGAAGGCGAGGATGGGCGAGAGCTTCTCCATCGAGAGCGGGTGCTCGCGACCGACGCCCGCGACCTCGACCATCAAACAGCGCGTCCCGGCGGGGACGCTCAGGCCGGCCATCTTCGCGATGACCTCGACCGAGCGCCCGACGATGGCCGGGTTCAGGCCGCGCTGCGGCGTCGCGACGACCTTGGCGAGTTGATCGGCCTCCGACGCGCTCAGCCAGTGACCGCCCTGACGCGCGAACTCCTCCCGCACCTGTTTGGCGACGGGCGCGTCGGCGACCACGGCCTGCTCGGAGGCGCAGATCGTGCCGTTGTCGAAAGTCTTGCCCGTCAAAATGTTCTGCACGGCGAGGGGGACGTCCGCCGTCCGCTCGACGAAGACGGGGACGTTTCCGGGGCCCACCCCGAAGGCGGGCTTGCCCGAAGAGTAAGCGGCGCGCACGAGGCCGATGCCGCCCGTGGCGAGGATGAGCGCGGTCTGCTTGTGCTTCATGAGGGCTTCCGTGCCCTCGATGGTCGCGCTCGTCATGCAGCCGACGGCGTCCGCCGGGAGTCCCTCTTTAACTCCGGCCTCGCGCATCACGCGCGCCGTCTCGTTGATGCATTTCGCGGCTGACGGGTGCGGCGAAAGGACGATGGCGTTGCGGGATTTTGTGGCGATGAGGATTTTGAAGATCGCCGTCGAGGTCGGGTTCGTCGACGGGATGACGCCCGCGACGACCCCGCGCGGCGAGGCGATCTCGACCACGTCCTTCGACTCGGAGACGACGCCGACCGTCCGCAGGTTGCGGAAGGCGTTCCACACGTCCTCGGAGGCGAAGCGGTTCTTCTCCCTCTTGTCGTCGGCCACGCCGAAGCCCGTCTCCTCGACCGCCAGCGCGCCGAGCCGCGCGGATTCCTTCAGCGCGGCGCGCGCCATCGCCTCGCAGATTGCGTCCACCTTCGCCTGATCGAAGCGCGCGAGAGTGATTTGCGCGCGGTGCGCCGCCTCGACCAGATCGCGCGCCTGCTGCACGGAAACGAGGTCTTTATCGACCGACATGACGCACCTCCGAAAGCCGTGACAGGTGACAGGTAAACGGTGACAGGTAAAACCGTTTTCGATCTATCACACTACGATCTTTGCCCGTGACTTCTCGTCTTGCTTGTCACCTGTCACCTGTCACCTGTCACTTGGTCTTCTCCCTGTTGTTCTCGCGCGACCCGGCGGGGAGGGAGCGGCCCTGATCGCCTTCGGCGAGTTCGCCGCGCGCGCCGCCGCCGATGGCGCGCTCGTCGGGGCTGTAGCCGGTGCGCCCGTTGTGCGGGAGCACGCGCTCGACCTCTCCGTGCGGGCGCGGGATGACGTGGACGCTGATCAGCTCGCCGACGCGACGCGCGGCGGCTGCGCCCGCGTCCGTCGCCGCCTTCACGGCCCCGACATCGCCGCGCACGAAGATGGTCACGTAGCCCGCGCCGATGTACTCCTTGCCGATCAGTTGGACGTTGGCGGCCTTGACCATCGCGTCCGCCGCCTCGACCGCGCCGACGAACCCCTTGGTCTCCACCATTCCGAGTGCTTCGAGAGGCATGAGAGTAGTCTCCTCCGATTCCGATTGTAGATGTTAAAAATTGAAACGCCGCTTCACTTGTCGCGCGAGGCTGCAAACGTAGCACCGCGCGCGCGAAGAATCAAGGCGGACGTAAGCGCGCGTCGCGCCGCATCTTCTGAGAGGACTAAAGTTTGACAGCCTCGCGCGGCGCGCGATATATTTCGCCGCCAGAGCACCGGCGCGAGCCGTCCCGTCGAGTCTCGCGGGGGCGGGCGTCGCCCTCCACGCGCCGCCCGAGAGAGCGAACCGACTTCCGCCCGAACCAGACCGGCGTCCAAGTGAACTCTAAATCCTCTGATCAGCACGGCGACGAGCGGGACGGGGCGGTCGGGGAAACCTTGGGCGCGCGACTGCGCCGCGCGCGCGAGGCGCGCAACCTCACGCTCCGCGAAGTCTCGGATCAGACGCGCATCACGCGCCGCCACCTCGAAGCCATCGAGGCGGACGACTACCAGCAGCTCCCGGGCGGCATCTTCAACCGCAGCTTCGTCAAGGCGTTCGCGCGCTCGGTCGGCTACGACGAGGACGAGGCCGTGCGCGCCTACCAGCAGGCCGCGCGCGACCGCGGCGAGACGTTCGACGACTCGCCGACGACGCGCCAAGCCTCGCGCATCTACACCGACGACGCGCCCTCGCGCTCGCCCCTGCTGACGGCGCTTTTGAGCCTCGTCATCCTCGCCGTCATCTCTCTGGCCGCCTACGCCGCGCTCCACTACTACCGCCGCAAGGCTGACGCCCCCGCGCCGCCACGGCAGGCGCAGACCGCCGCGCCCGCGCGCGCCAACCCCGCCGCGAGCCCCGCGACCGGCGGGGGCGGCCAGCCCGCGACCGCCGCGCCCGCCCCCGACGCCTCAGCCGCAGGTCTCAAGGTCAGCGTGCGCGCCAAGGGCGAGGACGTGTGGATGCGCACGTCTGCCGACGCCGCGCCCTCTTCGGACGGGATTCTGAAGGCCGACCAGTCGAGAGAGATCGACGCCGCCGAGAGTTTGAAGATCGAGTTCGCGCGCGTGAAGGCCCCCGCGCTCGAAGTGACCATCAACGGTCGCCCGGCGGTCGTCCCCGCGGAGACGAAGCCCGGCAAGAATCTGGTCGAGATGCTGATCAAAAGGGACGACTACGAAAGACTACTGCGACAGCCCTGAGCCCCCGCACGCGTCGCGCGCGCCGCGCGCCCGACGCTCGTCGCCTTGCGGCGCGCCCGCGCGCTTTGCTACCCTCCGCCTTTCTTCGACCGCGTTCATTTCCACCGCCGACCGTTCTCGCGAGAGCCCGCGCGCTCCCGTTCGAGTTTTTGGAAGGGAGACATTTACCTAAGCCATGATCAACGAAGCTCTCATCGAAGGACTGACGTTCGACGACGTGCTGCTCGTCCCCGCTCGCTCCGACGTTCTGCCGAACGAGTGCGACACCTCGACGCAGTTCACGCGCGGCATCCGCCTGACCATCCCGCTCTGCTCCGCCGCGATGGACACGGTGACGGAGGCGGCGCTCGCCATCGCCATCGCGCAGCAGGGCGGCATCGGCGTCGTCCATAAAAACCTGACCGTCGAGCGGCAGGCCGAGGAGGTCGATAAGGTCAAGCGTTCGGAGTCGGGCATGATCGTCGATCCCGTCACGATCCGCCCCGACCGGCCCGTCTCCGAGGCGCTCGCCGTGATGGAGCGCTACAAGATTTCGGGCGTGCCCGTCGTCGACGAAGACGGCCACCTCGTCGGCATCATCACGAACCGCGATCTGAGGTTCGAGACGCGCTTCAAGATTCCGGTCTCCGAGGTGATGACGCCGCAGCCGCTCGTCACCGTGCCCGTCGGCACGACGCTCGACGAGGCGCGCGTCGTCCTGCAAAAGCACCGCATCGAAAAACTCCTCGTCATCGACACCGACAAACACCTCAAAGGTCTCATCACCGTCAAAGACATCCAGAAGGCGATCAGGTACCCGCACGCGGCCAAGGACGATCTCGGACGCCTGCGCGTCGCCGCCGCCGTCGGCGTGACGGGCGACTTCAGGGAGCGCGCCGACGAGCTGGTCAAAGCCCGCGTCGATTGCCTCGTCATCGACACGGCGCACGGGCACTCGTCGCGCGTCGTCGAGGCGGTGCGCGAGATCAAGCGGCGGCACCCGGACACGCAGCTCATCGCCGGCAACGTCGCGACCACCGAGGGCACGCGCGAGCTGATCGAGGCCGGGGTGGACGCGGTGAAGTGCGGCATCGGCCCCGGCTCGATCTGCACGACGCGCGTCGTGACGGGCGCGGGCGTGCCGCAGATCACGGCCATCAACAACTGCGTGCAGGCGGCGCGCGGCACGGGCGTGCCCGTCATCGCCGACGGCGGCATCAAGTTTTCGGGCGACGTGGCGAAGGCGATGGCGGCGGGCGCGGACGTGGTGATGATCGGGTCGCTCTTCGCGGGCACGGAGGAGTCGCCCGGCGAGCTGATCCTGTTTCAGGGCCGCTCGTTCAAAGCCTACCGCGGCATGGGCTCTATCGGCGCGATGCGCGAGGGCTCGCGCGACCGCTACGCGCAGGACTCGATCGAGTTGGAGTCGAAGCTCGTGCCCGAAGGCATCGAGGGGCGCGTGCCCTACAAGGGCACGCTCGCCGACATGGTGACGCAGCTCGTCGGCGGCCTGCGCGCCGGGATGGGCTACACGGGCTGCCGCACGATCCGCGAGTTTCAGGAGAAGACGCGCTTCATCCGCATCAGCGCCGCCGGCCTCAAAGAGTCGCACGTCCACGACGTGATCATCACGAAGGAAGCGCCGAATTATCGACTCGAATAAGGTGGCTCCATCCCGCGAACGAAAACGCGGCGCGGGGATCACTCCCCGCGCCGCGTTCGTTTATTCCGCGCGTGTCAGTGGTGCGCCTTGTCCTGCGCTCACTTCCGGCTGGTGAGGCTGCGGTGGACGGTCTCGATCCAGCGGTCGGTCTTGATGAAGCCGGAGCCCCACGTCTTCCACTCGTCGGGCAGCCCCGCCGCCTTGATCTCGGCGAGCGTCTTGCCGGCGGCGATCTGCTTGCGGACGATGTCGGTCGTCGCGACGAGCATCCGGTGGTAGCTCTTGAGGTCGTCGAGGGTCGAGAGGGGGCCGTGGCCGGGGATGATCTTCACGTCCGCCGGCAGTTGCGCGATGATGTCGGCGACGTTCTTCGTCATGCCGAGCACGTCGCCGCCGCTGTCGATGTCGACGAAGGGGAAGCGCGCGGCGAAGAAGTCGTCGCCCATGTGGACGACGTTCGAGCGCGTGAAGAAGATGACCGAGTCGCCGTCGGTGTGGCCGTGCGGGAAGTGGATGACCCTGATCTCCTCGTCGTTGAAGTGGACGGAGACCGACTGCGCGTAGGTGATGACGGGCAGCGCCTCCTTCGGCGCGGGCGGGACTTTCTCGCCCAGAACCGTCTGCTCCGAGGCGAGGCGCTTGCGCACGTTGTCGTGCGCGATGATCGTCCCGTCGCGACCGAAGACGGCGTTCGAGCCCGTGTGGTCGCCGTGGAAGTGCGTGTTGAGGATGAAGTGGAGCGCGCCGGGGTTGATCTCTTTGAGCGCGGCGCGAATCTTGTCGGCGAGCGGCGCGAACTGATCGTCGATGATGAGGAGGCCGTCGGCGCCCGCCGAGACGCCGATGTTGCCGCCCGCGCCTTCGAGCATGTAGATGTTGCCGCTGACGCGCGTCGTCTTGATCTGCACCTTCGAGAAGTCCTGCTGCGCCCGCGCGACGCCCGCGAGCGCGAGGCACGCGGCGGCGAGGGCGGAGGCGAGTGCCGTGCGTTTCATGTCATTCCCCTCAGAAATTTTTTGTGCCGGGCCGTGAAATTCCGAGCGCGCGCGAGAGGCCGCGCCGTCTTCCGTCGTGTCTGCCAAAGATGCGGCACAGTAACCTTTTCGCGCGCCGCGCGTCAAACCATACGCCCTGCGCGGGGCCGCGACGCGCGCGCGACTGACCCGACTCGCCGCGCGCCCGCGCGTTCGACTCGCGCAGAGAACGCCCGACATTTGTCCGAACGCGCCTGCGCCGCTGCCGCGCGAGCCCGCCGCGCGGGCGCGCCCGCGGCGACCGGCGCGCGGCGCGCAGCCGGGCGGCACTCCGCTTGCAGTCTAACCCCGGCGTGACGACACCGAAAGAGCGCACGGTCGTTCTGATCGCGAACCCGAACGCGGGCCGCGGCGGGCGCAGCCGCGCGCGGGGGATCGAACGCTTCCGCGCGCTGCTCGAAGCGCGCGGCGTCGGGTGCGAGCTGCTGCTGACGCGCGCGCCGGAAGACGCGACCCGCCTCGCGCGCGAAGCCGCCGCGGCGGGCGCGCGCGAGATCGTCGTCTCCGGCGGCGACGGCACCATCAACGAGGCGTTGCAGTCAATCGTCGGCACGCGCACGCGCCTCGGCATCCTCCCCGCGGGCACGGCCAACGTGCTGGCGAGAGAGTTGAAACTCCCCTTCGACGCCGAGCGCGCCGCCTCGACAATCGCGCGCGGCGCGACGCGCAAGGTCTACGCCGGGCTCGCCTTCTGCGAGGCGACGCGCGCCCGCCGCTACTTCCTGCTGATGGCCGGCGTCGGGCTCGACGCTTCAATCGTCAAGCGCGTGCGCCCGCGCCTCAAGCGCCGGGTCGGCGAGGCGGCGTTCTGGGTGTCGGGCCTGTCGCACCTCGCGAACTGGGAGCCCGTGCCGTTCCGCGTCGAGGTCGGGGGCGAGGAGTTCCCCGCCACGTTCGCGGCCATCGGCAGGGCGGCGCACTACGGCGGCGAGCTTTCGATCACGCCGCGCGCGCGGCTCGACGCGCCGGAGTTCGAGGTCTGCCTCATCAACTCGCGCAGCCGCCTGCGCTACCTCCAACTCCTGACGGGGGCCATGCGCGCCGAGGGCATCAAAGGAGACCGCCGCGGCGTGCGCTACCTGCGCGCGACGAGCGCGCGCGCCGCGGGCGACGGCGTGCTCGTGCAGGCCGACGGCGAGCTGATCGGCGAGCTGCCGATGAGGTTCGAGATCGTCGCCGAGCCGGTCGAGCTGATCGCGCCGCCCGCCGCGAAGCCGAGGCGGATCGGCTACCAGCATTTGCGTTGAGCGCGCGACTTAAATTTCCACACTACCTCGCCGATTCTTAGTGGCTCTTCCTGATCTTGAATGACGACGGTCGTGAGATTCACCACAGAGGCACGGAGGACACGAAGGTCGCACAGAGAAAACTTTTCCTGCTCTGTGCCCCCTCAGTGCCCTCCGTGCCTCTGTGGTGAATCTTGATTTCTTACTCAAGCCGTAAGCGAACTTTCACACGCCGCTCGGCCCGCGTTTTTAATTCCCCGCCCCTGCCCTATAATTCCCGCGTGATGGGCACGACCGAAAGGCTCTACTACGCGGACTCGCACCTGACGGAGTTCGACGCCGTCGTCATCTCGGCGACGGAGGTCGCGCGGGGGCGCGCGGGCGTGACGCTCGACCGCACGGCTTTCTACCCGACCGGCGGCGGCCAGCCGCACGACACCGGCACGCTCGCGGGCGCGCGCGTCGTCGATTGCATCGACCGCGAGGCGGAGGGCGTGCTGCACGTCGTCGAGGGCGCGGCCCCGGCGGTCGGCGAGCGCGTCGGCGGTCGCGTCGATTGGGCGCGCAGGCTCGAACACATCCAGCAGCACACGGGGCAGCACCTCCTCTCTCAGGCCCTCGTCCAACTCTTCGACGCGCCGACGCGATCCTTCCGCATGATGGAGCGCGTCTGCGAGATCGACGTGGAGTTGCGGGAGCCGTCCGACGAGCGCGTCGAGCAGGCGGTCGATCTCGCGAACCGGATCGTCTGGGAGGATCGCGCCGTCAAAGTTTTGAACGTGACGGCGGAGGACGCGGCGCGGCTCCCGCTGCGTAAAGACTCGGCGCGCGGGGGCGAGCTGCGCGTCGTCGAGATCGAGGGCTTCGACCTGAGCCCGTGCGGCGGCACGCACGCGCGCCGGACGGGCGAGGTCGGCGTCGTCGTCGCGCGCTCGTGGGAGCGCGCCAAGGGCCTGACGCGCATCGAGTTCGCCGCGGGCGTGAGGGCCGTCGCCGACTACCGCCTCGCCAACCGCGCGGCGCGCGCGGTCGCCGCCGCCTTCAGCGTCGCGCGCGAGGAGGCGGCGGGGCAGGCCGCGCGCCTCGTCGAAGAGAACAAGCAGCTCGCGCGGCGCGTGCGCGCGCTCGAAGAGTCTGCGGCGGAGGTCGAGGCGGCGGAGTTGGTGGCGGGGGCGGCGCGCG
Organism: Pyrinomonadaceae bacterium; assembly: GCA_036389335.1. GTDB lineage: Bacteria > Acidobacteriota > Blastocatellia > Pyrinomonadales > Pyrinomonadaceae > JAIVGV01. Next base: position 71,010 of record DASVQC010000039.1, on the reverse strand, counting down.
AGGGCGGCGCGAAGCTCGTCGCGCGCGTCTTCGAGGGGCGCGGCGCGGAGTCTCTGAAGCGGCTGGCGTCGGCTGTGGCGTCGCGCGCGGGCGCGGTCGCGCTCCTCGGCTCGCGCGACGGCGACGAGGCGCGGCTCGTCTTCGCGCGCTCGCCCGAGGCGGCGGGCGACATGGGCGCGCTGATGCGCGAGGCTTGCGCGGCGGTCGGGGGGCGCGGCGGCGGGCGCCCGGAGATGGCGCAGGGCGGCGGGCGCGTCGTCGAACAACTACCCGCGGCCATCGAGGCGGCGGCGCGACGCCTCAAAGAGGCTCGCCCCGAAAGTTAAAACGTCTCCGCCGGTAATGTAGTAAGGTTAGTGGCGCGGTAAATCTCAGCGGGCATGGCGGGGTCTTCGACAGACGCACGACCGCCGGGGCAAAGGGGGGCGCGGGATGAAGAGCAGCGACGAGATTCAGATGAGGGCGCAGCGGAGCCTTCAGGAGTACGAGGACGCGGTCGAGAATTTAGACCCGCGGTTCGCCGAGCTGGGGCGCGCCTGCGTCGCCGCGCTCGACGAGTTCATCGCCTACTGGAACGAGCGACCGGAGTCGCCCGCCTCGCGCGAGGCGCACGACGCGACGGCGGACGCCGCCGAGGGAGAGGAGAGCGACATGACGGAGTACGTCGAGCGTCAACTGGAGTGGGCGCGGCACGAGCGCGAACGCGTGCTCTCGCAGGTCTCGAAAGACGGGGGCGGCGCGGGGTCTTGACGGCGCGGGCCGACGCCTGAGGGCCCGGCGGCGAGGGCCCGCCGGGCGGTTGACACCCCGCCGCGCCGTCTCTTATATTTCCGATTGTTCGGGGCAGTAGCTCAGTTGGCAGAGCGCCGCGTTCGCAATGCGGAGGCCAGGAGTTCGACCCTCCTCTGCTCCACTTTCAGGATCGAGCAAAAACGGCGGGACCGCTCCCGCCGTTTTCGTTTTCGGTGCGAAGACCTCGCAGAGGCGCGCGCCGGGCGCGTCGAGGTCGCGCAGCGCCTTGCGAGGCGCTCGCTTCGCCCGTTTATTCGGAGGCGAGCGCATATTCGGTTGCTACTATGCAATGATGCGATGTTTATGCAGCCTCGACTGAATAAATGGGCGCAGCCGCCCGCGGCGGCTCCGGCCCGGCGTCGCCCCCTTCTCCCTTTCGCCAATGATTCTGATACAGGAAATTCGCAGCGTCTGGTCTAAGGCTTCCCGCGGCGGTTCCGCCGCCGCTTTGCGCAACTCCGTGCCGGAGGCCGCGCCCTTTCCCGCCGTCGGCTCGAACTCGGCAACCCATAGAATCTTTCGGCAGTCTTTAGTCTACGGGGAGATGAACGGCTTCGCCGGGCCTCTCGAATCAGGGATTGTAGAACTGGGGCCCGATCCGATCACTGTCGGTTGCGTGAAGATAGAGGTCACGCCCGAGCGACTGATCGTCGCTTACGAGTACGACGACAAATGCGGGGGGCGACCGCCCCGGCGTGGTAAATCCGGCGCGGCCCTGAAAGAGGTGGTGGCCGTTGGGCCGGGGAGCTGGGCGCGGGTTAAATACAACGGCAGGTTCGTCGGGGATGAGTGGTGGTACGAGAAGGTGGTGGTGAACGTAGGCTTATTTCGGAGACATGAGCCGGGCGCATTTTGTTCCACCGAGCCGGCGTATGAAGTCACTCACATGGCGGAGTTGAGGTAGGAGGCGGGCCGACTCCAACAACTCACCCGGCCCGGCGCAATGACGTTGACCGGCTCATCGATTTAGAATGGTGGCCGGTCTACTTCTAAATCTGTCCGCGGGGAGGATCATCGACATGCCCAAATACGTCATCGAGCGGGAGATTCCCGACGCCGGTAAGTTGTCGCCGGAGGCGCTGCGAGGCATCTCACAGAAGTCTTGCGGCGTGCTCAAGGGTTTAGGCCCGCAGATTCAATGGGTGCAGAGCTACGTGACCGACGACAAGGTGTATTGCGTCTACATCGCGCCGAACGAGGAGATGGTGCGCGAGCACGCCGCGCAGGGCGGCTTCCCCGCCAACCGCGTCTCCGAGGTGAGGACGGTAATCGATCCGACGACCGCCGAGGGGTAGCGGGAAAAACGCCGCCCGCGCCGAAGGTTCGCCGACCGCCCGCGAGTTCCCGAAGCTCGCGGGCGGTCGCTTTTGTGTACAATCGACCGCTTCAAAGGAGACCCGTGATGAGCACACTTCAGAACAGACATTTCAAACTCGCCTCCCGCCCCGCGGGGATGGTCAAGCCCACGGACTTCGAGTTCGCCGCCGCGCCCGTCGCCGAGCCCGGGAGCGGCGAGGCCCTGGTCAGGGTGCAATACCTCTCCGTCGATCCGGCGATGCGCGGGTGGATGAACGACGCGCCGTCATACGTCCCGCCGGTCAAGCTCGGCGAGGTGATGCGCGCCATCGGCGTCGGGCGCGTGATCGCTTCGGGCGACGAGAGCGTCGCCGTCGGCGATACCGTCACCGGCATGACGGGCGTGCAGGAGTACGCGGTCGTCAGGGCCGACGGGCTGAGGAAGGTCGATCCGTCGCTCGCGCCGCCGGCGCGCCACCTCGGCGTGCTGGGGATGCCGGGCATGACCGCCTACTTCGGGCTGCTGGAGATCGGCCAGCCGAAGGAGGGCGAGACGGTGGTCGTCTCGGGCGCGGCGGGGGCCGTGGGGAGCGTCGTCGGGCAGATCGCGAAGCTCAAGGGGTGCCGCGTCGTCGGCGTCGCGGGCGGCCCGGAGAAGTGCCGCTACCTCGTCGAAGAACTCGGCTTCGACGCGGCGGTCGATTACAAGCAGGAGCTTCCCGTTCTGGCGAACACTTACAAGGCGCTCAGGGGGCACTGCCCGAAGGGCGTCGACGTTTACTTCGACAACGTCGGCGGGGAGATACTCGACGCCGTGCTGGCGCAGTTGGCGATGAGGGCGCGCGTCGTCATCTGCGGCGGCATCTCGCAGTACAACAACGCGGGCGCGCCGCAGGGGCCGAGCTACTACCTCTCGCTGCTCGTCAACCGCGCGCGCATGGAGGGCTTCCTCGTCTTCGACTACGCCGCGCGCTACGGCGAGGCGGTCGCGGCGATAGCCGGGTGGCTCGCCGAAGGCAAGATCAAGGCCCGCGAGGACGTAGTCGAGGGTCTGGAGAACTTCCCCGAAGCCCTGCTCCGCCTGTTCACCGGGGAGAACTTCGGCAAGCTCGTGATCAAGGTCTCCGATTAACTCGGCTCAGGGCGACGTGACGAGCGGCAGCTCGACGAAGCTGCTCCGACCGGGCGCGTGGTAGACGCGCTGCGTGGCTTTGCGGTAGTCGCCGGGCTTGGCCCAGAAGATGTTGGGGACGAAGGTCTGCGGGTTGCGGTCGTAGAGCGGGAACCAGCTCGACTGCACCTGCACCATGATCCTGTGGCCCGGCAGGAAGACGTGGTTCGCCGTCGGCAGGGCGAAGCGGTAGACAAGCGGCTCGTCCGCCGCCAGCGGCTTCGGCGTCTCAAGGCTCTCGCGGTAGCGACCGCGGAAGATGTCGCCCGCGACCATCAACTGGTAGCCGCCCATCGCGGGCTGATCGCCGACCTGATCCGGGTAAACGTCGATCAGCTTGACGACCCAGTCGGAGTCGGTGCCGCTCGTCGAGGCGAAGAGGTTGGCGACGGGCTGCCCGCTGATCTTCACGGGCGCGGCCAGCACGTCGGAGACGAACGCGAGCACGTCCGGGCGGCCCGAAGCCTCGCGCTGATCGTCGACGAGCCACTGACGCCAAGTGCTGTCGGGCGCGCTCACGGGCCGCGCGGGCCGCGCGCGGTAGGGCACGGGCTTCGACGGATCGGAGACGTACTCGTCGTAAGCCGCGTCGCCCGCCTTCGGCGCGGCGAAGCCCGCCTTGAGGTTCGCCCCGAGGTAGAGCGGCGCGGGGCGCACGGTGCAGCCGCGCGCGCAGCCCGCGGGCCACGCCGTCAGTTGCCGCCACGTGTTCGTCCCCGTCTCGAAGGCGGTGACGGGCGACACGTCCGACCGCGGCGCGTCGTCCTTCAGGTAGTGATCGAGGAACGGGCGCAGAATCTCGCGGCGGAAGTAGGCGGCGGTGTCGCCGCCGAACCTGAGCGCGCCGAGCGCGCTGCCCTCTCGTATCTCCTGCCCGTGGTGCCACGGCCCCATCACGAGAAACACCTTGTCGTTGTTCGCGTCCTTCGGCTCGATGGCGCGGTAGACGGCGGGCGCGCCGTAGATGTCCTCCTGATCCCAGAGGCTGTGCACGAGCATGACGGGGACTTTCAGGGGCTGCGCGGCGAGTATCTTGTCCACGGCCTGATCGCGCCAGAAGGCGTCGTAAGACGGGTGCTCTAAAAGTTTCCGCCAGAAGCCGAGCTGTTCGAGCCCGCGGCGGCGGCCCAGCTCGCCCGCCGATCCGGCCTGCATGAACATGTCGTAGTCGTCGAAGTGGCTGGCCCACCAGAGCGCGGAGTTGTCGCGCGTCGCCTCCTGATCGTAGATGTAGGCCATGTTCTCCTGCCGGAACGCGCCGTAGTGGAACCAGTCGTCGCCCATCCAGCCGTCCACCATCGGGTTCATCGGGACGGAGACCTTGAGCGCGGGGTGCGGGTTGACGAGCGCCATCAGCGGCAGGAAGCCGTCGTAGGAGATGCCGAGGATGCCGACCTTGCCGTTGCTCTCGGGGACGTTCTTCACGAGCCAGTCGATGGTGTCGTAGGTGTCGGTCGCGTGATCGACTGAGGTCGGGTTCTGCGCCCCGCGCAGGGGGCGGTTCATCACGTAGTCGCCCTCGGAGCCGTACTTGCCGCGCACGTCCTGCACGACGCGGATGTAGCCGCCCCCGACGATCACGTCCGTCGCGTTGTCGTAGCCTTCGAGGATGGTGGCGAGGTTCGAGCTTTCGGAGTGGGTGGTGAGCCCGGTGGCGTTGTAGGGCGTGCGCGTCAGGAGCATCGGCGCTCGGCGCGCGCCCCGCGGGACGAGGATGACGGTGTGCAGCCTCACGCCGTCGCGCATCGAAATCCACTCGTCGCGCCGCGCGTAGTCGAAGCCTTCGTTCGTCGGCTTGAAGGCGGCGGGCGTCTCGCTCGGCAGGTTCGGCGTCTGCGCCGCCGCCGGTTCGGTGAAGGACGGCGCGGCGAGCGACAGCGCGGCGATCAGGATCAGCGCGTGGACACGATTCGTGGTCATCGGTGGGTCAACCTCTTCGGAGATTCTGCAAAGGCGTAAAGAGACGAAAGCGGCGAGACGTAAGTCGCGACCGACACATTCTACCGACGTTCAGTGAAGCTCACAAAGGCGCGGCGCGCGAGTACTGTCCCGGTTTCAACTCCACTCTGTGCGCCCTCCGTGTTCTCTGTGCCTCTGTGGTGAGCTAAGGATCGTAAGCACTCACCACAGAGGCACAGAGAACACGGAGGGGCACGGAGGAAATCGAACCCGAACGAGGCCAGCCGCCGCACGATTGGCGTGTCGTGCGGCGGCTGGCCGTAGGGTCGCGCGTTCGTCCCGGCGGCTGGCTCGCGGGAAGGAGTCCAATCGACCCGCGGGCAAGCCCGTCTAGCGCCCGGCCCTCTTTGCGAGGAATGAAACTTTTGAGGCGGGCGGCGTCAGGCGCGACGCCGCCCGCCCTCTACCTTGCGACTACTTCGCCCTCGCCCCGGCGGTGTTCGAGTAGCCCGACTTCGCCGCCCCGCGCACGGCGCGGACGCGGTAGAAGTACGTGACGGGCTTGCCGCGCGAGCTGATGCGATCCGTGTAGGCGGTCGCGTTCTGTCCGACCGTGGCGATCTCGGTGAAGCCCGTGTCGATCAGGGTCGAACGCTCGACCGAGAAGCTCCCCTCGTCGGAGTTGTCCGTCCAGCTCAACTGGACGGCGTCCTTCGCGGAAGCCGCCTTCAAGTTGGTCGGCGCGGCGGGCGGCGGCGGCTGGCAGGCGTCGTTGCCCGCGACGACGTACTTGCCCGTCGCCGTGTAGTCGGAGCTGGTGTTCTGGTTGATCGGCAGCGCGTCGTTGCGACCGAGGAAGCTGCGCGCCTCGATGCCCGTCAGCGTCTTGCCGCTGCCGATGTTGGCCTCGTCGTCGAGCGCGGCGCGGGAGACGGTGATGCGCACCGTGCCCGTCGCGGCGTCGTAGGCCCCCGCGTCAGCCGCGCCGAGCTTGGTCGGCAGGTTCCCCTGATTCGCGGCGGGCGCGGTGTAGACGAGCGGGTAGCTGACGCGACCGTACTCGAACGTCGGCGTGCCCGCCACGTCGGTGCGCATCGCCACGTAGTCGCGGTCGAAGTTGGCGTCCGCGACGGGGCGGTTCCAGATGACGTACCACTGGCTGTTCTGCGGGAGCACGCCGCCCGCGCCGAGCTTCAGCGTGAAGACGAGCTTCTGCGCGCCGTCCATGTAAGGCTCGGCGATGGAGACCGACTGGAGATCGACCTGCTTGACGAGCGGCGTGTTCTGCCCGCCGTCCGTGAGATCGACCGCCGCGGTGATGCCCGGCAGGGCGCAGGCCGATTCGAGCGCCGACGCTTTGACGCGCGGCGAGAGCGCGCCCGCGCCGTTGGCGTTCAGGGCTTGGACGGAGTAGTAGTTCGCGCCGAGCGCGGCGTCGGCGTAGGAGTTGACGACGCCGAGGGTGGCGACGAGCGTGTTCGCGCCCGTCGCGCTCGACGCGCGGAAAACTTTGTAGCCGGTGATGGCCGAGCCGCCGTCGTCGGGCGTCGTCCACGCGAGGTTGGTCGTCTGGCCGCTCGTGCTCGCGACGAGCTGCGGCGCGGCGGGCGTCGGGGAGGCGAGTTCCGCGTCGAAGCGGCTGAAGAGGCTCTTGCCGCCGGACTGGCGCGCGATGGTGGCGAGCGCGCCGCCGTCGTTGTCGAAGCTGTTGACCGCGCCGTCGGGCGCGCCCGCCGCGCCGCTCACGTCCTGACCGGCCACACACGCCGAGGTGACGCAGCCGTCGGCGTAGCCGACCAGCACGCGGCCCTTCTGATCGATCTGCACGTCCATGAAGTCGAGCAGGTTGCGCGTGTCGCGCGGGCTGGACGGGCAGGTCGTGCCCGCGTCGCAGATGTTGCCGCGCTGGACCGCGTCGTTCGGCGTCGCGTCGGTGAAGGTGTAGCTCGCGCCGCGGTCGTAGGTCGTCGCGACGTAGAGGTGCCACGTGCCCGTAAAGCTCGTGCCCGTGCCGAAGGGCGCGCCCGGCGCGGTCGTGCCGAGGAAGGCGAAGGCGGCGCGGTCGCCGTCGCCCGCGACGACCGCCGGGAATGCCACGCCCGTGAAAGAGGTCGCGCCGCCGACCGGCTGATCGTTCGTCCACGTGTCGGTCTTAGGATCGTAGACGGCCACGCGCGGCGTGCGGTCTGTGTCGCCGTAGCCGAAGTAGACCGTGCCGTCGCTGCCGATGCCGATGGACGGGTCCCAGCCGCCCGCGTGGCTGTTCGGCGCGGTCTTCACTTCCCACGTCAGCCCGTTGTCCTTCGAGACGGCGAAGCCTTGCAGGCCGCCGCAGTCGCGGTTCGGGACGTAGACCGCGCCGTCGGGCGCGACCTTGATGTGGCCGTGGATGCCGACGCATTGCGTCAGCGCGTACATCGGGACGGCGGGGCCGAAGGTCAGGCCGCCGTCAACGCTCAGCGCGGCCTCGGCGGTCGCGATGTCCTGCGAGGCGTAGTAGACGGCGTTCGCGTAGCCGACGCCCGAGAGCGGCGCGGCGAAGGGGCCGGCGCCGATGGTCTGGTGATCGACGCCGGAGTTGATGCCCGACCCCTGGCTCGGCGTGTAGGTCTCGCCGTCGTCGTCCGTGTAGGCCATCGCGCTCGCCTTGCCGAGGAGCTGCGAGACGAAGGTGCGGCCCGTCTTCGCGTCGGTGAAGAGGATCGGATCGAGACTCAGGGCGGATGTCGTCGTGAAGCTCTTGTCGGCCCAGTTGGCGCGCGCGGGCGAGGTGGTGTCGTCGAACTGCACGCGCAGCGTGTTGAGCGACGAGACGTACATCACGTCGCCGGTCTTCCAGTTGACGCCGAGCGAGGGCTCGCCGCCTTCGTGGTTGAACGGGTCGGCGTAGTTGACGAAGCGCGGCGCGGGCACGCTCGACGCGGGCGCGGGCGTCGGGCCCGGCGTCGGCGTCGGCGTCGCCGCCGGGGTGACGACGCTCGCCGTGCCGGTGTACTGATCCGCCGCCGACGCCGTGTAGTAGACGACGTGGACGACGAACGTCCCCGTCCCGACGCTCGGGTTGGCCGGATCGAGATCGGCGTCCTCGCTCGTCAGAGGCCCGGTCGGGTTGGTCGCGCCCTGACCGGAAGTGGCGACGACCTCGCCGCCGAGGCTGCCCTTGTGGACGTAGAGATCGTAGTCGGTCGTCGGCAGCGTCCACCCCAAGTGGACGTGGACGATCTTTTTAGCGGCGGCCCAATCAGCCGGAGTGCCGCCGACGCTCAGCGTGAACGTGTCGCAGCTCACGCCCTCGACGCACATGTCTTCCGACGTGACCGCGCCGAGCGCCGGGTCGCCTAACGCGCCGCCCGCCGTCGCCGTGCCCCGCCACGTGATCGGGGCGGAGGCGGGCGTCAGCGCCGCCGTCGCAGGGTTCGCGGCGTCAGCCGTGCGGCCCGCGAACAGTGTGCCGAAAACCGCGGTCAGCAAAAGAGCCGCCGCCGTCAGGATGCCGAATGAATTCTTGAAGAGGTTGGAAGTGCGCGTCGCGCTCTGAGGAAGACGATACCCTGCCCTGTTCATTGATCTGGACTCCTTAAAATTTGTCTTCGGCAAGAACCTTCGGGCAATGCCATGCCGGTTGACGTTGCCGCCCCTTAAGCCTTGATTGCCGGGTCGCCATTCCCGACGCTGTGAGGATATGAATCTGGGTTGAGGAATTCTTGAGGCCGACTTGAAAGGCGGCGCGGCGTGGCCGCAAACGCCATGTTTGCAGCGACTTAAGGAGTGGAAAATTATTTTCGGGGCGGGGCTCGGCGGCGCGGGTTTCCGCCCGCGTTGAGGCGTTTAATAAAACTCGACGGGCGGGGTTTGTTACCCTCCCCTTAGCGGCTCGCGGTCGCGCCCATCTGCCGCGCGAACTCTTCGGCGATGACGCGGTTCGTCCACGTGCGGTGGTGCCCGCCGGAGTGGTTGTTGTCGGGCGGCAGCGCGGGGATGGCGGACGTGACCGACTCGACCCGCGGGGCCCAGTCGGCGAAGGCGACGCCGTTTCGCGCCGCCCACTCCTTGAGCCAGTAGTAGGAGGCGCGCGCGTTGCTCCAACTGATGACGAGCGTCGCGCCCTGCTCCTTCGCGTAGGCGTTCAGGCGCTCAAGCACCGGCGCTTCAAACTCGGCGGCGCTCATCTCCCTCCCGTCCTTCCACGCGGCGCGCGCGGCTTCCGCACGCGCCTTCTCGCGGTTGCGTTCCAGCACGTAGCGTTTCACCTTGAGCCCGAGCTGCAGCTCCTCCGTCATCCAGCGCGCGGCGACGGCGAGGCGACCGAGGTAGGGGCTGCCTTCGAGGAACTGTTTGTGCCGCACGCCGCTGCGGAACAGCACGTCGTCGCCCATGTCGTTGTCGCAGCCGAGGTAGAGGATGTAGGACGGCGGGCGGCGCAGCAGCGCGACGTGGCGGCGCAGCGCGAGCAGGTTCTCGTCGCCGCCGAAGCCCGCGACGCCGAGGTTCACGACGCCGAACCGTTTGACGTAGAACCCTTCGGCGTCGCGGTTGAGGAAGAGATCGAGCTGGAACGGGTACGAGGCGTCGGCGGGCACGCCGATCCCCTGCGTGAAGGAATCGCCGACGGTGAAGACGAGCCGCGGGTATTCTTCGAAGCTCTCCTGAAAGTTCGACGTGCCCGCGCGGTTCGTCACGCTCTCCTGCTGGTGGTCGGTCGTGCGGAACAGGTGCGCGCCCGGCTTGAGACGGAACGCCAGCTCGTCGTCGTACTCGTAAGACCACGGGATCGCGACGCTGTAACTCGGTCGAAACAGACGCAGCGCGACTTCGACGACCGCCAGCGCGACGAAGACGGAGGCGAGCAACAGCGCGACCCTCTTGAGCCGCAGTCGGAGAGATTTTTTCGGTGCGCCCATAATTTTATGAAGCCGTGATTTTTAAGCAGCCGTGGTTTTTAAGCAGCCGCGCCGCGCGACGATTCGGGCGGCGGCGCGGGCCGGAGACGCTCGTAGAAGAAGCCCGCCGCGTTGGCCGCCTGAGCCCACGCGAGCAGCGCCGTCATCTTGATCGATTGGGAGGGGCGCGGCTGCGCCAGCGCGGCGCGCAGCAGCTTCGAGTAGAAGGCCGGTTCGGGCTGGAAGCGATCCGCGCCGTGGGCCTCGCGCTTGCGGTGGAATCGGTAAGCGCCGCGCCCGTAGCCGAAGTGCTGCCGCCACAGCGAGCGCGCGCCGAGCGCGTGCGCGTGACGCACCAACGCCTCGGGCGCGTAGACGAGACGGCGACCGCGCGCGAGCCAGCGGTCGCAGAAGTCCCTGTCCTCCGAGCAGCGGAAGCTCTCGTCGAAGCCGCCCGCCTCGCGGAACGGCCCGCGGCGCGCGGCGAAGTTGTTAGACGCGAAGAATCGCGCGCCGCCCCCGTCCGCGTTGTAGTGCCCATAGACCACGTCGATGATCAACTGGCTCGTCGCCGAGTAGGCGTTCGACGCCAGCGCGTTGACGGTGCGACCGCCGACGAGCGCGTCGGGCGAGGCGTCGAGGCGCGCGGCGAGCGCGGCGAGCCAGCGCGCGTCGGGCAGGCAGTCGTCGTCGGTGAAGGCGAGGAAGCGGCCCCGCGCGTGCGCCGCCCCGCGGTTGCGCGCCGCCGCCGGCCCCGCGTTCGCCTGCGCGTAAACTTTCAGATCGAGCCGCGCGCGAAACGGCGCGACGCAATCGCCCACGGGCGGCGCGCTCCCGTCGTCGACCACGACGACTTCGAAGTCCCGGCGCGCGAACTCCTGCGCGGCGAGCGACGCGAGGCAGGCGGCGAGCTGCGCGTGCCGCCCGCGGGTCGGGATGATGACGGAGAAGAGCGGCGTTTCTTCCATTCGAGACTTCGCGCGCCGGGCCTCACGGCTTCCGGCGGCCTCCGACAAAACTCGACGCGCCGGAATCATTCGTGGCGGCAGGGCCGCCCCCGCCCCTCATGTTATTCCGTCCCCGTCGGCTCTAAGTTTCCGCGCAGCGGTTCCCACTCATCAAGCCTCGCGCGGGAGATCAATCGTCACGGGGTCGCGGCGGCGTCTGAGGAGCGTGCGCGCCCACGCGATCTCTTCGCGGCTGAACTCGCCGAGCGCGACGAGCGCGGCGCACGCGAGCGCGCCGACGGCGGCGAGCTTGACGAAGACGAGCGCGCCCGGCGCGGGCGCGAGCGCCGAGCACGCGAAGGCGAAGGCCGCGCACGCGCACGCGCGCAGGCAGGTCGGCGCGGGCGGCACGACGTCCCAGAGCCGTTTGACGAGCGCGACCGCGGCGACGGCGACCGCCACGGAGATGGCCGTCGTCACCAGCGCCGCCCCTCGCGCGCCCGCGCGCGGGATGGCGAGCGCGTGCCCGACGAGCGCGGCGAGCAGCATCGGGAGCGCGACTCTCAGCGTCCACGCGGCGCGGTCGGCGGCGGTCATCACGCACATCGTCACCGTGATCATCACGGAGGCGAGCGCGGCGAAGGCGAGCGCGCGGAAGAGCGTGGCGGCGTCCGCGAACTGCGCGCCGAAGAGCAGGCGGACGATCTCGCCCGACGCCCCCGCCGTCGCCGCCACGAACGGGAGCAGCAGCACGACGGCGCGCATCGACTGCCGCGTCAGCTCGCGCGCGCCGCCCTCCTCGCCTTCGCGCAGCGCGCGCGTGAGCGTGGAGAGCAGGACGGGCGCGAACGAGAACGAGAAGAGCGTCGGCAGCAGAGAGAGGTTCTGGGCCACGGCGTAGAAGCCGACCTGCGCCGCCGTCCCGCCGAGACCTTTGAGCATGATCACGTCGAGCCGGTTGAAGAGCGTCAGGCAGATCGCGGAGGCGACGAGCGGCGCGACCGAGTCGTAAATCTCCCGCGCGCGCAGTCGGCCCGCGCCGAAGAGCGGCGGGCGCACGAACGCGCGGCAGACGCAGACCTCTACGACCGACGCGAGGACGAACCCGGCGAGCGCGCCCGCCGTCGTGCCGGTGGCGTAGACGAGCGCGACGACGAAGACGAGTCGCGCCGCCCAGCGCGCGGCGGTCGCGACGGCGCGCTCGCGGAAGCGGCCCGTCGCCACCATCACGTTGCGGTGCGCCTGCGCGAGGCAGAAGAAGGGGATTTCGAGCGAGAGCAGCCGCAGCGACGAGACGAGCGACGGCTCGCCGAGCAGCGCCGCAGCCGGCGGCGCGGCGATCCAGAAGGCGGCGGCGAGCGCGACGCCGCTGAAGAAGTAGAGCCGCAGCACCGTCGAAGCCGCGCCCTCGCGGTCGTCCGACTCGCCGACGAGCTTGATCGTGGGCCGCGAGAGCGCGGAGGCGAGGTTCGCCTCGACCCAGAGCACGACGACCGTGGCGAGCGAGAGCAGGCCGTAACCCGCGGGGCCGAAGCGGCGCGTGAGGAAGGCCGCCGTCAGGACGCCGACGGGCACGAGCAGGGCCTCCGCGGCGAAGATGCTCGCCGTCCCCGCGATCAACTCGCGGCCCGGCTGGCGCGCGCTCACCTCTCTCACCGGCGCGACCTCGCCCCTCTCATACGTCGGCCCTCGCCCGCCCGCGCGACACTTCGCGCGCCGTCGGCTGCGGCGGCGCGGGCACGCGGCTGTCGTGCGCCCTCCGGATCGCTTCGTAAAGTTTTTCAAACTCGTCGACGCAAGTCGCCAGCCGGAAGCGCGCGAGGGCGTCCCTGCGCGCCGCCGCGCCCATCCGCTCGGCGGTCTCGCGCGAGCGCAGGAGGGGTAAAAGTTTTTCGGCGAGGGCGCGCGCGTCGCCCGCCGGGACGAGGAAGCCGGTCTCGCCGTCGCGCACGACCTCGGGCATCCCGCCGACCGCGCTCGCCACGACCGCCGTGCCGCGCATCAGCGCCTCGACCGCCGTCAGGCTGAACTGCTCGGAGAAGGAGGGCACGGCGACGGCCCACGCGCCCGCCACCCTGCGCGCCGCCTCGTCGGGGGCGAGCCACCCGGCGAACTCGACGCTTCGCGAGAGCCCCGAGCGCCGCGCGAGGCGCGACAATTTTTCGCGCTCCTCGCCGCCGCCGACGATCAGCAGGCGCGCGTCCGGGATTTCGGCGACGACGAGCGCGAAGGCGCGCAGCAGCACGTCCGCGCCTTTGAGCGGGACGAGCCGCCCGGCGAAGCCGACCGTCGGGGGGTCTGCGAGCGGCGGGCGGCCCTCGCAGTCCGGCACGCCGTTCCAGACCGCCGCCGCCGCCTCGATGCCGTCGGCGTTCAGCTCGCGCCTGACGGCTTCGCTGTTCGTCACGATCAGATCGAACGCGCCGCGCCAGCGCAGCCAGAGCCTCGTCTGGAGCATGAGCGGCAGCCACGCGTGCAGGGGGAGGCAGCCCGCGCGGCGGCAGGCGCGGCCCACGCGCGCGCGGCAGGGCGAGCGGTCGGGCAGGAGCTTCGTGCCGAGCGGGCAGATCGCTTTGTAGATCGTCTCGTGCAGCAGGCTCGGCACGCCCCGCAGGAGCGGCAGGATGAGCGGCGAGAGCTGCGTGCGGAACAGCCGGACGTGAACCACGTCGGGGCGGAACTCGCGCAAGACTTTTCGCAGACTCAGGTAGGCCGACGGGTTGAAGGTCTCGACGAGCGGGCGCACGCGCGCGAGCGTGCCGAAGCAGGTGTAATCGGCGTGCCCCCCGGCCACGCGCGAGCGGCTCGCGAAGAGACGCGCGTCGTGGCCGCGCCGCCGCAGCTCGGCGCGCAGGCGGAGCGTCATCAGGTTCGCCCCGCCCTCGTCTGTCTCGTAGTCGTTGATGAACAGAATCTTCATCGCCGTGCGTCACGAAGCGAGCGCGATCCACCCTCCGACCGACGACGCCCCCGGCGCGCGCGCGGCGCTCCGCCGTTCACGCCGTGACCCGCCCGCCCGTCGCCTCCCGAACGCCCTCGATGGGTGTGTCGGCGGCGGCCTTTGCGTCGGTCGCGCCGCGACCGCGGCGCGAGATGTACCTGTGCCGGTGAAACTCCATGTCGGAGAGTTTCTCCATCGCGCGGCCCGCGCCGAGCGCGTAGCCGACCATTTCGCCCGCGCCGTCGCAGGCGAGCGCGGCGAAGACGGCGGGGAGCACGCCGCGCGGCCTCTCGGCGGCGGGGAGCGACCGCGCGACGCGCGCGAAGCGGACGAAGGGGATGAGCGGCGAGCCCGCGACGAAGGCGAGCCGCCTCAGCCGCGGCCAGCCCCGAGAGCGCGCCGCGGCGAAGAGCCGACCGCCGTTGAAGCGCAGCACGGCGGAGGGGAGCGCGGCGGTGAAGTTCAGGTGGAGCGTGCGCGCGCGCGGCTCCAGATAGAGCCTGTGCCCGCGCCCCCTCAAGTCCCAGTGCAGCACGCTCTCGGCGTCGAGCATCGCTTCGAGCCGGTCGCCGTAGGCGAGCAGCACGTCGCGCCGGTAAGAGCCGTTGTGGCCGGGCAGGTGCTCGCGCTCGCCGCCGCGTGCGCCCTCCATCCACGGCGCGTACTCGACGAGCAGGTTCGCCCAACTGATCGCCGCGCGCGGGTTCGCGTTCGCCATCACGGGCGCGACCGCCGCCCACTCGCCTCCCGCGTGCCGCGCGATGAGCGCCTCGGCCCACCCCCGCGAAGGGAAGGCGTGATCCTCGGCGAAGGCGACGACGGGCGCGCCCGCCGCGCGCACGCCCGCCGCGCGGGCGCGCGCCGTCGAAGTCATCGCGCCGACTTCGATCACCTTGCAGCCGAAAAACCCGCTCACCTCCGCCCGGTCGGGCGCGAGCGCGCTGGCCGCGGGCGCGGCGATCACGAGTTCGAGCCGCCCGCTCACGCTCTGCGCTCTAAGGTGGCGGACGGTGGCGCGCACCGTCTCGAAAGTGTCGGGCGTGATGACGACGACCGACATCGCCGGAGTAGTTCCCTCACCCAAGCTCGTCCCCTCCTCTTGAATAATAGCCCCCGGAAGAATTGTCGGCGCGGGGCTCGTCCCCGCCCGCCGCGCCTTCGGATTCAACGCCGCGCGTGGCCGGCGGGGGCGGGGACGGGCCCCGCACGCGCGCGATCACGTCCGCCGCTCGGCACCAATGCCGCTTCACCACCCGAACTTCTCGCGGAAGTAGCCGGGGCGCGGGCGCGGCAGCCGACGGCGCGACGAAGATGATCTCCAGACGGTCGCGCGCGCTCTGGGCTCTCAAATGACGGATCGCCTCCCGCACCGACTCGAAGCCGTCGAGCGCGACGATGACGACCGACATCGCGGGCGGCCCCCCGCCGCCCTTCGCTTCGCCGACCTGTGCGTGCCCGGAGTTCACGGTTCGAGTTCCCGCCGATCTTTTTTCGTGACGTGCAGCGCGCGCTTCATCTCGTAGAAGGAGTAGCGCCGCTCCGAGTCGCCGGAGCCGAAGGCGTAGCCAGCCATCTCGCCGAGCGCGTGCGGGATGAGCCCCGCCACGATCGCGGGCAGTAGTCGCGGCCACAGCCCGCGCCCCGCCCGGCGGACGACCGGGAGCGTGCGCCACAGGCGCACGAGCGGGATGAGCCACCCGCCGCAAACGTAGACCGCCCTGCGCCCCGCCGTCCAGTTCTTCTTGCGCGCGCGCGCCGCGCCGAAGAGCCGCCCGCCCCAGAAGGCGTGCCTGATTCACGACGAGAGGCGCGAGATGTTGACGTGCGAGGTCTTGGCCGCCGACTCGAAATAAAGCTCGTGCCCGCGCGCGCGCAAGTCGTCGAGCAGCACGCCCTCGACGGCGAGCATCGCGCCCAGCTCGTCGCCGTAGGCGAGCAGCACGTCGCGGCGGTAGGAGATGTTGTGCCAAGGCAGGTGCGCGGACGCGCGCGACGGCGAGGAGTCGAGGCAGTTGCCGTAGTTGAGGTAGAGCCCCGCCCAGCTCAGCGCGGTGCGCGGGTTGGCGTTCTGCATCGCGGGTCCGACCGCCGCCCACCCGCGCCCGTGCGCCTCGATGAGCCGCGCCGCCCACTCGGGCGACGGGAAGCAGTGATCCTCCGCGAAGGCGACGACGGGCGCGCTCGCCGCCCCCACGCCCGCGATCTTCGCGCGCGCCATGCGCCTGACCTCGCCGACCTCGACGACGAGCGCGCGCATGAAACAACCGACATCCGATTCGATCAACCCGAGCCGCTCCTCCGAGGGCGCGCAGATGATCAGCTCCAACCGGCCCGCGACGGTCTGCGCCCGGAGGTGGCGCACGGTCTTGCGCACCGTCTCGTAACGGTCGGGCGTCACGAGGACGACCGACATCTCTGGCGTGTGCGCGTCCGTCATTTCAGTCTCGATTGACAGTAGTCAGTGGTCATCAGTGGTCAGTGGTCGGTGGTCAGTAGTCAGTTGTCCGTGGTCGCGTTGTCCGTTGCTCGTTGCTCGCCGGCGACACAGCCGGGTGCGAGGCCAACAACTGACCACGGACAACTGACTACGGACGACTTTTCATCCCGCAACTGAGCCGCCACCCAAGATTTATTACTCTCCCGTGACGGCGACCGCCCGCCGCGTCCGCGCGGACTCTTCGGCGGCGGCGACGACGGCGAGGCTGCGGTAGCCGTCTTCGACGTCGGGCCGCGCGCCGCGATCACCGGCGCGCGCGGCGGCGACGAACGCGCCGAGGGCCGCCGTGAAGGACGGCTCGCGGGCCGGGGCGCGCAACTTTTCGAGCAGGTACGCGCCGTGCCTGAGCGAGCCGAGCGCGCGGCGCAGTTGTTCGGCCCGCGCGCCGCGCGCCGTCGCCCCGCTCACGCGAACGTCCGTCGAGAGGTGGCGATCCACGGAGAGCTTGCCCGCGTCGCCGTAGATTTCAAATCGATCTTCCTCGACCGCGCCCGTCGAGAAGAACGACTGCACGATGAGGCCGCCGCCGAGTCGCATCGAGAGCGCCGCGCAGTCGCCCTCCGCGCGCCGCGACCACACGTCGGCTGACACCTCCCGCACCTCCTCGCCGAAGATGAAGCGGACGAGATCGACGTGGTGCGAGCCGAGATCGAGCAGCGCGCCGCCGCCGCTCTCCCGCGCGCGCTTCCACGCGGGCGCGTCGGCCTCCGCCGTCGAGAAGACCGTGCGCGCGGCGACGAGCGCGCCGAGCCTGCCGGAGCGCGCGTGACGCCGCGCCGCCGCGTAGAGCTTGTTGAAGCGGTAGTTGAACCCCGTCATCCCGACCGTCCCGGCTTGCCGCCACGCGGCGACGACGGCGCGCGCGTCCGCGAGGTTCGTCGCCAGCGGCTTTTCGAGGTAGACGTGGCTGCCGCGCGCCAACGCGGCGATGGCCGCCTCCGCGTGCAGCGCGTTCGGCAGGCAGACGACGACCGCCGCCGCGCCGGAAGATTCGACGAGCCCGCGCCAGTCCGCGTGGAGGGCGGCGCGCGGGGCGTGGCGCGCGGCGGCGCGCAGGCTTTCCGGATCGCCGTCGGCGAGCGCCACCACCTCGACGCCTTCGAGGCGCGCGAGCGCGGGCAGGTGCGCGACGCGCGCGACGCGACCGCAGCCGACGAGGGCGACTTTGAGGCGCGCCGCGCGCGTCGTGTGTTCGCTCATTCTTCAGCCAGCACGTAAACGAAGATCGCGTGCCCCGGCGTTTCCCTGATCGTGTGGACGAGGCGGAGCCCGGCGTGCCGCGCCTCTTCGTCGAGCAGCGGCTGCAAGGGCGTGTGCCTCAGACCACGCTCGTTCGCGATGACGAAATCGGCGCGCTCCGTGCGCGCGCACGAGACCACCGAGTCGTAATCGCTCTCCGGGAGCTTGACGTACCCGCCGCCCGCGTAGAACGGGGCGACGGGCGCGTTCGCCATGATGAGCGGGGCGGGCTTCGGCGTGTGCTCCCTGATCCAGACGGCGGCGAGTTTCTGCCCGTGGTAGTCGCCCCACTTGTCGCCGCGCAGCAGGAAGACGAACGCGGGGACGAGCGACGCGAGCAGCACGGCGACGACGAGCGCGCCGACGAATCCCGCGCCCGCGGGCTCACCGCCGCGCGCGAAAATTTTCCCCGCCGCGCCGCCGCCTGCCGCGCGCCGGTGCGCCCGCGTCTCCGCGAGCCAGCCCTCGAACTCGACGACGCCGCGCGCCAGCCAGCAGACGAGCAGGGGCACGAGCGGCACGAGGAAGCGTATGTTCGGCAGCGTCACGGCGTAGCCCGCGAGCGTCGCGGCGACGAACGCGCCGAAGTACAACTCGCGCCGCGCGCGCTCCCGCGTCCACGCCGCGCGGAAGAGTCCGAGCGCGCTGATCGCCACGAAGGGCAGCGGGAAGAGCAGGCTGAACAGCTCGTACTCGCTCATCAAGCCCTTCGTCGCCTGCGCGAGGGCGGTCAGGTAGTTGGGCACGAGCGACGCGCTGACGAACGTCCCCGCCTGACCGTCGCCCTGCCACAGGTGCTCGCGCAGCTTGCCGCTGATCGTCCAGCCGCCGAGCGCGCCGCGCAGGTACAGGAGGTAAGGCAGCGCGAGCAGCAGGAAGCCCGCGGCGAGCGCGAGGCAGTCGAGCGCGCACCGTTTGAGCGAGCGGCGCGCGCCCGCCAAGCTGACGACGAGGCGCATCGCCGCGAGCAGCGCGACGAAGCCCGCCGCTTCCGGCTTCGTCAGGTAGCACGCCCCGAAGACGACGCCCGCGACGAGGTGCGCGGGCCACGCGCCGCGCGCGAACGTCCCGCCGCTCGGAGCGTCCGCGACCGCCGCCGCGCGGGAGAGCGCGGCCCACCCGGCCACGACGCCGCAGGTGAAGGCGAGCGTGTAGGTCGATTCCGTGAGCAGCACCGAGGAGTAGTAGACGAGCAGCGGGTGGAGGGCGACGACGACGGCGGCGAGCCGCGCGACCCGCGCGCCGTAAGAGTCGCGCGCGAGCGCGTAGACGGGCACGACGAGGAGCGCGCCCGCGACGACCGAGACGAAGCGACCGGCGAACTCGACGTCGCGGAACAGGAGCGACGAGAGGCCGACGAGCAGCGGGTAGAGCGGCGGGTAGAAGGGGCTGAGCGCGCCCGCGAAGTTCCCCGCGGCGAGGTTGCGACCGAGCCCCGCGTAGACGACGCCGTCGGGCGAGACGACGCTCTCGACGCCGACGACGAGCAGCAGCCGCAGCGCGAAGGCGGCGAGCCCGCAGCCCGCCACGAACGGCGCGGCGCTCTCCCGCAGCAGGCGCGCGCGCGGCGCGGGCGTCGCCCCGCGCGCCGCCGCGTCGGTCGCGCGGGCCGCGGGTGTTTCCGTCATCGGCGTCAACTGAGGTCTCACGCCTTTAGCCGGCGCGGCGCGCGTCCTTCACCGGCGCGCCGAGCGTCGCGCCGCCGCGCCGCCGCAGCGCGTGCCCGGCGGCGCAGAGCGCGAAGGTCGCGCCGCTGTAGAGAAAGTAGAGGAGGTGCATCGCGCACGAGGCGGCGGCGAAGCGCGCGCCGCGCAGGCGCAGGAGGTAGCCGTAGAGATCGCGGTTGACGGCGATCACGACGGCGAGCGCCGCGAGCGCCGCGAGCGAGAGCGCGAACGGCCACGCGGCGGGCGGCGCGGCGGCGGGCGCGAACAGAGACGCCGCGAGCATCAGCAGCGCGAGCGCGAGCAGCGACAGCGCGAGCGCGACGAGCGCGGCGCTCGCGCGCGCGGCGACGCGCAGGTTCAGCTCGTCGATCATCCCTCCGCCTTCGAGGATGAGGCGCGACCACGGGACGGCGCGGTCGCGCACGTCGGCGCGCACGAGCGACGCGAGCGTCCAGCGCTTCAGGTGCTTCGCCTGCAACTCCGGGTCGAGCGCGACGCGGAAGCCCGCGCGCCGCAGCCTGTAGCCGAGTTCGATGTCTTCGACCGAGGGGCGACTGTAGCGGCGCGCGTCGAAGCCGCCGACCGCGTCGAAGACCTCGCGGCGGATCGCGCCGCAGCCCGCCCAGAAGGTCGAGGCGCGCGGCGGGGAGCGTTGGTGCGTGTGGTGGTGGAAGAGGTTCTTGAACTGCGAGGCGAAGTTCGTCTCGGCGGGCGCGTCGTCGTACGAGCCGAAGACCGCGGCGACGCGCCCGCCCTCGTCGAGGTTCGACGCCCCGTCGTCCGACGCGCCCGCGTCCGCCGTCGCCGCGCCCGGCTTCGTGAAGTGCGCGGCGGCGCGCGCGATGGTGTCGGCGCGCGCCTCCACGTCGGCGTCGACGAAGAGCAGCACGTCGCCGCGGGCCTCGCGCGCCCCGCGGTTGCGCGCGGCGGCGGGCCCGGCTTGCGCGGCGAGGCGTAAGACTTTGCAGCCGCGCGAGCGCGCGACGCTCGCCGTCGCGTCCGACGAGGCGTCGTCGACGACGATGATCTCGAAGCGCGCGTAATCGGATTTCGAGAGCGCGTCGAGGCAGCGGGGGAGGTGGGACGCGGCGTCGCGCGCGGGCACGACGACCGAGACGAAGGGCCCGCCCGCGGGGGGCGCGAACTCGGCGGCGTTCGTCATGCCTCGGACTCGGCGGCGGCGTTGGCCGCGGCGGCTCGCGCGCGCGCGCGCACGGGGACGAGCGGCTGCGTCGCTTCGAGCTGGGAGAGGCGCGTGGCGGCATCATTCGCGCCGATCTCCTCCTGATACTCGTGCTCCGTGTTCACGCCCCAGAGGTCGTGGCGCGCGCCGAGCACGTTCTCGACCGCGAGCATCGCCGTCAGCATCGAGTGATCCTGATTGTTGTAGCGGTGCATCCCGTTGCGCCCGACGAGCTGGAGGTTGGAGAGCGTTCGCAAAAACTCGCGCACCACGGCGAGCGACTCTTTGTAGGTCGAGTCGTAAACGGGGTACGCCTTCGGCACGCGCACCACCGTCGCGTCCTCGACCTCGCGGGCCTCCACCAGACCGAGCCGCCCCATCTCGCGCTTGCCCAGCTCGACCAGCTCGGCGTCCGGCATCGACCACAGGTCGTCGCCCTCGAAGCAGAAGTATTCGAGGCCGAGGCAGGTCTTCGACTGGTCGGGAACCATGTCGGCGCTCCAGTTCTTGAAGTTCTGCACGCGCCCGAGGCGCACGCCCGGATCGTGTACGTAGATCCAGTTGTCGGGGAAGACTTCGGCGCGGTCGATGATGAGGACGACGGTGAGGAAGTCCCTGTAGCGCAGTTGCTCCGCCGCCTCGCCGACCTCGCGCGGCGGCGCGGGCGAGAGGCGGCGCACCAGCTCGCGCACCGGCAGGCTGCTGATGAAGTGCGAGCCCCCGACGATCTCGCGCCCCGCGTCCGACGCGACTTCGACCGACTCGACGCGCCCGCGCGACCAGTTGATCTTCTCGGCGCGCGCCCCCGTGCGCACCTCCCCGCCGAGCGAGGCGACGCGCTCCGCCATCATCTCCCACATCATGCCCGGCCCGCGGCGCGGGTAGTGGAACTCGTCGATCAGACTCTTGGCGACCGCGCCGCCGCTCCTGCGCCGCAGCAAGTCTTTGACGACGACGGCGAGCGAGAGCCCGCGGATGCGCTGCGACGCCCACTCCGCGGTGATCTCGTCGCACGGGATGCCCCAGACCTTCTCCGTGTAGGTCTTGAAAAAAGTCTCGTAGAGCCGCCTGCCGAAGCGGTTCGTGACCCACTGCTCGAAGGTCTCTTCCCGCTCGTGCGGCGCGAGGCGCGCGCGCAGGTAGCTCGCGAGGATGAGGAGACCTTCGGCGGCCCCGAGGCTCGCGAGCATCGAGGCGGCGCGCAGCGGGTAGTGGAAGAATTTTTTGCCGTAGTAGATGCGCGAGAGGCGCTTGCGCAGGGGGAAGTCGGCGGCGGGGAGGACTTCGTCCCAGACGGCGGAGACCGGCCCGACCTTCGTGTAGAAGCGGTGGCCGCCGATGTCGAAGCGGTAGCCCTTGTAGTTGATCGTGCGCGCGAGGCCGCCGACGATCTCGCCCTTTTCGAGGACGACGGAGCCGACCCCGGCCTTGCCCAGCTCGTAGGCGGCGGTCAGCCCTGCAGGGCCGCCGCCTACGATCACGACCCTTCCCGCTTCTCGCTCTGTCATCTCGTGTGCGACTTTGATTCCGGCAGATCGAAGTTATTAGTGGAGACGCGCCCTCTGAACTTAAAGCTGTCCCTCCGGCGTAGATCGTCGCCGCGGCGCATAATGCCTTGCACCTTAAACGAAGCGGGGCGCAAATGACAAGCCTCGCCCGCCGAATTTCCGCCGCCCGCCGGTATCATCATTTGATTTCTACTCTGCGCCCCATGCCTCTACCCGCCGCCCGAGGTTGGTGTCCTAATATGATTAGAACTCTGTGCTTCCTCCGTGATCTCTGTGACTCCGTGGTGAGTGCTTCTGATCCGTACCTCACCACGGAGGCACGGAGAACACGGAGGGGGCACAGAGAAAAGCTTAAACTTGGACACTACTCGCCCGCCGACACTGTTGCGCCCGCCCGCGCCGCGCGATAGAATCCGCCTCACAGTTTCATCCGTCCCCATTTTCATCGCCGACGAGCCGGGCCCGCGCGCCCCCGCGCGCGCACTCAGTGCTCGCGGCGCTAACGCCCACTTCCCGACCGAGTCCGTGTCTTTTGAGTAAGGAGAAGCCCACCATGAGGATCAAAAATCTGCTGGCGTTCACGCTCGCCGCGGCGATGCTCGCGCCTTCGGTCGCGCCCGCGCAGAAGCGCGTCGCGCAGAAACAGCCGCCGCCCGCCGCCGCCGCCGCCGCCGCCGCCGCCGCGCCGGGCGCGCTGCCGCCCATCGACTTCACGGAGTTCAGGCTCCGCAACGGCCTGCGCGTCATCCTGCACCGCGACCCCTCGACGCCCATCGTCGGCGTCAACCTCTGGTATCACGTCGGCTCGAAGAACGAGACGCCGGGCAAGACCGGCTACGCACACCTCTTCGAGCACATGATGTTTCAGGGGTCGCAGCACTACGACGACGACTACTTCAAGCCGATCCAGGAGGCGGGCGGGAACCTGAACGGCTCGACCAACCCGGATCGCACGAACTACTGGGAGGTCGTGCCGTCGAACTTCCTTGAGCTGGCCCTCTTCATGGAGTCGGATCGCATGGGCCACCTGCTCGACGTGCTGAACGAGGCGAAGCTCGCCAACCAGCGCGACGTGGTGAAGAACGAGAAGCGGCAGAACTACGACAACCGCCCCTACGGGCTCGTCGGCGCGCGCATCAACGAAATCCTCTACCCCGAAAACCACCCGTACCACTGGCTCACCATCGGCTCCTTAGACGATCTGACGAGGGCCTCGCGCGAGGACATCAGCGACTTCTTCCGCCGCTACTACACCCCGAACAACGCGAGCCTCGCCATCGCCGGCGACTTCGATCCGGCTGAGGCGCGCCGCCTCGTCGAAAAATATTTCGGCCCCGTCCCGAGCGGCCCCGCCGTGCCGAAGGTCGAGGCGCAGCAGCCGAAGCTCGACGGCGTGAAGCGCGTCGAGATGACGGACGCGGCGCGCTTCTCGCGCCTCTACATGGTCTGGCACACCGTCCCGCAGTACACGCCCGACGAGGCCCCGCTCGACACGCTCGCCACCATCCTCGGCGGCGGCAAGTCGTCGCGCCTCTACAAGTCGCTCGTCTACGAGCGGCAGATCGCGCAGGACGTGTCGGCCTCCAACGGCTCGCAGGAGTTGGCGGGCACGTTCCGCATCACGGCGACCGCCAAGCCCGGCAGGACGCTCGCCGAACTCGAAGGCGCGATCAACGAGGAGATCGAGAAGCTCAAGACCGAGCCGCCCACCGCCGCCGAGACCGAGCGCGCCTACAACGGGCGCGAGGCGGCCTTCATCTACGGCCTGCAGACGGTCGGCGACTTCGGGGGCCGAAACGATCAGCTCAACCAGTACGCCACCTTCCTCGGCAAGCCCGGCTACTTTCAGGAAGACCTCGCGCGCTACCGCGCGGTGGCGGGCGCGGACGTGAAGCGCGTCGCCGCGCAGTACCTCGGCGACAACCGCCTCGTCGTCACGGTCACGCCCGCGGGCGGCGGTCGCGGCGCGAGGCGCGGCGCGGAGGGCGGCGCGCCCGTGGCGGAAGCCCCGTCGAAGCCCGTCACGCCCCCGGCTGAGGGCGCGGAGGGCGAGGCGTCGCCCGCGGCGGCGAGCACGGACAAGCCCGCCGGCGCGCAGACGCAGACCAAGGCGCAGGTCGCGCCCTCGCAGCCCGCGGGCGCGGCCCCGCCCGCCGCGGAGTCACCGGCGAAAACACCGAAGGCCGCAGCCGCGGGCGCGAAGCACGACGCGGCGGAGGCGATGCAGGCCAACCTGCCGAAGCCGAAGCCCGATCCGAAGCTCACTCTGCCCCGGATTCAGCGGCGCAAGCTCTCGAACGGGCTCGACGTCCTGATCGTCGAGCACCACGAGCTGCCCGTCGTCAACATGAACCTGATCGTCAAGTCGGGCGCGGCTGCCGATCCGCTCGAACGGCCCGGCGTCGCCACGCTCGCCGCCGACATGCTCGACGAGGGGACGGCCACGCGCACGTCGCTCGAAATCTCGAACCAGCTCGCGGCCATCGGCGCGCGGCTCGCGACGCGCGCCGACTGGGACTCGTCAAACATGAACCTGACGACGCTCACGCGCCACCTCGACACCGCGCTCGACATCTTCTCCGACGTGCTGCTCCACCCGGCCTTCCCCGAAACCGATCTCAAGCGGCTGCGCGGCACGCGCCTCGTCGGGCTGCAACAGCAGCGCGACAACGCCAACAGCATCGCGGGCTCCGTCTACGCCGCCCTGCTCTACGGGCGCGAGCACCCCTACGGCCACCCGCAGACCGGCGACGAGAAGTCGGTCGCGGCGACGACCGCCGAGGACGTGCGCGGCTTCTACGAGACCTACTACCGCCCGAACAACTCCGCGCTCATCGTCGCGGGCGACGTGACGCCCGCGACGCTGATGCCGAAACTTGAGCGCGCGCTCGGCGCGTGGAAGGCCCGGCAGGTTCCCGCCACGAGCGTCGCCGCGCCCGCGGCGCGCATCGCCAAGACGGGCATCTATCTGGTCGACCGGCCCGGCGCGGCGCAGTCCGTCATACAGATCGGTCAGGTCGGCGTCGCCCGCTCCTCGCCCGACTACTTCCCGCTGCTCGTGATGAACTCGCTCCTCGGCGGCGCGTTCGTCTCGCGCGTGAATCTGAATCTGCGCGAGGACAAGGGCTACAGCTACGGCGCGCGCACGGGCTTCGACTACCGGCGCGGCGCGGGCCCCTTCACCGCGTCGGCGGGCGTGCAGACGGCGGTGACGAAGGAGGCGGTCTTCGAGTTCATGAAGGAGATTCGCGGCATCCGCGGCGAGATACCCGTCACGCAGAAGGAGCTCGACTACCAGAAGCAGGGGCTCGTGCGCGGCTTCCCGCGCGGCTTCGAGACGCCCGGGCAGATCGCCAACCGGCTCGCGGCGGTCGTCCTCTACGATCTGCCCGACGACTACTTCAACAGCTACCTCGCGCGCATACAGGCGGTGACGGTCGCCGACGTGCAGCGCGTGGCCGCGAAGTACCTCGACCCGCAGCACATGGCGATCCTCGTCGTCGGCGACCGCAAGACCGTCGAGCCGGGCCTGCGCTCGCTCGACCTCGGCGCGGTCACCGTCCTCGACTCCGAGGGCAGGCCCGCGGGCGGCGAGCGCGCGGGCGGCGGCGGGCACTGAAGGGGCTCGTCGTTCGCGCGAAAAAAAGAAGGCGGGCCCCGCGCACTCGCGGGACCCGCTTTCTACCCCCCTTGTTCTGCCTACCACCCGACGCGCCGCCCTCCGACGGGAGCGGGCACTTCGCGCCCTACGACCGCGTCACGACGGGCCTGCGGATATTAAGCCGCCGCGCCGCGCCGCATCAGTACCTCTTCGTACTGACCCACCCACTTCTCTTGGTGATGAGCCCGCGCCGCCGAACACCGGGCTGCAAAAGCGGGGGCGTCACGGACTCTACAAAACTTTTCAACGGAATAGACACGATCTGAGTTCACCCTCGTACCGAAGGGCGGGCGCGCGCCTGATAGTCTCGCGCGTTCATCAACTTTTGCGCGCGGCGTGCGACGCGCGCGAGCCCGCGCGCGCCCCGCCCGTTTTTCTAAAGGAGGCTCGGAGATGCGTTCAGACGGTTGGAAATACTTCGCGGCGTGCGCCGCGCTGCTGGCCGCCGCGTGCGGCACGTCGCAGGCACAGGGGCGCGCGGGTCGGGACGGGGCAGCCGCGTCGCCCGCCGTGTCGCGCGTCGTCGAGGAGGCGCGCCACCGGCTCCTGATGCTGCCCTACTACGACGTGTTCGACTGGCTCGAAGGTCAGGTGGAGCCGGACGGCACGCTGACCCTGCGCGGTCAGGTCGTGCGCCCGACGACGAAGTCGGACGCCGAGGCAAGCGTGCGCGACATCGACGGCGTGACGCGCGTCGACAACCGGATCGAGGTGCTGCCGCCCTCCCCGAGCGACGAACGGCTGCGCCAGCGCGTCTACCGCTCCATCTACGAGTTCAACTCGCCGCTCTTCCGCTACGGGCAGCGCGCCGTGCCGCCCATCCACATCATCGTCAACCGCGGGCGCGTCACGCTCAAGGGCGTCGTCGCCGACCGCGCCGACAGCCGGATCGCCTACGCGCGCGCGCGCGCGGTTCCCGGATCGTTCGCCGTCGATAACCAGTTGGTCGTGGAGAACGAGCGGATCAGGTGAAGGCGCGCGGGCGCGCGCTCGCGCCATTCCTAACGCGCCGATCTTTTCCTGATGAGGTTGATCGTGCCGCGGCAGCCCGGCGCGCCGCAGCGGCAGCCCTTCGTGTCGGGGTGGTACGACTCGACGTAGTCGAGCGTCAGCTCCTCGCCCGGCTCGATGTCGCGCAGCGCGAAGAAGATGACGTGCCCTCTGACGATGCGGACGAACGTGTTGGGCCGGCACGAGTGGTTGACGAACTGCGAGCCGTTGCCGCCGCGGCTGCCGTCGATGCCCCAGTAGGAGTCGGTCGCGCAGATGTGCAGGCGGCGCTTGCCCTTCATCCGGCGCGCCGCCTCGACCCGCGAGACGCGCTCGCCCACCAGCTCGACGATCTTCCGCCCCTTCTTAAAGCGCGCCGTCGCGAAGCACCCGCGCCCGTCGATCTTCGACGGGCGCACCTCGATCCCCGGCGCGGTCTCGACGCCTTTCGCCGCCGCCCCGCGCCCGCTCTTAACTTTCTCTGCCGCCCCCCGCGCGCTCATTCGAACTGCCTCCGAAACTGCGCGAACTCGCGCTTCAACTCTTCCAGCTCCCCCCGCAGCGCGCCCACCTCTTCCTCCAACTTGTTGACGCGCTCGTCGCCCCCGCGCGCGCCGCGGGCCGCCGCCGCGGCTTCCCGCGCCGCCTCGATCTCTTCGTGCTTCAACTCGCCCGCGAGCAGGTGCGCGTAGCGTGCCTCCTTCTGCCCGGCGGCGCGCGGCAGGCGCGCGACGAGCGGCGGCGCGCGCTGCATCAGGGCTTCGAGCGTCGCCTCGACGAACTGCGTGCCGGAGAAGGAGTAGAGCCGCTCGGTGCGACCGCGCAGCTCGCCCGGCGTCTGCGCCCCGCGCAGCATCAGCACGCACACGACGGCCAGCTCCGCGCGGTTGAGCGCGAGCGCCTCCTCCAGCACCTGCCTGTACTTCGGCACCCTCCCGTCCGCCGTCCGCACCTCGCGCGCGAGGTTCTTCTCGCGCAAGCTCTCGATGGCGCGCACGACCGTCTGCTCGTCGTAGGCGACGACGGGGTCGCGGTTGGAAATCTGGTTGCAGGCGTTCGTCAGCGCGTTCAGCGTCAGCGGGTAGTACTCCGGCGTCGTCACCTGCTTCTCCATGAGCGCGCCGACGACGCGCACCTCCTCCGCGCTCAGGATCGTGCCTTCGTCAAATGTTGTCATCGCGCGGATAGCTTACAACGCCGCGCGCGCCTTCAGCCACACGCCGCGCGGCTGTGAGGCGCGCGCCGCGGGTGTTAAAATAGGGGCACGATGAATCAGCCGGTGCACCTGACGGGTCTGACGGAGGACGAGCTGCGCGAGTTCGTGCGCGGCTTGGGCGAGCCCGACTACCGCGCGCGCCAGATTTTCTCCGCGCTGCACCGCCGCCGCCTGCGCTCGTTCGACGAGATGACCGACCTGCCGAAGGAGTTTCGCGCCGCGCTCGCCGGGCGCGCGACCGCCTCGACCCTGACGGTCGAGTCGCGCTACGTCTCCGAGGACGGCACGCGCCGCTACCTGCTGAAGACGCGCGACGGTTTGCCCGTCGAGACCGTCTTCATCCCGGAGGAGCGGCGCGACACCATCTGCTTCTCGTCGCAGTCGGGCTGCCCCTTGCAGTGCAGTTTTTGCCTGACGGCGAAGCTCGGGCTGCTGCGCACGCTCACCGCCGGGGAGATCGTCGAGCAGATCGTCGTCGCCTTGAACGACGCCTACGGCGTCGGCACGAGGACGCCGCGCGGCACGAACCTCGTCGCGATGGGCGCGGGCGAGCCGTTCCTCGCCTTCGAACCTTTAATGTCGGCCCTGCGCGTCATGGCGTCCGCCGAGGGCCTGCACATCGTCCCGAACCGCGTCACGGTCTCGACCGCCGGGGTCGTGCCGAAGATACGCGAGCTGGCGCGCGTGCCGGATCGCCCGCACCTCGCCATCTCGCTCGCCGCGCCCACCGACGAGCTGCGCGACGAGCTGATGCCGATCAACAGGCGCTGGAACCTCGCAGAGCTGCTCGCCGCCTGCAAGGAGTTCGAGCAGTCTCTGAAGCCGGGCGAGCGTTTCACCTTCGAGTACGTGATGCTCGACGGCGTGAACGACGCGGACGACGACGCGCGACGGCTCGCGAACCTGCTGAACCGCCACCAGCTCCGCGCGAAGGTCAACCTCATCCCGCACAACGCGGCTGAGGGGCTGCCCTACCGACCGTCGCCGCCCGGGCGCGTCGAGGGCTTCAAGGCGATCCTCGAAGCGAAGGGCGTCCGCGCCTACGTCCGCCGCCCGCGCGGGCGCGACATCTACGCCGCCTGCGGCCAGCTCGCCGCGCGGCGTTCGGCGAACAACCTCGCCCCGTCGCTCGTGCATCAATTAACACGCTGAGCTTGAGATTCGGGCTCGAACGCTTAACACCGAATGATGAGGACACGGATGATCAGAAATAATTTTCCCCGCCGCGCGATTCTCTCGCTGGCCCCCGCGCTCCTGCTCTTGTGCGCCGCCGCGGGCGCGGCGCGGGCGCAGGCCCCGAACATTGACATGAACGGCTTTTACGCCGCCAACAAGGCGCAGCAGGGCCGCCCGGTGCAGGCCGCCATCGTGCTCGACGTGCCCGCCGGCTACCACGTCAACGCCAACAAGGTCGGCAACAAGTTCTCGATCCCGACGACCGTCAAGATCGACGCGCCCGAGGGCGCGCGCGTCGGCCCGGTGAGCTACCCGCGCGGCGCGGTGCGCACGCTCAAGTTCTCGAAAGACCCGCTCGCGCTCTACGAGGGGCGCGCCATCTTACGTTTCACCGCGACCTTCCCCGCGGGCTTCAAGACCGGCGAGACGGAGCTGCGCGCGCGCGTCCGCTACCAAGCTTGCAACGACGAGGTCTGCTACCCGCCCGTCACGCGCGAGATCACGATGCCCATCGCCGTCGTCGCGCCCACCGAACAGGTCAGGCCGATCAACCGGCAGTTCTTCGGCGGCGCGCGCAAGTGATCCGACCGGATTCACCACAGAGGCACGGAGGCCACTGAGGGGGCACGGAGTTAATATCTTTTCTCTGTGTTAACTCCGTGCCCTCCGTGCCTCTGTGGTGAACTACCCCACCCCACCACTCAAGTAAACTTCACCACGACTGCACTCTCAACACGTCCCTGATCCGCTTCCACCGAGCGGCTTGAACGGCGACTCGGAAAAGACTAAAGTCGGGCCCGCCGTCCGACACGACACGTCAATGAGGAGAACGCGGATGAAGCTAACGACACGACTGCTCGTCGTCGCACTCGCGTGCGCGGCGTCGGCGGGCGTCGCGCGGGCGCAGGGTAAAGTGAGCGCGCCGCCGCCGGAGAAGGCCGCGCTGGAGTTCGTCCACGCGATGCTCTACGACGCCGCGCCGTCGCGCGCGCTCGGCTTCTTCGACCGCGGCGCGGCGCGCAAGGGCGCGGGGCGCGGCTCGGCTGTCGAAGCCGCGCGGCGCGAGCTGCCCGCGCTCGCCAATAAATTCGCCGTGAGCGAGATCGTCTTCTTCCGCGCGGGCGACGTCGCGGCCTTGCGCGCGAGGTTCGCGGGCGAGAACTACTCCGCCTTCAACTGGGATCGCGTCGCGGGGCAGATGGACGACGCCGTGGGCTGCCTCGTCGTCGGCAAGGGGCCGAGGGAAGACGTGCTCATCGCCTTCGTCTTCAAGAGCGTGGGCGGGCGGCAGAAGATCGTCTATCAGGAAGACAACTGAGCCGCGCTAGCGGCGACCGACGACGCCGAGCAGCCGGCCCGTGCGCCCTCGAGTCTTCTTCTCGCGCCGGTAGGAGAAGAAGAGGTCGGTGCGGCACATCGTGCAGAGCGGCGCGGCGTGGACGTTGGCGGGTTCGACCCCGGCGTCGATCAGTTGGCGGCGGTTCGCCGCGTGCAGATCGACGAGCGCGTGCCCCTCCCGCGTCGGCGCGAACAGGTCTTCGGCGTAGGCCGGGAAACGCTCGTTGAAAATCTCCACGACCTCCGCGCCGACCTCGTAGCAGCACGAGAGCGCGGCGGGGCCTATCGCGGCGATCACGTCGCGCGCGCGCGTGCCGTACTCCTCCGCCATTCTCCGGAGCGCGAGCGCGACGATTGAGGAGGACGTGCCGCGCCAGCCCGCGTGGACGGCGGCGCACGCGCCCGTCCGCGCGTCGCCGAGGAGGACGGGGACGCAGTCGGCGGTCTTGACGCCGACGAGCACGCGCGCGAGATCGGTGGCCGCCGCGTCGCAGCGCTCGTCTTCGCCGACGCCGCCCGGCCCGGGCGCGGCGCGCACGACGCGCAGGCTCGTGCCGTGAACCTGCCAGCAGGCGGCGAGCGCCCACTCGCCTGGGAGGAGCGCGAGGAAGCGGCGGCGGTTCTCGTAGATGTTCTCGGCTGAGTCCTCGTCGAAGCCGGCGAGGTTGAGATCGCCGGACGGGAAGGGGCTCACGCCGCCGGCGCGCGTCGAGAAGGCGTTGGCGAAGCCCGCGCCGTCGAGCGCGGTCGAGGAGAGCGCGCGCACGCCCGCGCGCGCGAGCCAGCGGAAGCCCGCGCGCGCGACGGCGGCGTCGGAGGGGTCTGTGATCGTCTCGGTCGGCATAGACATGATCGAAGTCGGGCGCGTGCGCGACGTGATGGGCCGCACTCCGCGCTTCACGCTGCGGGTCTTCACCGCGCGCGAGCGCGCCTACTGCGACGGGCGCGGCGCGGCGGTCGCCGCGCAACATTATGCCGCGCGCTTCGCCGCGAAAGAAGCCGCGCTGAAGGCTCTGGGGACGGGCTGGAGCGGCGGGCTCTCGTGGCAGGACGTCGAGATCACCCACGACGAAGCGGGCGCGCCCTCCATCCGCTTCGACAACCGCGCGCTCGAACTCTTCAACGCTTCGGGCGCGACCCGCGCCCACGTCTCGCTCTCGCACACCTCCGAGCACGCCGTCGCGCAAGTCGTCCTCGAACGACTCGAAGGCGAAACCTCCTGAAGATTCTTCAGCCTGAATATTTTTACCGGAAGACTTTCGGTCCGAGAGTTGTTCGACGCGACCGTCAGCGCCTGCGCTCCTGATCGCGCGCGAGCTGAAGATCGTTCGTGAGCGTGGCGCGACCGCCGCGGCTGACGTCGACGAGAGTTTTCGACGGCGCGCGGAGGTCAAGGTGTAAGTCGGCTGGCTGTTCACCGCGCGCCAAAGCGGCGTGTGGCGCGGACGGCACGGGCGCGTCTGTCGAGTCCGGCGCGACGGGCGCGGGCGGCGCGGCGGCGTGCGGGTCGGCAGACGCGAGCGCGGCGGGGGCGGCTTCAAGGCCGGCGTGCGCGGCGCACTCGGCGCGGGGCGCGAGCGCGGGCGTGAGGGCGAACAGCTCGCGCACGGGGCAGGACGCGGAGGCGAGCATCCCCGTGTCGGGATCGATCTCGAACGTGGCGACGCCGCCCGGCACGTCGAACGCCGCGCCGCCGAGTTCCGGCCTCAGATCGAGCGCGCCGCGCATGAAGTCTGACCAGACGGGCAAGGCGGAGTCCGCGCCCGTCAGTCCGAGCGGCGTGTTGTCGTCGAAGCCGACCCAGACGACGCAGACGAGGTGCGGCGTGTAGCCGGCGAACCAGCCGTCGCGGGACGTCCCGGTCTTGCCCGCGGCGGCGGAGACTTTTTGCAGCCCGCGCGCCGCGCGCGCCGTGCCGTGATCGAGAACGGCGGAGAGCATGTCGGTGATGATGTAGGCGGTCGAGGGCCTGACGACCTGCGACGGAGCGGGCGCGGGATCGCCCGCGGGCCACGCGCCGCCCGCGTCCGACGCTCTCGCGACGACGCGCGGCGCGACGCGCGCGCCGTTGTTCGCGAAGGCCGTGTAGGCGGCGGCGATCTCCATCGGCGTCGCCTCGGTCGTCCCCAGCGCGAGCGAGGGGTAGGCGGCGGCGGGGCGCGGCAGACCGAAGCTCTCGGCGAGCGCGGCGACGCGGTCGAGCCCGGTGCGCATGGCGAGATCGACCGTCACGACGTTCAGAGATTTCACGAGCGCGGTGCGCATCGTCACGTCGCGCATCGAGAACGCGCCGCCGTAGTTGGAGGGCCGGTAGGCGGGCGCGTGCGGGTCGAACAGGAAGGCGCGCGGCGCGTCCGTGAACATCCCGGCGGGCGACGCGCCCGCCTCGACCGCCGCCGCGTAGACGAAGGGCTTGAAGACGGAGCCGGGCTGGCGTCGCGCGTCGGTGGCGCGGTTCAGTTGCGAGCGCGCGTAGTCGCGCCCGCCGACCATCGCGACGACGCGACCGTCGCGCGGATCGATGGCGACGAGCGCGGCCTGCGGCTTGGCGCAACCCGCGCCTTCGGCGCGCGCGACGCAGGAGGCGTGCGGGCCCTTCGCGAACCTCGCGTCGAGCAGCGCGAGCTGTTTCTCGACCGCGCTTTCGGCGAGCCGCTGCAAGTCCGCGTCGAGCGTCGTGTAGACGCGCAGGCTCCGCTCGTCCGCGCCGTCGCGCTCGTCGAGCCTCGCCTCGACGGCGCGGTTGACGTAATCGACGAAGTAGGGCGCGTTCGCCCCTTCCGAGTCCGAG
Organism: Pyrinomonadaceae bacterium; assembly: GCA_036389335.1. Taxonomy (GTDB): domain Bacteria; phylum Acidobacteriota; class Blastocatellia; order Pyrinomonadales; family Pyrinomonadaceae; genus JAIVGV01. Next base: position 37,818 of record DASVQC010000039.1, on the reverse strand, counting down.
GCGGGCGCGACGGCGACGGGTTCGTTTGCAGCGCGCTCGGCGTCTTCGCGCGAGAGCGAGCCGTCGCGCAGCATCGCGGCGATGACGGCGTTGCGGCGCGCGCGCGAGGCTTCGGGGTGGCGGTCGGGCGCGTAGCGCGCGGGGCTCTGGATCATCCCGGCGATGGTCGCCGCCTCGGCGTTCGAGAGTTCCTTCAACTCCTTGCCGAAGTAGGCGCGCGCCGCCTGACGCACGCCGCGCACAGACGACGCGCCGCGCCGCCCCAGATAAATCTCGTTGCAGTAGAGCGCGAAGATGTCGGGCTTCGAGAGGCGGCGTTCGAGCGCGAAGGCCAGGAGCGCCTCTTTGAACTTGCGCGCGAGCGTGCGCTCCGGCGTGAGGTACGTGTTTTTGACGAGCTGCTGCGTGATGGTCGAACCGCCCTGATGTTCGGGCGAGTCCGCGCCGACGCCGAGGCCCGTCCAGCTCGCGGCGGCGCGCAGGACGCCGACCGGATCGAGGCCGTTGTGCGTGAAGAAGCGCCGATCCTCGATCGCCGTGATCGCGTTGGCGAGCGCGGGCGGGATGTCTGCGAACGAGAGCGTCGAGTTGCGCCCGGTCTTCATCGCGGCGTCGGGGGTGAGCAGCTCCGGTTCGAGCGTGAAGGAATCGAGCGCGACCTCGTCGCCCGTGATCTCCGTGATCGCGCCCCCGCCGTCGAGGCGGACGCGGACGACTTCGGGCGTGAAGCCGAGCGCGTCGGCGCTCCTGTCCGTGCGCGCCGCGCCGGGGCGAATCTCGATCTCGCCCTCCCGCGCGGCGAACGCGCCGCTCCACGCCGCGCCCGCCGCCGACTCGACGTACCCGGCGCGGCGCAGCGATTCGATCAGACGCTCGCGCGGAGTCCTCTGCCCGGCGCGCAGCACGCGCGGCGCGGCGTAGACCCCGGCGCGGCTCGTGAGGTATCCGGCGGCGAGCCGTTCGTCGACGGCGAGCGCGGCGGCGTTGTAGTTGTAGACGAGCGACGAGAGGAGGACGGCGCAGGCGGCGACGGAGGCGGCGAGCGCGATCCGGAAAGAGCGCGCGCGAAGGAGGGAGGCGGGGCGGAGGGCGAAACTTTTGCGCGCCGCCGCGGCGGGCCGCGCGCCACTGCCGCGGGCGCTGTCGCGCGTCGGACGATCTCTGAAGTTGCTCCCCGTGCTCATCGTCAAAAATCCGCCGTCGTCGCTTTGACCGCGCGCACCCCGCGCGGTCGCGTCCGGCTAACGTGTGAGACGGGGCGTCGGCGAACGCGCGCGGGTCGCCGCCCGGCGCCCGCCGTGACTGCTTTCGGTGTCGTGCGCGTTCAGTAAACGACTAATCGGCGGCGGATTCTTTTCCGCGTGCCCGCGAGACTTACGGCGTGCCCGCGCGCAGGCTCAAGGTCTGATCCTGCGCGTCTCCCGACGGAGTGTCGGAGTCGGCCCACACGGAGAGCGCCGCCACGGAGACGGCGAAGGTGACGGTGAGCAAAATGATCGCGAGCAGTTGCGCGAGGCTGCTGGTGATTATCTTCATGTCCGCTTCACCCCTTATCGAGAGCTTCCGACGCATCGCAGGGCAACGGGCGTGCCAGCGGCGCGGCGGGGCGGCGCGCGCGTGACGCGGTAGTTTGAGGGGGCTTAGAGGGTTGCGGGGTGATTCGCGCGATGCCCGTCGCGTCGCGTGCGCGGACAGTCGCGGCGGCGCAGGTCGTTTCAAAACAGTCCGGCGGCGGGGTCTTCACCCACGGCGGGCGTTTGTCTTGCGCGGATCGGTAAGACGTTCACCACAGAGGCACAGAGGGCACGGAGGCGGCACAGAGAAGAACAGGTTTTCTCTGTGCGATCCCCGTGTCCTCTGTGCCTCTGTGGTGAATCTTCCTCTTGGTCGTCTTCAGGACGCAGCCGTGCGCGCGGCGAGGAGTGCTTCGATCCGTGGGAGCGCGGCGCGCGCGGCCTCCTCGCCCGCGCGGATCAGCTCGGCGGCCCGCCCCATCTCGTCCCAGCGGATGTGGCCGACCTTCGGGCGGACGGCGACGTCAGCCGCGCGCGTCTCGTGCGCGCTCACCGTGCGCTGCACGACCATCATCGACTGGAAGAGCACGCCCAGGGCCGTCCGCGGCGGGCCTAAAAACTTCGCGCCCTCGTAGTTGACGTCAACCGCGACGACGACGTCGGGCGAAAGCTCGCGCGCGGCGGCGACGGGCACGAGCGCGACGAGCCCGCCGTCCACGAGCCGCCGCCCCTCCCCGTCCACGACGGGCAGGTACCAGCCGGGCACGGCGCAGCTCGCGCGGATGGCGAAGGCGATGTCGCCCTCGCCCTTGAGGACGACCGCCCTGCCGCTGTGCAGATCGGTCGCCACCGCCGCGAAAGGGATCGGCAAATCCTCGAAGCGCGTGACGGGGAACACCGCGCGGACGTACTCCTCCATCCGCGCGTTCGACTGCACGCCGAGGCGCGAGACCGTGACCCGCCCGAAGTCGCGCCAGCGCATGCGGAGCGCGAACCTCTCAAGCTCTGCGACGGGCACGCCCGCCGCGAACGCCCCGCCCACCAGAGACCCGGCTGACGTGCCCGCCACGCAATCCACGGGGACGCCGCTCCCGAGCAGCACCTTCAACACGCCGACGTGCGCCGCGCCCCGCGCCGCCCCGCCCGAGAGCGCGAGCCCCACGCGCAGTCTCCCGCCCTTTGAGCCTTCGCGTAACATAAAAGTTGAGGTCAGAGGTTAGAGGTGAGAGGTTAGAGGGCAGTTAAAGGCGTTTTGTCTTCACCGACCTCTGACCTCTGACCTCTGACCTCTTTTCATACCGGGTTGAGGATGACGATCTCGGCGCGGGCGCGTGCGTCTTCGAGGAAGGCGTCGGTGTCTGACTCGACCTTGGCCTCGCGCAGGGTCTCTTCGATCTGGGGCGTCGCCTCTTCGAGCGTGGGGATGATGACGCCGGGGCGCTGGCGGCGGAAGCGCGGGACGTAGGTGTCGCGGTAGTAGTCGCCGATCTCTTTGGCGGAGATGACGACGAAGGAGCGGAAGCGGAAGTCGAGGTACTTCTCGATCTCCAAACGCTGGCTGACGATCTCGCGCAGCATCTCGGCGGTCAGGCCGACGCGGGCGATGCGCGCGTAGAAGGCTTGCTGTGTGGGGAAGCGTTTGACGAGCGCGGTGACGGCGTCCTGCACCTCCTTGTCGCTCGGCGTGACGGTCGGCAGACGCCCCGACTCCTCGGAGATGAGCCGCTGATCGATGAGGCGCTCGCGCGCGTCCTGCAAGTCCTGCGAGCGCGGGTTCTCAAGCGACGACTCGGGCTGGAGCGCGAGCTGCCACAGCAGGTCGGTGTAGGTGATCAGCTCGCGCCCGTTGATCGTCGCGACCATCTTGTCGACGACCTCCTGCCCGCGCGCCGCGCCCGCGCCCGCGCAGAAGTAAGCGGGCAGCAACACGACGACCGCGAGGCGCGCGAGCGCGCGGCGACTCCGCGAGTTCACGCCGTCTTTCATTTCCGTCTTAGTTCCCCACTTCATCACTCGTCCCTCACCCCTTCACTAGAACGTCTGCCCGAAGCGGAAATGGAAGCGGCTGCGGCGCAGGCGGTGGATCGCGGGCGCGCCGGCGGCCTGCGGTATCTCGAACTCCGGCGGGTTGAGCAGGTAGCCGTAATCCACGGCGAGCGGCCCGAGCGGCGTCTTGATGCGGAAGCCCAGCCCCACCGTGTGCGTCCACGTGACGCGCAGATTCCGGTCGTTGAGGTCGGTCGAGTTGCTGCGGTCGTTGCGCCCGAAGATGTCGCCGACGCGGCGGAAGACGTTGCCGCCGTCGTAGAAGGGCACGATCTGGAAGTTCGTCTTGAGCGGCACGCGCGCCTCGGCGTTGACGACGGCGAGGGCGTTGCCGCCGACCGGCACGTCGAACGGGTTCAAGAGCACCTGCTCGCCCTTCTGGTTGCGGAAGACCGCGCCCGCGCAGTTGTTGACGCCGGTGACGGTGAGCGAGCCGGGGCAGACGGCGAGGCGCGGGCCGGCCTCCTCGAAGCCGAAGCCCCTGAGCGTGGCCGAGCCGCCCGAGAAGAAGCGCTCGCTGATGGGCAGCGTCCGGTCGACGTCCGAGATGCCGGGCACGCCGTCGCGGTCGCGCGGGTGGAAGAGGTTGGCCGCGCCGAGCGTGGCGTTGACGGCGAAGACGGTCTGCCTCACCGCGCCCCCGAAGTTGCCGAGCAGGCCGCGCGGGCGGTCGAGTTGGGCGGCGCGCGACAGGGGCGTCCCGCCCAGCCGCCAGTAGCGGCGGTAGGTGGCGAGCAGCTTCGAGAAGGAGAGGTTGCCGCCGAGGCTCTTGAAGGCGACCGCGAAGTCGGCGGTGAAGAACTCGCCGCGCGTCGGGTCGAACTGGCTGTCGCGCGTGTCGCGCGTCAGGGTCGCGCCGAAGCGCGAGAGGCGCACGGCGCGGTCGGGCTGAAGGATCGGCGCGAGCAGCAGGCTCCCGATGTTGAAGAGGCGCACGTCCTCGTAGTTGTAGCGGACGAAGAGGATCGTGTTCGTGCGCTCTTGCAGGACGCGCTGCGACTCGACGTTGAAGGTGAAGCGGTTGATCGCGGGCTCGCCCGTGCGCTCGCACTCGGTCTCGGGGAGCGTGCAGCCGACGGGGATCGGTCGCCCCTCGGGGTCGAGCCGCTGGACGATGCCGAAGGTGCCGCGGTCGAGCGTCGAGCGGAAGAAGCGCGTCACGCTCCGGTCGGTCTGGTACTGCGCCGAGACGGCGAGCGGCGAGAACTTCGTCTGCCCGTAGTGGCGGAAGCGCGGGTCGAAGAACTCGAGGCGGAACAACTGGTGGAGGCTGCTGCCGCGCGCGCGCAACGCGCCCTGGCGGAGCGTGCCGCCGAGGTTGTTGTGGTAAAGCTCGAAGAGGCCGAGCGGGCCGCCGTCGGTCGAGTAGCCGCCGCCGTAGTCCATGCGGCGCGGGGGCAGCTCTTCGAGGTCGATGATCACGTCGTGGCGCGCGAAGCCCGAGGCCGTCTCGCCGTGCGGCTCGGAGCGGACGACGACCTGGCGGAAGGCGTTCGTGTTGTAGAGCACGCGCTCGCTCTCGCGCAGCTCGTCGAGGCGCAACTCCCTGCCGGGCTTGAGCGGGATGGCTTCGAGGATGGCGGCGCGCTTGGTGCGCAGCCGCGGCGCGCCCGGCGCGTCCGCCTCGCTGCCGTTGATGAGGATGCGGTTGATGAAGACCTTGCCGCCCTCCTTCACGTCGTAGACGACGCGCACCTGCTCGTCGCCGCCCTTCGCGGGCAGCTCGACGACGCTCACGACCACGTCCGAATCCACGTAGCCGTGGCGCGCGTAGAGGTCGCGGATGCGACCGGCGTCGGCGCGCGCGAGCGAGCGGGCGTAGGGCGCGCCCGCGACGATGCAGGGCTCGGCGCGCAGCTTGGCGGCGGCGCACGGCTCATCGAGCAGCCGCTTCGCCTCGTAAATCTGGTTGCCGCGCACCTCGACGCCCGCGACGCGCGTCAGCGGCCCCTCGGTGACGGCGAAGGTGATGACGAGGTCTTCGCTGTTGAGCGTGACGCCCTGCCGCACCTCGACCGCGGCCTTGCGGTAGCCCAGCTCGCGCATCCGCGTCCGGATCGTTTCGGCGTCGCGCGCCAGCGCCTCCTCGCTCGTGAAGCCGTGGCCGAAGCCGAGCAGCGGGATGAACTCGAGGAGGTTGCGCGTCTGCGACTTCAGATCGTCGGCCACGTCCTCGACCGCCAGCTCCCGCGTGCCCTCGATGCGGATGTCCGTGAGGCGGAAGCGCCGACCGCGGCTGACCTCGTAACTGATGTTGACGGTGTGGCCGCTCAGGGCCTGCGCGTTCAGGTTCTGGCAGATCGCGTCGATGCCTTCGTCCTCCTCCTCGAACTGCACCTCCGCGACGCCCGAGGCGGGCGCGGGCGCGTCCACGGTGCAGACGGCCCTGACGCGCGCGAAGAAGTAGCCGCCCTCCTGAAGTTTCACGCGCAGGCGGCGGCGGCCCTCCTCGATGGCCGACTGATCGATGGTGCCCTCGCGCCTGACGGGCAGCAGCTCGCGCAGCGTCTTGTCCTTCGTCTCGTAGCCGCGCACGGCGACGTTCACCTTGGGGCCGACGCCGCCCCCGACGGCGACGGCGACGGCGTTGCGCTGCGAGTCGAGCTGCGCGCGGTCGTCGAGCTGCGGGGCGAGGAAGCCCGCGTCGATGATCGCCTGCCGGAGGCGGGCCACGTCGTCGGCGAGCGCGGCGCGCGAGAAGGGCGCGCCCGGCTGGAGCTTCAGGAGCGGGCGCACCGCCGCCGGGTCGAACCCTTTGACGTTGATGTCGAACTTCTCGACCTTCGCCTGCTCGCCCGCGCTGACCGCGAAGGTGATGACCGCGCCCGTGCCGGCGGGATCGACTTCGGAGCGCGGCGTCACGTCGGCGCGGTAGAAGCCGCGGTCGCGCAGGTACGCCTGTATGAGATCGGCGTTGTTCTTCAAGACCTGCTCGGAGACGCGCGCGCCCGTCTCCAACAAATTCAGCCGCGAGCGTACCTCGTCGGCTGTCACGCCCGACTCGGGCGGGGCGTTCAGTTCGATGGCGACGCGCGTGACGCGCACCTGCGGGCGCACGACGAAGCGCAGGGCCACGCCCGCGCCCGCCTCCGTCGCCTCCACCCGCGCGTTCGCCACCCTCCCCTTGCCCGCGTCGAAGAGCTTCAGGAGCGACTCGCGCACGCGCGCCGCCGCGAACGGCGTGTTCGGCGTGACGGCGAGCGCCGCGCGCAGCTCGGCCTCGGCCCTCGCGTCGCGCGGCGCGCCCTCGAAAACCACCTCGACCGAGACGACGTTGCGCCCCTCGTACCGGCTGAGATCGGGCAGCCCCGAGGCGCGCGCCCCCGCGCCGCACGCGGCGGCGGTGAAGACGAGGGCGAGGATGGTGCGGCGAAGAAGCACTCTTGTCAGTGGTCAGTCGTCCGTTGTCAGTTGCTGAGTCCTTCTTGAGTCACCTGCCCGTTCGCGACGAACAACGGACAACTGACCACGGACGACTGACGGTTTTCAGAAGCGCCTTCTAAATCTGATCTCGAAGCTGAAGTCGTCGCGCTGCGAGCGCAGGGTGTTGACCGGCCCCTGCTGGTACTGCGCGACGAAGGAGATGCGATCGGAGACGCGGTATTCGAGCGCGAGCACCTGATTCTGATCGGTCGTCACGTTGGTCGAGTAGGTCACGCTCAGGTTGCGGTTGATCTGGCGACCGACGGTGAGGCGCGCGGTCGGGCTCGCGCCGCCGCGACCGGCGATCAGCGGGTCGAGCTCGAAGCGGTTCAGGCCGAACAGCTTGTCGGTGGCGCGCTGCACGGGCGCGTTGATGAGCGTCTCGGTGAGCAGGCTGGCCGCCGTGCCCACCCCCGTCTGCGAGAGCACCGACTGGCTCTCGTCGCCCGACGAGAGGTTGCCCGTCGTGATGAGCGCGATCACGTCGGCCTGCGGCAGGCCCGGCTCCGAGCGCACGTTCGCCGTGAGCTGCGAGAGCGGCCCGGTCAACTGGACGATGGTGCGGTAGCCCTTGATCTCCGATTCGGCCTGCACGTTCAAGACCGGGTCGATCTCCTGACTCGGCGGCAGGTCGATGATGGCGCGCGTCAGCTCGTAACGCTGGTTGCGTATGAAGTTGATCGTGCCGCGCGTGGCGGTGATGCGCCCCGAAATGATCGGCTCCTCGATGCGCCCGCGCAACTGCAAGGAGACGGAGCCGACGGCGTCGGCCAGATTGTTACGCACGACGAGCGCGTCGCGGCCCTCGACCCGCAGGTCGAGCCGCACGTTCGAGCCGAGCGCGCCGCCTCCCCCGCCGCCCACGCCCTCCGTGATCGTCGCGGCGCGGCGGCGGTCGATGAAGTCGGTCAGCTCGATGGGCTGGGTGTATTCGGCGCGGCGCAGGTTCACCGTCCCGCCGATGACGGTGAGCCCGCCGAGCGAGCCCTGCACGACGAGGTCCGCGTCGGCGGTCGAGCGGAAGTCGCGCGGGAAGGGCAAGGTGATCTGCTCGCCCGCGACCGTCAGGCGGAACTGCGTCGGGCGGTAGCCGGCGAGCAGCGCGCCGCCGGAGACGCGCACGCGCCCGCCCCCGAGCGTGCCCGTCAGGTTCTGCACCTCGGCGCGGTCGGCGGTGAAGCGGATCGCGCCGTTGACGTTCTGCACGGTGAGCCGCTCGTCCTCGACGATGGTCGAGACGGTCGCGTCCGCCACGGTCGCCAGCCCCGTCACGCGCGGCGCTTCGAACGATCCGGTCACGCGCGCTTCGAGGCGCGCGACGCCCGCGAAGAAGTTGTCGGGCGAGAGGCCGTTCAAGACCCTCAGGTTGAGATCGCCGTCCACGGAAAAGTTCTGCCGCCCGCCCGCGCCGAGCGCCGCCGTGCCGCCGAAGACGAGGTTCGTGTTCGGCCCCGTAAACCTCGTGCGGTCGAACGTCAGCTCGTTCGGCGAGAACTTGACGACGAGCGGGTCTTCCGCGACGAGCAGCACGTCCTTGATCTGGATGTTGAACTGCGTGAAGGTCGCCGTGCCCGCGAGCGCGTTGAAGTCGAAGTTGCCCTCGTCGTCTAAGAGCGGCCCCGACGCTTCGAGCTTCCCCGTCGCGCGCCCCGAAACTTTCACGCCCGCGCCGGGCATGAGCGTCGCGAAGAGCTGCGTCAGGTCGGCGTCCGTGAGCGACGTCCTGATCGTCGTCGGCAAACGCTCGTCGGCGAGGTTCACGTCGGCCTCGACGACCTGCGGCTGGCCGAGGATGCCGGTCGTCAGTTGCAGCCTGATGTGGTTGTTCTCGGTGCGGCCCGTCAGCGCGAGCGTGCCCGCGCTCTGGCCGTTGATCGTCACGTCGCGCCCCGCGCCGTCGAGCGTCACGTTGTAGGTGCGCGGCTGGCCCGCGACGCCGGAGCCCTGCGCCGTGAAGTCGAACGAGCCGCCGACGCCTCTGAGCGCCGCCGCGCCGAAGAGCGACTGCACCAGATCGAGCCGCACGCCCGCGCCCTTCGCCGTGAACTCGAAGCCCTTGTCCTCAGTGTTGTACCTGCCGCTGCCCGTGACGCGCCCCCCGGGGAAGCGCGCGTCGAGCGTGTCCACGGTGACGTTCGATCCGGCGAAGGTCGCCTTCGCGACGATCTCCTCGAACGGCTCGCCGCGGACCCGCCCGGGGCCTGCGCGCAGGTCCGCGCTCCCCTTCATCGCGCCGGGCAGCCCGTCGATCTTGACGCGGCCCGAAGCGGGGCCGACCGCGGCCAGCTCCGCGCCTTGCGCGCCGCCGAGGCCGGGGAGCGGCAGCGCGGCGATGATGCCGCCGACGTCGAAGCGGTCGAGCGTGGCTTCGAGCGAGACGTTGTCCTTGCCCGCGCGCGGGATTTCGGCGGTGAACTGCGCCGAGCCGCCGCCGCGCGCCGTGAGTCGGCCCTCGGTGACGCGCGTCGCCGTCTGGTCGGACTGTAGCGTCGCGGCGAGCGAGCCGAGGTCGCGACCGTTGACGAGGAGCGTGGCGAGGGAGGCGCGACCGTTGACGACCGGGTCGGAGAGCGCGCTGGTGAGCGTGCCGTCGAATTCGAGGCGACCGGCGAGATCGACGCCGTAGTCGTGCAGCGCGTTTTCGAGCTTCGGTGAGAGGTTCGACGCGACGACGACGCGCTGAAGCTCCGCCGCGTCGTCGGAGACCAAATTGACTTGCAGGTTCGAGTCGCCTTCGAGCGAGAACTGCCCCTTCGCGTCCAGACGGCTCGCGCCCGCGCGCAGGCTCGCGCGCTCGACCGTGAAGAGGCCCGCGGCGGCGCGCAGGCCGATGTCGCCCGTGACGGGCGTGCGCCCGCTCGCGTCGTCGCCGGTCTCGCCCGCGAGCCGCGCGTCGAGCGTGCCCGTGGCGCGCGCGAACTCGGTGCCGGGGAAGGTCAGGTTCGCCGAGCCCGTCGCCGCGCCCGTCACGGGCACGGCGCGGCCCGTCAACACCGCGAGCAGCGCGCCCACGTCCAGCCCCTCGAACGTCGTGTTGACGCGCGACGCGCCGCGCGCCGTGTTGATGACGGCTGAGCCCCGCGCGCGGCCCTTGAAGGCTTCGGCAGCGAAGTTGTTGAGTTGTATCTCGCTGTTGGTCGCGACGACTGACGCGCGCGCCGCGCCGAGCGGCACGTCTCCGAGCACGCCGCCGCCCAGGCTGAGGTCTGCCGACGCGCGGTAGCGGCCCGAAGGCTCGACGACGAAGACCGGGCGCGCGAGGCGCACGTTCTCGGCGCGCCCCTCCGCGTGCCCGCCGCCCGCCGCCGTCTTGAAGGCGACCGTGCCCGCGTTGATGTCGGCGGTCGTGCCCTCGACGCGCCCGCCGTCGTGGATCGAGAGGCGCACGCCCGCGATGTTGACGCTGCCCAAGCGCGCGCCCGCGATCTCGCCGCCCGCGACGCGCACGTCGTTCGTCTCGACCTTCGTCACCCCGCCCCGCGCCGTCGCCGTCACGTTAGACGCCGAGACGCCGTTCAACTTCGTGTCCTTCGACGTGATCGGGCCGGTCTGGACGCGCGCGGCTGAGGCGTCGAAGTCTCCGCCGTCCTTCGTCTTCAAGCGCAGGCCCGAAGCCTGCGCGCCGCTGACCTGCGCGCCCGCCGCGCGCAAGCTGCCCGCGCTCGCGTTCTTCGCGCTCGCGTCGAGCAGGCCGTCGCGGTACTCGGCGACGGCGTCGGCCAGGATCAGGTTCGCGATGGACGACTCGCCGCTGCGCGCCGCCGCCGCGCGCAGCTCGCCGAGGAACTTGAAATCCGTGCCCGACCCCATCACGCCGCCGCGCACCTGCATGAGGTTCAACTGAAAGTCGCCCGCGGTGAGCATCTCCGCGACGGCGCGGCCCTGCGCCTCGTAGCTCTTCGCGCCCTCGCCCGACGCCTTCGCCGTGACGTTCAGGTTCTTGAGCCGGACGTTCCCGGCGGCGAGCGCGTCCGAGACGATCTGCCCGTCGATGTTGTACTTGTCGCCCTCGCCCGCGACCTTGCCCTCGAAGCGGCCCGCGCCGCGCAGCGCCGCGCCCGTCAGGAAGGTGTTCGAGACCTGCGTGAGATCGACGGACGAGGTGACCTGCATGTCGTAGCGCAAGGCACGCCAGTCGGGGAGCGACCCTTGCAGGTGCGCCTCGGCGACGGGCGAACGCAGTGTCAAGTCCTGTATCTCGGCGCGCGTCTGATCCACGCGCGCCTTGAGATCGACGGAGATGTTTTCGAGCGCGGGCCTGCCGTCGTAGGTGAGCGTCGAGTTGTCGAGCGCGAGGGCGACGCGGTTCATGCGGCTCGCGGCGGGCGCGCCCGGGTCGTCGGGCTCGACGGTGGCGCGCAGGTTCCGCGCCTCGCCCGAGAGTTCGTGCTGCGCGTCGCCGTAGTGGACGAGCGCGTCCTTGAGCGTGATGCGGGCGGTCGCGTAGGAGAAGACGATGCGCCGGTTCTCACTCGGCGGCGGCAGGTGCAGGTTGGCGAAGTTCGAGCGGCCAGCGTCGTCGAACTTGACCCACAGCTCCGCGCCGTCGATTTCGAGCGATTCGAGGTTCACGTCGCGGCGCAGCCGCAGCGCGTACATGTCCTCGACGCGCACGGTGGCGAAGATGCGCTCGACGTGGCCGAGCTTCTCGCCCGTCCGGGCGTCGTAGAGATCGACGCCGGTCAGCTCCGCCGTGCGCGGGCCCAACCTAGCGCGGAAGCCGCGGATGTCGGCGCGGATGCCGTACTCGGCGAGCGTCGATTTGATCTGCCGCTCGATGAGGTTGTCGAGCTGACCCGTGCGGTAGAGCAGGAAGGCGACGACGACGAGCAGGGCGAGCGCCGCGGCGACGGCGAGGGCGGCGAGACCGGCGTTGCGGCGCGTGACGTAGCGCCCGCGCCAGCCGCGGCGCGGCGCGGGCGGCGGCGGCGCGGGCGCGGCGGCGGCGGCAGACTCTTCCGCCCGCGCCGCCGCTTCGACGTCGCCGCCCGCCCCCGAAGACGCTTCCCCGGAACGCCCCTCTTGATCGTCAACAGGCATAAACCTTCAGACCCACCCGCAGACTCTTTTTTGTCGGTCGATGACCCGAATGCTCTATAGGAGAGAGAAACTAAATGATGAACGATGAATGATGAACGATGAATGATGAACGATGAATTAAGAGCTACCGCTTTGCGTTCGTCGTTCACCGTTCCGCGTTCATCGTTTCCTTCGCCGGCGTGCCGAGCGGCACGTTGCCGACCACTTCCAGCTCGAAGCCTTCGAGCGCGGCGACGCGCGGCGGGTGGTTCGAGAGGAGCAGGATGCGGCGCAGGCCGAGGTCGTGGAGTATCTGCGCGCCGACGCCGTAGTCGCGGTTCGCGCCGTAGCCGGTCTCGACGCTCGCCTCCTGAAAGTTGATCTTGCGCTCCTGCATCACCGCGTAGGTCTTGAGCTGGTGCATGAGGTCGAGCCCGTGCTCGCGCTGCTTGAGGTAGAGGACGACGCCGCGCCCGACAGCCGCGATCTTCTCCAGCGCCGTGTGGAGCTGGAAGCCCGAGTCGTCTAAGAGCGAGCCGAACACGTCGCCCGTCACGCTCTCGGTGTGGACGCGCACGAGCACCGGCTCGTCGGTCCCCACCTCGCCCATCACCATCGCGAGGTGTATCTCGCCGTTGACGACGTTCTCGTAGGCGACGGCGCGGAAGCGACCGAAGACGGTCGGCACGTCGGTCTCGACGGCGCGGCGCACCAGCGTCTCGCGCCGCACGCGGTAGCGCACGAGGTCTGCCACCGAGATGATCTTCAGATCGTGCTCGCGCGCGAACTCGGCGAGCTGCGGCAGGCGCGCCATCGTGCCGTCGGCGTTCATGATCTCGCAGATGACGCCGGCGGGCTGCCGCCCCGCGATGCGCGCGAGATCGACGATGGCCTCGGTCTGCCCCGGTCGCACGAGCACGCCCCCTTTGCGCGCGCGCAGCGGGAAGACGTGGCCGGGGCGCGCGAGGTCTTGCGGGCGCGTGCGCGGATCGACCGCCGTCAGGATCGTCGTCGCGCGGTCGGACGCGGAGATGCCGGTCGTCACGCCCCTGCGGGCCTCGACCGAGACGGTGAAGGCCGTCCCGAAGAACGAGGTGTTGTCGTTGACCTGCATCGTCAGGTGCAGCTCGTCGCAGCGCTCCTCGGTGAGCGGCATGCAGATCAGGCCGCGCGCGTGCGTCGCCATGAAGTTGATGATCTCGGGCGTGACGCACTCGGCGGCGCAGGCCAAGTCGCCCTCGTTCTCGCGCGACTCGTCGTCGACGATGATCACCATCCGGCCTTCGCGGATGTCGGCGGCGGCCTCTTCTATCGAAGCGAAAGGCATCTCGGTTTACTCTGGTTCGGGGGGAGATGTTGTACCGGCGAATATGTTACCCGAAAGCACGCCGTTTTGCGACCCGGCTTTTTCCCGCCGCGCGCCGGCGTGCGCTGGCGGACGTAACGAGCCGGACGCCTCACGGGCGGCGACAGTTTTCGGCCCGCGCATGACGATTCACGCGGGGGCGGCGACAAGTTTCGTGCGGGAAATGGGAGCCTCACGGGCGGCGGCGGCGGGGCGCGCGGCGGAAACGGAAAGTTTCAGGTCGGGGATGGCAATTTCCGCGGCGGAAATGACGACTCTCGCCGCGGAAACAGTAACTCGCGCGGTGGAAATGACAAGTTTCACAGTGGAAATAGTAAGTTTCCCGGTGGAAATGACAACTTTCACAGTGGAAACGGCTGGTTTCCCGGCGGCAATGGCGTTGTTGCGCGCCGGGAGCATGTCTTAGCGGTAGCCGAGGTCCGAGAGTCGTTCGAGCGTCAAGCCTGACGGTTGAGCCTTTTCGTCGTCGCCCGACCTGCCGACCGTGAGGATGCGCTCGACGTACTTGGCGATGATGTCGGCTTCGAGGTTCAGGTCGTCGCCCGGTCTGAGGTGCGAGAGGTTCGTCACCGCCCACGTCTTCGGGATGACGGCGATCTCGAAATGCTCTTCCGCGAGCGCGGCGACGGTGAGGCTGATGCCCTCGACCGCGACCGAGCCCTTGAAGACGAGGTAGCGCGCCATCTCGCGCGGGTAGCCGACGCGCACCGTCCAAGAGCCGCCGTGCGACTCAGCCGAGAGGAAGCGACCGCGCGCGTCCACGTGCCCCTGCACGATGTGCCCGCCGAGCCGCGTCGCGGGCGTCACCGCGCGCTCAAGGTTGACGTGGGAACCGGCGCGCAAGTTCCCCAGCGTCGAACGCTGCAACGTCTCGCGCGAGCCGTCCGCCGCGAACGATCCCTCCCGCACGTCGAGCGCGGTCAGACACACGCCGTTGACGGCAATCGAATCGCCTTCCTTCGTCCCCTCGCTCACGACGCGCGCCTCGACGCGAATCCGCACGCCCTCGCCCCGCTTTTCGAGACTACGCACGCGACCGAGTTCTTCGATGATGCCCGTGAACATGATTCGACGATTAAGCCTTCAGCACGACTCCGGCAAAAGTTGATCGCTTACCTGTTGTAGTAGGCTTTCATCTTTTCGTCTCTCACCGAAGGCTCTCGTTTCAATAGCCTGACCAACTCCATCCGCCTGCCGTTCCATTTATACTCGAACGTCGCGGTTTTGTCCGAGCAACAGTGACTGCCGTCCGCGTAATGCCGAACTATGAGTTTTCCCGCGCCAACTCTTCTGCCGCCTTCCAAGCCTTCATAGAGCGCACTCCACTCGTCGGGATAGTAGCTTTTATAAATCTTACCGGCTCTCTCGTCTGTGATCCCGTCCAACAACACCGGAGACCCATTCTTTAAGGTGTAAACGTAAACATTGGTCAGATAAAAAGTGCCCGAGTTACTGCCGTAGATCGTCGTCACAACTGCTTCGTCCCGTCCGTCGCCCGTGAGGTCTCCATAGATAATGTCGGCGACGCGGAAATAGAAAAAACCCATGTCCGTGCGGACGTGCCGCTCGTCAAATTTCCCCCCACGAACTTTTACAACCCTACCCAGAGCCTTCACGAAGGTCGGGGCGTTGAAGGGGTATGAGAAGTTCATAAAATCTACGCGGCGGATATTATCGACAGTAGCGGCGTTAATCTCGGACGACAGTATCGCGAACCCGACTAAAGTTTTGATGAGGAATCGCGTCACGTTCTTTACGCTCTCACGAATGATTCACTTGCCTTTGCCGTTCGCGCACCACTTCCAGCATCCGCGCGAAGACTTCTTCGACGGGGAGTTCGGTGGTGTCGATGACGACGGCGTCGTCGGCGATCTTGAGGGGCGAGTCGGCGCGGGTCGAATCGCGCAGGTCGCGCGTGTTGAGATCGGCGAGCGTGTCGGCGAGCGTCAGCTCCGGCGTCTTCGCGTGATCCTGCTCGTAGCGGCGGCGGGCGCGCTCTTCGGGGACGGCGGTGACGAAGAATTTCACGTCCGCGTCGGGGAAGACGACCGTGCCGATGTCGCGCCCGTCGAGCACGATGCCGGAGCCCGCCTCGCCCATCTCGCGCTGACGCCTGACCAGTTCGCGGCGCACCTCCGGGATCGTCGAGATGACGGAGGCGAGGCGGCTCGCCTGCTCCGTGCGAATCTCCGCGGTCACGTCGCGCCCGTCCAGGCTGACGCGTAGGTGATCGGGATCGCCCGTCAGCTCCACGCGCGCCCCGCGTGCGACTTCGGCGACCCGCCCTTCGTCGTTCGCATTTATGTTCGCCCCGACGCAGGCGAGCGCGACGGCGCGGTACATCGCGCCCGTGTCCGCGTAGAGCAGGCCCAGCTCGCGCGCGAGCATCCTGCCGAGCGTTGACTTGCCCGCGCCCGAAGGCCCGTCGATGGCGATGATGAGGGGCTTCATTTAAAGACTGTCAGTGGTCAGTGGTCGGTGGTCGGTGGTTCGTGGTCGGTCGTTCATCTGTTGACACCACAAGTCGCCGCATCGGGCGCGTGCCACGGACAACTGACTACTGACTACTGACGTTTTTCCATCACGTCGCGCAGCGCGGCGAGCGCCGTGTCGATGCCGTCGCGCGAAACGTCGTAGTGGGTGACCATGCGGATGGACGTGCCGAAGCCGGAGGCGAGGACGCCGCGCCCGGCGAGCCGGTCGCAGATCGCGTCCGACGCGACGCCCGTGCCGGCGACGTCGAAGAGGACGATGTTGGTGACGACCCTCTCCGCGTCGATCTTCACGCCGGGCAGCTCGGCGACACCTTCCGCGAGTCGGCGCGCGTTGGCGTGATCCTCGTGCAGCTTCGGCGGCGTCTCTTCGAGCGCGACGAGCGCGGCGGCGGCGAGCACGCCGACCTGCCGCATCCCGCCGCCGAGGAGTTTGCGCCACGCGCGCGCCTCCTTGATGAAGGCGCGCGAGCCCAAGAGCATCGAGCCGACGGGCGCGCCCAGCCCTTTCGAGAGGGAGAACATGACGGAATCCGCCGGGCGCGCGAGCGCCGCGACCGTGACGTCTTGCGCGGCGGCGGCGTTGAAGATGCGCGCGCCGTCCAGATGTACGGGGAGACCTGCCGCGTGAGCGCGCGCGCAAATCTCCTCCGTGCGCTCGCACGTGTAGACGGTGCCGCCCGCGAGGTTGTGCGAGTTCTCGACGGTGATCAGTCCCGTGGGCGCGACGTAGTAGGGGCTGCCCACGCGCAACTCCGCCTCGATCTCGCCCCACGTCAGGATGCCGCTGCCGTCCCGACTTCTGACCGAGCGCGTGATGGTGCCGGAGACGACGGCCATGGCGGCCAGTTCGTAGTTGTAGATGTGCCCGCGCTCTTCGACGATCACCTCTACGCCGGGGCGCGTGTGCAGCTTGATGGCGATCTGGTTGCCCATCAAGCCGCTGGGCAGGAAGATGGCGGCTTCCTTCTCGAACATCTCGGCGGCGCGCTCTTGCAGGCGGTTGACCGTGGGGTCTTCGCCGTACACGTCGTCGCCGACTTCCGCCTCAGCCATCGCGCGCCGCATCGCGGGCGTCGGCTTCGTCACGGTGTCGCTGCGTAGATCGATCATGGTTAGCTCTTAGCTGTTAGCGATTAGCTGTTAGCTGTTAGATAAAACCTTTTTGTCTGGCTGAGAGCTAATAGCTAATCGCTAACAGCTCTTCCCGTTTGGCTGAAAGCTAACAGCTAAGAGCTAACAGCTTCCCTCACACAAACGCCGCGAAGACTTCGTTCGACATGAGCGCGCCGGCGCGCGTGAGGCGCAAGGTGTCGGCGTCGATTTCGATCAGGCCCGCGTCGCGGAAGCGGGCGAGGTCTTCGGCGTGGGAGGCGCGCACGTCCGCGCCGAACCGCGCGCGGTGTTTTCGGAGATCGACGCCGCGCATGAGGCGCAGGCCGAGGAAGAGCGATTCGGCCTCGCGGTCGCGCGCGGTCAGGTTCGTCGTCTCGACGACCGCCGCGCCGGATCGTTCGATCATCTCGACGTAGCGCAGCGTGTCGCGCTCGTTCGACCAGCGGGCGGCGCGCCCGTCGTAGGAGTGCGCGGAGCAGCCGAAGCCGTAGTAGGGCTGGCCCGTCCAGTATTTCAGGTTGTGGCGCGACTCCCGGCCCGCGAGGCAGAAGTTGGAAATCTCGTAGTGCTCGTACCCGGCGGCGCGTGTGCGCCCGACGAGCAGCTCGTACATCCGTGCGGCCTCGTCCGGGTCGGGCCGCGGGTGCGCGCCGCGCCGGATTTGATCGGCGAGCGGCGTGCCCTCGTGGACTTCGAGGAGGTAGAGCGAGAGGTGTTCGGGGCGGAGCGCGAGCGCCTCGTCCATGTTGCGCGACCACCCGGCTACGGTCTGGCCGGGCAGGCCCGCGATGAGATCGAAGCTGACGTTCGTGAAGCCCGCGGCGCGCAGGATGGAGAGCGTGCGCCGGGCGTCTTCGGCGGTGTGCGTGCGACCGAGGCGGCGCAGCGCGTCGTCGTCGAAGGTTTGCAGGCCGAAGCTCGCGCGGTTGACCCCGGCGGCGCGGAACCCTTCAGCCGCTTCCGGCGTGACCGTGCCGGGGTTCATCTCCAACGTCACTTCGGCGTCCGAAGAGACGTCGAAGCTCGCGCGCGCGGCGTCGATGAGTCGTGCGACCTGCGCGGGCGCGAGCAGGCTGGGCGTGCCGCCGCCGAAGTAGATGGTGTCGGCGCGAAAAGTCTCGGCGTCGGGCGCGGGGGCGAAGCGCGCGTCGTGTCCGCCGTCGAGATCGGCGGCATGAGCGGGCCGCTCGGCTGCGCGCGCGCGCTGCTCTGCGAAGACGGAAAACTCGCGCGCGAGGGCGCGGACGTAGCGTTCGCTCAGGCCGCTTTCGTACTGCCCCGTGGCGAAGTCGCAGTAGGAACAGCGCGTGCGGCAGAAAGGGATGTGGATGTAGATTCCGGCGCGGCTCATGGAGGGAGAAATTATAGCATGCGCTTCTCGCGCCGGGAGTCGCGCGCGCGGCCCGGCGGGCCGGGCCGCGCGTGTTCAACGGTGAAGCAATCTGTCTTGAATTGTGAAACGGCGCGCGGCGTGTACTCTTTTTTGACCGGGCGTGTATGGCTTTATGGTGCGACGATGCGCGACGCCGGGCCGTTCAAGACGAAATGAGCGACAAATCTTGACAATTGCTCCACAAGTTTTTTCTAGTCTACGCGGCACGCCGATTGTTAATTAGATGAAGTTCTTGTGCGGGCACGCGCGCCTCACGGCAGCGGCGACGCTGCGGTGAGAGCGAGGCACGCCCGTCGGTGCGACGCAACCCTCAACAACCTACTAGGAGGATATTGCGATGTTGTTCGAAGAAGGTTCCGGTGGTGGTTCGACTGGTGGCAGCGGCGGCGGCTCTGGTAGCGGCGGCGGCTCCGGCAGCGGTGGTGGTTCCGGCTCGGGCGGCTCGGGCGGTGGTTCCGGCTCGGGCGGCAGCGGCGGCGGTGGCGGTAGCACCGGCGGTGGCGGCGGCAGCTCCTCGGGCGGCGGCTCGGGCAGCGGTGGCGGCTCGGGTAGCGGCGGCTCGTCGGGCGGCGGCTCCGGAAGCGGCGGCTCGTCGGGCGGCGGTTCGGGCTCCGGCGGCGGGTCTGGTTCCGGCGGCTCCGGCGGTGGATCGGGCAGCGGCGGCTCGGGCGGCAGCTCGGGTGGCGGCTCCGGCAGCGGCGGCTCGGGCGGCGGCAGCGGCAGCTAGTCCGGCTTAACTTAACCGCCGAAGGGCAACCGAGCGATAGACCTTCACTCGCCCCTTCAGCAATCGAGCGCGCGCGAGTTGATCACTAACAACTCGCGCGCGCTCATTATTTTTATCCCTTCGGGCCCGCCGACCTTGCGCGCGAACTCGCGCCGAGGCGGAGAGAGTTCGACGACTCGCGAGCCTCCCCCGCCCCTACTGACGAGTCGCCATCTTCAGAGCGTCCAACAAAACTCGATGGCCGGGGATGTTTGCAGGGGCGGGCCGCGCCCACGCAGTTATTCCGGTCTCGCTCGGTGGCCCTCAGCTTACTTCTTCGCCTCGCCGATGCGGCGCAGGCTGCCCGTGCCGCTCAACTGGCCGCGGTTGGCCTCGCGCGCCACGCGCTCGGCCCCGGCGAAGGCGCGCAGGAAATTCTCCCCCAGCACTTTCCGCACGTCGGCCTCGCTGTAGCCGCGCCGCAGCAGTTCGTAGGTGATCGCGGGCAGGTGCGCGATGTCGTCCATCCCGGCGGGCAGGTCGGGCACGCCGTCGAAGTCCGAGCCGATGCCGACGTGATCGATGCCCGCGACCTTCGCGATGTGGTCGAAGTGATCGATGAGGACCGAGAGCGGGACTTTCGGGATCGGGTTGGCGTCGGTCAGTTTTTTCAACTCGGCTTCGAGCCGCTTCGCGTCGTCCTTGTACTGCGCGCGCAGGGCGTCGCGCTGCGACTTCAGGCGCTCGTCGCGCGCGCGGTCGGCGTTGTAGTAGTCCATCGAGATGAAGGCCGGGTAGAAGTTGACCATCACGACGCCGCCGTTTTTAGCGATCCGGCGGAGGAGTTCGTCCGGGATGTTGCGCGGGCGGTCGGCGAGCGCGCGCGCCGAAGAGTGCGACGCGATGACGGGCGCGGTCGAGGTGTCGAGCACGTCCGACATCGTCTTGTCCGAGACGTGCGAGATGTCCACGAGCATGCCGACGCGGTTCATCTCGCGCACGACCTCCTTGCCGAAGTCCGACAGGCCGTTGTGCGTCGCCTTGTCGCAGCACGAGTCGGCCCAGTTGTTCGTGTTGTTGTGCGTCAGGGTCATGTAGCGCACGCCGAGGCGGTAGAAGTCGCGCAGGGCTTCGAGCGAATCTTCGATGGCGTGCCCGCCCTCGATGCCCATCAGCGCGGCGATCCTGCCCTGCTTCTTCGCGCGCCGGATGTCCTCGGAAGAGTACGCGAGCATGAGTTCGTTCGGGTGGCGCTCCGCCGCGCGGTAGACGCGGTCGATCAGGTCCATCGCGCGCCGCGCCGCGCCGCCCTTCTCCGCGTAGGAGCGATCCACGTAGACGGAGAAGAACTCGGCGGTCAGGCCGCCCTCCTTCATGCGCGCGATGTCGGTGTGGTACCTGCCGAGGGACGACTCGCCCACGTCGTAGTCCTCGTCGTACATGAAGGAGAGGATGTCGTTGTGCGTGTCGACGACGATTGCGGATCGCTGGAGCTTGAGGGCGCGCTGCCAGAGTTTCTCGTCGCGCGGGGCGTCCGGCGGGGGCGGCGCGGCGGAAGTCCTGAGCGTGTCGGTGACGGGCGCGGACTTCACGCTCGCCTTCTCCGGCTTGGGCTTGGCCTGCGGGAGCGCGGGCGGAGTGAGCGAGACGAGCAGGAGCGACGCGAAGGCGGCGCGGGCGTAGCGTGTCAGGTTTTTCATGGCTCGCGGGTCTCTGCGGAAAAGTTGCGGCACGAAGTTTCGGGAGTGAGCCGGTACTTTACCGAAGAGATCGGCGCGGGGGCAAGGACGAGGGCGGTGGGACGAGGGGCGGAGTTTACGAGACGCGACGCGCCGCCGAGTCGACGGCTTTGCGCCGCCG
The DNA here is from genome assembly GCA_036389335.1 of Pyrinomonadaceae bacterium. Classification (GTDB taxonomy): domain Bacteria; phylum Acidobacteriota; class Blastocatellia; order Pyrinomonadales; family Pyrinomonadaceae; genus JAIVGV01. The sequence continues at coordinate 16,883 of DASVQC010000039.1, read as the reverse complement.
TCCTCGCGCGCCGCCCGCGCGGCGCGTGGGCGTTGTCGGCGCGCTCCGTTCTGTGGTACACAAAACCGCGCAGCCGACAACGGAAAAGGGACGACGGCGCGGCCCTCGCGCCGCGAAGGGGGTGAGGCGAAAGTCATGTCTACTTCCACGACCGACATCGAATCGACGCTCCAAGAGGAGCGCGTCTTCCCGCCGCCCGCGGAGTTCGCGGCGCGCGCGCGCGTCAAGTCGATGGGCGAGTACGAGCGCCTGCGCGCGGAGGCCGCCGGCGACCCCGACGCCTTCTGGGCGCGGGTGGCGGAAGAGCTGCACTGGTTCCGCCGCTGGGACAAAGTTTTAAACTGGGAGCCGCCGCACGCCGAGTGGTTCGTCGGGGGCCGCACGAACGTCTCCTACAACTGCCTCGACCGGCACCTCTCGACCGAGCGGCGCACGAAGACCGCGCTGCTCTGGGAGGGCGAGCCGGGCGACGAGCGCGCGCTGACCTACGAGGAGCTGCACCGCGAGGTCTGCCGCTTCGCCAACGTCCTCAAAAAACTCGGCGTCGCCAAGGGCGACCGCGTCGCGCTCTACATGCCGCTCATCCCTGAGCTGGCCGTCGCGATGCTCGCCTGCTCGCGGATCGGGGCGACGCACTCGGTCGTCTTCGGCGGCTTCTCGGCGGAGGCCCTGAAGGATCGCATCAACGACGCGGGCTGCAAACTCGTCGTCACAGCCGACGGCGGATTCCGCCGCGGCTCGGAGGTGAAACTCAAGGCCGCGGTGGACGAGGCCCTGCGGGGGACGCCGACCATCGAGGCGTGCGTCGTCGTCCGCCGCACCGGATCAGCCGTCGAGATGAAGGAGGGGCGCGATCGGTGGTGGCACGAGATCGTCGAGACGGTTGACGCCGACTGCCCGGCGGAAGAACTCGACAGCGAGCACCCGCTCTTCATCCTCTACACCTCCGGCACCACGGGTAAGCCGAAGGGCATCCTGCACACGACCGCGGGCTACCTCCTGTGGGCGCACCTCTCGACGAAGTGGGTCTTCGATCTCAGGGACGAGGACGTTTACTGGTGCACCGCCGACATCGGCTGGGTGACGGGCCACTCCTACGTCGTCTACGGGCCGCTCTCGAACGGCGCGACCTCCGTGATGTACGAGGGCGCGCCGAACCACCCCGCGCCGGATCGCTTCTGGTCTATCGTCGAGCGCCGGCGGGTCAGCATCTTCTACACCGCGCCGACCGCCATCCGCGCCTTCATCAAGTGGGGCGACGAGCACCCGCGCAAACACGATCTCTCCAGCTTGCGGCTGCTCGGCTCGGTCGGCGAGCCGATCAACCCGGAGGCGTGGATGTGGTACCGCGAGGTGATCGGCGGCAACCGCTGCCCCGTCGTCGACACGTGGTGGCAGACGGAGACGGGCGGCATCATGATCTCGCCGCTCCCCGGCGCGACGCCGACCAAGCCCGGCTCGGCGACGAAGCCCCTGCCCGGCGTCGAGGCCGACATCCTCACGCGGCAGGGCGAGCCGGTGGCGGATAACCTCGGCGGCTTCCTCGTCATCAGGCGGCCCTTCCCCTCGATGCTGCGCACGATCTGGGGCGACGACGAACGCTTCCGCAAGACCTACTACGGCGAGATCGAGGGCGTCTACTTCGCGGGCGACGGCGCGCGGCGCGACCGCGACGGCTATTTCTGGATCATGGGGCGCGTTGATGATGTGATCAACGTCAGCGGGCACAGGCTGGGCACGATGGAGATCGAGAGCGCGCTCGTCTCGCACCCGACGGTGGCGGAGGCGGCGGTCGTCGGGCGTCCGGACGAGCTGAAGGGTCAGGGCATCGTGGCCTTCGTCACGCTCGAAGGCACGCGCACGCCGTCCGACGAGCTGAACCAGCAGTTGCGCGCGCACGTCGCCAAAGAGATCGGCGCGCTCGCCCGCCCCGACGAGATCAGGTTCACGGACGCGCTGCCGAAGACCCGCTCCGGCAAGATCATGCGCCGCCTCCTGCGCGAGCTGGCCGCGGGCGGCGCGGTCAAAGGCGACACCACCACCCTCGAAGACTTCTCCGTCATCGAGCGGCTGCGCGCGCAGGAAGAGGAATAGAAAGGACGTGACAAGTGACAGGTGGCAAGTGACAGGATGAAGCCGTGACGGGTGAACGGTGACAGGTGATAAGGAAGACCGGCTTTCTCCTGTCACCCGTCACGGTTCACGGTTCACGGTCTTCCTCCTGTCACCTGTCACGGTTCACCCGTCACGGTTGTTGAGTTATGGCACAAGTAGAGCATCGCATCGGGCAGCGTTACGTGGCCTACTTCCCCGTCAGGGCGGAGTGGGACGACGAGTCGGGGGCGCACGTCGTGGCGGAGGGGGCGACGGAGAACGTGGGGCCGTCGGGCGCGCTCGTACACCTGCACCGGCTCCCGCTCGTCGGCAGCCGCGTGCAGCTCGCCGTGCTCGAAGAGGACGAGCCGAAGGTGCGCTTGAGTGCGGTGGCGGAAGTCCTGCGCGTCGAGCGCAACCCGTCGCAGCCGCTCGCCGCGCTCCAGCTCATCAACTCCGACGAGGAGTGGCGCGGCATGGTCTACGAGTCGGCCAAGACGTGGGAGAAGGATCACGCGAAGTTCGAGTACGACGAGGACTGAGAGAAAAGCTGTCCGTCGTCCGTCGTCCGTTGTCCGTGGTCTGTCTCGTCGCCGCCGGTGGCGACGGACAACTGACCGCCGACAACGGACAGCTTTTATTGAATGGCTGAGCAGGATACCAACAGGGCGGACATGAAGGAGGTCGCAGAGACGGCGGCGGGCTCGGCTGCCGCGTCGGCGACGGCGGCGACGACGACCGCGAGTTGGGCGCAGACGCGCGCCATCCTGCGCCTGATCGGGGTCATCTTCGCGGTCGTCGCCCTCGCTTGGGGGCTCTACAAGTTGCAGAGCGTGCTGGTGCTGCTCGTGCTCGCCATCTTCTTCGCCTACCTCATCGCGCCGCTCGTCGAGTTCGTCCGCCGCCCCTTCAAGATCGGCGACCGCGAGCGCCTGATGCCGCGCGCCCTCGCCATCGGCGTCGTCTACCTCGTCATCTTCGGCTCCATCGGGCTGACGATCTACCTGCTGCTGCCGCAGATCGGCGAGCAGATCGCCGGCCTCGGCAAGCAAGTCCCCGTCTACTCGAAGAGCATTTCGGATCGCGCGCAGAGCTTGGAGAGGTTTTACCAGCGGATACCGCCGGGGGCGCGTGAGACCGTCAAGCAGACCGTCAGCAACGGCTTCAACAGCGTCAGCGAGTACGTCCAGTCGTCAGTCGCGGGCGCGGTGCCCGTCATCATCGCGCACCTGCCGTGGCTCGTGCTGATCCCGATCCTCGCCTTCTTCCTCCTGAAGGACGCCGACAGCTTCCGCCAGTCGGCCTTGCAGATGCTCCCGCGCGGGCGCTTGCGCTGGCGCGGCGACGAGTTGTTTCAGGACGTGAACTCCACGCTCGCCGCCTACATCCGCGCGCAACTCATCGCCTGCTTCATCATCGGCGTCATCTGCACGGTCGGGTTCCTCGTGCTCGGCGTCCCCTACGCGCTCGTGACGGGACTCGTCGCGGGGCTCTTCGAGTTCATCCCGCTGGCCGGCCCGCTCGCCGTCGCCGTCATCGCCATCACCCTCGCGAGCTTCCACTCGCCGGGCACGGCGGTCGGCGTCCTCATCTTCCTCGCCGTGCTGCGCATCGCGCAGGACTACGTCATCTACCCGCGCATCATCGGCTCCGGCATCCACCTCCACCCGCTCGCCGTCATCCTCGCCATCCTCGCGGGCGCGGAGCTGGCGGGCGTCACGGGCATCTTCCTCGCCATCCCGCTGATGGCGATCATCTCCGTCACCTACCGCCACTGGATGGAGCACCGCGGTCGCGACGAAGGCATCGTCGCCTCCCTGCTCAAGCCCGTCGAGAACCCCCCGGGCGCGGCGGGCGCGGCGCAACCCGCGGGCGCGACTCCGGAAACAAACTGAAAAGGCAGAGGGCAGAGGTTAGAGGTCAGAGATCGGTACCAAGTCCTTTACTGACCTCTGATCTCTGACCTCTGCCCTCTGCCCGCCTTTACGCGCGCGGGGTCTCTTGCGCGCCCTCCATTAGATCGACGAAGCGCCCGAAGTGGTGCTCGGCGTCGTGCGGCCCCGGCGCGGCCTCCGGGTGGTACTGCACGGAGAAGACGGGGAGCCGCCTGTGGCGCATCCCCTCGACGCACTGGTCGTTGAGGTTGACGTGCGTGACTTCGACCTCGGCGGGCAGGCTCTCCGCCGCGACGGCGAAGCCGTGGTTGTGCGACGTGATCTCGACGGAGCCGGTCGCCTCCTCGCGCACGGGCTGGTTGCCGCCCCGGTGCCCGAAGCGCAGCTTGTAGGTCGTGCCGCCGAAGGCGCGCCCCAGCAGTTGGTGGCCGAAGCAGATGCCGAAGGTCGGCGTGCCCGACTCGGCGAGGCGGCGAATCTCTTCGACGACCGCCGACATCGAGGCCGGATCGCCGGGGCCGTTCGAGAGGAAGATGCCGTCGGGCCGCATGGCGAGCACGTCCGAGGCGGGCGTCGAGGACGGCACGACCGTCAGGCGGCAGCCGCGCCGCGCGAACTCGCGCAAGGAGTTAGTCTTCACGCCGAAGTCGTAGCAGACGACGTGGAAACGCTCGGGCCCTTCCGCCGCGACCTCATAGGGATTCTTCGTCGTCACCACGCTCGCCAGCTCCCTGTTCTCCATCGACAGGGAGGCGCGCGCCTTCCCGACGACGCTCCCCTCGTCGGCGTCGGTCGCGGAGAGGCACGCGCGCATCGCGCCGCGATCCCGGATGTGGCGGACGAGCGCGCGCGTGTCGATGTGATCGATGGCCGGGATGTTCCAGCGTTTCAGGTAGGCGTCGAGAGTCTCTTCGGCGCGCCAGCTCGAAGCCGTCCGGCTCGCCTCCCTGACGACGAAGCCCTCGACCCACGGGCGCGCGCTCTCGGCGTCCGCCGCGTTCACGCCGTAGTTGCCGATCAGAGGGTAGGTCATGCACACGATCTGCCCGGCGTAGGACGGATCGGTCAACACCTCCTGATAGCCCGACATCGAGGTGTTGAAGACCATCTCGCCGCACACTTCGCCTTCGGCGCCCCACGAGCGACCGCGGAACACCCTCCCGTCTTCGAGCGCGAGTAGCGCGGTCTTCGTCTCAGTCGAAACTGTTTTCGTCATGCTTGTGTGCGTAAGAACTGCTGCGCCTCGTTGAGCCAGCGCTTGTCGGTGCGGTACTTGTAGGCGGGCGCGGTCTTGACGGCCTCGACGCAGGCGCGCATCGCGTCCACCGCCTCGCGCACGCGGCCCACGCCCGCGAGGGCGCGGCCCTTCAGGTAGAGGGCCTCGGCGTCGGACTGGCGGCTTTCGAGGAAGCGTTCGAGGGCGTCGAGGGCGTCGTCGTTCTGCCCGGCGGCGAGGTAGGTCGCGCCGATCTCGCGCCAGACCTCGTGCTGCGCGTGCGCCGGGTCGCGCGTGACGACCTCTCCGAAGTGGGTGATGGCGTCGCCGTGGCGGCCCTGCATCCGCGCGATGCGGCCGAGCTGGTAGTGCGAGTCGACCTCGTCGGCGTCGATCTCTACGGCGCGCCGGAAACGCTCGCGCGCCTGTTCCAGCTCCTTGCGCGAGAGGTGTATGAGGCCGAGGTTGTAGTGGGCGGAGGCGTCCGCCGGGTTCAGGGTCGATGCTTCGAGGTTCTGCTTGAACGAGGCGCGCGCCCTCTGCCCGCGCATGATCTCCCCGAAGTAGCCGCGCAGGAGGAAGAACAGCATCAGCAGCAGGAACGGCGACGAGAGCAGCGAGCCCGTGAGGCGCAGGAGCGGCGCGGCCAGGACGACGATCACGCCGCCCCCGACGAGGACGGCGAGAGCGCGCGGCCAAGAGGTGCGGAAAGCCTGCCGCACCGCCGCCAGCGTCCAGAGCGCGACGAAGGGCAGCGCCAGCGACGAAGCGAAATTTCGCGACAGCTCGCGCGGGTCGAGCGCGGGGGCCACCTCCCGCGGCGGCGCGCCGCTCTGGGCGGCGAATTGTTCTATCAGTTCGCGCGTGCTCGCGATCACGCCCGCCTCGAAGCCGTTGGCGCGCGCCGCGAGCGCGAGCGGCAGCGCGACGAAGTGCGCCGCCGCCCACGCGTAGAGCACGGCGGAGGCGACCGAGGCGTACTCCTGCTGCAACACCACGCCGAAACTGGCCCGCCGCTCGAACAGGTTGGAGAAGAAGATCAGCGCCGGGGTGAGGACGCACGCGACGACGAGGAGCGTGCGGACGGCGGTGATCACGAGCGCGAGGGCGACGAGGCCGCCGCCCGCCGCGCGCCCGTCGGCGGCTATGAACGGCCACTGCGCGAAGAGTTCGTAGATCGCCTGCGCGGCGAGCGCGATGAGGGCGGCGGCGCCGAGCGGCGCGCTCTCGCGCACCAGCGCCATCCCGCGCGCGGGCGCGTAGAACATCAGCAGCAGCGGCTTGAGCCAGTCGAGCATTTAGCTGTTAGCGATTAGCCGTTAGCCGTTAGCCGTACAAAAAGTCTGTGCATGGTCGCTCTCGTCTTAGCTAACAGCTAACGGCTAATCGCTAATCGCTCCCTCACGGCTCGACCTCGTCGCCGTCGGGCTCCGGCGTCGGCTGCGAGCCGGGGCGGGGGGCGAGGTGGTAGTCGGTCTCGTGGCGGATGACGCTCGCCTGCGCGAGGGGCCAGTAGCGCAAGAGCGCCTTGCCGTAGATGTACTTTTCGGGCACGAGCCCCCACGAGCGCGAGTCGTAAGACTGATCGCGGTTGTCGCCCGCGACGAAGTAGTAGTGCGGCTTGATGAGGACGGGCGCGTGGTTGAGCCGCGTGACGTTGCGCTCCGGCTCGATGTAGGGCTCCTTCAGCTCCTGCCCGTTGACGTAGATGACGCCGTCGCGAATCTCCATCAGCTCGCCCGGCAGGCCGATGACGCGCTTGATGTAGCTCTTGTCGGGATCGTCCGGGTACCAGAAGACGACGATGTCGCCGCGCTCCAGTTTCGGCAGGTGGTAGTAGACCAGCTTGTTGACGAAGATGCGCTCGCCGTCGTGCAGGCGCGGCAGCATCGAAGTGCCCTCGACCTTGACGGGCTGCATCACGAAGACGACGAAGAGCGCGGCGACGAGGAGCGCGAAGACGAGATCGCGCAGGAGGAGGCGCGCCTCCGACCAGAAGTGCCTGCGCGCCTCGTCGTCCACGCGCTGCACGTCGATGTCGCGGTCGTCGTCCGAGGAGACGTGTCCGAACTTCGTGCCCGCCGATTTCTTTCCCCAGAGCATCAACGTTTCCGCGCCGCCCTTCTCCGCGCCGGCGTGTTTACGAGCCCTTCGCGCCGAACCGTTTTCGAGTTTGCCGCGCGCGCCGAGGCTTTGTCAACGCGGGGTCGCCCGCGCGCGCGCGGGGAGAACTCCTTGACAGGCGCGCGCGCGCGTCTCTATCATCGCAAGAGGTGCGGCGCGCTCCCTATTCGCAGTAATAACTCCACTTAAGCCGACCGGACGGAGGCAACCAGAGCCGTGATCAAACTCGACATCGTCAACCGCGTCGCCGACCGCACGGGCGTGCCGAAGATGAAGGCGGAGCAAGCCGTCGACGCCCTCTTCCATTCGATGAAGGAGGCGCTCGCGCGCGGCGAGCGCATCGAGCTGCGCGGCTTCGGCGTCTTCATCGTCAAGCCGCGCAAGCGGGGCGTCGGGCGCAACCCACGCACCGGCGAGGAGGTCGCCATCCCGCAGGGCAAGACCATCCGCTTCAAGCCCGGCAAGGAGCTACAGGCGCACGGCTTCGACGCCGACGGCGAGGGCCACGACACCGACACGCCCGAAACGCCGTGACGAGAAAGAGCCGTGACGGGTGACAGGTGACGGGTGACAGGGAAGACCCTTCTCTTCCCTGTCACCCGTCACCTGTCACGGTTCACGGCTCTCCCCGTCACACGTCACTGTTCACCCGTCGCGTCTTTATTTATGTCTGAGACTTTACGCCCCGTCGGTTTCGACCCGTTCGTCGCGCGCCCCGCGGCGTTCGGGGCGGGCCGCGTGGCGCGACCGACGGCGCGCGAGTGGGCGCGCCACGCCGCCCTGTTCCTGCTGACCGTGCTCGCCTGCACCTTCGCGGGCGTGATGCAGGCGATCCCGAACGACGCGCCGGTCGAGCCCGTGCTGGCCGCCCCCGCGCGGCTCTTCGATTACGTCTCTTACGTCCCCCTCTATTACGCCCTCACCGTCGCGGGCGTCTGCGAGTACGCCGCCGCGCACCCGTCGCTCATCGCGCAGGGCTTGACGTTCGCCGCCGCGCTGCTCTCGATCCTCGCGGCGCACGAGTCGGGCCACTACGTCGCGTGCCGCCGCTACAACGTCGAGGCGACGCTCCCGTTCTTCATCCCCGCGCCGCCGCTCTTCCTCGCCGGGACGTTCGGCGCGTTCATCAAGATCAAGTCGCCCATCCCGACGCGGCGCGCGCTCTTCGACATCGGCGTCGCGGGGCCTCTCGCCGGCTTCGTCGTCATCATCCCCGTCGCCGTCGCCGCGATCCTGACGACGCACCCCGCGCCGCCGCTGCCCGCGTCGGCCTCCGAGGCGTCGGGCGCGCTCGTCTACTTCAACGACCCGCCGCTGCTCCGCCTGCTCGCGCGCGCACTCCGCATGGACATCGCCAACGCCGCGCCCAACCCCTTCTACTTCGCGGCGTGGATCGGCCTGCTCGTGACGAGCTTGAACCTGCTGCCCGTCGGGCAGCTCGACGGCGGGCACGCCGTCTTCTCCGTCTTCGGCGAGCGCGCGCACCGTCTGGTCGGGCGCTTCGCCTTCGCCGCGATGCTCGCGCTCGCCGTGCTCGGCTGGCTGTGGCATCACGCGCCGGGCGGGTTCGTCTACGCCGTCCTGCTCTTCGTCATGCTGCGCCTGCCGCACCCGCGCGCGACCCACGAGGAGGCGACGCTCGGTCGCGCCCGCCTCGCCGTCGCGTGGCTCACGCTCGCCGTCTTCCTGCTCTGCTTCGAGCCGTTCCCGCTCAGCATCGGCTGAAGGGGTTTGGTGAAATGTTCGACGCGCCGCGCGCACGAAGGGGTTTCGTGCGCGCGGCGCGTCGTGTGTGGCGGCTAAGGCTCGCGGTCGCGGCTCGGGGCGGCCCGCGCCGCTCGCGGGCGGCTAGGCGGCGTTGAGCGCGCTCTCGATGACTTGGGGGAGGGCGTCGAACTCGGGCTTGACGACGTAGCCTTGCGCGTCGCACTCCATCGACTCTTTGAGCCGCTGCGGGGTCTCGCCGGAGTAGAAGATGATGGGCGTCGCGGGGTCGAACTCGCGGAGCTTCTCGCACAGCTCCCGGCCCGTCCCGTCGGCGAAGCGGCTGTCGAGCAGGTAGAGATCGAAGCGCTCGTCGCGCGCCATGCGCAAGCCTTCGTGCGCGCTCTCCGCCGCCCGGACTTCGTAGCCGAGGACGCCGAGCCATGTGATGATGACGAGGCGCGTGTCTTCGTGGTCGTCCACGAAGAGGATGCGGGGTCTTGTCTTGCTCAAAGGGGGAACTCCGTGAACAGTTTGCGCGCGCGCCCGGGGAGGCGCGGCGCGCAGGGTCGCTGCATCTTACAGCAGCGGCGGGCAAGTTACCAAGTAATAATAAAAGCGGGGGCGAACCGGGGGGCCGATCACCTGAAAGGCGTGCGCCGGTTTTTGCACCGGGAGGCGACGCACAGGGCGGCGTAAGTGAGTCCGCCGTAGATCGGCACGCCGAGAGACGCGCCGAAGAAGAAGACGAGCGGATCAACCGGGGTGCCCTCGCGCACCCCGCCGCCCGGCATGTCGGGGGGGTGGTACGCCCGCATCGTCAGACACGCCTGCCACGCGAGGACGCACGCACGCCGCCTCGACTCGACCGTGCACGCCGCGACCGTCAGGACGGCGGTGACGAGTGCGCCGAAGGCAAGGGATCGCGAGCCGCGTTGTCGCCTCATGGCGGCCTCAATGCTACGCCGTCGCAGCCGCGGGCAGCAGTCCTCTGATCTCGCGGACGATCCGCTCGGCGTCCTTCTGATCCTTGAGCGCGATCATGAAGAACTTGTAGCCCTGTTGGAAGCAGATGACGCCGTTACTGAAGAGCCAGATGCCGGAGAGGAGCGGGTTGCCGCCGACGAGCCACTGGATGGGCGCGCCGACGACGGTGCCCGGCTGTAGAATCTGCGCCCAGATGGCGAAGCCCGCCGCGCAACTGAACGCGCCGAGGAGCGGCGCGCCGACGTGGCGCACGATGGTGCGCTCGAACTCCGCGCGCCTGCGCTCGGCCTCGCTCAGCTCGCCCTGCTCGATCAACCTCTCGCGCTCGCGCAGGTAGGCGTCGAACTTCTCGCCCGCGCGCCTGAGCGCCCAGACCGGCAGCGCGGAGTGCGTCAGCCAGTGCGGGTGCGCGCCGAGCAGCACGCCGTCGAGCGAGGGGAAGACGATGCCCGCCTGCACGCCCGCCGCGACCGAGATCGTCACGAGCACGGCCTGCTTCGGGTTCGCGCGCGCCCAGTCGTAAGCCCTGCGCGCGCCGGCGGTCGTCGCCGAAGTCAGACGCGCCACCCCGGCCCCCGCGCCCACCACCTTCGAGGCGCGTTCGTAGTGCTTGCGCGCGTCGCCGAGAACGTCGCCCGCCTTCCCGCGCGCGTCGCGCCCCGCGCCCTTCAGCTTCTCGACGCCCGCGCGCGCCGCGCGCTCGGCCTCCTCCGCCGCGCGCCGCGCCTGATCGCGCAGCTCCCCGCCGCGACCGCCCGACTCGAACTCCGCGCCGAGCCGCTCGGCCTCGGCGCGCGCCCGCTCCGCCTCCTCCGCCACGCGCGTCGCGCCGCGCTTGGCCGCGTCCTGCGCCACGCGCGCGCCGTCCTCGACGCGCTCCTTGATCTTGTACTTCTCGTCAAGCTCGCGCGCCTTGCGCCGCGCCGCGTCGCCCCACTCGCCCAAGCGATCCTTGTAGTCAGCCATGATCCCTCCAAGAGCGTGACAAGTGACAGGTGACAGGTGACAAGCAAATCCGCGCTATTGTCTAGCTCGTCACCTGTCACTTGTCACTTGTCACCGTCTTTATGATACGCCCACGGTCGGCGCGGGGTTCGCTTGCGTGTCGTCGGTCGAGCAGACGCGGTCGCGCCCCTGCCGCTTGGCCTCGTAGAGCGCGGCGTCGGCGGCGTTGAACAGCTCGCGCGCGTCGCGCAATCCGGCGTTGAACTCGGCGAGTCCGACGCTGACCGTGATCCGCCCGGCGACCGGCACCGCCATCTCGGCGATGCTGGCGCGCAGGCGCTCGGCGACTTCGAGCCCGTGCGCGAAGTCGGTCTCGGTCAGGATCACGCCGAACTCCTCGCCGCCGACGCGCGCCGCCGTGTCGATGCCGCGCGTCCCGGCTTGGAGGGCGTTGCCGAGGCGGCGGATCGCGTCGTCGCCGACGTCGTGCCCGTAGGTGTCGTTAACCTTCTTGAAGAGATCGATGTCGAGCAGGAGGAGGCAGAACGGGTGGCTGAAGCGGCGCGTGCGCGAGACCTCGCGCTCAAGCTGTCGCTCGAAGCGGCGGCGGTTCGCGAGGCCCGTCAGGTGATCCGTGAAGGCCGCCTCCTCGCACGTGTCGAGGTAGTTCTTGAAGTCGAGCAGCGTGCGCGCGCGGGCGAGCAGGAGGTCGAGATCGGTCGGGTCGGTGATGTAGCCGAGCGCGCCGACTTCGGCCCCGCGCCGCACGTCGTCGGTCGCGCCGCGCGCGGCGGTCTGGATGATGACGGGGATGAAGCGCGTCGAGGGGTTGGCGCGAACCCTTCGCACCATCTCGTAGCCGTCCATGTTGGGCATCATCACGTCGGTGACGATGAGGTCGGGCTGGTGCGACTCGACGGCGAGCAGGCCCTCGACGCCGTCGTCGGCGGTCTGCACGTTGTAGCCCGCCATCTCAAGGGCGACCCTCAGCAGTTGCTGCTTGTCGGGATCGTCCTCGACGAGCAGTACGTTGAACTTGCTCAGCATAAATCTCGCTCTCGCCTCCGGTCGCGCCCCTCGCCGGGGGAGGGTCTTGCGCGCGTGCACGCTTCGTGCTAGAGTGCGTGCCTAACAAGGACGGATGCCGCAGCGCGCGCGCTCGGTTGCAATTCTTGCCGACGAAATCCTTACTAACTTGAACGAATAATCTTAGAGGCTCCTCGGTTCGCGCCCCGTTCGGGCTCGTCCGTCGCTCTCGCGCCTCGCCTGCTCCGTTTCGATCACACTTGGCTCCTTTCGACCGCCCCGGCGATCCCCCTTCGCGCCCGCGCCCGGCCCGCGCCCGGATGCGACGCCCCCGAGGCGAGGCGGCGAAACTTTGAGGTTCCCCCGATGCCACACCGCAGAGCCTGCGATCTGACCGACGCCGAGCGCGCCGACGCGATCCGCGCCTCCGAAATCGGCGACGGCCTCTCGGAAGAGACCGTCGCCCGGCTCGCCGCCGCCGCCGCCGCCTACGACTTCCGCCGCCGCCGTTTCGTCTACCGCGAGGGCGACCCGGCTGACGCCCTCTACCTCGTCGCGCGCGGGCGCGTCAAGCTGTGCTGCCCCGAGCCCGGCACCGACCGCGAGGCCGTCATCGACATCCTGCCCACCGGCGCGCTCTTCGGCGAGTTCGCGCTCTACTCGACGGGCGCGCACCAGATGTCCGCGGCGGCGTTCGAGAACGCGCGCGTGCTGCGGATTCCGGCGGGCGAGTTCAAGCTGGCGATGGGGGAAAGTCGCGAACTCAATCATCACACTTTGCGGCTGCTCGGTCAACGACTTTCACGTTCGGAGCGGCGCGTCGCCGACTTCGCCCTCGACGCCATCCCCGCGCGCCTCGAAAAGCTGCTCGTCGAACTCTCCGAGCGTTACGGGCGCGAGGAGCCGGGCGGCGTCCTCATCGACCTCGCCCTCCCGCACCGCGAGATCGCCTCCATCGTCGGCTCGACGCGCGAGAGCGTCACCGTGCGCCTGAACGACCTGCGCCGCGCCGGGGTCATCGACTTCGTCGACCGCAAAATCCTCGTCAAGCACCCGCCGGAGATGGCGACGGCGTAGAGAAAAAAGTCGGGGCCCGGGAGGGCGGAGGGCGGAAGTCACCTGCGTTTGACTTTCGCCCTCCGCCCTTCTAATTTTTACGTGTGATGAAGAAGTGTCCCAACTGCGGCAGGCCCGCCGAAGTTAGCAGGGAGAACCCGCACCGCCCCTTCTGCTCCGAGCGCTGCAAGCTGATCGACTTCGGCAACTGGGCCGACGAGAACTACCGCGTGCCCGCGCAGGACGCGCGCCCCTCCGTCGAAGAGCTGGAGCAGCAATTCTCCGAAGACGGGGCGCGCCGTTGACGCCGCCCCGCGAATCGTCCGCCGTGAGAACCGCCCTCGCGATCACACTGGCCGCGCTCGCGCTCGCCGCTGCCGCCTGCACGCGCCCCGACTACACGAAGCAGTCGATCTCCTACACGCCCGACAACGCGAACACGCCGCGCGGCAGCTCCATGCCGCAGACGAGCGTGCCGATGCCGCCCGTCAACGCCGCGCGCGTCCCGCGCGGCGGCGGCGCGAAGGCCGACGAGGCGAGCCTCGGCGCGAGCGTCTGGACGACGCTCGACGGGCGGAGCGCGCGCCCCTCGGACTACCACGGCAAAGTCCTCGTCCTCGACTTCTGGGCGACCTACTGCCCGCCGTGCCGCGACGAGACGCCGCACCTCGTCGAGCTGCAGCGGCGCTACGGCGCGCGCGGCTTGCAGATCGTCGGCCTCAACGTCGGCGGCGAGGACGACCGGGCGAAAGTCCCCGCCTTCGTCCGCGAGTTCGGCATCCAGTACCCGCTCGGCTACCCCGCCGACGCGATGAACGAACTCTACTTCGCCGACAACGACGTGATCCCTCAGACCTACGTCTTCGACCGCAGGGGCCGCCTCCTCAAACACTTCGTCGGCTTCGACTCCACCGCCGTCGCCGAACTCGAAAACGTCATCAAGTCGGCCCTCGACGACTAATAGCCGTGACGGGTGACGGGTGACGGGTGACAAGATGAAAGAGATGAGTGGTGAGTGGTGAGTGATAAGTTAAAAGCATTCGTCTTCAACTAATCACTCGTCACTCACCACTCACCACTCATCACTCACCACTCACCACTCGTCACTTCTTCCCTGTCACTTGTCACCGTTTACCCGTCACGGCTTTTCGCCGCTTGTCACTTGCCACGGCTTTCTCTACGATTGACGAAACGATGAGGAAAGCCAAGATACTCGCGACGCTCGGCCCCGCCTCGCGCGATCCGGCGACGCTCGAAGCGTTGCTCGCCGCGGGCGCCAACGCCGTGCGGATCAACATGTCGCACGGCACGCAGGAGGAGCACGCCGAGACGATCCGGCGCGCGCGCGAGGCCGCGGCGCGGATGAAGCGACCGCTCGCCGTGCTCGTCGATCTCTCCGGCCCGAAGATCAGGACGGGCGTGCTCAGCGGCGGCCAGCCCGTCACGCTCGAAGCCAACGCGCTCTTCACGCTCACCACGCGCTCGGTCGCGGGCGACTCCCACGAGGTCTCGACCAACTACCCCGGGCTCGCGCGCGACGTGCGGCCCGGCACGCGCGTCCTCCTCGACGACGGCCTGATCGAGCTGAACGTCGAGCGCACGACCGACACCGACGTGATCGCGCGCGTCGTCAACGGCGGCGAGCTGAAGGAGCGCAAGGGCATCAACCTGCCGGGCGTCGCGCTGCCCATCCCCTCGCTCACCGACAAAGACCGACGCGATCTCAACTGGGCCGTGCGGCACGGCGCGGACTACGTCGCGCTCTCGTTCGTGCGCCGCGCCGAAGACTGCGTCGAGGCGAAGTCTCTGATTAAAGCCGCGGGCGGGCGCGCGCCCCTCGTCGCCAAGATCGAGAAGGCGGAGGCGATGGACAACCTCGCGGCCATCATCGACGCGACGGACGGCGTGATGGTGGCGCGCGGCGATCTGGGCGTGGAGACGAGCGTCGAGCTGGTGCCCGTCTACCAGAAGCGGATCATCGAGCAGGCGAACCGCGCCGAGAAGTTCGTCATCACGGCGACGCAGATGTTGCAGTCGATGGTCTCGGAGCCGCGCCCGACGCGCGCCGAGGCGTCGGACGTGGCGAACGCCGTGTGGGACGGCTCGGACGCGCTGATGCTGTCGGGCGAGACGGCTTCGGGGCAGTACCCGGTGGCGGCGGTGGCGACGATGGCGCGCATCATCGAGTCGGCTGAGGGCGGGCGCTCGGACGAGTACGGGTCGGGGCACAAGTGGAGCGGCAGGCAGACGGGGCGCACGAGCCGCGCGCTGTGCGAGGCGGCGGCGTTCGCGGCGGAGGAGATGAACGCGCGCCTCGTCGCGGTCTTCACCGAGTCGGGGCTGATGGCGCGCCGCCTCGCCGTGCTCAGGCCGCGCCAGCGCATCGTCGCGCTCACCTCTTCCGAGGAGGTGCGCAACGAGCTGTCGCTCATCTGGGGCGTCGAATCCCTCATCCACACGGCAGCCGAGAGCACGCGCGACTTGATCAAGGTGGGCGACCGCGCGCTCTTGGAAGCGGGCGTCGTCGAGCGGGGCCAGATCATCGTCGTCATGGCGGGCCGCCTCTCCGGGCTCGGCCTGTCCAGCTCGATGGCGCTGCACGCCGTCGGCGAAGAGACCATCCCGCCGCAGGTTTGACTCGACCGGACGGGCGCGCGGCGTCCGGGCCGGCAAGCGATTCTCACGAAACGGGGCGGGCCGCGCGTCACACAACGCGCGGCCCGCCCCGTTCCCACGTCATAACTTTCGACCGCCGGTGGCGTCGCTATTCGGCGCGCAAGACTTGGCTGATGGTCTCGCGGAGGTTCTTGGCGGGCTCGGCGGCGGCGAGCTGCTGGGGCTTGCGCCAGTTGTCGAGGATGGCGACTTTCTGCGCGCAGGCGACGGTGCAGAAGGGCGCGCAGTGCTTCTCCGTGTCGTACTCGCGCATCACGTCGGCGGTCGTGTAGTCGGCGAGCGGCGTGCCGGGGTAGCCGCGCTGCTGCGAGCACCAGTGGACGAGGCCGTCCTCGCAGACGTAGAGGTAGCGCGCGCCCGAGCGGCAGCGCCAGTCGTTCGCCTTGCCCGCGATGAGGTTCTCCTGAAACCAGTCGAGCCGCGCGTACTCGCGCCGCCCGACGTTGCGCGCGAGCTGCCACAGGCCCTGCCACGCGCCCTTCACCTCGAAGGGTTTGTAGTCGTGGTGGTCGGGCAGCTTCTGCACCTCGCGGTAAACTCTGCGCTCGTTCTCGCTCAAAGGCTTCAGCTCGCCGCCGCCGTCGTGGATGACGCCGATGGTGGAGGTGAAGCCGAGTTCGAGCGCGCGCTTGTCGATGACGAGCGCGTCTTCGGGCTTGCGGACGCCGCTGCCGATGACGGAGTTGATGTTGACCTGAAAGTCGGCGTGCTCGGCGAGCCAGCGCAGCCGCTTGTCGAGGAGTTTCAGACTCTTCTTGGAGACCTCGTCGGGCTCGACGTTGTCGATGCTGATCTGCAGGTAGTCGAGCCCGGCGCGGTTAAACTTTTCGATCTTTTCGGGCGTCAGGTAGTAGCCGTTGGTGATGAGCCCGGCGAGCATCCCGCGCTTGCGGACGTGGCGGACGATCTCGTAGATGTCCGGGTGCATCATCGGCTCGCCGCCCGAAATGGTGACGACGGAGGTCCCGAGGTCGGCGAGCTTGTCGAGCCGCCGCTTCATCTCGTCGAAGGGGACGGGGTCGGAGGTCTTGTCGTACTCGTTGCAGTAGGTGCAGGCGAGGTTGCAGCGGCGCATCGGGATGACGTGCGCGAGCACGGGGTGATCGGTCGAAAACAGCGCGCGCGTGATGAAGCGCGCCTCGCGCAGTTTGATACTGAGG
>DASVQC010000038.1:0-18727 GCA_036389335.1 Pyrinomonadaceae bacterium | reverse complement strand
AGGGGCGGCTTGAGTGACTATCACTCAAGCCGCCCCTCTGTCGTAGGGGCGGGGGCGGGCCCGGCCCCTACGATCATTCCGCGAGGTTGCGCTCGACGACCAGCGCGCGGATCGCGGCGTCGAGCTGCGCTTGCAGGCGCTCGCGCTCGGCGGCGACCGCCTGCTTCTCCTTGGTCAACTGCTCGATGCGCGTCTCCTGCGTGTCGGCCTTGGCGATGTAGCGGACGATGAGCTGCTTCGCCTCGGCGGTCTTGGTCAGGGCCTCGATGTTCTCGCGCAGGCGTTTCTGATCCTCGCCGATGGCCTCGACCTCCTCGTCGATGGCCGCGCCGCGCGCGTCGAGCGCGGCGACGCGGGCCTTCAGGTCGATGAGGCTCTGGAGCGCGGCGCGCGTCGGCTCGTCCACGTAGCGGCGCGCGACGAAGAGGTCGAGCTGCGCGCGCGTGAAGTCGGAGAGGGCGTAGGCGTCCATCAGGGCGCGCCGCTCGGCGACGGGCAGCTCGACCTTCGCGTGCGGGGCCAGCTCGACGCGGAAGCGGTAGTAGCGCGCGCTCCTGCCTTCCGGCGTCGGCGCGTCCTTCGCCAGCTCCCAGCCCTGCCGGACGGGGTGCTCGACGTAGACCGTGCGCGCCTTGTCGGTCTGGTTCGTGAGCGTGTAAACCTTCTTGTCCTCCTGAAAGTAGTGAACCTGAAAGACGCCGTCGCGGATGCGCGCGATGAAGGCGGGCGCTTTCGACTCCAACTGCCGCACGCCCGCGAGCGTGCCGAGGTCGAGCGCGAAGGAGACGAGCCGCTGCTCCTCGGGCTTGAGCCGCTCCATCAGGGCCTCGCCCGCGTAGGCGTTGCCGTCGATGACGGTGAGCGCGCCGTCTTCGAGCGTCAGGCCGGAGGTGTTCTTCAGAAGCATCCCGCTCAAGGGTCGGTCGCGCCGCGCCGCCTCGTTGAAGATCGAGACGCGCGCGCCCTCCATCCTCGTCTGCACGATGGGTATGAGCGCCGAGCGGTCGCGCAGCACCGTGACCGGGTGCGCGATCTGGTACTCGAAGAGATCGCCGACCTCCGCGCCCTCCGCCGCGGCCTCGATGCCGGAGTTGCCGCCCGTGATCGCGTCGCTCAGGCTCGTCGTGGCGGGCGCGGCGGCGGGGCTGAGCAGCGAGAGGTTGTTGACGTTGTTCGCGGGGAGTTCGAGCACCTGCCTTTGCACGGGCATGCGCGTGGTCGCGTCGCGCCGCGCCGCGGCTACGTCCTTGCTCACGCCGTCGGCGGCGAAGGCGTTTGGCTGCGCGAGCGAGCCGCCCGAGCCGGAGCCTCCGCCGCCGCCGCCCGCGCCGATGCCCGCGCCGACGCCCGCCGCCCCCTCGTCCTCGGACGGATCGTGAACCTGCGGTTCGAGCCTGAGGTCTGCGGGGCGGGGGATGACGGGGCGGTAGCGGTAGAAGGGCTGCTGGAGCGGCTGGATGAAGGAGATCGGCGTGCCGGAGATGAGCGAGAGCCGCACGTCGCGCCAGTCCTCCTCGCTCACGTTGTCGACTATCGCCCAGCCCTGAAAGAAAGGCTTGCCCGTCGAATCGAGCACGACGCGGTAGGTCGTCTTCCAGATGGGCGCGGCGATGGTGTAGCTGACGATCATCTCGCGCTGTGCGGCGCCGTCGGACGTGACGACGATGGTCTTGGCGTCGCGGCGGCGCGCGGAGGCCGACGCCGTGGCGAACTCCTTGATGTCGCGGCGCGCGCCCTCGTCGGCGAGCCTGACCGAGCGCACGTCCGAGAGTTCGAAGCTCATCAGCTCGCCCGTCTCGGAGGCGATGACGAGGGCGTGCGTCTGCGCCGCCGGCTTGTCGGGCGCGGGCTCGGAGTTGCGCTGCTCGACCGTCAGGATCGAGCCGGTGGCGACCGCGCCCGCCTTCGTCGCCACGACGACGCGCGCGCCCTGCAACTGCGCGAGGATTTGCGCGAGCCCGCCGCCCTCCGTCTGCGCGCCGACCGTGAAGGGGATGTCGTTGAGCCGCGCCTGCGGCGGCGCGCTGGAGTTGTAGCTGACCGCGCCGACGTGCCCCTCGCCGAGATCGAGCACGACCATCGACTTCAACACGTCGTCAACCTGCGACTGCTTGAACGAGAGCGCGATCTCGGCGTGCCCCGTGACGGTTCCGCGCCGCTCGACGTAGGCGACGCCGTTGCTGTAGAGGATGACGCGGCGGATGGGCAATGTCTGCCCCGCCTGCGCCGACTCTTCGGGCGCGCCCCCGGCGTGCGCGAGCGGCGCGGCGGCGGCGGCGAGCCGCCCGGCCCGCGCCGCCCGCGCCGACGGCGCGCGCCGGGTTTGTGCGCGCAGGTGTTGCGCGCCGGAGTTGAGGGAGAAGACGAGGGCGACGGCGACCAGAGCTTTGAGTTTCATCGTGGGCCTCCTCAGGGGACGGCTCCGCCGCCGTCCCGCGAGCTGTGCGGGCGAATTCGTCAGACAGGGATTACCTGCGAAAAAGTGGGCCGGAGACTCGTGCCCGTTTGGTAGAACGCGCGTGCCGCCTAACTGATGCACGCCGGGCGGGGCGGGGTTGACCGGGGCGGCACGATAATCGCTAACGGTGACGCCGTCGCGTGAAGGCTAACGTCTGCGCGCGGCTCAACTTCGTGAAAACGGAGCGGGGCGTGTGGGCGGGCGCAAACTAATGAGACAGGCGGCGTTCCTTTTCCTGACGGCTCTCGTGTTCGCCGCGGCTTCGCTCGCGGCGGGCTGCCGCCGCGCGCCGCCGCGCGAGGCGGCGATGACCGCGCCCGCGGGCGTGCCGACGCCGATGCTCGATCCGTGGAAGCAGGCGGCGCTCAGGATCGAAGAGGATCGCGGCGAGGCCATCGGTCGGAAGGCCGCGGTGGAAGTGCCGGAGGAGCTGAAGCAGTACAAGGAGCGCAGGCGGTTCCTCTCCATTCAGGTCGCGGCGTGGCGCGAGGGCGGCTTCGAGACGCCGCACGACTTCGCCGCGCTGGTCGCGATGATCCGGCGCGGCGAGTTCGTCGAAGTGCCGCCGCTCGGCGACGACTACATCCTCTACGGCGTCGGCTTGGCGGTTTCCGACGAGCCGCTGACGCACTACGACAAGGCGACGGGCAAGAGCGTCGCGCTCTACGCGACGGACGCCGACTTCGAGGCCGACTACGCGCAACTGAAAGACTCGCTCGCCGCGCAGGACGAATCGACGAAGGAGCTGTCAAAGGAGCTGGCCGGGCTGCCGAAGAAGGAGCGCGAGCGGCGCAAGGCGCTGACCGAGGAGATCGCCGAGAAGAGGAGGGACGCGGCGGCGGCGAAGGGCCGGATGCAGCTCCTCGACTCCTTCTACCGCAATACGGCGCGGCGCAAGCTTCTCGCCGCGGAGTACGACGAGCTGTCGGGCTTCGCGCGCGACTTCGGCGGGCGCGCCTACGACCTGCAGGACGCGGCGGCGCGCAAGGAGTTCAAGGCGCGGCTGCTCGCCTACGCGCGCCCGGCGGCGCTCCAGATGATCAAGGAGATCGCCCGCTCCTACCGGGAGAAGTTCGACCGCCGCCTCCCCCTCACGTCGCTCGTGCGCACCGACGAGTACCAGCGGCGGCTGAACGCCGTCAACCCGAACGCGACCCTGATCGAGACCGCGCCGCACACCACGGGCCTCGCCTTCGACATCTACTACCACTTCATGACCGCCGCCGAGCAGAACTTCGTGATGGCCGATCTGGCGCGCCTCGAACGCGAGGGGAGGGTCGAGGCGCTGCGAGAGCTGCGCGATCACTACCACGTCTTCGCCTTCGCCGGGGGCCGCCCGCCCGAAGAGAAGCTGGTGCGCGAAGAGATCGGCGACGGCGCGGGCGCGGCGAAGCGGGGCGAGAAGAAGGAGGCGGGGAAGGCCCCCGCCGCCAAGTCGAAGGGCGGCAAGACGGGCGCGGACGCGAAGAAGCGGGGGCGCGCCGCCAAGGCCGCGCCGCCCGCGGCGAAGAAGCGCGCGGCGCGGAAACGGCGCTGAGCGTCGGACGAGGAGACGGCGCGCGCGAGCCCACGCAAGGGGGCGCAAGACTTGTGGCCCGCGGCGCGCGCCGCGGGCCACAAGTCTTGCGCCGCTTTCAGGGCCGACGCTACGGCGCGGGGCCGTCATCCGTTCCCGCGCGCCGCGTCGGAGCGAGCGCGTCAGCGGTTGTAGGGCTCGGTCGAAGCGTTGGCGGGCCTGCCGCCGGTGTCCGCGCCGCGCAGGACGTTCGTCTGGTCGATGAAGAAGGAGCGGCGGCCCTGCTTCGGGTAGTCGGTCGGCGTGGCGGTCGCCTCGAACTTGTCGCCGGAGGCGGTGACTTTAATCTCGTAGCCCTCCGACTCGAAGGGGTTCGCGGTGTCGCCCCCCTCCTCATCCTTCCCCTCCTTATTACGCAGCTCTTCGATGCCGCCGTACCTGCCCGCGCCCTCCTTGTATTCGGCCTGCAAGCGGGCGACGTTGTACATCACGCCGACCGCCATCATCTCGTTGCGACGCAGGATCGCGGTCTTCTCCATGACGACGGTGCTGGCGGACATGAGCGCGAGCAGGTTCTTCGGCACGTGCAGCTCGTGCAGCAGCCCTGTGCCCTCTTTCGTGAGCGTGTGCGTGACGGCCCCGGGGTTCGGGTCGAGGCGGGAGAGGAAGCCCCTCAACTCCTGATCTTCGATGTCTTCGATCGACTTGTAAACGTCGCCGAAGGCGTCTTTGATGAGCGCGTTCGAGACGTAGACCTGCCCGAGCAGTTGCCGCTGCTGCCACCCGACGGCGCGGCGGAACCCTTCGCTGCCCGCGAGCGTCTCGCGCCTGTTATAGGCGTCGATGACCCAGCGCATCGTCTGCGGATCGCTCATCACGAGGAAGTTCCCGATGAAGGCGGCGGAGGCTTGCGTGAAGATCAAGACTTCCACGTCGCCGCGCTTCTCGATCAACTGCTCCTCGCTCGCGCCCTTGATCCCGGCGGCTTGGAGCGCGCGCGGCAGGAGCCCCTTCATCGCCTCCTTGTCGGAGAGCGAGACGATGACGACGGGGCTTGAGGCGAACGTCTGCGGCTCCAGCTTCGCCGCGTCGGCGTTCGCCGCGTCGCCGCCCGCGCCCTGCGGCGTGCGGCGGCGGGGGCCGCCCAAAAAGTCGGAAGGCAGGACGAGCGCGATCTCGTTGCCGAGCGAGGCGAGCAGGTCTTCGCGGATGCGTAATTTGTTGTCCCGCTCGAAGGCGGAGACCTGCGACTCGAAGAGCCCCGTCTTGTCCTGCTCGCCCGCCGCGCCCGCCGCGAGGTCGAAGATTTTGAAGGCGGACGCCACGTAGTCGTACATCTGCGGCAGGTCGAGCGAGGCGGCGACGAAGATGTCTGCGTCGGCGGGGACGACGCTCGCGGCCTCGGGCGCGAGCTGCGGGCCGGAGAGCAGGATCGGCATGAAGGGGACGGGGCGCGGCGTGTGCCCCTCCGAGTCGCCCACGAAGAGCGCGCGCAAGACGATCTCGTCGCCCTCGATGCTCGCGCCGACGCCGACGCTCTCGGGCCACGCGCCCCGCGTCGGGTCGCCGCTGAAGACGACGTGGCCGAGCTGGTTCTCGAACTCGCGCTGCCGCGCCTGCCGCTTCTGCTCCTCCTCGTAGCCGGGCTGCGACTTGCGCTTCTGCTCCTCCTCGGCCTCGTGCCGCTTGAACTCTTCGAGCGCGGCGAGGGTCTCGTCCGACTCGTCGTCGCCCTCCTCCTTCTTCTCCGGCGAAGGCGCGGCGGCGTTCGAGTTGGTGTTCGCCGAACCGGCGGGGACGCCGGGGCCCGCCTCGCTGTTCCTGACCGTGGCGGGCGCCGTGCGCCCGCGGCCTGAGATCGGGCGGTTGTCGTTCCCGCCGTTCCTGATCGCCGCCGCCTCCTCCGCCTCGGCCAGCTTGGTCTGCCGCTCGTACTCTTCCGCCTGCCGCTTCGTATAGCGGCTCATGCGCGTCGTGTTGAAGTAGAGGAAGAGCGTGTCGGAGGCGAGCCGCGCGCGCGCCGCCTGAAAGCCCGGCTCGTCCGTCAACGGCGGCTCGCCCGCCGCGCCGCCGAGACGCCTGAAGGTGAACTGCCTGTCGGCAATCACGACGAGGCCGCCCGCGCGCTTGACGAAGAAGGGCGCAGCCGCCTGCGCCTCGGCCCGCCCGTTCGCGCGCACGGCCCTCGACTGTTGCGGCTGCAAACGCACGCGACGCCTCGCGGCGCGCGACGGCGTGCCTTCGGAGGCGATCACGGTCGTCGTCGCGCCGAGCGTCGCGCCCCTATTAGCCGTGCGCGCGGCCTTCGCCGCCGCCGCCTCTGCGCCCGCGCCTTCGTCGCCCGATTGCGCGTCGTAGTAGGCGGCGATGAACTCGCGCAGTTGCGGCTCAAGCTTCCGCGCGTCTTCGGGCGAGGAGAGTTCGACCGCGCCGACCACCTGCGGGAGTCCGTCGCGGGCGGGCATCGCGGCGAAGGCGATGCGCGCTTCCGAGAGGACTTCGGCGTGCGCGGCGACGAATTCGAGGAGCTGGTCAAGCTCCGGCGGCACCGTGCCGGGCATCCGCAGCGACCCGATCATCTGCTTGAACTCTTCGGAGGAGACGTACTGCCCGACGCCGCGCATCTCGCCGTAGATGGCGTAAGAGTCGGCGGCGAAGAGCGTGTCGAGCGTGACGGCGGGCGCGGGCTGCTCCGCCGCCGGCTTGGGGGGCGCGGCGGGCTTGGGCGCGGCGGGCTTCGGCTGCTGCGCGGAGACGAGCGAGAGGGCGAGCGCGATGGCCGTGAGAAGCGGCGCGGCGGCGCGGCGTGGGCTGCGGGGGAAGGTCATTTCTCAATCCTCACTGTCACGCGACGCGGACGGCGGCGGGGAGGCTGCGTTGACGCGAAAGATTATGACAGGCCACCGCGAAACGCGAAAGTCGAAAGGCGGAAGGGAAGGGTCTTGAAGACGGGGAGGGCCGTTCGGAAAACCGATCAAACTGATCGCGCGGCGTCGCGCATCGCGGGGCGTCGCGCATCGCGCGGCGCGGCGGACGACGTTCGTGACGCGCGGGGCGGCCCGCTTAAGTCCGCTCGCGGTCGCGGCCCGGGCCTAAGCCTTCTCAAGCCCCGCGTACTTCTCGATGAGCTTCTTCTGGCCGAAGCCGGGGAAGCTCACGGTGAGCTTCGCCGCGTCGCCCACGCCCTCGCGCCGCAGGACGAGCCCGCGACCGTACTTCGCGTGGCGCACGTGCGTGCCGGGCGCGAAGCCCGTCGCAGAGTCGTTCGGCGGCGCGCCCGCCGCGTCGCCTCGCCGCCTGATGACGGGCTGCGGCGGCGTGGCCGGTCGCTGCGGCTCGCTGCGCGGCGTGTGCCGGCTGACCTGCTGGCCGCGCTGCCGGAAGTAGTCGGCGATGGACTCGACGCTGTCGTAAGTCTTGCCCTCGAAGCGGCGCGGCTCCGGGCGCGGCTCGCCGCGCAGGGCGCGCGCCGTGGCGACCGACTCCATGCGCGAGGAGCTGCGCGCGAAGGAGAGCCACGACGCGCCGCGCGTTAAATCCTCCAGCAGGTCGGGCGGCATCTCGTTCAAAAACTGCGAGGGCTCGGACGCCATCTCCTCGCCGTAGACGCGCCGCTTCATCGCGTGCGAGACGTAGAGCACCTGCTCGGCGCGCGTGATGGCGACGTAGCAGAGGCGGCGCTCCTCCTCCATCTCCGCCGGGTCCGTGGCCGAGCGCGAGTGCGGGAAGAGCCCGTCTTCGAGCCCGACGATGAAGACGACGGGGAACTCCAGGCCCTTCGCCGAGTGCATCGTCATCAGCGTGACGGGCGCGTCGCGCTCGTAGTCGTCCGTGTCGGCGACGAGCGCGGCGGAGTCGATGAAGTCGCGCAGGCCGCCGCCCTCCTCCGTGTCGTAATCGACGGCGGCGTTGACCAGCTCCTGCAAGTTCTCAAGGCGGCCTTCAGCCTCTTCCGAGTTCTCGGTCTTCAGGTAGTCGGCGTAGCCGGAATCGAGGATGGCGGCCTTGACCACCTCGGAGGCGGGCTCCTTCTGCGCGAGCGCGACGAGGTCGGTGATGAGCTTCTGGAAGTTCTTGAGCGAGTTCGAGGCGCGCGCGGCGAAGCCGGTCCGGGCTTGCGCCGGGTCGGTGACGATGGAGAGCGTCTCCCAGAGGGAGACGCCGTAGTCTTTGGCGCGGCGCGCCAGCTCGTCGAGCGTCTGCTTGCCGAGGCCCCGCGGCGGCGTGTTGATGACGCGCAAGAGGGCGACCGAGTCGTGCGGGTTCATCGCGAGCTTCAAATAGCCGATGACGTCCCTGACCTCGGCGCGCTCGTAGAACGAGAAGCCGCCGACGATGTTGTACTGCAGGCCCGCGCGGCGCATCGCCTCCTCGAAGACGCGCGACTGCGCGTTCGTGCGGTAGAGGACGGCGGCGCGCACCGACGGGTCTTGGCGGCGGTGCTCCTCGATCTTGGCGGCGACGAAGCGCGCCTCCGAGTCGGCGTCGAGGGCCTGGTAGTAGAAGACGCGCGCGCCCGCGGGGTTCGCCGTCCAGAGCTTCTTGTCCTTGCGCTCCGTGTTGTTTTTGATGACGGCGTCGGCCACGTCGAGGATGGTCTGCGTCGAGCGGTAGTTCTGCTCCAGCTTGATGCTCTTGGCGTCGGGGAAGACCTCCTCGAAGTTGAGGATGTTCGAGATGTCCGCGCCGCGCCAGCGGTAGATGCTCTGGCTCTCGTCGCCGACGACGCAGATGTTCTGCTGCTTCTCGGTGAGGAAGCGGATGAGCGCGAACTGTAGGGAGTTCGTGTCCTGATACTCGTCGACGAGGATGTAGCGGAACTTGTCGTTGTACTGATCGCGCACCTGCTGGTCTTTCCGGAGCAGGCGGACGGTCTTGATCATGAGATCGTCGAAGTCGAGCGCGTTGCTCGCCGCGAGCCGCTGCTCGTAGAGCTTGAAGACGCGGGCGATGGCCGCGCGGCGCTCGTCGGACGATTCGACGCGGGCGGCGTAAGTCTCGGCGTCGAGCCCCTGATTCTTGGCGTGGCTGATGGCCGACTGCACGCCGCGCGCCCCCAGCCGCTCGTTGTCGTAGCCGAGGTCTTTGACCGCCGCCTTGACGACGCGCACCGAGTCGTCCTGATCGTAGATGGTGAACGAGCGCGTGTAGCCCTCCTGCAAACGCTCGATGTGGACGCGCAGCACGCGGACGCACAGGCTGTGGAAGGTCGAGATCAGGGGCGCGCTCGGCAGGCGCTCGTCGGCGAGCAGGCGCGTGACGCGCTCGCGCATCTCGCCCGCCGCCTTGTTCGTGAACGTGACGGCGAGGATGTTGTAGGGCGCGACGCCCCGCTCGGCGATCAGGTACGCGATGCGGTGGACGATGACGCGCGTCTTGCCCGACCCCGCCCCGGCGAGGATCAGAAGCGGCCCCTCGGTCGTCGTCACCGCCTCGCGCTGCCGCTCGTTCAGAGAAGAGAGTAAGTCCATAAAAGCCGTGACGGGTGACGGGTGGCGGGTGGCGGGTAAAAACCCGTTCTCACCCGCCACCCGTCACCTGTCACCCGTCACTTGATCAATTTTTGCACCGCCTTGAACTGTTCGTGCCGGGCGTCGCGCATCAGCTCGAAGAGCGCGGTCTCGACCGATGAGGGGAGCGCGCCCGCCATCTCCATCTTCCTGAGACCGATCCGCTTGTTGTGCTCGGTGCGGGCGGTGATGCAGTCGGTCAGGAGGTGGACTTGCAGGCCGCGGGCGAGCAGATCGTGCGCGGTCTGGTTGACGCAGATGTGCGCCTCGATGCCGCAGATCAGCACCTGCCGCGCGCCCGTCTCGTCGAGGCGCGCGACGAACTCGCGCGCGCCGCACGAGCTGAACGCCGTCTTCTCGACGGGCTCGAAGCCCGCGGGGAGCACCGTGCGAATCTCGCCCGCGGTGTGGCCCAACCCCTTCGGGTATTGTTCGGTGACGATGAGGGGCACGCCGAGGAGCTGCATCCCGTGCGCGAAGAGCGCGACGCGCGCGGCGGTCTCCGGGAAGTCGGAGATGACGTTGCGGAAACTCTCCTGCATGTCGATGACGACGAGCGCCGCGCGCTCCGCGTCGAGCGTGTTGGCGTGGCGCGCGCCCGAAACCCTCTTGCTCATGAAATGCCTCCGCGAACATTTAAGCACAGGGGAGGCGGCGGGCAAAACGCGGTGCGGCGAGAGCGGCTGAGTGAGGACTTTCTGCTCGGTCTTGAGTGCGGCGGGGATAGGATTCACCACGGAGGCACAGAGGGCACGGAGGACGCACACAGGGCTTAACTGATCGCCCAGTCAAGTATTGATCTCGATTTCCTCTGCGCCCCCTCAGTGCCCTCTGTGCCTCCGTGGTGAGCCTTAGTCACTTCAAACTCGGCGCGACGAGACCCGTCACTGTCGCGCGAGGCGCAGCATAAAATCTTCGGCGCGCTGGCAGGGTTGCAGCTCGACGGAGTTCTTCGCGGCCTCGGCGTCGCGGCGCAGGGCGGCGCGCGCGTTCGCGTCGAGTGCGAGCGGGCGCGGCGGCTGTCGCGGGTCGGGCTCGGCGGGCGCGGGGCGCGCGACGAGCAGGTAACGGCCCGGCGCGAGGTTCCTGAAGACGAACGCGCCGTCGGCCTGCGCGTCCGCCTCGGCGTAGCGCAGCACGTCTTCGGCGCGCTCGCGCTCGGCGGGGACGAGGTAGACGCGCAGGTTGTCGGGGAGTGTTTCGCCCTCGCCCGCCGCGACGCGACCGCGCAGCGCGGCGGCCCCCGCCGAGATTTGTGCGAGCGCGCCCGTGAGACGCTCGCCCGGCTTGAGCGCGAAGCCGCGCGCCGCGTCGACGGGTGGCGGAGGGCTCGCGGGTCGGGCCGCGGCGGGCGCGGGCGTGACGGCGGCGGCGGCGGGGAGCGTCAGAGAGCGCAGGAAAAGATACTCGTCGAGCAGGCGCGCGCCGAGCCGGTAGCGACCGTCGCGCAGGTTGCGCAGCGTGAAGTCGCCCTTGGCGTCGGGCGGCGCTTCCGTCCCCGCGGACTGGAAGATGTTGCGCGGCTGCGCCTGCTCGCCGTCGCGGCGCGCGAAGACGAGCATCTCCTGCGGGGCGAAGGCGCGCTGCCCCCGCTGACATTCGGGCCTCGCAGCGTCCGCCGGCCTGAGCGGCTCGAAGCCGACGCGCCCCGCGAGCGAGCCGAGCGGCGCGAGCACGAGCCGCAGGCCCGAAACGTCCGCGCCGCGCACGGAGACGCGGACGGGCGGCGAAGACATCCCCGTGTCGTTCTGGGCGAAGCCCGAGGCGACGACGTCGTACTCGCCGTCGGCGATGCCGTCGAAGGAGAAGGTGCGCGGGTTGGAGTCGCCCGTAACGAAGAGCGTGTTTTCGCGCGCGCCGGTCGCGGCGTGGGTGAGCGCGACGCCCACCGCGTTTGCGAACTGACCGGATGCGCCGGGCGTCGGGCCGACGATGGAGCCGTTGACGGAATGGCCCTTGTCGCCGCGGTAGCGGACGTCGATGTCGGTCAGCTCCTGCCCGTTCTGCACCTGTACCTCGACCGCGCCGTCGCGCGTCGTCGAGGGGTAGTAGGTCGGCGCGTCCGTGTCGTAGGCGGTCGGGCGCGCGGAGAAGTTCATCGTCGGCCTGCCGCCGACGAGCACGACGTAGGAGCCGGGCGTGAGGCCGTAGAGGCGGTAGACGCCGCGGTCGTCCGTGCGCCGCTCGCGCGCGCGGGAAAAGTCGGAGCCGCCGTCCGGCGCGGAGCCGCCCGCGAGGTCGCGCACGCGAACGGCGGTGACGCGCGCTCCGACCACGGCGTTACCCTCGGCGTCCGTGACGCGCCCCGTGATGACGCCGCCGCGCGTCAGGCGCAGCGTGACGGAGTCGCCGGGCCGGTAGAGCGGCTGGCTCGAAGCGGGCGCGGTGAAGTCGAACTCCTGCACGAAGCCGGGCGCGTTGGCGACGACGCGGTAGACGCCCGGATCGAGGTTCGTGACCACGTACCTGCCGGAGCGCGCCGACGAGTTGTCGTAGGCGATGCGCGCCGACTGGCCCTGACTGAGCGCGAGCACGGTCGCGTTCCTCACCGGCTGGTTGGCGTCGTCCACGACGCGCACGGTGATCGAGCCGCGCGCGCGCGCCGCCGCGTCGCCCGCGCGCGTGCCGCCGCCCGACGCCGTGCCGATCTCCTGCGCGCGCGGCGGCGAGGCGAGCGCGCAGGCCGAGAGCGCGAGGAAGAGTGCGAGGGCCGGGCGGCGGGGGAGCGCGGCGCTCGGGCGGCGCGGCGCGCCTTCGATGCTCGTGGGGATCACGGGTTTCCCTCCGGGGGCTTACTGAGGTCGTAGACGATTGTGACGGGCGTCTCGCCCGCGTCGGAGACGTTGAGCTTCTGCTTGAGGGCGGGGAGCCTGCGCCCGTTCGGGTTGGCGGGCGACGGGGGGAACGAGCCGCCGACGCCGATGTCGTACTCGCCGCCCATCAGTCCTTCGATCAGGAACCCGCCGTTGGCGTCGACCTCGACGGGCGTCTCGCCGATAGTCCCGACGCCCCCGAGGCGGCGCGCGTACGCGTAGAGCGACGCGCCCGCGGGGGGCGCGACGGCCTGCGCGCCGTCGCGCAACTCGATCCGCCCGCGCACGATGCCCGTCCCGTAGCCGACGCGCAGGCGCACGTCGGCGACCTGCTCGCCGGGCGAGAGATCGAACCCCGCGCTCGCGTCCGCGCCGCCGCGCTGCACGCCGAGCAGCGTGAAAGGGCTGCGCAGCGTGCGGTTCCAGATGTTGAGCCGCACCCTGCCGGGCCGCAAGCCCTCGACGCGGAACTTGCCGTCGGCGCTGATGTTCCCCTGCTCGTAGAGGGGCGCGGCTGAAGCGTCGCCCGCCGACGGGCGCACCTCGACGCTGACGAGGAGCCGCGTGAGCTTCGCTAACGTCGCGCGGTCGGTCGTGCCTTCGAGCGTGACCGAGCCTGAGACGGACGCGCCCGGATGAATCTTGACGACGAGCCCGGACACGTCGGCGTCGGCCACCTCGAAGGTGGCCGCGTCGCTGTAGTTGTTGCCGAGCGGGACGGTGTTCGCGCCCCCGGCGTCGGCGGCGTAGACGGCGTAGCGACCGGGGAGCAGTCCCGGGACGACGAACTCGCCGTCCGCGTTCGTCGGCACGCCCTCCGAGCCCGTCCCGCCGAGGGTCTTCGCGTCGCCGACCAACGGCCCCCACCAGTAGGTCACGCCCGCGACCGGCCTCCCCGCCTCGTCCACGATCCTGCCGCGCGCCGCGTAAGTCTTCGGCGCGTCGGCGAGCGTGATGTCCACGTCGCGCGCCTCCGCGCCCGGAGAGACGTCGACGGCGCGCGCCTGCGCCGGGTCGGTCGCGTTCGGGTGGAACGTGCGCGCGTAAAGCTGCGGGCCGCCGCCGACGCGAACCGAGTTGTTGTCCACGTCCTCGCCGGCGCTGACGACGTAGCGACCGGCGGGCAGACCGAAGACGCGGTAGACGCCGCGGTCGTCCGTCTCGAACTCGTTGTAGGGCACCACCGACTCGCTCCGCCTGCGGCGCGCGTCTTGATCACCTTCCGTCACGTGTACGCGCTCGGCGACGACCGGCTTGCCCTCGGCGTTGGTGACGCGCCCGGTGATGACGCCTCCGCGCACGAGCGTCAGGTCGACGCCCTCGACCGCCTCGCCCGCCCCGACGTTCACGGTCTTGCCCGGCAAATAAACGTCGCCGCCCGCGCGCTCTTCGGGGGACGCGAAGGCGGGCGCGAGGGCGCGCACGCGGTAGCGCCCGACGGGCACGTTCGCGATCCGGTAGCGACCGTCGGCGTCGGTCGTCGTCCGGGCGACCGGCTTGGCGTTGTAGTCGGCGACCACGAGCAGGACGGGGACGTTCGCCGCGGGCTTGCCCTCGTCCCTCGTCACGCGACCGGCGACCGCGCCCGCGCCCGACGCCCCTTTGGCGGATATCTCCTGCGCGCGCGCCCCGCGTGGCGCGAAGAGCGCGCACGTGGCGGCGAGCAGCGCGGGCGCGAGCCGCACGCGGCGGCGGCCCGGCCATGTCGCGTGCGGCCCGCGCCCGCGCCGCCCGGCGTGCGCGTCGTCGCGCCGCCGCGCCGCGCCGTCTTGGGGTCGCGTCATGCCGTCGAGGGATCGCGCCATGTCCTTAAGGGTTCGGCTCCGGCGGCTTACTGAGATCGAAGACGACGTTGACGTTCGTCTCGCCGCCGCCTTCGGGGACGGTGATCGTCTGCCGCACCGTGGGCATCCGCCGCGTCTGCGGCGCGCCCGCCGCCGCGCGCGTCCTGCCGACGCGCACCGTCAACTCGTACTCGCCGCCCATCAGACCTTCGATCATGAAACGTCCGCGCGAATCGACCTCGGCTGAACTCGCCGAGGCCGCGGGCCCCTGCGCGCCCGTGCGCCTGACGAAGACGATGAGGAGCGTGCCTTCGGGGAGGGCGGCGGGCTGCGCGCCGTCGCGCAGATCGATCTGCCCGCGCACGATGCCCGTCCCGTAACCCATACGCACGCGCACGCCCGTCACGCTCTCGCCCGCCGCCACGTCGATGCCGCCGGTCGCGTCGGCCCCGTTCCTCTGCACGCCGAGCAGCGTGAGGCCGTGCGCCTCCGAGCCGAAGGCGGAGATGATGACCTTGCCGGGCCTGAGCCCGGCGAAGCGGAACGTGCCGTCGGCGTTGACGCGGCCCGAGACGAAACTCGGCGCGCTGACCTGATCGCCCGCCGCGCCGGGCGCGGGGCGCACCTGCGCGCTCAGGTTGAGACGCGTGATGCGGGACAGCACCGCGCGGTCGGTCGTGCCCTCGACCGCGACCGTGCCGCTGACGGAAGCGCCGCGGTGGACTTTGACGACGAGCCCGGACACGTCCGAGTCCGTTACCTCGAACTGCACGGCGTCGCTGTAGTTCTCCATCGGCGCGCTGCCGAAGTCGTTGACGGCGAAGACCGCGTAGCGACCCGGCATCAGATTCCTGACGGTGAACTCGCCCTCGGCGCCCGTCACCGATCCGTCCGAGCCCCACGCGCCGACCGTCTTCGCGTCGGGGCGCAGCGCGCCGTGCCCGTAGCCGACGCCCGCGACGGGCGCGCCCGCCTCGTCAACGATCTTGCCCGTCGCCTGATAAGACTTCGGCGCGTCGGCGAGCGCGATGTCCACGTCGCGCGCCTCCGCGCCCGCCGCCAGCTCGACGATCTTGGCCTGCGCCGGGTCGGTCGCGTTCGGGTGGTACGTGCGCGTGTACTGCGCCCCGGCGGGCCCGACCGTGATCGTGCCGGCCTCCCTGTCCTGCCCGACGCTGACGAGGTAGCGGCCCGCGGGCACGCCGTAGAGGCGGTAGACGCCGCGGTCGTCCGTCTCGAACTCGAAGGGGTTGATGACCCACGCGCCCGGCCCCGAGCGCAAGGGCTGATCGGCGTCCACGAGCGTGACGCGCTCGGCGACGACCGGCTTGCCCTCGGCGCTGGTGACGCGCCCGGTGATGACGCCGCCGCGCACGAGCGTCAGGTCGACGCCCTCGACCGCCTCGCCCGCCCCGACGGTGACGGTCTTGCCCGAGTTGAAGGGGGAGCCGGTGGCGCGCTCTTCGGGCGAGAAGAAGGCCCCGGCGAGCGCCTGTAGCCGGTAGCGACCGGCGGGCACGTTCACGACGCGGTAGCGACCGTCGGCGTCGGTCGAAGCGCGCGCGACGTTCCTGCGGTCGGGCCCCTGTTCGTAGGGCGAGAGCGCGACGCCGACGTTCGCCGCGGGCTTGCCGTCGGCGAACGTCACGCGCCCGGCGACCGTGCCCGGCGCGGCGGAAGTCGCGGCCCGCGCCGCTTGCGTCTGCGGCGCGGCGCGGCGCGCGAGCGTCGCGGCGGGCAGCGCGGCGAACGTCAAGGCGAGCGCGACGCACGCGCGCCGTCGCGCGGCGCGGGAGGGCGTGCCTGTGAGCGGGCGGCGCATCTCGGTTCTACTCCTTCGGGTTGTCGTGCGGGCGCGCGCGGCCCTCTCGGCGAGGCGCGGGCGCGGTGTGAAAGTGCGTAAACTTTTGGCTGAGACTTTGCGGCTGAGACGGTTCGCGCGGACGCGCTCTTTGCGGTCGCGGCGCGCGGCGCGGGCCGGGGGAAACGCGCATAGCCTAACCCCGCCCGGCGCTCACACGCAAGGGCGAGCGCGCGCGTTCCACAAATCTCGGGCGCGGGCGCGCCTTGCGCGCGCGCGCGGCGGGTCTCTATAATCCACGCCCGCCGAAGTCTTCCCGCGGGCGGCGCGTCCGGTCGAAACACTCGCCCCGCCACGTCTCCAAAAAGAAGCCGCACATGAAAGGGCCCGCGCGCGCGCCGTCGAAGCTATGTAGCCGCGCCGACCGCCGTCACCGGATCGGAGATCGTCAATGAAGAGAAGCTTGCCCCTGCTCGCCGCCGCACTGTTCGCCTGTTTCGCATCGGTAAAGATCATGGCACAAGAGAACGCTAACGCGGCGGCGACGCCGCCCGTCGCCGCGAAGACCCCGAAGAGTCTGACCTATCAGGGCGAGAGCCTGACCGACAACTACTTCTGGCTGCGCGAGAAGAAGAGCCCGGAGGTGGTCGCCTACCTCAACGCCGAGAACGCCTACACCGACGCGGTGATGAAGCCGACGGAAAGCTTCCAGCGCAAGCTCTACGACGAGATGCTCGCGCGCGTCAAACAGACCGACACGAACGTGCCCTACCGGCAGGGCGCGTACCTCTACTACACGCGCACGGTCGAGGGCCAGTCGTACCCGATCTTCGCGCGCAAGAAGGGGACGGAGAGCGCGCCCGAAGAGATCACGCTCGACCTGAACGAGATGGCGAAGGGCAACACCTTCATGGCCGTCGCCGCCTACGACCCGAGCGCCGACGGGAACCTCCTGGCCTACTCGACCGACTCGACCGGCTTCCGCGAGTACACGCTCCACGTCAAAGACCTGCGCACGGGCGCGGACACCAAGATCGCCGAGCGCGTCAGCTCGGCGGCGTGGGCCAACGACAACAAGACCCTCTTCTACGTGACGGACGATCCCACGACGAAACGCTCCTTCCAACTCCACCGCCACACGACGGGCAGGGATCAGGACGATCTCGTCTACGAAGAGCGCGACGAGATGTTCGACATCGGCATCAGCCGCTCGCGCAGCCGCGGCTACCTGTTCCTGACGGCGACGAGCCACACGACCTCGGAAGTCCGCTTCGCCCCGGCGGACAGGCCCGGCGCGGAGTTCCGCGTCGTCGAGCCGCGCAGGGCGGGGCACGAGTACTACGTCGAGCCGCAGGGCGACAAGTTCTACATCCGCTCGAACGACGGCGGCGCGCGCAACTTCAAACTTTTGACCGCCCCGGCCTCCGACCCCTCGATGAAGAACTGGAAGGAGGTGATCGCGCACAGCGCGGACGTGATGATCGAAGACATCGACGCCTTCGCGAACTTCTTCGTCGTCACCGAGCGCGCCGCGGGGCTGCCGCGCATCCACGTCATCGATCTCAAGACGAACAAGGCGCACGACCTCTCCTTCCCGGAGCCGGTCTACACCGCCTCGCTCGGCGCGAACCGCGAGTACGACACGGAGGTCTTGCGCTACAACTACGTCTCCTTCGTCACGCCCTCGTCCGTCTACGACTACGACATGCGGACGCGCAAGAGCACGCTCCTCAAGCAGCAGCCCGTCCTCGGCGGCTACGACCCGTCGCGGTACGCCTCGGAGCGCGTCTACGCGACCGCCGGCGACGGCACAAGGATTCCGATCTCGCTCGTCTACAGGAAGGACTTGAAGCGCGACGGCTCGCGCCCGATGCTCCTGAGCGGCTACGGCTCCTACGGCATCCCTTCCAACGTCTCGTTCAGCTCGCCGCGCCTGAGCCTCATCGACCGCGGCGTCATCTTCGCCATCGCGCACATCCGCGGCGGCGGCGAGATGGGCAAGGCGTGGCACGATCAGGGCAAGATGATGAACAAGAAGAACACCTTCACGGACTTCATCGCCGCCGCCGAGCACCTCGTCAAAGAGAAGTACACCGCGAAGGATCGGCTCGTCATCACGGGCGGCAGCGCGGGCGGCCTGCTGATGGGCGCGGTCACGAACATGCGCCCCGACCTCTTCAAGGCGGTCGTCTCCTACGTGCCCTTCGTGGACGTGATGAACACGATGATGGACGCCACGCTCCCGCTCACGGCGGGCGAGTGGGAGGAGTGGGGCAACCCCGTCCAGAGCAAGGAGCACTACGCCTACATGAAGTCGTACAGCCCTTACGACAACATCGAGGCGAAGGCTTACCCGGCGATGCTCGTCCGCACCTCCTTCAACGACAGTCAGGTGATGTACTGGGAGCCCGCGAAGTACGTGGCGAAGCTGCGCGCGATGAAGACGGACAAGAACCCGCTGCTCTTCAAGATCAACATGGGCGCGGGCCACGGCGGCGCGTCTGGCCGCTACGACGCGCTCCACGACACGGCCTTCGACTACGCCTTCATCCTCTCGCAGCTCGGCATCACGAACTGACCGCGGCGGGCAGCCGAAGCGACCCGTCGAAGCGAGGGGGTGAGCCCGCCCCGAACGTCGCGGTCCGACCCCTCAAGCGTGATCGCCACCCGCCGGGCTGGCGGCGGCGGGAGGGGGGCGGCCTGATTTAATCACTGTGGGTAAATTCCCCGCAGCTTGCTGCGGCTTTATACTTCGTGAATGAGCCGCTTCATTCACAAAGAGCATAACGTCTCAGTCCTCATGTACCACATCGTCTGCCCGGCGAAGTACCGGCGCGCCGTCTTC
>DASVQC010000037.1:0-11625 GCA_036389335.1 Pyrinomonadaceae bacterium | reverse complement strand
CCACGTCGTCCAAAGCGCCGGAGAGGAGGTAGATGTCCTCGCGGTCGAAGGGGGTGATGAAGGTCTTGTTGAGCGAGGTCGAGATGGTGTGCGTCAGGTTGTCGCAGGCGTGCTCGATGGACTTGATCTGCTGGACGTAGGCGGAGAGATCGTTGCCGTCCTTGCCGAGCATCTCGACGAGCAGGTTCGCCGCGTCGTGGATGTACGAGGTCATCTGCGAGAAGTGGGAGAAATACTGATCCTCGCGCGGGAGTAGGCTGAAACGCCCCATAGAATACCTGCCGTCCTTTTGATTGCTAGAGAGCAGGCAATATATGCGAACTCACGTATGAATGCAAAACGGATCGCGGCGGCGCGGGCGGGCGGGGCGGCGCGGCGCGGGACGATTGCAGGGACAGAGCCCGTGACCGCCCGCAGTGACCGTCAGCTCGCTAAAACGTTTCGCGATCATCCATGCCGGACGGTCGCGCGCCTTGCTTCGCGGGGCGCGCGGGGACAAGCCCCGCCCCCTACAGCCCTGCCGTGAGCCCTACAGATATGGATTGACGCTTTTTGCGGCGCGGCGCGTAGGCGCGTTTGATCTGTTCGTGATTGATCGCGCAAGTAACCCGCCCGTATGAAGGTGGGACGCGCCCTACGATCTCTCGGTCGTGGCCTCCATTGTCGAAGCTATTTTGGCGACCGTGCCCATCAGCCACCAGAGGAGGAGCGCGACCTCGGCGTCGCCGAAGTTGTAGTTGACGATGGAGCTGGCGAGGAAGCCGGCGAGCGCGCCGGTGGCCCCGAGCAGGAGGCCGTGTGTTAAAGCGTCGTCGGTCTGGCGGAAAAACTTTTCGGCGCGCGTGACGGCGAGCCAGAAGGCGACGACGAGCCAGAGCCAGAGGGCGAGCGCCGGGACGCCGCGGTCGAAGGCGAGCTGGACGGGCGTCGAGTGCGCGTGGAGCATGTCGGAGCCGGGGAAGCCCCACTCGTTCCAGTGCAGGTGTACGGCGTCCATGCCGTGACCGAAGACGGGGTGTTCGGGGACGCGCGCGAGGGCCACGCCCGCGACCTCTCGGCGCAGCCGCGCCGAAGGGTCTTGCAACTCCAGCGCGCCCGCGTCGCGCGTGCGCCAGACGGCGAGCGCGCCGAGCGAGAGCGCGGCGACGACCGCCGCGGCGGCGAGGACTCGCGCGCGACGGCCCGCGCCCGTCGCGCGCCAGACGGTGGCGAGCGCCCCGCAGGCGAGCGCGACCGTCGTCGTCCGCATCGCCGTCAGCGCGACGCCGCAGGCGAGCAGCGCGAAGGCGCAGGCGAAGATGATCGCGCGGCGTCGCGGGGCGCGCCGGATGAAGTGCGCGAGGGCGAAGCCGAGCGCGAGCTGCGCGGCGAGCTGGACGGTCTCGGCGAAGGTCTCGTAGTGGCGCGTCCAGCCGGAGGCGCGGAAGCGGTGCGAGGCGCGCGTGCCGCGCAGGCCCGAAGGCGACGGGCGCGACTTCCACTCTTCGGTGACGACCGCGCCCGCGCGCTCGACGTGCTCGCCGCGCGCGATGATGCTGAAGGAGGGGCGCGAGCCCGCCGGCGCGCGGCGGATCGCCTCGTCGATCTCCGCGACCGAGCCGACCCTTCGCCCGCCGACGCGCCAGACGCACTGACCGGCCTCGATGCCGGGCGCGGCGCGAAGCGGACTGTCCGCGCTGATCTCTTCGACGACGACGCCGCGCCCCACGACGAGTTCCGCCGCGCCCCACAGCGTCGCCACCGACGCGCCGAGGATGAAGGCGCAGGCGAGCGCGGCTGCCTCGCGCCGCGTGCGCAAGATCGCGGCGACGAGGTAGACGAAGAGGAAGGCGAGCGCCGACGGAATCTTCGCGAGGCTGATGCGCGGCTCCGCCGAGAGCGCGCACGAGAGAAGCGTCCACGCGAAGAAGAGCCAGAGCGGGAGATCAAAGGGCGCGCGCCGCAGGCCCGTGCGCCGCGTCGCGGCGGAGCGCGCGAGCCAGCCGACGGCGGCGACGCTGATCGCGATCCACGCGGCGGCTATCGAGGCGGGCGCGAAGAAGCAGTAGAGCGCGAGGCCCGAGAGCGCGACGGCGTGCGCGATCCGGGCGGCGCGCGAGTCGGCGCGCGGGCCGCGCGCGCGGGCCTTGATCGATGAGCGGTCGTCTGTTGTCATCCGGTGGCGTCGGCAGCCGTGACGCGCGTTCCGAGCCCGCGACCGACGCCCGCGGGGGGCGTCCGAAAGTGGCCGGAAAGTAGCCCGCGGAGGGCGGCTTACGGCTTCAAAATGAAGTAGTTGACACTCGTCCGCGCCGGGTGTTAGTGTGGAAATTGCCCGCCCTGTTGAGTGCGGTCGAGCAGGGGCGAGAAGTCAGCGCGATAGAACGCCAGCCGAGCCACACGCTCTCACGGGCCAACCCTCCCACACAAAAACTTCCGACGCCGTCCGGGCCCCGCGCCGCAAGCGAGCGGGGAACGCCAATTTTCCCGATGGGATTCGACAAAGCTAAAGCCCTCAGCGCGGCGGAGAAGTTTCTCTCGCAGGGGAAGATTCCCGCCGCCATCCAAGAGTATCTCAAGATCGTCGAGCGCGACGCGCTCGACTTCACCGCGCTCAACACGCTCGGCGATCTCTACGTCCGCACCAAGCAGCCGAACGAGGCGCTCGGCTACTTCGCGCGCGTCGCCGATCATTATCGCGAACAGGGCTTCGCACTCAAAGCCATCGCGATGTACAAAAAGATTTCCCGGTTCAGCCCCGAAGAGCCGGGCGTCGCGCTCAACCTCGCCCGACTCTACGAGCAGCAGGGGCTCTACGTCGAGGCGCGAGCGCAGTACCTCCAACTCGCCGACTCCGCCGGTCGCGCCGGTCGCCCCGCCGACGCGCTCGAAGCCCTGCGCCGCGTCGCCGACATCGATCCCAAGAACGTAGACATCCGCCTGCGCCTCGCCGAGGGCTACACCAGAGAAGGCTTAGGGCACGACGCCGCGGGCGCGTACGTCGAGGCGGGCGAGCTGATGCTCGCCGCGGGCAGATCGCACGACGCCTTAGACGCCTACAAGCACGCGCACGGCCTGCTCCCGCAGAGCCTCGCCGTCCTGCACGGGCTCGTCGCCGCGAGCTTCGCCGTCGGCGCGGCTGCCGAGGCGGCGGTCGTGCTCGAAGAGTCGATAGCGAACGCGCCCGGCGATCTCGAACTGCGCGCGATGCTGGCGCGCGCCTACGTCGAGGCCCAAGACGCGCCCGCCGCCGAGCGCGCCACCGCCGCGCTCGTCTCCGCCGAGGCGACCAACTTCCCCGTCTGGTTCGACGTGGCGCGGCTCTACCTGCGACAGTCCGCGGCTGCCGACGCCGTGCGCGTCCTCTCGCGCGCCGTCGAGCCCGCGCTCGCCGCCAAGCTCGCCCCCACCGTGCTCGAAATCCTCGACGGCGTGCTCGCCGACGATCCGGATCAGATCGACGCCCTCAAGCTCCTGACGCGCATCCACGCCTGGCGGCGCGACGACGAGCAGTTGCGCGTCACCGTCGAGCGGCTGGCCGACGCCGCGAACAGGGCCGGGCAGCCGGACGAAGAGCGCCGCGCGCTCGAACACCTCGTCCGCCTCGTCCCCTTCGATCAGAGCTACCACGAGCGCCTGTCGCAGCTCGGCGGCGCGCCCGGAGCGTCGGGCGACGAGTCGCCCGCGGAAACGACGACGAGCTTCGAGACACCGAACCTCGCGCGCCGGGCGGACGACACGGCGCACGCCGCCGAGTCGTCTTTCGGGGTCGCGACGTTCGACGATCTGGCGGAAGTCAGCGCCGCGCCGGACTTCGCCGACGCGGCCTCTTTCGACGCGCCGACGGCTTCGACGGGCGGCGCGACCGACGGACTCGCGTCGGGCGTCTCCGAGTTCGAGTGGAACACGGTCGCGGGGGCAGAAGATTCTGC
Source organism: Pyrinomonadaceae bacterium (assembly GCA_036389335.1). Taxonomy (GTDB): domain Bacteria; phylum Acidobacteriota; class Blastocatellia; order Pyrinomonadales; family Pyrinomonadaceae; genus JAIVGV01. The sequence continues at coordinate 7,714 of DASVQC010000037.1, read as the reverse complement.
GGGCGTGGCCGCGCCGACCGACAGCAGCGCGTCGTTCGCAGACCTGAGCGAAGAGCCCGCGGGCGCAAGCGCCGCGACCTCGTCGTTCGACTTCGCCTTCGAGCGCAACGGCTTCGACACGCCGACGCGGCCCGCCGCCGACGATCCGTTCGCGCAGGCGGCGGACGCTTCCGCCGGCGGCGCGGATCGCGTCCAGACGCTGCTCGCGCGCGAGCTGGAGAGCGTCGATTTCTACCTCGAACAGGGCTACGCCGACATCGCGCGCGACACGCTCGACATCCTCGAACGACAGTACGGCGTGACGGTCGAGACCGCCGCGCGACGCGAGCAGCTACGAACGGTCGCGGCGGCCCAATCCCCGGGCGGCGACGCGACGCCGCCGCAAGCCTCCGCCGGAGGGGCGGGCGCGGATCAGACCTTCGCCGATCTCGACGGCTTCGCCCTGCCCGCCGGGGGTGATCCCGCGAGCGATCCCGCGACCGGCGCGGTCGAGTTCAGCATCGACGAGCAGGCGTTCGTCGTCGAGCCCACGCCGGAAGCGCGAGCCGATGCGAGTTCGCTCGCCGACGTTGACGTGACGCCGGTCGAGCCGGAGCCGCGCGCGGCGCAGGCCGAGGGCGCGAGCATGGCGTCGATCTTCGGCGAGTTCCTCGACGCGGGCGAAGAGCCGCACGCCTCGCGCGACGACGACTTCGAGACCCACTACAACCTCGGCGTCGCCTACAAAGAGATGGGGCTGTGGGACGAAGCCGTCGAGCAGTTCCAGAAGGCTATCGATCTGACCGCGCCCGCCGACGGCACGCCGCGCTACCTCGAATGCTGCAACATGCTCGGCCACTCCCTGCTGGAGAAGGGGATGCCGCGCGCCGCCGCCCTCTGGTTCAAGAAGGCGCTCGCGCTGCCGCGCCTCTCCGAAGACGAGAGCCAAGCCCTGCGCTACGATCTCGGCGCGGCTTACGAGCAGGCGGGCGACATCGACCGCGCCCTCGACACCTTCTCGGAAGTTTACGGCGTGGACGTTTCCTACCGCGGCGTCGCCGAACGCCTGCGCGAGTTGCAGGAGCGCAGACCCGTCACAAGCGACAGGTGAAGAGCCGTGACGGGCGGCAGGTGAAAAAGCCGTGACGGGTGACGGGTGACGGGTGACAGGTCGGAAGTGAAACCTGAAACCGAAAGAACCCGACCGAACCCGAACCCGAAACCGATAGAATCAGCGCCGACGTGATCGAAGGGTCGGGGGCTTGCGGCTCTCGACCCTTCGTCTTATCCTGTCACCTGTCACTTGTCACCTGTCACGCGAGTTTTATGTCAGCAAGGCTCACCGTCATCTTCTACATCGTGCTGTGCCTCGAAGCGGGCATCGTCCTGACGTTCTTGCCGTGGACGAACCCGTTCGGCCTGAGCGACTGGGGCGACAACTTCTTCCTCGTCTACGCGGCGCAGAAGACCGGCTCGCACGCCCTCCAGCACGCCGTCGCGTCGGGGTGGGTGCGCGGCGCGGTGACGGGCCTCGGGCTGCTCAACCTCGGCATGGCCTTCTGGGAGCTGTTCCACTTCCGCCAGACCGTCAGCGTGCTCGGCGGGCGGGCCGCCGCCGCAGACGCCGCGAGCGCGCGCGATGCCACTCGACCTGCCGCCGACACCGGCGAGCTACCTCGTTAGCCCCGGCGCGACGACGCCGGAGACGACGCCGGCGAGCGACGAATTCGTCGGCCTCCTCGCGCTCGTCCGCGCCGCCGTCGAAGCGCGCGTCGATCTCGTCCAACTCAGGGAAAAACTTCTACGCCCCCGCGTGCTCTGCGAACTCGCGTCGCGCTGCGCCGCGTTGACGCGCGGCACGCGGACGCGCCTCCTCGTCAACGACCGCGCCGACATCGCGCGCGCCGCAGGGGCCGACGGCGTCCACCTGACGACGCGCTCGCTCCCCGCCCCGGTCGTGCGCCGCGCCTTCGGCCCGGACTTTTTGATCGGCGTCTCGGCGCACACTTCGGAAGAGGCGCGCGGGGCGCGCGACGGCGGCGCGGACTTCGCCGTCTTCGGCCCCGTCTTCGACACGCCGTCGAAGCGCGCGCTCGGCACGCCCGCCGGCCTCGCGGCCCTCGGCGAAGTGGCACACGCGCTTTCGCCCTTCCCCGTCTTCGCCATCGGCGGCGTCACACGCGAGAACGCGCGCGAGGTCTTACGCGCGGGCGCGCGCGGAGTCGCGGCGATCCGGCTCTTCGGCGACGCCGAACGTCTGGACGAAACGGCGAGCGAGATCGGATCGTTACCCCTGATTGCGAATGACTGATAGAAATCCGACACTCACCGGACGACGACAACGCCGCGGCCTCTCCGCGACGATTTTAGGCGTCTTTGCTTTCGGCTCGGCCCTCTCGCCCCTCACACCTTTAAGAACGACCATTGGCTTCTATCTTTTCTGCGTCTCTCCGGCGGTGGCAGCCGCGTCGATAGGTCTCGGCTCGTGGGAGCTGATCAGGGCGAAGAGGGGTCACGCAACACCTAAGTCGGGCGCGTGGGCGTGGCTCGGCATCGTCACGTCATTACTCGCCGTCATCTGTTTTACGGTTCTGGTGGTTGAAGCATACGTTTTCATCCAAGGGATGCGGAATCATCCGTACTGACCTCATGGAAGATAACGCTTCAGTTGCAACGCCCGTCGCGCTGACCATCGCCGGGCTCGACCCTTCGGGCGGGGCGGGCGTGGTCGCGGACGTGAAGACCTTCACGGCGTTCGGCTGCTTCGCGGCGGCGGCGGTCACGTCGCTCACGTTCCAGAACACGGCGGGCGTCTACGGCGCGGCGCACCAGTCGGCTGAAGTCGTGCGCGCGCAAGTCCTGCCGGTCGTCGAAGACTTCTCGGTCGCCGCGCTGAAGACCGGGATGCTCCCGACGCGCGGGGTGATCGCGGAGGTCGCGCGGCTGCTCGGCGAGACCCCTCTGCGCGACGCGCCGTGCGTCGTCGATCCGGTCGTGCGCTCGACCTCCGGCTACGATCTCATCGACGACGACGCGCTCGAAGCATTGAAGCGCGAGCTGCTGCCGCTCGCGCGGCTCTTGACGCCGAACGCGCCCGAGGCCGAAAGGATCACGGGGCTCAAGATCGCGGACGAGGAAGGGATGCGACGCGCCGCGCGCGCGATGCGCGAGATGGGCGCGCGCGCCGTGCTCGTCAAGGGCGGGCACCTCGCGGGCGACGCGCTCGACCTGCTCGACGACGGAGGGCGCGTCGAGCTGTTTAGCGCGCCGCGCGTCGCGTCCGCCTCGACGCACGGGACGGGCTGCACGCTGGCGGCGGCGATAGCGGCGTGCCTCGCGCGCGGGCTCGGCCTCTCCGAGTCGGTCGGCGCGGCGAAGCGTTTCGTCACCGCCGCCATCACCCGCGCGCCGCGGCTCGGGCGCGGCCACGGCCCCGTCCGTCACGACATCCGTGTCGAGTTCACGCTGGGCGGCGTGAAGATCGACGGCGCGTGAGCGAGGCGCGGGAAGGCGCGGCGGAGAATCCCCGGCGCACACGAAAAAACTTAACGGAAGGGAAGGTCGCGGCGTCGGCTCAGGCGAGCTGCATGGCGCGCGCGGGGGCGATGAAGAGCCCGGTGTGCAGGCCCTCGCGCAGGAGGGCTTCGGTCGCCCCGGCGTCCTGCGGGCGCGAGAAGATGTAGCCCTGCCCGTACTCGCAGCCTAAGGCGCGCAGCCGCGCCAACTGTTCCTCGGTCTCGACGCCCTCGGCGACCACGTCCTTGCCCATGTTGCGCGCGAGCAGGACGATGGTGCGGACGATCTCGGCGTTCTCGCGATCCTCGTCGCCGTGCGGGCTGATGAACGAGCGGTCGATCTTCAGGGTGTGGATGGGGAAGCGTTGGAGGTAGGAGAGCGAAGAGTAGCCCGTGCCGAAGTCGTCGATGGCCAGCTCCAAGCCGAGCGCGCGCAGATCGCCCATCAGCGCGACGATGGCCTTCGCGTTGTCCATCACGACCGACTCGGTGATCTCCAGTTGGAGGCAGCGCGGGTCGAAGCGCGTCTCGCCGAGGACGCGCGTGATGCGGGCGAGCAGATCGGCCTGCGCGAACTGCCGGCCCGAGAGGTTGACGCTCAGCTTGAGATCGCGGTGGGACGGCGAGAGCGCGTGCCACTCGTGCATCTGCCGGCACGCGGCCTCCAAGACCCACATCCCGAGCGGCACGATGAGGCCCGTCTCCTCGGCGAGCGGGATGAACTCGGAGGGCGGGACGAGCCCGCGCTCCGGGTGGTTCCAGCGCACCAGCGCCTCGAAGCCGGAGATGCGCCCGGTGGCGAGCGCGACGATGGGCTGGTAGTAGAGGCAGAACTCCTTGCGCTCGATGGCGCGGCGGAGGTCGTTTTCGAGCTTGAGGAGCGCGCAGACGCGCGCGTGCATCACCTGATCGAAGACCTCGTAGCGCGCCGCGCCCTGCGCCTTCGCCCGGTACATCACGGTGTCGGCGTCGCGGAGTACGTCCTCCTCGTTCGTGTAGCCGGTGGTCGAGAGCGCGATGCCGATGGAGGCGGTGGTGAAGACCTCGTGCCCGCCGATCTCCAACGGCTGGGCGAGCTGCTCCTGCACGCGCTCGGCGACGCGCAGCGCGTCCTCCGGGTGGTCGAGGTTGTTCAAGAGGATGGCGAACTCGTCGCCGCCGAGGCGCGCCACCGTGTCGCCCGCGCGCAGGCCGTGTTCGAGGCGGCGCGCGATGGAGACCAGCAGCTCGTCGCCGACGGGGTGGCCCAGACTGTCGTTGATGACCTTGAAGCGGTCGAGGTCGAGGAAGAGGACGGCGAAGAGCGCGGCGGGCTGCCGCTTGGAGGCGGCGACGGCGAGCTTGAGGTGATCGGTGAAGAGGGCGCGGTTGGGCAAGCCCGTCAGCGAGTCGTGGAAGGCGATGTGGAGCAGCTTCTCCTCGGCGCGCTTGCGCTCCGTGATGTCGCGCGCCACCCAGATCACGGCGTCGTCGATGACCGGCGAGACCGTGCCCGCGAACCAGTGCTCGACGCCGCCCACGTCGAGGCGGTACTCGAAGTTGACCGTCTCGCGCGCCCCGAGCGAGCGGCGGATGTGCCCGAGGAACTCGTCGGCCTGCTCGCGCGGCAGCACCTCGTGCAGCCTCCTGCCGAGCATCTCGGCGGGCGCTTTGTAGAGGAGCGCGGGGTTGGTCGGCGCGACCTTCAGGTGGCGGCCCTCGCGGTCTAAGACGAGGATCACGTCGGTCATCGCGGCGAAGAGCGCGCGCAGCTCGGCCTCGGAGGCTTCGAGCGCGCGCTGCGACTGGCGGCGCTCGGTGATGTCGCGCGCGATGCCCTGCACGCCGACCGGCGCGCCGTCCTTGTAGACGAGGCGCGTGCTGATCTCCAACGGCACGCGCCGCCCGTCCTTGGCGAAAATCTCCAGCTCGTAGCAGGTCGATTCCTCGCCCACCTGCTTCTGCCCGATCATCTTGCGCGCGAGCGGGACGTACTCGGGGACGACGACCTGCGCGAGGTTGATGCGGCACGCCTCCTCGCGCGTGTAGCCGGTGACGCGCTCGCCCGTCTTGTTGAGGCTCGTGAAGTTGCCGGAGAGATCGTGCGTGTAGACCACGTCGTTGGCGTTCTCGAACAGCTCGCGGTACCGCTCGCCGCTCTCGCGCAGCGCCTCGTCCGCCCGCTTACGCTCGATGGCGACGGCGATCTGCGTGCCGACCGAGGCGAGGAATTCGGTGTCGTGCGCCGAGTAGGCGTGCGGGTCGCGGTAGTGCTGCACGACGAGCACGCCGATGGTCTCGCTCGGCGTCTTGAGCGGCACGCCGAGCCAGACCGCCGGGGGCGTGCCGAACATCTCGACCTCGCCCCTCGCGGCGAGCGCGCGGAAGACCTCGTCGGTCATCAGCGCCGGGCGGCTCGTGCGGAAGACGTAAGCCGTGCGCCCCCTGCCGAGCTGCTGTGGCGGCGGCGTGGCGTCGAACTCGTCGACGAAGAACTGCATGCTGAGCGTCCCCGACTCGCGGTCGACGAGCGCGACGAAGCAGTTCTCGGCGTAGAGGATTTTCCCCAGCGAGCGGTGGACTAAGGCGAGCAGCTCTTCGAGGTTCGGGGTGGCGTTGACGCCCTGAATGATCTCGGAGAGCACCTGCCGCTCCGCTTCGAGCCGCTTGCGCTCGGTCACGTCGCGGGCGATGCCCTGAATGCCGCAGGGCGTGCCGTCGCCCGCGCGGATGAGCTGCGTGCTGACTTCGAGGTTCAGGCGCGCGCCCGAGCGCGAGACGATCTCGGTCTCGTAGCAGGTGGTCGCCTCCTCGCCGCGCAGCTTCTTCTCCAACATCCCGCGCACGCGCTCGACGAACTCCGGCGCGGTGATCTGGCGGAAGTTCATCCGCGTGATCTCTTCGCGCGAGTAGCCGGTGAGCGCCTCGCCCGCGCCGTTGATCGAGGTGTAGTTGCCTTCGAGGTCGGTCGTGTAAATGATGTCGTTGGCGTCGGCGAAGAGTTGGCGGTAGCGCGCCTCCGACTCCTGCAAGGCGATCTCGGCGAGCTTGTGCTCGGTGATGTCCTCGACCGCGCCCTCGTAGTAGAGGAGGTCGCCCGCCGCGTCGCGCACGGCGTAGAAGCTCTCCCTCGTCCAGATGACGGAGCCGTCGCGGCGTCGCGCCTGACACTCGAAGCCCTGAACGGCCCCGCCCGACTCGAACGTCTCCTTGAGCCGCGCGCGCACCGACGGATCGACGTAGTAGTCCTGATCGATGCTGTGGAAGCTCTCGATCATCTCCGCGGGCGAGTCGTAGCCGAGCATCCGCGCGAAGGCGGTGTTGACGTTGAGGAAGCGGCCTTCCGGCGTGGACTGGTAGATGCCGTGCAGCGAGTTGTCGAAGATGCTGCGGTACTGAACCTCCGCGTGGCGCAGCGCCTCAAGCGCGCTCCGGGTGGCCGAGAGGCTTTCGCCCTCCGACTCGCCGGACGGTCGGGGGCGCGCGGCGTCCGGGCCCACGGGCTGTTCATGGTCAAGACTCATTCGAGGGTTCTTCCTCCTGCGGCGCGTGGGCGTGAGCGTTGGCCGTCGGCTCTGCGGGTGCGCCTGTCGCGGCGCAGGGGGCCTCTCGCACGCGAAAGACTCTCCGGACGCGACGCGGACTCGCGCCCGATTTGAGGACTGCGAACTGAGCTTAGAACCTTCCGGGTTTACGAGGGTTGGGAGAGGCAATAGCTGGTAAACCAACAGCCAGCTTTAATTTAACCGATGTTGGCAGAGTTTGGCAACTGATTTCCGGGCCGGAGGCGCGTCAAAGGCTGACGCCCGCCCGGCGGCGCGGGATCGGGCGCGCAAAAAAAGATCACGCGCGGGTGATCCCGCCGCCCGGCTTTTCGCGCGTTAGCAGGTGGAGCGACATCGAAAGCGGCGACCGCCTCGAACCCCGTACCGCGCCGCACGAGCTGGCTGACCTCGCCCGCATCCGACCCGAAGAGGAGAACACGAAGCCATGACGCTCGTTTACGCCACCGGACAGCCGCGCTTCTTAGAGTTCGCCACCGCGAGCAGCCGCAGACAGATTCCGGCGGGGGCGACCGTCCTCGCCGTCGTAGAGGCCGGGCGCACCGAAGACTTCCTCGACGATCCGACCTTCGAGCAGATGAGCGACGCGGAGTATTACGAGCTGCGCGAGATGATCAACGAGGCCCGCCGGGTCGAGTGACGCGCCGCGGAAGCGGGGGGGGGGGGGGGGGGGGGGGG
>DASVQC010000036.1:0-33996 GCA_036389335.1 Pyrinomonadaceae bacterium | reverse complement strand
CATCGACTCGCGGATGTCGCCCGTGCCGGGGTGCGTCGAGTTGACGCCGGCCAGCACGTTCGGGTAGTGGTGGTCGTAGAACTTGCCCGCCGCGTTGAAGTAGCAGGGGAAGCCGTCCGACTCCGAGGGGGTGTGCCCGTTGTGCAAGTGGGTCGAGGTCGAGTTGATGCCGAAGCCCTTGTTGTCGTCCGGCAGGTCGTTAAAGATGCGCGTCAGGATCGGCTCGCCGTAGCGGGCGACGAAGAGCGGGCCGGGGAACAGCCCGTCGAAGCCCCAGAGCGTCGTCGGCGCCAGGTCGGGCGAGGCCTGCCCCAGGAACGCCTTCTCGTGCATCTCGTAGAACTTGCGCGGGGGGAACTGCGCGAACGCCTGGTGGGCCACCGTGCGGCTCTCGCCGCCCGCCGTGTTCGGGATGATCTGCGGGTCGGGGCCGGTGAGCGCCGAGGCGTCGGCCACGGGCTGCTTGATGGTGAGGCGGGGCATGTCCTCGATGAACGAGCGGGTGGGGCGGCTCTGCGGCGTGTTGTCGACGTAGCCGGCGGAGGTCAGCGGGCGGGCGCTCAGGCCCATCTTCGGGATGAGCATCCCGGCGCTGGTTAGGAGACCCATCTTCATCAGGTCGCGCCGGTTGAGCCCGGCCGCGATCAGCTCGCGCCGGTTCCTGGCCGCGACGATCGATTCCTTCTCTCTCGCTTTATCTCTCTTCGGGGCTTTCGCCATTTCTTTGCTCCTTGTCTGAGTTCTTGTCTGAGTTACTTTATTGCTTCGGACTGTGGCAATTATCGCGGTAGACCTTCCTCAAGCAGTCGGGCGCAAAAAGGCACACCGAGAGCTTCAGAGTTAATCCCCCTTGAACTCGCCCTTGCGTACCCGACAGTAGCGCCTTAACCGTTTGGCTAACCCTGCCGGGGATTGAGCTGCTGGTTACTGAAGACGTGAGGCTCGCTTACGCCATCAAATGTCCGTTCGTTTTGCGGTCGCGAATCGGACGTGGGTAAAGTGACGCGGATAACGGACGGTGCCTGAGAGTTGGTTTCGACCTCTGACGCGGCAGCTAGGTGATGAGCAGGCTGGCGTGAGCGGCATTCATATGAGCAGGCGACGGCGTCACGCCGGAAGGTGTTCATGAAAGTCAAAATTTGAGTCACATCAACACCGTCCGACTCCGATGCTAAGGGGTAGCGGAAGTGAGCATTAAGTAATTGACGAAGAGGTCGAAGCCCCCTTCTCTGCTCACCACGCACCGACCGATACGAACCCTCGTTCGTTGAGGCCAACTGGTTGCGATCTGACGACCCTGGCTCGCCGAGGTCATACGCTGACCTGTTCTGAGGCTTCAATGGCTAACGACTGAATCGTCACCGGGGTCGCCCGGAAGTTATGCATTAAGAGATCAACTGCCCGTGGCAGCGAAGTCCGCGATTGTTGAGGCCACTGTCCGCGACACTTCGCTGAGTCTGTAAGCACGATAAGCTATGGCAACTCCCGTACCTCATTGTGATTCCTCGATAAACGCGCGACAAATCAGTAATCGGCAGCGAATTACGGTCTCCAGTGATTAAAAGGTGTTCCGGGGTGAAACAGGAAAGTCGGTCCATGTTTCACCGTAAAACACCCTGAAGACTGTTATGAAATTTTTTGGGGGTTGTTGTCTGACACTTCGCGCCCGCGCCGCGAGTCTTTCGCGCCTGGCGGCGACCCTCTTCTTCACAGCCCCGCCCGCTCTTCTTTAAATCGTCTCCGCCCTCAGAGCATCCAGACCCGTCTCGTCTCGTAGTCTTCCGAGTGCCCCGTCGGGTTCGCGCCGCGGAACTCTTTGTAGCGCGCGAGGAGCCTTTCGTACCTCGCGTCGGAAGACTTGATCCCGCGGTGCGGAATCTCCTGCAAGTATCGCTCGACCTTCCACACGTTCTTCTCCGAGAAACGCCAGTCGTAGCCGCCCAGCTCGCGCAGATCGCCGAGGCCGTAGCCGGTGATGCGGCCCGTGTAATCGACGTAGGTGTCGAAGTAGCTCCACGCGAGCGCGCGCAGGGTGCGGAAGACCGGGAGCCGCCCGTGCAGGCCGAGATCGCGCGAGCGCGCGACCGCGCCCCACAGACCCGCCCGCCGGAAGACGAAGACGACGTGGTCGAGCTTGTCCTGCGACTCAAGGCTCATCAACAGCGGCGGGTGGCCGTGCTGTTCGAGGACGGTGGCAGCCGAGAGCGCCGCCTCCAGACAGTGCGCGCGCCCGCTCCGCACGACGCCGCGGAAGGTGCGCAGCGTCGCGCCGCGCTCCTCGCGGTTGTAGGGCATCGCCGTCAGGTAGCGTTGCGCCGCGGCGGGCGTGCGATGGCGCTCGACGATCCCCCACTCGCGCGGCGTGAACGCGCCCCTGTCCGGCTTGGTGTCCATGCTGTGTCGAAACTTCTAACAAACGCGCGGCGTCGGAAGCAAGGACGAGGGGCGAAGTTTAAGAAGACGCGGGGACGCGGTGACATTAGAGACGAGGCGGCAAAGCCCCCCCCTCACGCCTCTCCCCCGCGCGTCCCCGCGTCCCCCGTCCCCCGCGTCTTCCTTCTTCCTTCGCGCCTTCTTCTTCGCTCATCCCTTCCCCCCGCCGACTTGATTCGCGCCCGCGGATGATGTATGAATTTTGTTCATCCGAAGATAATCTTTGTTGATAGCTGCGGCGCGCCTCGCGCGACCGCGATTCTCAATCACCAACGACTAAAACGAGTCCGAAGCCCTGAGTCGGGAGAACACGCCGGGGAGTTTTTTTGTGAGCAATCGAGACGCAGCACGCGCGACGCAGTTGTCGCCCGCCACGCAGGAGACCGAGTCGGCGGCGGAGCGGCTCACCACGCAGATCGGGGACGCGCTCTCCGCCGTCGCCAACCAGACGACCGACGACAGCGAGCTGGAGGCGAGCGCGGATCGCATCGAGCGGGCCGCGCGCGACCTCTCCGTCGCCCTGCGCGAGCTGGCGCGGCGGCGGCGCAGCAGCGCGGACGACGTATAAAAGCTGTCCGTGGTCAGTTGTCCGCAGTCAGTTGTTTGACGCCGTTCGTTGACGACGATTCAATCACGCCGCTCGTCGTCACGCACGGCGGACAATTGACAACTGACAACTGACCACGGACGACTGACAATTCTTTTGAGGAGTGAGGACGTATGGCGGCATCGGTGTTATCGAAAGAGAATCAGGGGCGGGAGCGCGGTCGGCGCAACAGCGATGTGGGGCTCGACGCCTACGGCATCACGCAGTCGTCGAACGTCTACTGGAACCTGACCGCGCCGGAGCTTTACGAGGAGGCGCTGCGCCGCGGCGAGGGCGTCCTCTCCGACCACGGCGCTTTCCTCGTCGACACGGGCGAGCACACCGGCAGGGCCGCCAAAGACAAAGCCATCGTCCGCGAGCCTTCGAGCGAGGACAAGGTCTTCTGGGGCGAGGTCAACAAGGACTTCTCGCAGGAGGCTTTCAACGCCATCAAGGATCGCATGATGGCTTACGCCGCCGGGCGCGACCTCTTCGTGCAGGACACCTTCGGCGGCGCGGACCCGCGCTACCGCCTCCCCGTCCGCGTCGTCAACGAGCTGGCGTGGCACTCGCTCTTCGCGCGCACCATGCTCATCTCGCCCGGGGAGTCGGAGAGGGAGAAGCACGCGCCGGAGTTCACCGTCATCAACATCCCCAGCTTCACCGCCATCCCCGAGCGCGACGGCACGCGCTCGCCCACGTTCATCCTCGTGGACTTCAGCCAGAAGCTGGTTCTGATCGGCGGCACGTCTTACGCGGGCGAGACGAAGAAGAGCGTCTTCTCGATCCTGAATTATCTGCTCCCGCAGCGCGGCGTGCTCTCGATGCACTGCTCGGCGAACGTCGGGGACAGGGGCGACGTTGCCATCTTCTTCGGCCTGTCGGGCACGGGCAAGACCACCCTCTCGGCAGACCCCGAGCGCAAGCTCATCGGCGACGACGAGCACGGCTGGTCGGACGACGGGGTGTTCAACTTCGAGGGCGGCTGCTACGCCAAGGTGATCAAGCTCTCGCCCGAGGCCGAGCCCGACATCTACCGCACCACGCGGATGTTCGGAACCCTGATGGAGAACGTCGTCTTCGACGCCACGACGCGCGTGCCCGATCTCGACGACGCCTCCAAGACCGAGAACACCAGGGCCGCCTACCCGCTCACTTCGATCCCGAACATCGTCGAGGAAGGCTACGCCGGCCACCCGTCGAACATCATCATGCTCACGGCTGACGCCTTCGGGGTGCTGCCGCCCGTCGCGCGCATGAGCCCCGAGCAGGCGATGTACCACTTCCTCTCCGGCTACACGGCGAAGGTCGCGGGCACGGAGCGCGGCGTGACCGAGCCGACCGCGACGTTCTCCGCCTGCTTCGGCGCGCCCTTCATGGTCTTGCACCCCGGCGTCTACGCCGATCTCCTCGGCAGGAAGATTCAGGAGCACAAGGCCGACTGCTGGCTCGTCAACACGGGCTGGTCGGGCGGCGCGTACGGCGAGGGCAAGCGCATGTCGATCAAGCACACGCGCGCCATGATCCGCGCGATACTTAACGGCTCGCTCTCGAAGCTCGAGACGCGCCCCGACCCGGTCTTCGGCGTCGGCGTGCCCGTCTCCTGCCCCGACGTGCCCGCAGAGGTCTTGCAGCCGCGCAACACGTGGCGCGACCCGGCGGCCTACGACCAGAAGGCGCAGCACCTCGCCAAACTCTTCAACGAGAACTTCAAAAAATACGAGGCCGGCGTCTCCGCCGAGGTGCGCGCCGTCGCGCCGAAGGCCGACTGAGCTTGACCGAAAGATTAAATTTGAGAGGGGCGCGAACCGCGGTTCGCGCCCCGCTTTACTCCCCGCCCCCACGCCGCGAGACTTCAGTCTTCCGTCAGCAGGTATATCGTGAGGATGCGGAGCCTCCCGTCGTCGACCCTCACCAGCTCGGCGTGGAGCGCGCCCACGCCGGCGCAGACGAGGCGCGTGCCTTCCGGGTAGCCGTAGAACTCTCTTTTCAGGACGCGCGGGTCGTGGGAGATGCTGACGCTCTTCGGATCGAATTTCCGAAACTCGGCCTCCTTCGATTCACTGTCTTCGTCCTCCGCCGCCTTCCCGAACTCGACCGGGTGCGCCGTCAGATGTTCGCGCAGTATCTTGCCCAGGGCTTCGAACAGCTCCGCGAGGTGACGCAACTCCGCCGCGTTCTCCACCAGGCGGCCCTCGGTGTCTGCCGACTCGGCACAACCTTCGGCGCATTCGCTCGGCGCACTCGCGTCAACCTGCGGCGTCGGCTGCGCGCCCGCGTCGTTCGACGCCGCGTCGGCCTCGTCCGAGCCGAGCCACATTTCGCGCAGCAGCGGATCGGACTCCACGATCTCGACCGCCGCGGGCGGGAGGAATTTCCGCCACTTCGGATCGTGGCCGTCGTCGCACTCCCCTTCGCCCGCCGCGCCCGCCTCGTGAGCGTCTTCCCTGTCTTCGTCCTCGGCGCACTTCTTCGCGGCGGCGGCGTAGAGCGGGAAGACGACTTGCAGCAGGTTGGTCGCCGCGACGTAGAAGCGGCGCAGGTCTTCCGGGTCGGGCGGCGCGGCTTCGTCCTTCCATCCGATCAGCTCCAACGGGAACGTCTGCTCGCCGCCGCTCAGGCGCGACGAGAAGTCGGGCACGAAGTAGTCTTTGATGAGCGGGCCGATGTCGTTCGTCTCGACGAACTTCCCGTTGAACTCTTCGAGCAGCGCGCGCGCCTCGCGCTCCTCCTCCGCCGTGATCGCAGGGCCTTCGTCGCGCGGCGACGCCGCGACGCGGCCCGCGCCGGAGAGCGCCAGCGCGGCTGACAGCAAGGTTGTGATGAATCTTCGCGCCATCGTTTCACCCACTCTCCCGCGCGCCGCTCATTCGTGAAGCGCGCGCCGCTCCTTCATGCGGCGGACGATCTCGTGCGAGATGTCTTCCGCCGCGACGAGACCGTTGACGGCGACGACCTTGCCCCTCGCCACGACCGTCGCCGACGCGCGCCCGACGACGCTGAAGCCGTAGTCGAGCGCCGCCCTGTCGATCTCGATGACGAGGTCGGCCTTGCCCTCGTCCTTCACGATGGCGAGCCCCCACTCGCCGAACTCCGGCAGCTTGTCGAGCTTGTATTCGAGGTATTCGGCATCCACGTGACGGTTCGGCGCGACGAAGACGGTGCGCGCGCGGCGCAGAATCTCGGGCGGACTCTGATCGCCGCGCGCGCCGCGGCGCGGGCGCGGGCCGTAACGCGCGTCGGGATCGGGGTGGCCCCGCCGGTCGCGCGCGGTCTGCGCCGCCGCGACGGCGGGCGCGAAGACGAGAAGTGCGAGTGCGGCGAGCCGCGGCGTGTTCTTCGAGTTCACGTAAAATCTCCCCCTACGGGCGAAACGAGTTTCGCGGTCGGATAAGTTTGCCCCCACCGGGCAATGGCAACGCTCGTGCCGCCGAGCGCCGGGCGCGATCGTTGGGGTTTTCGCGCGGCGCGCGGCGACGGACGCCGCGCGCGCCTTTCAATAGAAAGAAAAACGCGGCGTCGCACGCGCGGCTGGCGAGTGCGGGTGCGGCGGCGGCGCAGTTTCCCCTTGACCGCGGGGCGAGAGACCGCGTAAAGAATCAACACTAAAGGTCGCCAGAGGCCGCGCGCGCACATACCCGACCGGCGCGCGGCGTGAACACGCGAGTCCTGAATCGAGATGCGGAGACGAGAGAATTGACGGCGCGCCCGACGGGTGCGACCGCGCAGCCCGGCAGCGCGAAGACGCTCGGCACGGTCGTCGAGACGGTGCGCCGCGTGATGCGCGCCGACACGGCGGGCGTCGCCGCCTTCTCGCTCGCCGAGCGCACGATCACGTGGAAGGCCCTGAGCGGGTTCAGCGGGCGAGAGGGCGGCGGCGAGATCGTGTTGCCGCTCCGCGGCTTGGCGGCGGAGCACGCCGCCGGCACCGACGCGCTGCTGATCCTCGAAGGCGTCGGCGTGAGCGACGAGCTGCCCGCGAGCGAGTTCCCGCTGCACAGCGCCGAGGGCGTGCGCACCATCGCGCTGGCCCCCCTGCACACGCGCGGCGAGAGGCTCGGCGCGCTCCTCGTCGGCTTCCGCTCCGCGCACGAGTTCACCGCCGAGGAGCGGCGCACGCTCGAAGGGCTCGCCGAGATGGCCGCGCTCTCGCTCGACAACGCGCGGCTGCTGGAGACGGTCAGCACCGCCAAAAAAATCTGGGAGCAGACCTTCGACGCCATCCCCGACGGCATCATCGTCCACGACGCGCAGATGCGCCTGACGCGCGCCAACGCCGCCGCCGCCGAGATGCTCGGCTACGACTCGCCCGCCGACGCCATCGGGCTCGACTGCGCCGCGGCGTTCGCGCGCCTCTTCGGCGAGCGCGCCGCCGCCTACCACATGACGAACCGTGACGGCGCGGCCTCGTCGTTCGAGATTCAGGCGGAGGACGGGCGGCGGCACCTCGTCGCCGTCGCGCCGCTCGACGCGGTCGACGGCGGCGCGGGGTGGAGCGTCATCACTTGGAGCGACGTGACGCAGCTCTCCGAGATGCAGGAGCAGTTGTCGCGCTCGCGCCGCCTCGCCACCGTCGGGCAGCTCGCCGCCGGGGTCGCGCACGAGATCAACAACCCGCTCGCCGCCATCACGACCTGCGCCGAGGCGACGATGCGCGACATCCGCTCCGAGCCCTCGCTCGCCGCCGCCGCCGCGCAGCGCAACTGGAACTTCTACCTCGAAGAGATCGTGCGCCAAGCCCTGCGCTGCAAGCTCATCACGCGCGGCCTGCTCGATCTCGCGCGCCAGCGGCGCGCCCGCCGCGAGCCCTGCGATCTGAACGCGCTCGTCGCGCACACGGTCAGGCTGTTCGAGCAGCGCGCCGCCGCGCGCGAAGAGGCGGACGGCGTCGGCGTCGAGTTCACGCTCGATCTCGACGGGTCGGTCGGGGAGACGGCCACCGACGAGGGCCTCGTCCGTCAGGTCATCGACAACCTGCTGACCAACGCGCTCGACGCGCTCGGCGCGAAGGGCGGGCGCGTCACGGTCGCGACCGCGGCCCTGGGCGAGCGCGTGCGGGTCGAGGTCGCCGACACGGGCGTCGGCGTCGCGCCCGAGACGCTCGCGCGCATCTTCGATCCGTTCTTCACGACGAAAGAGGCGGGCAAGGGATCGGGCCTCGGCCTCGCGGTCGCGACCACGCTCGCGGAAGCGCTGGGCGGCGCGCTCACCGTCGAGTCGAAGCTCGGCGCGGGCAGCCGCTTCCGCCTCTGGCTGCCGCGCCTCGCGCCGGAAAGAAGGGATGAAGGATGAGGGATGAGGGATGAAATTCTTGGCGCTTTGCCGTGGCGGATGTTTCAATGAGAGAGAATGATTTAAGGGCTAGGACGAAAACTTTTGCACTTCGGGTTATTAAACTTTACGTTTCGATGCCGAAAAGCGTCGAGGCGCAGGTGCTTGGAAAGCAAGTGCTACGTTCGGGGACTTCCGGCGGGGCGCATTACCGAGAAGCTTGTCGCGCCAAATCCGACGCAGACTTCATCAGTAAGATGGAAGGCGCGCTCCAAGAACTCGACGAAACGGGTTACTGGCTTGAGTTGATTATTGAGTCGGAGGTCTTTGCGGCGGAGCGGCTGAAACCTCTGCGCGATGAAGTCGAAGAGTTGATCGCGATGTTTGTGACGGTCGTTAAAAACGTTAAGGCTAAAACGGGGCGGGGGAAATGATGTCAAAGATTTTTTTTCATCCCTCATCCCTCATCCCTCATCCCTTATGAGTAAGAAGATCGGCGTACTGGTCGTCGATGACGATCCGCTCTTGCGCAAGCTCGTGACGGATCAGTTGTCGCGCTCGGGGTTCGACGCGTCGTCCGCCGCGTCGGGCGAGGAGGCGTTAGACTCTGTGCGCGCGACCGACTACGACGTGGTGCTGCTCGACATCCGCATGGACGGGATGACGGGGCTCGACACGCTGCGCGAGATCAGGAAGACGGACGACGCGCCCGAAGTGATCATGCTCACCGCCGACACCTCGCTCGGCACGGGCCTCGAAGCGATGCGCCTCGGCGCTTACGACTACCTGACCAAGCCCTCGACGCTCGACGAGATGGAGGCCGTCATCCGCAAGGCGGACGAGAAGCGGCGGCTCGTCAGGCAGAACGCTTCCTTGCGCGCGGCGGTGCGCCAGCCGCAGGCCGAGGACGCCGTGCCCCTCGTCTACCGCAGCGAGGCGATGCGCGGGCTCGTGCAGATGGCCGAGCAGGCGGCGCGCCTCGACTCGACCGTCGTCATCACGGGCGAGTCGGGCACGGGCAAGGACGTGCTCGCCTCCTTCATCCACGCGCAGAGCGCGCGCGCCTCCGAGGCGATGATCCGCGTCAACTGCGGCGCGCTCCCCGAACAGCTCTTCGAGTCGGAGTTCTTCGGCCACGAGAAGGGCGCGTTCACCGGCGCGACCGTCTTGAAGCGCGGCCTGATCGAAGCCGCCGACGGCTCGACGCTCTTCCTCGACGAGATCGGCGAGCTGCCCGCGCCGATGCAGGTCAAGCTCCTGCACTTCCTCGAAAACGGCCGCTACCGCCGCGTCGGCTCGACGCGCGACCGCGCGGCTGACGTGCGCATCATCGCCGCGACCAACCGCCGCCTCGCCGACGACGTACAGGAGGGCCGCTTCCGCACCGACCTCTTCTACCGCCTCAACGTCATCTCGCTCCACGTCCCCCCCTTGCGCGAGCGCCGTGAAGACATCCCCGCCCTCGTCGACAACTTCCTCCCGCTCTACCGCGAGCGTTTCAACCGCCCCGCGCTCTCGCTCTCCGGCGACGCGCGACGGCGCCTCTCCGAGCACGACTGGCGCGGCAACGTCCGCGAGCTGCGCAACGCCCTCGAACGCGCCGCCGCGCTCTCGACCGCCGACGTGATCGAGGCCGATCAGATATTGGGTGTCGGGGGTCAGGCATCGGGGGCCGGAGAACAGAACCAAGCGTCGTCATCCGACGCCCGACCACCGACCGCCAATCAGCAGCCCCTCCGCCTCGAAGACATCGAGCGCCAATACATCCTGCGCGTCCTCGAAGAGTCGAACGGCAACCGCGAGCGCGCCGCCGCCGTCCTCGGCATCTCCTCGCGCACCCTCTACCGCAAGCTGCGCGAGTACGGCGCGGGCGGCGACGAATGATCCGTCGCGCTTCAATCACCGATCACGAGCGATCAGCGAACCGACCCCCGACGGCGATCTGATCCCTCCCCGCCGCTCCCTCCCGCCCTACTTCACCTCGGCCTCGCACGCTTCATGACAGTTTGACAGGGCGGCTGACAAAACGTCAGTCGCCTATGTCATCCGCGCGCCGCGACCGCCCCCCGCGGGAAGCCCCGCCCGCCCTTTAAAACCAACCCTCTTCACAATTACGGGGGCAGCGTGGCCGCCCCGCCCCGGCCCGGCACGCGTCTTGTTAACTGAGGTGCACGACCATGTTTAGTTCTGGTCGGTCAAACGAGTAGTCGAACACTCCGGGAAGTCGAGAGAAGACGGATGGCGCGCGTAATGATCTGCGACGACGATCGCGAGAAGGCCGAGGAGCTGGCGTCCGCGCTGCGCGCCTCGGGGCACGAGGCGGAGGTCTGCCGCCACACGATGGACGTGCTGCGCGCCGCCGCCGACGGTCGCTTCGACCTCATCGCGCTCGGGCTCGACATGGCCGGTTTCGGTCGCGCCGGGGCCGCCGCCGCCCTCTCCGAGATCGCTCCGCGCGTCCCCGTCATCGCGCTCCACGAGCGGCCCGCCGAGATCATCCGCTCCGCCCATTCACGTTTCGCCGCCGTCCTGCCGCGCTCGGTCGGGGCGGCTGACTTCGCTTACGCCGTCGCGCGCACCCTCTCCGGGCGCGAGGCGGCGCAGCCGCGGCGCCGCGACACCCCGCCCGCCTCAGTCCTTGAGCCCTCCGTCGGTTAGACCCGGACGATCAGGAACACACACACCACAACCCACCCGAAGCTGAAGGAGACAGGTAAAGATGAACACGCTGAACAAAAGATCACGCGCCGCCGTGCTGGCCGCCGTCGCGCTCGTCGCGCTCGGCGCGGCTGCCGTCGCACAGAAGCAGCTCGCCGCTCGCTCAGCCGGTCGCCCGGAGATCAAGGTGACGCTCTCCGGCGCGGTCGCGCGCGGGCAGGAGTCGGTCGGGCTCGACAAGGCGGGCTCCGTCCACCCCGGCGAAATCCTCGACTGGAAGATCACCTCGGCCAACGAGGGCGACGGCGCGGCGCGCTCCTACAAGACGGTCGGCCACGTCCCGCAGGGCACGTCCTTCGTCGCCGGATCGGCCACCGCCGAGTACGGGGCGCAGGTGACCTACAGCATCGACAACGGCAACTCGTTCGCGGCGCAGCCCACCGTCGAGGAGAAGCAGCCGGACGGCACCGTCAAGCGCGTCGCCGCGCCCGTCTCCATGTACACCGAGGTGCGCTACGAGTGGGCCGATCCGCTCGCCGCCGGCTCGACGCTCACCGCCGGCTACAAGGTGCGCGTCAAGTAGGCCGTCGCGCGCCGCCCGTAGTAAGGCGGCCCCGCGCGCGTCCCGAGGCTTCGGACCCGCCCGGCTCGTACCGACCGAGAACCCGCGAAATTTTTGAGGATTGATGAAATGAAGACTAACACCCTCCTACTCAAAACGACTCACCTGCGCCGCGCGGCGTTAGCGCTCGTCGCGACGCTCTGCGCTCTGGCCACGCCCGTGGCGGCGCAGAACACGACGGGCGGCACCGTCATCTCCAACACGGCGACCGCCACCTACACCGACGGGACGAACAGCTACAACGCCAGCTCGAACACCGTCACCGTCACCGTCGCCAACGTCTCCGGCCTGACGATCACCCCCGACGCCCAGAACGACCCCTCGGTCGTGCCCGGCCAGACGGGCGTCGACTTCCGCTTCACCGTCACCAACACCGGCAACTTCGCCGATCAGGTGCGCTTCCTGACGGGCGGCGCGAGCGTCCACTTGAACGACAACAGCCTCGCCTCCGTCGCCGAGGCCGTCGTCGACGACGGCACGACGGCCAACGCCATCGACGCGACCGACACGAGGATCACGGGCAACGCCGCCGACGTGCTCAAGGCCGTCGCGCAGGGCGGCTCGCTCGTCGTCATCGTCCGCGTCAACATCAGCGCGAGCGCCCCCCCGAGTCAGACCCTGACGGTCTTCCTCGGCGACGCCTCCGCGGATAACGTCTTGGCCGACACCTCCGCCAACGAAGTGCGCACCGTCGCGACCACCTCGGTCAACGGCCTGCGCGAGGCGGTCGGCAGCATCAACGCCGCCATCCAGAACGACGTGCAGTTGCGCGCCGTCCTCAGCGCGCCCCCCGGCCCCGTCGCGCTCGGCTCGAACATCACCTACACCGCCTCGGTCTGCAACGACGGCGCGCGCCCCGCCGCCGCGATGACGCTCGGCACGAACTCGGGCGTCTACGTCGTCGCGCCCATCCCCGCGGGCACGCAACTCTCCGCCTCCAACACCTTCCCGGCGGGCACGCTCTACACGACCTCGACGCCGCTCGCGACCAACCCGCCCGAGTCGGCGACGTGGACGACCACCGCCCCCTCCCCGCTCTCCTCGACCACGCGCGTCGCCTTCAACGCCGGCGCGACGCTCGCCGGCGGCACGACGTGCAGCTCCAACTTCTCGCTGATCGTCACGATCACGACGAACAACGCCAACACGCCGATCTACCAGATCGTCGACGCGTTCGCGAAGAACACCGTGCTGACGGTCGTCACCGATCAGTCGGGCGACAACGCGACGAACACGGGCGACCGCAACGCCGACTTCAACGAGCCGGTGCAGGGCCAGCCCGGCGTCTCCGGCAAGGGCTTCAAGATACCGACGCTCCTGCTCCAGTCGGGCAGCGTCCTCATCGGCCCCGCGGGCTCGCCCGCCGCCATCGGCACCGACAACAACAACGACTTCACCAACCTCAGCACCCGCCTCGGCATCAACCACCCGCCGTGCGTCGGCCCGCCGGTCGCCGCCTGCCAGACCGACGTGCCGGACACCATCACCTTCACCAACACCGTCCAGAACACGGGCAACGCCAACGACACGTTCACGCTCACCGCGCCGACCGTGCCCGCGGGCTTCCTCGTCGAGGTCAGCACCAACGGCGGCACGAGCTGGACGACCGTCTCCGGCGGCGGCTCGACCTCCGTCGCCGTCGCCTTCGGCTCGACGGCGAACATACAGGTGCGCGTCACCGCGCCCGCCGGCCAAGCCGTGCTCACGGCTTACGCCACCACCGTGCGCGCCGCCTCCGGCATCACGCCCGCCAGCACCAACGACACCATCGACCGCCTCTACACCGGGTTCATCCGGCTCGACAAGACGGCCATCGTGACGAACGGCACGGGCGTGGGCGGCGCGACCGACGCCGTGCCCGGCGCGGAGATCGAGTACGTCATCACCTACACGAACCTCATGTCGGTGCCCGCCGCGGGCTCCGGCAGCACGTCGCTCGCGGCGACCAACCTCGTCATCACCGAGAACGGCACCACGGGCGGTAACAACTGGGGCAACGCGCTCCCCGGCGGCGGAACCGTCACCACGCAGGTCGTCAACGCCGCCTCCGACGTGAACACGACGGGCACCCCCGGCAACATCACCGGCCACACACTGTCCACCTCGACCGTGTTGACCGACACCATCACCACGCTGCCCGCGGGCGGCAACGGCACGTTCCGCTTCAAGCGCCGGATCACCTAAAGGCTCCGGCGCCCGAAGCGCGAACCGCTGCCGTCACGGCACGGGGCGGCGCGCGCGCGGGGGTGAGTCATTGCCCGATTCACCCCGCGTGCGCGCGCCGCCGCCGCAAACCCCAACGCACCGAACCCCGACGCGGTAGCTCCCGGCGCACCAACCCCCGACCCTTTCAAACTTCCAACCCGACCTTCGCCGCATGCTGACAGCCGCAGCACAAAGGTTCGCCGCCGCGCTCGCCGCCGCCCTGCTCATCGTGAGCGCGGCGACCGCGGGCGCGCTCGCGCAAGCGCCGGACGGTTCGGGCGACACCGTCCTCTCCAACCGCGCCGAGGCCACCTACGAAGACTCGGAGGGCAACGCCTTCGCCACGGCCTCCACGACCGTCACCGTCACCGTCCGCTCCGTCTCCGCCGTCGTCACCACGCCCGACCAGACCGAGCCGTCCGACTCCGTCGCGCCCGGCGAGCGCGTCGCGCGACTCTTCCGCGTCTGCAACGGCGGCAACACGCCCGACCTCTACACCATCACGCGCGCCGAAGTCTCCGCGCCCTCCGCCATCTCCAGCCTCAGCTTCGACGTCGACGGCTCGGGCACGCTCACCGCGGGCGACGCCGCCGTCACCGTCGGCTCGACGCTCAGCCCGCGGCTCGCGCCGCGCGCGTGCGTCGGCGTGATCGCGGTCATCGACGTGAACGCGGCGGTCTCCGGCTCGCGCCTGAGCGTCTCGCTCACGGCGCGCTCGAACGTGACGACGACGATCAACGGGCTCGCCTCCGACGACGGCACGATCATCAACTCGGTCGGCGACCCCGCGCGCTTCACCGATCCGAGCCTGCCCTCGGCCCCGCCCCTCAAGCTCGTCAACGGCGAGGCGCGCGCCACCGCCGCGCCCGGCGAGACGCTCGACTACACCGTCTCCTTCCGCAACCGCGGCTCCGTCAACGCCCGCAACGTCCTCGCCGCGGACGATCTGCCCGCCGGTCTCGAATACGTCGCGGGCTCTCTGCGCCTCGCGCAGCGCGCGCTCACCGACGCCGCCGACTCCGACGAGGGCCAGATCGCGAACAACAGCCGGCGCGTCGAGGTGCGCCTCGCGCAGGTGCGGGCCGACGAGGTCGTGACCTTCAGCTTCCGCGCGCGCGTGACCGCCGAGATTCACGGCGGGAGCGGCGCGGTCAACGTCGCCACGATCACGGGCGAGAACGTCGAGCGCACCAACTCTTCGGCGGCGACCGCCGTCATCAACCCCTTCGGCGTCGTCTTCTCCGGTCGCAGCGGCGGCTCGACGACGATCGCGGGCGCGCGCGTCTCGCTCCTCACCGCGCAGGCCCCCGACGCGACGCTCCAGACCGTCCCCGGCATCGGCTTCACGCCCAACGAGGCGAACGCCAACCCCTTCGACACCGCCGCGGGCGGAACCTTCGGCTTCGCCCTCTCGCCCGCGCAGACGGGCGCGCAGGGCGCGCCCGCGACCTACTACCTCAACGTCTCGGCGCGCGGCTACCGCACGCGCATGATCGAGCTCGTGGTGCAGCCCGCCGACGCCTCCGGGCTCTACGCCGCGACCGTGCGCGCGCTTGACGATCAGCCGCTCGCAGAGGCGGGCAGCTTCGCGCTCACCGACGCGCCCGTCTCGCTCACGAACCTCGCCACCGTCGCCTTGAACGTCCCCGTCTTCGAGACGCAGGCGCTCGAAATCCGGAAGACCTCCGATCAGCAGCGCGCGGAGATCGGCGACGTGGTGACCTACCGCGTCGAGGTGCGTAACACGACGCAGTCGCCGCTCGGCGACCTCGTCGTGCGCGATCAGCTCCCGCAGTCGTTCCACTTCGCCGAGGGCACCGCGCTCTTGCAGCTCGCGCCCGACCCCGCGCAACGCTTCGAGCCCGAGGTGAGGGGCGGCGAATTAACTTTCCGGCTGCCGCCGCTCGCCGCCGGGGCCTCCGCCACGATCACCTACCGCGTCCGCGTCGGCGCGAACGCGCGCGAGGGCGATCAGGTGAACTCCGCGACCGTCAACGCGCGCTTCGCCTCCGGCGAGACGATCGCGGCGGGGCCGGCCCGCGCCACCGTGCGCGTCGGCGCGGGGCTGTTCTCGACGCGGCAGATCGTCCTCGGTCGCGTCTTCGTCGACGCGAACGGCAACGGCCAGTTCGACAAGGGCGAGCGCGGCGTGGCGGGCGCGCGCCTCTACATCGACAACGGCCAGTCCGTCATCACCGACTCGGAGGGGATGTACAACCTGCCCTCGGTCGAGGACGGCGCGGTCGTCATCTCGCTCGACCCCGTCACCGTCCCGCGCGGCCTCATGCTGACGGACGATGGCCGGCGCGCGGGCCGCAGTTGGGCGCGCCTGCTACGCACCCCGCTCGGCGGCGGGACGCTCCTCCACCAGAACTTCGCCCTCGCGGGAACCGAAGCGGGCGACGACCCCGCGTCGCGCGTCCCGTCGGACGCGCCCGAAACCGGCGCAACGTCGAATGCGGTCGTAGGGTCAGGGCCCGCCCCCGCCCGCGCCGCCGCGGGCGGTAACGAACAGGCGGCGTCGTTGACGCCGCCGAGCGATCCGGCGACGCCCCCCGCCCCCTCGCGCACCGGGCAGGGGCAAGCCCCGCCCCCGCAAAATTCTGCGGACGCCGCGCCCGTGAACGAAACCCGCGTCGAGAAGATGGCGGACGTGAAGCCGCTCTCGGCGGGAACCTACGAGGTCGAGTCGAAGGAGACGTTCGCGGCGGTCGCGGAGGGCGACATCGCGGTCGTCAGCCCCGCGCCGGACGAAGTCGTCTTGCAGGCCGCGCTCTCGGTCACGGTTCGCGTGGCCGAAGGTTGGACGGCGGCGCTTGAGTTGAACGGCGCGCCGGTCGGCGAGCAGAACGTCGGCGAGCGCCGCGTCGATCACAAGAACAAGATCACGACGCTCAAGTTCGTGGGGCTGAATCTGAGGCCCGGCCAGAACTCCCTGCGCGCCTTCTCCGTCTCGCCCGAGGGCGCGCCGGGCAAGGCCGCCTCGCTCAACGTCTACGGGCGCGGCGCGGCGCGGCGCGTCGAGATCACGACCGAGCGCGGCGAGTTGCAGGCGGGCGGGCGCGACTCGATGCTCGTCAGCGTGCGCGCCTTCGACGAGCGCGGCAACCCCGCGGCTGACGGCGTCGTCGGGCTCTCGACCTCCGGCGGCTACTTCGAGCGCGAGGCGGCGGACGCCCGGGCGTCGTACGCTCACTCCCCGGACGATAAAACGTCGGACGATAAGAAGGATTCGCGCGACCTGAGAACCGCCGAAGAGTTCGCCGCCGACCGGGCGGACGCGCAGCCCACGCAGGTCGTCCTGAACCTGCGGGGCGGCGTCGCCACGGCGCGCCTCTTCTCCGCCGCCGCGCCGGGGCAGGGCGAGCTGCTGGCGAAGGCGGGAGAGCTGGAAGCGAAGGAGCGCGTGCGCTTCACCGCCGAGCTGCGGCCCACGATCCTCGTCGGGCTCGCCGAGGCGTCGGTCGGTCGCGCCGCGCCGGAGAACGCGCTGCGCGGCGACGACGCGCGCTTCCGCAGCCACGTCGAGTTCTTCTTCCGCGGGCCGGTCTTCGGCAAGAACCTGCTCACGCTCTCCTACGACAGCCAGCGCCCGCTGAACCGCACGATGGGGCGCGACCGCCTCTTCCAGTCCGATCCGCTCGACCGCCTCTACCCCGTCTTCGGCGACTCTTCGACGCGCTTCGACGAGATCGAGTCGAACTCGAAACTCTACGCGCGCCTCGACCGCGGTCGCTCCTACGCGATGTTCGGCGACTTCGAGGCGGACATGAACGAGACGCAGCTCGCGGGCTACGCGCGCAAGCTCACAGGCGTCAAGCTCCACGCCGAGAACGCGGGCGGCGACTTCGTCACCGTCACCGGCGCGCGCCCCGACACCTCTTTCGCGCGCGACGCGTTCCCCGCGAGCCGCTTCGGGCTGCTGCGCCTCTCGCACGGCGACGTGATGCAGGGCTCCGAGCAGGTCTACCTTGAGGTGCGCGACCGCCGCAACCCGGAGGTCATCCTCTCGCGCGAGGCGCTCACGCGCTCGGTCGATTACAACCTCGACCCGCTCTCCGGCGAGCTGTTCTTCATGCGCTCGATCTCGGCGTTCGACTACGATTTGAACCTCGTGCAGGTCGTCGTCACCTACGAGCACCGCGCCGACGGCATGACCTCGGGCGTCTACACGGGCCGCGCGTCGAAGCGGGTCGCGCCGCTCGGCCTGCGGCTCGGCGCGTCGTTCGTCGAGCAGCGTCAGGAGGAGTCCGAGGCGTACCGCCTCGCCGGGCTCGACGGCGAGAAGGCCCTGTGGAACCGCGGCACGCTCAAGTTCGAGTACGCGACGAGCCGCGGCGATCTCGAAACGAACGGCAACGTCTTCGGCGGCGAGCGGCACGCGGGCGGCAGCGCCTACAGCCTCCACCTGCTCCAGCCCGTCAAGCTCTACAACTCGGAGCTGAGGGCCGATTACGCGCGCGCCGACGAGGGCTTCTTCAACCCGTTCGGCGCGACCGTCTCGCCCGGCTCGCGCCGCCTCTCCGCCTCGCTCGACTTGAGGCCGCGGCGCGGGCGCACCTTCCACCTCGGCTACACCAACGAGCGCAACCACACCTCGAACGTCGATAACGAGCGCGACACCTTCTCGTTCCTCTGGCAGGAGACCGTCGGCGAGAAGTTTCAGGGCTTCCTCGGCTTCGACTACCGCAGGCTCTCCGACGCCAACAGCGCGACGGGCGGCGTCGATTCGCAACTGCTGACCGTCGGCGCGCAGTACCGCCCGACCGACAAGCTCGAAGTCTCGGTCAAGCGCGAGCAGAACCTGTCCGACTCCGATCCGACCTTCCCGAACCAGACCACCGTCGCGGCGCGCTACAAGTGGGACGCGCGCACCTCGCTCTTCTTCACCGAGCGGCTCGCCTCCGCGCCGATAGTCCCGATCAGCGACACGGCGCAGACGGGCTTCGCCGGGACGGGCTCGCGCCGCGAGACGGCCGTCGGCGTGGAGACGCGCCTCGGCAAGTACACGAACGTCGTCAGCCGCTACCAGATCGACAACGGCATCGGCGGCCCCGACAGCTTCGCCGTCGTCGGCCTGCAAAACCGCCTGCCCTTCTCGAAACAGGTCTCGCTCGACTTCGGCTTCGAGCGCGGCTTCCACCTCGCGGGCGAGGGCGAGAGCTTCACCGCCGGGTCGGTCGGCGCAACCTGGATGCCGACCAAGGACGTGCGCGCCTCGGCCCGCTACGACCTCAGGGATCAGACCGGGGGCCTCGGGCAGATACTCTCGCTCGGCGCGGCGGGCCGCTTGGGCGACGGCGTCACCACGCTCGCGCGCGTGCAGTGGGCGCGCGCGAACTTCGCCGGGCGCGACAACGACTCTTTCCTCGCGACGGCGGCCATCGCCCTGCGCCCCGTGGGCTCCGACAATCACGCCGTCCTCTTCAGCTACACCGAGCGCTCGCTCACGCAGTCGGGCTTCGACGGCCAAGCGCCCGTCACCGAACGCTCGCGCACGCTCTCGACCGACGGCTACTGGCAGCCCCTGCGCGACACGGAGCTCTACGGTCGGTTCGCCCTGAAGTTCGGCGGCAACTCGCGCGAGGGCCTGATCGACGCCTCGGCGCTCACCTACATCTCGCAGTTGCGTATGCAGCGCCGCATCCGCCGCGCCTTCGACGTGGCGGGCGAGGGGCGCGTCCTCGTGCAGCCCTCGACCCACACCTCGCGCCGCTCGTTCGGGGCCGAGGTCGGCTACTGGATTCTGCCCGACCTGCGCTTCGGCTTCGGCTACAACTTCACCTCCGCCGCCGAGCCCGCGGGCAGCGCCGCCGTCGCGCAGCCGCGCGGCTTCTACTTCACCATCTCGACGAAGCTTTCGAGCCTCTTCGATCTCTTCGGCACTTCGCGGCAGGGCCTCACGCCCGCCGACGAGACGCAGGACGACAAGAAGCCCGCCGAGAAGAAGGCCGACGGCAAGCAGGCCGACGACAAGCAGACGGACGGCACGGGCCCCGCGGGCGACGAGGGCGCGAAGACTCCCGAAGGGGGTGCGAAGTGACGAGCCGCGCGCCGCAGCCGGGCTCGCACTCTCGCGCCGCCCTCGCGCGCGGCGTGAAGTCTTCTGCGCGCGGCCTGTGCGCGCTGCTCACGCTGGCCCTCTCCGTCTCGCTCTTGTGCTCGCGCGCGGGCGCGCAGACGGTCTGCGCCACCCCCGGCGCGCAAGGCCCGGCCAACTCGCCCGCCCTGTCGGGCGTCGTCAACACCTACTTCCCCGGCGCGGCGAGCGTGTCGGCGGGCGTCAGCAACACCGCGATCCAGCTCGGCACGATGCGCGCGGGCGGCGCGTCCACCTCGATCTCAATCGGCGATCTGCTCCTCGTCATACAGATGCAGGACGGCACGTTCAACTCGACGAACGGCACGGCCTACGGCGCGAACAACGCGACGGGCCGCGGCTTGACCGCCGCGGGCGGCGCGGGCCTCTACGAGTACGTCATCGCGACGAGCGCGAGCGGCGGCAACGGCTCCGTCACCGTCCGCGGCGCGGGCACGAACAACGGCCTCGTCAACTCGTACACGAACGGCGCGGCCAACACGACGGCGGGCGCGGGCGCTCAGGGCGTGCGGCGCTTCCAAGTCGTCCGCGTGCCCCAGTATTCGAGCGCGACGCTCACGGGCACACTGACCGCGCCGATGTGGGACGGCACGACGGGCGGCGTCGTCGCCTTGGACGTGGCCGGTCTGCTCAACCTGAACGGCGGCACGATCAACGTCACGGGGTTGGGCTTCCGCGGCGGCGGCGGTCGCCCGCTCGCCGGCGGCAGAGCCGTCGCCGGGGGCGGCAACCCGAGCCCGACCAACACCGATTTCGCGTACCTCTCCTCCTCGCCCTCGACGGCCACCACCGGCGCGCACGGCTCGAAGGGCGAGGGCACGCTCGGCACGCCGCGCTACGTCTTCAACCCCGTGACGAACACCGTCGACGAGTTGAGCCCGACCGCCGAGGGCTACCCGAACGGCTCCTACGCGATGGGCGCGCCGGGCAACGCGGGCGGCGGCGGAACCGACAGCGACGCCACGGGCGTCAACCAAGAGAACTCCGGCGGCGGCGGCGGCGCAAACGGCGGCGACGGCGGCCACGGCGGCAACACTTGGAACAGCAACGCCGTCACGGGCGGCCTCGGCGGCGTGGCGGCGGCCAGCCCCGGCGCGGGCCGCGTCGTCTTGGGCGGCGGCGGCGGCGCGGGCTCGCGCAACAACTCCGTCAACTTCGATTCGAGCGGCGCGTCGGGCGGCGGCGTCGTCCTCATCCGCACGAACACCGTCGGCGGCACGGGCACGATCAACGCCGACGGCAACGCCGCGTGGAACAACACGGCCAACGACGGCGGCGGCGGCGGCGGCGGCGGCGGCTCGGTCGTCGTCACCGCGTCGGGCAGCCTCGCCGGTCTCACCATCAACGCGCGCGGCGGTCGCGGCGGCGACGCCTGGCGCACGGGCGGCACGTCGCTGGCCGACCGGCACGGGCCCGGCGGCGGCGGCGGCGGCGGCTTCGTCGCGCAGACCGGCGGCGCGTCCGCCTTCGTCACCGGCGGCGCGCACGGCGTCACCACCACGCTCCTCTCGGCCTACAACTCGACCGACGGCGCGTCGGGGCAGACGCTCGCCATCACGCAGGCGCAAGTCCCCGGCGTCGGATCGGGCGCGCAGTGCGTCGCCTCGCTCACGACGACGAAGACGACGAGCACCGCCTCGGTCAACAACGCCTCCACGGGGACGACCGCCACCTACACGATCGCCGTCTCGAACGCGGCGGTTCGCGCCGCGGCGACGACCCTCTCGATCTCGGACACGCTGCCCACCGGATTCACCTACGCCTCGACGACCTCGGTCACGCTCGGCGGCGGCGCGACGCGCTCGCCGGCCACCAACCCGACGGTCGGCGACGCCGTGCCGACGTGGTCGCTCTTCAGCATCCCCGCCGGCGGCTCCGTCACGATCATCTTCAAGGTCAACATCGCCTCGTCGGTCGCGGGCGGCACCTACCAGAACCCCGCGACCGCGACCTACCTCGACCCGCGCCGCACCGCCGCGCTCGGCACGACGACGGCGAGCTACGACTCTGCTTCGAGCGCCGGCGAGGACGTGACCGTGCTCGCGCCGCCCATCCTCGACATGCAGAAGCGGTGCACGAGCCCCGCCAACTGCGAGAGCGCGCCGCAGCAGCCCAACACGGACTTGACCTACACGATCACCTTCACCAACGTCGGCGATCAGACCGCGCGCAACATCGTCATCAAAGACATCATCCCCTTCAGCGTCAACGTCCCCGCCGCGGCGGTCATCCGCAGCACCGAGTTCAAAGTCGGCTCGCTCTCACTCGCCCCCGGATCGAGCGGCCTGACGCTGCCCGCCGCCGGGATGAAGTACTACAGCGACGCCATCAACTACCCGCCGCCCACGCCCCCCTGGAACCCCGTCACGAGCTACACCCCGCCCGGCGCCGCCGGGACTTACGACGCGAACGTGACCTACGTCGCGTGGCAGCTCACCGGCACGCTCGCGCCCGGCGCCTCGGCGAGCGTCAGCTTCACGGTGCGGATCAAGTGAGGCGTGCGCCGGGGCTGGACGCGCGGCGGGAAACGACCTAACATCAGGCCGTCCCCCGAAGCGTTCCCCGGCGTTTGATCCGCGATTCTTCGCTTCGGGCGGGGGTGTGTGAATGATGAAGGTCTTAATCGTCGAGGATTTTGCCGACACGCGCGAGCTGCTGACGACGATCATGCGGATGCGCGGCTGCGACGTGTCGGAGGCGAGGGACGGCGCGGAGGCGGTCGCGCTCGCCGCCCGCGAGATGCCCGACCTCATCCTGATGGACTTGAACCTCCCCGTCCTCGACGGCTGGGAGGCGACGCGGCGCATCCACTCGAGCCGCGCGACGAGCCACATCCCCGTCGTCGCCATCTCGGCGCAGTGCAGCGGCGACTGGAAGCAGCGCGCGCTCAAGGCGGGCGCGCGCGAGTGTCTGGAGAAGCCCGTCAACTTCGCCGCGATGGACAACCTGCTCGACCGCTACCCCGCGCTCGCGTGAGGGCGCGGGACGACGGCGGCGGCGCGCCGCGACCCGACCGACGATGCCACGACGCGACGACTCAAGGCGGCTGAGCGAGCTGACGGTCGGCGACGCCAAGCGCATCGTCGTCTACGGCGCGGCAATCGTCCTCGCCCTCTGGCTCTTCTTCCTGCTCGTCGGTAAGGTTCTGGTCGCGCTCCTGCTCGGCGTGGTCGCCGCCGCCTACCTCTTGCCCGTGCAGGAGTGGTTGGAGCGGCGGCTGCGCGCGCGCGCCGGGAGCGCGCTCATCACCATCGCGCTCATCGTCGTCCCGCTCGCCGCCATCGTCGGCTACGCGTGGTACGAGCTGTCGGACTACTCGCGCTTCGTCGAGCAGAAGCGCGGCGAGATCATCGAGGGCATCAGCCGCGTCGTCACCACCTACGTGCCGGTCAGCCGGCAGGGCGCGCGCGCCGGGCTCGAAAGAGTCTTCACCGAAGCCGTCACGCGCTCCGCCTACGCGATCCAGGGGCTGCGCCAGCGCGCCGCGCTCCTGCTCGCCTCGCTCTCCATCTTCTTCTTCACGCTCTTTTACGTGCTCACGCAGCGCGCGCACATCTCCGCCTACATCAAGGTGCGCGTGCCCGGCGACTTCCTCGAACTCTACGAGCGGCTCTCGCAGAACGTCGGGGCGGCGCTGCGCGGCGCGCTGCAGGCGGTCTTCGTCGATCAGGCCATCAAGGGCGTCGTCATCTTCGCCTTAAACGTCGTCTTCGGCGTGCCGCTCGCGCTCGTGCTCGGCCTCGTCACCTTCATCATCGGCTTCTTCCCCGTGCTCGGCGAGTGGGGCGTCTACATCCCGGTCAGCGTCTACCTCCTCGTCTTCCGCCACGACACGACGGGCGCGCTCCTCTACTTCCTCGTCGGCGTCGCGCTGACCATCGCCTCGACGCTCGTCATCCGCCCGCGCCTCGCCGCCTCGGGCGCGCGCGGCTTCAACTTCTACTGGATGCTCGTCGCCCTAGTCGCGGGCGTCTACGCCTTCGGCATCCCCGGCATCGTGCTCGGCCCCGCCATCCTCGGCTTCGTCAAGGCGGTCGCCGACACCGTCACCGGCAACGTGCGCTACGAGACATCTCTTCTGAAGGAGGAAAAAGATCAGCGGGCGGGGCGCGACGGGGAGGCCGCGCGAGCGCGGGAGTCGGCGCGCGAGGAGGCGCTGGATCGCGCGTGACTGAGAGGCGCGGCGCGCGGCGATTGAGTAAGGCGCGGGGCGCGACACCGAGATCGCGCCCCGCGCCTTTTTCGCGTGCCTCGTGGTGCGGAGGCGAGTCTAGCCGGGGGGCCACGTCAGCTCGCGACCGCCGAGGACGTGGACGTGCAGGTGGAAGACCGACTGGCCCGCGCCCTCGCCCGTGTTGATGACGACGCGGTAGCCGCCCTCGGAGAGCCCGTGCTCGTTGGCGACGCGCGAGGCGACGCGCAGGAGGTGCCCGAGCAGCGACTCCTCCCTGCGCCCGATGTCGTCGAGAGAATCGACGTGCTCCTTGGGGATGACGAGCAGGTGCGTGGGGGCCTGCGGGTTGATGTCGCGCATGGCGAGCACCGCGCCGTCCTGATGAACCACGTCGGCGGGCATCGTGCCCTCCACGATGCGGCAGAAGATGCAATCTTGTTCAGCCATTTTTATCGACTCTACCGGCGGCCACAGAACTTAAGCGCGAACGGCACTCCGCGCCGCGCGATGACGGCGATGGAGCTGCCCGCCGCCGAAGGCTCGCGGGCTTTTGTCACGATGCCCGCCGAAGAGTAAAGCTTGTGGGATGTCTCGCGCGAGGGACTACGTCGCGGGCTTCGATTCAAGTCTGCCCATCCGATCTCCGAGGCGATTCTGATTCGCGCGCAGCTCAAGCAAGTCCGAAGCTAAAGTGTCAACCTTGCCCTCAATGTTTTCCATCTTCTCGCCGAGCGCCAGAATCTCGGCGAGCGCGCGCTCCCAGATCGGCTTCGTGTCGTAAGACTTCTGCTCCAGCGCCCCGAGCCGCTCCCTCACCCCGCCTAACTGCGACTCCAAGCTACTCATCCGCGCGTCCAGAGCGTCGAAGCGGGCGAACACGCGCTCCTCGAACGATCTTCCGTCCGGCAGATTGTGGGTCTTCTCGTCGCTCATGACCGAGATTATGGACTTTACCGAACCGCTATTCAAGCGCGCGTCGAAGCGACGCCTAGAGCGCGCCGACCTCGGCAGGCGGCGGGAGCTGCGACGTGACGGAGTCGCGCACGCGCTCGATCTCCGCCCCGACGGCGTTGAGCTTCGCCTCGATCTTCTCGTAGCCGCGGTCGATGTGGTAGACGCGCTCGATGACGGTCTCGCCCTCGGCGACGAGCCCCGCGAGGACGAGGCTCGCGGAGGCGCGCAAATCCGACGCCTGCACGCGCGCGCCCGCGAGCCCCGTCGCGCCCGCGACGGTCGCGGTGTTGCCGCTGATCGAGATGTCCGCGCCCATCCGCTGCATCTCGGAGGCGTGCATGAAGCGGTTCTCGAAGATCGTCTCGGTGATGCGGCTCACGCCCTCGGCCTGCGTCATCAGCGCCATGTACTGCGCCTGCATGTCGGTGGGGAAGCGCGGGTGCGGCTCGGTCACGACGTCGCGCGCCTTCAGCTCGCCCTTGCAGCAGCGCACGCGGAGCGTGCTCTGGTTGACCTCCTCGATCTCGACGCCCGCCTCGCGCAGCTTCGAGATGACGATCGCGGAGTGCTCCGGTCGGCAGCTCGTCAGTTCGAGGTCGCCGTTCGTGATCGCCGCCGCGCAGAGGAACGTGCCGGTCTCGATGCGGTCGGGGATGATCGTGTGCTCCGCCGCGCCCAGGCCCTCGACGCCCTCGACGGTGATCGTCGGGGAGCCCGCGCCGCGCACGCGCGCCCCCATGCGGTTCAAAAGTTCCGCGAGGTCTGCGATCTCCGGCTCGCGCGCGGCGTTGTTGAGAGTGGTGCGCCCCGCGGCGAGCGTCGCCGCCATCATCAAATTCTCCGTGCCCGTCACCGTCACCTTGTCGAAGTTGACCTCGCCGCCCACGAGCCGCCCGCCCTGCGGCGAGCGCGCGACGACGTAGCCCGCCTCAAGGCTGACCTGCGCCCCCAGGTGTTTCAACGCTTCGAGGTGCAGGTCGATGGGGCGCGAGCCGATGGCGCAGCCGCCCGGCAGACTCACCTTCGCCTTGCCGAAGCGCGCGAGCAGCGGCCCCAGCGCGAGGACGGAGGCGCGCATCGTCTTGACGAGATCGTAGGGCGCTTCGAACAGCTCGATGTTCGAGGCGGTGATCTTGTGCGTGCGCAGCTCGGGCCGGAGCACCTGCGCGCCGAGGTCTTCGAGGAGCCGCCCCTGCGTGATGATGTCGCGCACGTAAGGGACGTTGTGCAGCGTCACGCCCTCGGCGGTCAGAAGCGCCGCCGCCATGCACGGCAGCGCGGAGTTCTTCGCGCCGCTGATCGAGACGCGCCCTCGCAGCGCGCGCCCGCCTCTGATGCGGAATTTGTCCATGAAGAGTGGTCAGTGGTCAGTGATCAGTAGTCGGTGGCGATCACGTTTGCTGATCGCCGTGGGCTGAG
The DNA here is from genome assembly GCA_036389335.1 of Pyrinomonadaceae bacterium. Classification (GTDB taxonomy): domain Bacteria; phylum Acidobacteriota; class Blastocatellia; order Pyrinomonadales; family Pyrinomonadaceae; genus JAIVGV01. Next base: position 7,574 of record DASVQC010000036.1, on the reverse strand, counting down.
GGAGATGACTATTTCTTGGGGCGCGTGGATTCTAGCACGCCGCTTCGCCGGTAGGTAAGGTTAAACCCCCTGCAAGGGGGAGTGAGATCGTAGCCCCTGCGAGGGGCGTGAGATTGTAGCCCGCGGCGCGGGCCGCGGGCCGCGTGCGCGGAGAAAATCGAGAGCCCCTGAAAGGGGCGAAAGAGGTTTTGATCAGACCCGAAATCTGAGATTTCGTCGTGATCTTCTTTCGCCCCCTTCAAGGGCTCCCGTCGTTCGTGTTGCCACTCCCCCGCGGCGCGCGCCGCGGGCTACGTTCTTTCGCCCCTGAAAGGGGTTTCACGAAGGGGCCGCGTCGCCCGCCGCGCGGCCCGCTTTAGTTGTTCTTCTTCAGCGGCTCGTCGTGCTTGGGCTCGCCCTCCCACCAGTACATCTGTTCGAGCTTGCGCTCGACGGGGTAGACCTCGTCGAGCGTCGAGGCGTTGAACAGCTCGCCGTTGCGCATCACGTAAACAAGCGAGTTCGTGTTGCGGATGTTGGCGAGCGGGTCGCGGTCGAGCACGAGCAGGTCTGCGAGCTTGCCGACTTCGAGCGAGCCCAAATCCTGCTGCAGGCCGAGGGCCTCCGCGCCGTGGATGGTGGCGGCGCGCAAGACCTCGAACGGCGTCATGCCGCCCGACTGCAACGCCCACAGCTCCCAGTGATCGCCCAAGCCCTGCAACTGCCCGTGGCCGCCGAGGGTGACGTGGCCGCCCGCCCTGACGACCTTCGCCGCGCTCTCGGCCAAGCCTTTGAAGCCGTACTCCGACTCGCTGAACCACTGGCGGCGCAAGGTCTGCGCGTCGATCAGCTCGTGCGGGACGAAGCGGCGCAGCTTCTGATCATTGTGCACGTCGGTCGTCTCGTAGAAGTAGTTCTCCGACCACGGCGCGCCGTAGGCGACGAGGAGCGTCGGCGTGTAGAAGGTGTTGGTCTGAACCAAGAGCTGCACCACGTCGTTGTAGAGCGGCTGGACGGGGAGCGCGTGCTCGTTGCCCGAGTAGCCGTCGATGATCTGCGAGAGGTCGAGCTTCATGTCGAGCGCGCCCTCGGTCGTCGGGCTGATGCCGTGCTGGCGCGTCGCCATCACGACCCACTGGCGCACCCTGCGGTCGCCGACGACGTACTCCTTCAAGGTCGTCGTGCGGTAAGCCTCCTTGTAACGCTTGATGAAGTTCGACGCCGCGTCCTTGTCGGTGATGCCGGAGGTGGCGAAGACGCCGGGGCCGGTCGTGTAGATGCGCGGCCCCGTGATCTCGCCCGCGTCCGCCAAGTCCATGTAGCCGAACACGTCGGTCGTCGAGGACTGCGGGTCGCGCGTCGTCGTCACGCCGTAGGCGAGGTTGGCGAGGTACTGCCAGACCTGATTCTGGTGGACGCCGCGCGGGGGCCACATGTGCGAGTGCACGTCCACGAAGCCGGGCATGATCGTCTTGCCTTTAACGTCGATCACCTTCGCGCCCGCGGGCACGGCGACCTTGCCCGTCTGCCCGACCGCGGCGATGCGGTTGTCGGTGACCACCACGTCGCCGCGCTCGATGATCTCGTCGCCGCGCATGGTGACGATCTTCGCGCCGCGCAGCACCACCGAGCCCTGCGGCTTGTAGCGCGGGGCGTCGATCTTGATCTCGTAGACTTCCGGCTTGTCGGCGTCCGCCGCCTGACGGTAGAACTTGTTGCCCCATGACCACGTGACGTACTTGCCGTCGGGCGACCACGCGAGGTAGTCGCCGCCCTCGGCGGAGAGCTTCTTGAACGGGAGCGCGGCCGACCCCTTGCCGACGACGCTGACTTCGAGCGTCTGCTTCATCGGCACGGGGAGCGTGGCGAGGTAGTGCTTGTTCTGCACGTCGGCGAAGACGCGCGTGCCGTCGGGCGAGACGCGCATGGCGGACGCGCCCACGGGGCGCGGCGGCACCGCGCCGGAAGGGCCGCCCGTGATCTTGACGAGCGTCCTGCGGTCGTAGCCGTCGAGGCGGACGGACGAGAGCCCTTCGCCCGTCGTCATAAAGACGCGCGAGGCGTCCGCGGAGAAGTGCGGGAAGCGACCGCCCTGCGTCGGGGCGATGAGCGTGGAGTCGCCGCCCGAGGCGGGAATCCAGCGCAGGTCGAGGATGCCGGAAGGATCGACGCCGCCGATCTCCGACTCGTCGGCCTCGAAGCCGAAGCCCGTGCGCGAGTGCTCTAACTCCATCCGGAGATCGGAGTAGACCTTGTCGCGGTGCGTGCCGGTGACGTAGACGATCTTCTGCCCGTCGGGCGACCACGCGAGATCGGAGTAGTAGGCCGCGACGTTCGTGAGCTGTTCTGACTTGCCGCCCGCCGCCGGGGCCTTCATGATCTGGCCGCCGCCGACGTTCCAAGTCACGTAAGCGATCTCGCGCCCGTCCGGCGACCAGACCGGATAAAACTCTCCGTCCTTCGAGTCGGTCAGGCGGCGCGGCGTCCCCGCGGGGAAATCCATCACGTAGATTTTGCTGAGCGCGGAGAAGGCGAGCGTCTTGCCGTCGGGCGAGAGGCTCGGGAAGCGTATGAGGCGCGCGCGCACGGGCGACTCGTCCACCCGGTACTTGAAGTAAGAGCGCGCGCCGACGTCGAGAGAAACTTTCGCGCTGAACGGGATGACTTTCGCCTCGCCGGTGGCGACGCTCACGCGCTGAATCTTCCCCTCGTGCGTGACGACGAGTTCCTTGCCGTCGGGCGTGAAGCTGTAGCCGGGGAACGTGTCGCGCGTGGCGCGCGACTCCTGATCGTCGCGCGTGACGCCGTACTTGATCCAGCGCTCCTCGCCCGTCGTCAAATCCTTCGCCTTCAGGCCGGTCTTCGTGTCGTAGCGCGTGGCGAAGACGAGCGTTTTGCCGTCGGGCGAGATCGCCGGGCGCATGGCGCTCCCTTGCGCGTTCGTGATGGTCGAGGTCTCGCCCGTCTCGCGGTCGTAACGCTTGACCTGCCAGAGAGGCAGGTTGACGTTGTAGGAGAAGCCGCCGCGCCGCTCCGAGTAGTAGACGTAGCGGCCCTCGGGCGAGAAGACGACGCCCATGCGGTTCGGCTGGCTCTGCGGATCGCCGCCGCCCTGCGCGCCCGCCGGGGCGTCCTTCTTATCAAGCTCGAAGCCGCTGCCGCCGTCGCGCGGGTAGACGTAGAGCGTGTTGGCGCGCAGGCCCCCGGCGCGCGAGGCGATGACGAACTGGCCGTCGGGCGTCCACTCGGGCGAGGCGAAGCTCTGCTCGTTACCCTCCGAGACGGCCTTCGGGTTCGTGCCGTCCGGGTTCATCGTCCAGAGGTTCTCCGCGCCGCTGCGGTCGCTGACGAAGACGACGCGCTTGCCGTCGGGCGAAAATCGCGGCTGGCTCTCGAACGCCATGCCGCCGCTGATCAATTTCGCCTCGCCGCCCGACGCGGGGACGGTGTAGATGTCGCCGAGCAGATCGAAGACGACGGTCTGGCCGTCGGGCGAGAGATCGACCGACATCCAGGTGCCCTCGTCGGTCGTGAACTCGACCTTGCCTTCGGGCTTCAGGGGCAGGCCCTCTTCCTTCTTCTCGTCCTTCTTCTTATCGTCGTCGGCCTTCTTCTCTTCCTTCGCGGGCTCCTGCGCGCGCGCGGGCAGAGAGGCGAAGGGCGCGGCGAGGAAGCTCAACAGCAGCGTGAGCGCGAAGGCGCGGCGCAAGCTCGCGGGGGACGGGCTCATCGTCTTCGACATTTTTCAACTCCTGAATGACTGTCTGTTTGGGGTTTCGGCTTGTCGGACTGTGCGGGCTTTCGTGGCGGCGGCGACTCTCAAGCGGGAAGGGACGGCGGCGTGCGAAAGCGCGCGGATTCTAACACCGCGCGCGGCGCGAATCTAGCCGCGGCGCTGTGACTTCAGCCCTTGAGCCGCAGCGCGACGGTGCGCGGGATGCCTTGCAGGTCGCGGCGTATGCCGAGGGGCTTCCAGACGCGCGCGTCGATCAACCGTCTCACCGCCTCGTGCTGGTCGTGGCCGATCTCGAAGACGAGGCAGCCGCCCGCAGAGAGGAAGCGCGGCGCGTCTGCGAGCAGGCGGCGGATGACGGAGAGCCCGTCGCCGCCCGGCGTGAGCGCGGCTCGCGGCTCGTGCTCGCGCACCTCGCGCTGGAGGCCGTCGAGGTCGGTTTCGGCGACGTAGGGCGGGTTCGACGCGACGAGATCGAACTTGTAAGCGGGATCGAGCGCGGCGAAGCAGTCGGAGGCGACGAGGGGGAGGCGATCCGTGACGGAGTGGCGCGCGGCGTTGCGCGCGGCGACGCGGAGCGCGTCCGGCGAGATGTCCACGGCGACGCAGCGCGCGTCCGTGCGCGCGTGGAGCAGCGCGACGGCGACGCAGCCGGAGCCCGTGCCCACGTCGCACAGGCGCGGCCCGCCGACGCCCCTTAAAAGTTCGAGCGCGGTCTCGACCAGCAGCTCGGTCTCGGGGCGCGGGATGAGGACGGCGGGGCCGACCTCGAAGTCGAGCCCGTAGAACTCCTGCCGGCCCGTGATGTACTGCGTGGGCTCGCCCGCCGCGCGGCGGCTGACGCGCGCGCGGAAGAGTTCGAGATCGCCGGGCGCGAGGGCGTCGTCGGAGTGCGCGACGAGGAAGGCGCGGTCGCGCCCGGTCGTCGCCGCGAGGAGCGTCGCGGCCTCGCGGCGCGGCTCTTCGACCGACCGTTCGCGCAGCGCGTCGGCGGCCTCGCGCAGGGCGCGCGCGATGGTGGTGGTCGTGGCGGTGGTGGCGGTGTCGCCCGCCTCGCCTCCGCGCGTCGCGTTGCGCTCGCTGTCGGGTTGTTGGCTCATGGGGTCTGCGGGGTTATAATACGCGCACCCCAAGCTGTCGGAAAAATTCATCGGGCGGGACGCGCGCGCCGCAGTGTCTTCGGAGTCGTGAAGCGCCCGTCAGGGGAGGGACGGATGAGGAGAGAGTTTCACATCAAGGGGATGCACTGCGAGTCGTGCGCGGTCGAGATCAGGGAGCAGTTGGAGACGACCGCCGGCGTCTTCAAAGCCGACGTGACCTACGGCGGCAAGACCGCCAACGTCGAGTTCGACGACGCGGTCGTGCAGGAGCAGACGCTCGTCAAAAAGATTCAGGACTTGGGCTATCAGGCGACCGTCGCCGACGAGCCGCGCGGGGAAGCGCGCGGCGCGTAAAAATTCAGACGGGGGGACGACAAAACGAATGACGGAGACGAACAATCCTTTAGACTCGCAGGGCTTGACCGAGGGACAGGGGCGAGACATCCTGCGCCGCCTGCGCGACGAGGGCTTCGAGGCCGACGATCAGAAACTCGCCGTCGCGCTCGGGCGGCCCCTCGAAGAGGTGCAGGCCTGGACTTCGGGCGGCGCGCCCGTCGACGACGACCTGATCATGAAGGCCCGCGGCATCGCGCAGGAGCGGGGCATCAATTTGGAGTGACAGGTAAACAGTGACGGGTGACAGGTAAGAAAATACGGTGACGGGTGACGGGTGACAGGTGACAAGTAAGAAACTCGGGCTGGTCTTGCCTGTCACCCGTCACGGTTTACGGTTCACGTCTTTTGGAATCTTGATCGGATTCGCCCTTTCCTGTCAGTACAAGTAAGCGAGCTTCGGTTCCTCCCGTAGCGCGTACACTGCGAACCCCCAGTCCGCAAGGACCTGGGGGTTCGGTCATTACGGGGGGCGGTTAAACAAAGTTTGCCCGCGGGGGCGGCGAAGGGGACACCTCGGATGAGCGCCTTGACGAAGAGCCTGCTGCTGTTCGCACTCAACCTGCTCGACGCGCAGTTGACGATCATCTGGGTGCGCTCCGGCGTCGCCACCGAAGGCAACGGCCTGATGGCGCGCGTGCTCGAAGCGGGCAACGCGCCGTTCTTTTTGACGAAGCTGGTCGTCGGCGCGTCGGTCGCCTACCTGCTCTACCGCTTCTCGGCGCTCCCGCTGGCGCGGCGCGGGATGCGCCTCGTGCTCGGCCTCTACCTCGCGCTGATGCTCGTCCACGCGGCGACGGGCGTGGCGGCGCTGGGCCAGATCGGCTCCGGCGCGCTCGTCCTCTACGTCGCGCGTTTGCCGCAGACGCTGCTCGCGATCCTCTCTTAAACCCCCCTTCGCCCGCCCGGTTCCCCTATTTCCGCCCAAACCTTCGCGCGCCGTTCTGCGTATCTCTAGCAGCGTAACCGGCGCACAAAATCCTTCGTCTAACACGTGCGGGGCTAGTCCGACGAGGGCGCGCGCAACGGTCGCGACCGCGCGGCGCATCCTAAGAGGCTCGCGCCGTCTTCAACTTTATCGAGCGGGTGAAAAATATGTTCAGAGTTACCGCACGCCAGATTCTGGCAATCGCCTTCGCGTCGGCCCTCTTCGCCGCCGGGTTCGTCTTCGTCTTCGACCGCTACGGCTCGCGCCTGTTGCAGCGCAACACGAGCGCGGCCTTCACCGAGACGCCGGTCGCCGGGATCACGAGCCCCTCGGTCGCCTCCGACGAGCAGAACAACATCGAGGTCTACCGCGCGCTCTCGCCGGGGGTCGTGCTGATCACTTCGGTCTCGACGAGCGACAGCTTCTTCGATCCGGGCGAGCGCGAGGGCACGGGCTCCGGCTCGGTCATCGATCAGGAGGGCCACATCCTGACGAACAACCACGTCATCGCGGGCGCGCAGAAGCTCACCGTCAGCTTCGGCGACAAGACCTTCCCCGCGCGCCTCGTCGGCCAAGACCCGGACACCGACTTGGCCGTGATACAGGTTGACGCGCCGCGCGAGATGTTGAAGCCCGTCCCGTTCGGCGACTCCGACCGGGTCGTCGTCGGGCAGAAGGTGCTCGCCATCGGCAACCCGTTCGGCTTCGCGCGCACGCTGACGACCGGCGTCATCAGCGGCCTGCAACGCCCCATCCGCGCGCGCAACGGTCGCCTCATCGAAGGCGCTTTGCAGACGGACGCCTCGATCAACCCCGGCAACTCCGGCGGGCCGCTCCTCGACACTTCGGGCCGCATCATCGGCATCAACACGATGATCTACTCGCCTTCGGGCGGCTCCTCGGGCGTCGGCTTCGCCGTGCCCGTCAGCATCGCCAAGCGGATCGTGCCGCAGCTCATCACGGACGGCGCGGTGGTCAGACCGAAGCTCGGCATCGTGCCCTTCAACGTCGCCAACATTCAGGCGCGGCTGCCCGTCTCGGAGGGCGTCGGCATCTATCAGGTTTACCCGAACAGCGCGGCGGCGACCGCCGGGCTGCGGGGCTTGCAGCAGGACGAGACCGGCGAGGTGGTGCTCGGAGACATCATCGTCGGCATCGACGGCGACAAGGTCGCCAACGGCGACGACCTCTACCGCATCCTCGACAAGCACCAGTTCAACGACGTGGTGCAGGTCGAAGTCTTCCGCGACGGCAGGCGCACCCGCGTCCCCGTCCGCCTCACGCAGGATCGCGGCGCGGGCAGACGCAGGCTCGACGAGTAGGCGGCGACGCGGCTGCCGAGCGGCGGCACGACGACGCGCCGCCGCCGCCGCAAACCTCCGTCAGTTGTCGGACGGACGCAGCCGCGCGCGGGGCCCTGATCGCTCAGGGCCCCGCGCGC
>DASVQC010000035.1:0-113823 GCA_036389335.1 Pyrinomonadaceae bacterium | reverse complement strand
CCCCGCCCCCGCGCTTTCACCCCTCACCCCTCATCTTTCATCCTTCGGCCTTGCCCTTCACGGGTGCGTCATCTCCTCCGGCTTCACGTACTCGTCGAACTGCTCGCCGGTCAACAGCCCCAGCGCGATTGCCGACTCGCGCAAAGAGATGCCCTGCTTGTGCGCGTTCTTCGCGATCTTCGCCGCGTTGTCGTAGCCGACGTGGGGGTTCAGGGCGGTGACGAGCATCAGCGAGCCGCGCAGGTGCGCGTCGATCTGCGCGCGGTTGAGCCCGATGCCTTCGACGCAGAACTCGACGAAGCCGCGCGCCGCGTCTTTCAGGAGCCGGACGGAGTGGAGCAGGTTGTGGATCATCACGGGCTTGAAGACGTTCAGCTCGAAGTTGCCCTGCGAGCCCGCGAAGCCGATGGCGGCGTCGTTGCCCAAGACCTGCGCCGCGACCATCGTCATCGCCTCGCTCTGCGTCGGGTTCACCTTGCCCGGCATGATCGAGGAGCCCGGCTCGTTTTCGGGCAGCGACAGCTCGCCGAGCCCGCAGCGCGGCCCCGACGCCAGCCAGCGCACGTCGTTCGCGATCTTCATCAGCGACGCCGCCAGAGTTTTCAGCGCGCCGCTCGCGAACACGATCTCGTCGTGGGCGGAGAGGGCCGCGAACTTGTTCGGGTGCGACTTGAAGGGGAGGCCGGTCAGCTCGGCGATCTTGGCGGCGGCTCTCTCGGCGAACTCCGGGTGCGCGTTCAGCCCCGTGCCGACCGCCGTGCCGCCTATCGCCAGATCGTAGAGGCCGGGCAGCGCCATCCTCAGGCGCTCGACGTCGCGCTCCAACAGACTGACCCAGCCGGAGAACTCCTGCCCCACGGTCAGAGGCGTCGCGTCCTGCAAGTGCGTGCGCCCGATCTTGACCACGTCGGCGTACTCTCTCGCCTTCGCGTCGAGCGCGTCGCGCAGGGATTGGATTTCGGGGATGAGCGCGTTCATCTGCTCGGCGGCGGCGACGTGCATCGCGGTGGGGAATGTGTCGTTCGACGACTGCGACATGTTCACGTCGTCGTTCGGGTGGACGGGCTTCTTCGATCCCATACGGCCGCCCGCGATCTCTATGGCGCGGTTCGAGATCACCTCGTTGGCGTTCATGTTCGTCTGCGTGCCCGACCCCGTCTGCCACACGCGCAGGGGGAAGTGCGCGTCGAGCTTGCCCTCGATCACCTCGTCGGCGGCCTGCGTGATGAGACGCGCCTTGTCGGCGGGCAGCTTGCCGAGGTCTTCGTTGACGAGCGCGGCGGCCTTCTTCAACACGCCGAGGGCGCGGATCATCTCGCGCGGCATCACGTCGAACCCGATGTTGAAGTGGTGTAACGACCGCTCGGTCTGCGCGCCCCAGTACTTGTCCGACGCCACCTCGACCGCGCCCATCGTGTCCGTCTCGGTGCGCGTCGCCGCGCGGCCCCCGCCTTCCGCGCCCCCGATCTGTTTACCAACCGCGTCGCTCGTCATGCGGAATCCTTCCTCGCCTCATCGTTAAGCATTGCTGCATAAATTGTACACCACTTCGCGCGCGCCCCATCAGCGAGCGCGCCGCACGGTAGAGGCTCGGTTCGAGTCGGGTGCGGTAGAAAAGATTCACCACGGAGGCACAGAGTTCACGGAGACGGCGCGGAGGAAGACAAACTCTCCGTGCCCCCTGCGCGCCTTCCGCGCCTCTGTGGTGAGTGCTTTCTTCTCGCGCAAAGAGGAGACCCCGCCGGACACCACGAAGGCGTCCGGCGGGGCTCGCCGGCATTAGTCTATGCGTGTCGTTTACGAGTAGTGTCCTAGTTTCGGGATTTCTCCGTGCCCCCTCCGTGCCCTCTGTGCCTCCGTGGTGAATGCTTAAGTCTCTTACCTCACCACAGAGTCACGGAGGACACAGAGGACGCACAGAGTTCATAATCATATTAGGACCCCACCCCGCGGCGAATCCCGCTAACGCTTCGCGGCGAGCAGTGAGGCGACGACCGCGACGAGGCGGCCAACGTCTTCCGGCTTACGCAAAAACTCGTCCGCGCCCGCGCGCATGGCCTCTGCGCGGCAGTCGCCAGCCGAGAGCAGGATGATCGGCGTGGAGCGGTAGCGCGGCAGGTCGCGCGCGCACTGCGCCAGCTCAACCCCGGTCATGCCCGGCAGGTCGTCGCCGAAGAGCAGCAGGTCGTAGGGTGCGGCCCCGGCGAGGCGGCTGATCGCGGTGCCGCCCGCGGCGTGCCACTCGACCGACCAGCCCCCGGCTTCGAGCAGCCCGCGGACGGCACCCGCGACAAGATGATTGTCTTCGACATAGAGGATCGTGGCGTGAGGCATCGCATGACCCCTTGAGGCGCGAGTGCGTGAGGTGTCGGGCGGGGGCGGCGACTCGCCCGCGCCTCATCCGCGGGCGAGCCCTGCCTCGCCCCCCGCGCCGCCCGCCGAGCCCGACGCGCGAGCGGCACGCCCCCGAAGACCGTAGGGGCGGGACGCGTCCTCGGCCCGCCCGTTCACAGCGATTCGCGTCGTGCTTAACGGATCGGGCGCGGGCGGGCGGCGCGCGCCGCGCCCCTACAAATGTCGCGCGAACTCTGCTATCTTCTGCGCCGCGTTCTTTCCCAATCCGGCAACGGCCCCATGCGTAGCTCACCCTCAACCGTCGAGTAGATGAGCATCGCCGTTGAGTATGAAAGGTTCACACTCACGGCGACCGTTACGCGGAACCACATTCTATGGCTAGTTAGCCATAAAAGCAAGTCGCCAACCGCAATTCACGTCTCGCCGGGAGGTAACTCCTGATGGGACACGCGCGACCGCGGCCTGCGCGCCTAGCCGAAAAGCTCTTACAGATTCGGAACGCTCTCGGTCTGTCTCAGACGGATATGCTTAGTCGCCTCGGCGTGGGAGACTTGGTGGCGTATTACTCCATCTCGAAATATGAATTGGACAAGAACGAACCACCGCTGGAAATTCTCCTGCAATACGCCCGCGCCGCGAACGTTTACATGGAATCACTCGTTGACGACGAGCTAGACCTACCCGACAAACTCCCAAGCCCCACGAAAAGCGAAGGCATCAAACGCAAGCCCTCATCGCGCACGAGAAAGCGTTAACGCCGCCCAACCTCGTAGGGGGAGGGCTCGTCCCTGCCCGCGTCGAATCGGTAACACGGCGACGATCTTCGGCGTGCGGCGGGCAGCGACGAGCCCTCCCCCTACAATCTCCGGCTCATCCGCTCTACCAACTCTATCGCCACACTGAAGACGAAGCCGCGCCGGCTCGTCATCGGCAGCCGTGTCTCGCAGCCCGCCGCGCGGCAACGGCCTGTTTCTTCGCCTCCCACCCACGTTCTGTTCTCGCCACGTTTGTCTAAAATTGAACTGTATTCCTGTCCGGACAAGATAATACTCGCTGCGTTCCTTACAGCTTAGATCGTGGTCACGCGTCGGCGCTCACAAACAATCCAGAAACACCCAACCCTCGTGTTCGACACGAAAGCAGATCCGCTGAGTGTCTATCCGTAGGGATCAAGTGTATGACACCGGATGAAGGAAATTGTCTACTCACTACGCAGGCGGCGCTGCTGGCGGCTGATCACAAAAGTGACGTGCTGAGGAAAAAGCTGCTCGCTCCCGCGTTGCGCCGCACGGCTAGGGTCATCCGCATCCGGAAGCAGTGCAACGTCTACACCTGCGGCGACGAGAATGAGATGATCTACCTCATACAGAGCGGGCACGTGAAGCTGGTCGTCGATTCGAGCGAGGGCAAAGAGTGCCTGCTGGACATCTATTCGAGCGGCGATTTCTTCGGCGAGTCGTGCCTCACCGGTCTGAAGTATCGTGTCGAGACGGCGACCGCGATGGCGGACTCCGTGCTCCACCGCATCAACCGTCAACAATTCATCGCCGCCCTCAGCGACGCGGAGATGCATATTCTCATCCAGTGCCTGAACATACGGATTCTCGAACAGCAACTGTTTATCACCGACATGGCGACGACGAGTAGCGAGTTCAGACTCGGCAAGGTGTTGCTGCGGCTCGGTCTGCGGCTGGGGAAGAAACACCTGTCAGGGACGGTCATCGGTTGCAGGATTTCGCAGGAGGAATTGTCGCAGATGGTTGGCACCACGCGCCCGCGAGTCACCAAGTTTATCAACAAGTTCCGCGAGCTGGACTTGATCAATCTAAGCATAGAGCGGTTGATCGTAGTCAAAGAGGCCAACCTCATGAACTACCTCTCCAAGTTGGTTTGAGCCGCCGCGCCCGCGGGCGAATTTCTCACTCCCTGTCCAATATTAGACCGACAGGCGCGCGCCGTGTAGCCACACTCTGCGCGCGCCGAACAACCTCAACACGTCATGACCACTCACCAGCATACAAACTTGGAAAGGAAAACGACTATGGCTAACGGCTACCCTGACGCCCAGTACACGAACGTGTCCTGTTATCCGATCACAGGGCGCGGCGGGCACCTCAACAGCGGCACTGGCACCTACAACACGGGGAGCAAGGTCTTCTCGTGCGGCACTTTCTCACCAACAGACCTCCCGCAGCTAGGCGCCTTCTACACCCTGAGCGGCTACGCCGGCGCGAAGCGATACGACTTCGGCGGGATGAAGTGCATACATTCCGGCCCGACCAGCGACTTCAAAATGGCGCAGGTCGGCGTCGAGGACGACCAACCAACCGCCATTGCCCAAAACGTAAAGGAGCAACCCATCATGACCCAACTTGCTCGTACCATCCCCGGCGGCTCCCGCAGCCACCTCAGCAGCGATGCCGTCCGCGAGGCGCTCGCGGCTCCGGCTCCCGCCGCCGTCGCCGCCGTCGCCGCCGCGCCCTCCGCCAGCCAGAACGATACGGCGTGGGCCATTCTCTACGGCGCACTCATCAACTCACTCGGCCTGAGCCCGCAGACCTTTCAACTTATCTACCCGATGATGAGTTGGAACTGGCCGACCAACAACCTCGGCTTCACCAGCGCCGCGCAGTACGACTTCTGCGCCACCATCCCGCAGTGGAGCGCCGTCGGCGCCTACGTCTCGTCCGGGGCGACGTTCGATAACGCTTACCAGCAGTTCCTCAACATCATCGCGCTCAACACGACCAACCCCACACTCCAACAGCAGATCGCCAGCGCGCAGAACAACCTCACGCAGATTTCGCAGAACTTGCAGTCGGTCGCGGCGCAGGCGCTCTCGGTTTACAACTCGACCGTCACCAACAACAACCCGTCCTACACCGATTGGCTCGGCACGCCCGCCGGCTCCAGCTACGCTAGCCAGATCAACTCGCTGACGAACCAGATGAATCAGGCGCAGGCCGTCGTCAATCAACTGGCGAACCAACAGACGACGCCAAACATCGCTAACGCACTGACCAACTACGGCAATCAGGCGTACTACACGAAACTGAACGATCCGACACTCTCCGGCTTCCCGCCCGTGCCGGGGTGGAGTATCTCGGAATCGGCGCAGCAGTGGGTGACTCAGGCGCAGGGCGGGGGCGGCACCGGCGGCTCAGTTTCGTTCAGCAACTCGCAGGCGGCATACGACTACTCGAAAACGTGGGCGCGGGGCTCGGCCAGCGTCGGCGGGGCGTTCTGGTCGGTCTACGCCAACGGCTCGTGGCAGCGGGTCAACCAGTTCTACTCGGATTCGAGTCTCAGTTGCGAAATCTCTTTCGCCGCGTGGGACACCATCCCGATAACGCCGTCGAAGTGGTACTCCGGCACGACCGCGTTCAGCAACGGCCCCTTCGTTCCGGGTTACACGGCGACGCAGCAGTCGGGTTCCATCGGGTATGCGTTCGGGCAGGGCGGCATCGTACCTGCCTTCAAGACGGCGCTACTTGTCTGCTACCAGCCGACGATCTCGATCTCGGTCAGTCAGTCCACCTACCAGAGCTTCTTCCAGCAGTGGTCGGTCGCAGGCGGCATTCAGGTGGGGCCGTTCCAGATTGGCGGCAGCGGCGGCAGCACGCAGTTGAATTGGAGCCAGTCCGGTTCGGGCATGACCGCGAAAGTTGCCTCGACCTCGAACGTGCCGCTGATTTTCGGCGTCACGCTCGCCGTCCAACCGCAGTAGCCCGTCGCAGATAAGACCTTGACTGCGGCGTCACACGGAGCGCCCGGTGGCCACACGCCCACCGGGCGCTTCTCTGCCTCATGGCTGAACAAACGTCTTGACCTTCAGATCGGGCGAGAAAGTCTGCGCTGATCAAAAGCAAGATAATGTCGGCGAAGTTTAGATGCTCATCTATCTTTCCGTCCCATTCCTGCCCCGCGATGATCCCTCGGTCATGCCAGCTCTTAATCACGCCCTCGTGTTTCAACATGGAGAGGTGATTCTGTAGCTGATCGCGCAGTTCTTCGTCCTTGTGTGAGTAGGAGTAGAAAACTTCTACTGCGTTGGGAGGTTGAGGGTTCATGCGCCTGCGAAACTCCTTCCGGGCGGCGAGCAATATAACATTACTTGCAGGCAAAACATTGGAGTTCCGGCTTTGAGAGAGGTATTACATAGTCAGCGAAACAGAACCATTCAAGCGTGATGAAAATTGCGGACAAGGCAGCACGGCAAATTAAGTCAACTGCGTCGGACGGCGCGGCGTGGCGCGGCGGCGATCTCGCGTTGCTTGTGCTGGTGTGCGCGCTCTACGTGGGGGCGCGTGTGTGGCGGTTGGGGGCGACGTGTTTGTGGTTCGACGAGATTTTCGGGGTGCACGCGGCGGCGTGGCAGGGGTGGGGCGGGATGTTGAGGTTCGTGGCGCTCGATCTGATTCACCCGCCGCTGTTCTACGGGGTGTTGAAGGTGTGGGCGGGCGCGGGCGGGGCGGGGTCGGTGTGGTGGCTGCGGCTACTGCCGGTCGTGACGTCGTCGCTGGCTATCCTGCCAGTCGCGTGGCTGGCGCGGGAGCTGCGATTGGGGGCGCGCACGCTCGCGCTCGCGCTCCTGCTCGCGGCGGTGAGCGGGACGCTCGTCAAGTACGCGCAGGAGCTAAGGATGTATGGCCTGCTGCTGCTGTTCGCGGCGTGCTCGCTGTGGTTGTTCGCGCGCTACTGCAATTCTGCGGCGGGCGCGCGGCGCGACGCCTTCGTGCTGTTCGTCGCGAACCTGCTGCTCGTCTACACGCACTACTTCGGGTGGCTCGTCGTCGCGCTCGAAGTCGTGTACGCCGCGATCTTCGTGCGCGCGAGGTTGAGACTGCTCGCGGCGTCTGCGGTCGCGCTCGCCGTGTGCTTTGCGCCGTGGGCGTGGGCGGTGTGGCGTGCGTTGTCGTCGGGGGCGGGCGGCGGCTTCGAGCAGAATCTGGGGTGGGCCGCGCGGCCCGCCTTGCGCGAACTCTTCGAGCCGTACCTCGCGCTGCACGAGCCCTTCCGCGCGCGGCAGCAGTCGAACGAGCCCACGGTGCTCGGCGTCGATGTCGCGCTCGCCCTCGTCGTCTTCGCGCCGCCGCTCGCCGCGCTCTTTTGGCGCGCCCTCACGCGACGCGCGGGCGAGGGCGACACGACTGACGCCCGACGCGCGGGCTTGGACGGCGCACCGGTCGCGCGGCGCGCGGGCGACGACAGCGACGACGCGCGGCGTGCGGGTGCGGACGACGAAGACGCGCGGGGCGTGAGCGCGGACGGCGGCGACGCGCGGCGCGCGGGTGTGGGCGACGTGGACTCCGGACGCGGGGCGGGGCGCGCGCACGCAGGGGGCGGCGCGGGGCGTGCACACGTCGGGGGCGGCGCGGTCGTGTTCCTGTCCTTCTTCGCGTTCGCGCCCGCGCTCGTCGCGTTCGTGCTGGCGCAGGTGTTGCCGCAGTCGGTGTGGGGCGCGCGCCACCTGATCGTGGTCGCGCCCGCGTACCTGTTGCTCGCGGCGCACGCGCTCGAAAGTCTGCGCCCGCGCTGGCTCTCCGTCACGCTCAAGCTCCTGCTCGGCTGCTGGCTCGCGCTCGCGTGCGTGGTCGCCGTCGCGAGGCGCGCGCCCGTCCCCGTCTGGTGCGCGTGGGAGCCGCTCGCACGGCAGGCCGCGCGCGAAGAGCAGGCGGGCGCGGCGACGGATGGCGCGGCCCGCGCGGACGGCGCGGCGCGCGGCGCGGGCGGCCCCGTCAAGATTTACGCCTTCGAGGATTTGATCGCGTACCAACTCTGGTACGCGCTGCGCGCGGGCGGCGCGGGGAATCTACGGGTCGCCGTCGTGCGCGACGCGCCGGGCGTCCTCGACGACCGCGCGTTCTTCCTGCCGCGCGGCTTCGGAGAAGTTTCGGTCGAGACGGTCGAGGCGGCGATGCGCGAGGAACACTTCTGGATCGCCCTGCGCGGCGCGGCGCGGCGCGGAGCGGATATCCCCGTGTTGAAAATTCTGCGCGCGCGCGGCTACGAGGAGGCGAGGCGGCTAGAGTCCGCGGGCGAGGGACAGACGGCTTTCGTCGTCCTCATGCGGAAGCGTCGCTGTTAGCTGTTAGCTGTTAGCTGTTAGCTATTAGCCAAGCCGCTATCGGCTGTTAGCCGAAAGCTCTCAGACGTTTTTGGTTTGGCCGACAGCTAACAGCTAACAGCTAACAGCGATTTGGCTAACAGCTAACAGCTAATCGCTAATAGCTAATCGCTACTCGCCCTCGACGGGTGCGCCCGCGTCCTGCCACGCCTTCCAGCCGCCGGCCATCGAATAGACTTCGCGGTATCCCATGCGTTGGAGGTTGTCTGCGGCGAGGGCGGAGCGGAAGCCGCCGCCGCAGTAGAGGATCAGCTCCGCGCCCTTGTCGGGGTGTGCCTGCTCCACGTCGCGCTCGATGACGCCGCGCCCGAGGTGCTCTGCGCCCGCCGCGTGGCCCTTGCGCCACTCGTCGTCCTCGCGCACGTCTATGAGCCGGGCGGCGGGGGCGGATTTCAGGCGCGCGAGCGTCTCTTCGACCGAGAGCTCGCGGACGCGCGTCTTGGCGTCTTCGACCAGTGTGAGGAAGCCCGCGGAGTGCTGCATCTTTTCGTCTCTCCCGGGTAGTGTCCTAGTTTCGGGATTTCTCCGTGCGTCCTCCGTGATCTCTGTGTCTCCGTGGTGAGTGCTTAAGTCTCTTACCCCACCACGGAGTCACGGAGTTCACGGAGGGCGCACGGAGGAAAATCAAATTAGGACACCACTCTCTCCCGCCGCCGGATGAAAAAAAACTTGAGAACCATTATAATCACGCTTTGCAACACCACCCAAAATGCTGACCGAAGGATTCGGGGCGACGCGACGCGCTGGTCGCGGCACGGTCGTCCGCGCGGGAGAGTGAAACTTGGCGACAGAACAGTTTGACGTGACGATCATCGGCGCGGGGCCCGGCGGCTACGTCGCGGCGATCCGCGGCGCGCAGCTCGGCCTCAAAGTGGCGATCATCGAGAAGGACAAGCGGCTCGGCGGAACCTGCGGCCTGCGCGGCTGCATCCCGACCAAGCAGCTCCTGATGTCGGCGCACGTCTACGAGCAGACGCAGCACGCGGCTGACTTCGGCGTGAAGGCTTCGGACATCCAGCTCGCCTTCGCCGACGTGCAGAAGCGCAAAGACAAGATCGTGACGAAGAACGCGGCGGGCGTCTCCTTCCTGATGAAGAAGAACAAGGTCACGGTCTTCAACGGGACGGGCAAGCTCGCGCTGCCGGGGAAGGTCGAGGTCACGGGCGCGGACGGCGCGAAGCAGACGATTGAGACGAAGAACATCATCATCGCGACGGGCTCGGTCGTGCGGCCCATCCCCGGCTTCGAGACCGACGGCGTGAAGATCGTCAACAGCGATCACATCCTCGAACTCAAGGACGTGCCGAAGTCCCTCGTCGTGATGGGGTCGGGCGCGGTCGGCGTCGAGTTCGCGTCGATCTACTCGCGCTTCGGCGCGCAGACGACCATCGTCGAGCTGATGCCGCGCATGATGCCGCTCGAAGACGAGGAGGTGTCCAAAGAGATCGAGAAGGCTTTCCGCAAGCGCAAGATCACGGCGCTCACGGGCACGAAGCTGGAGAAGGTGGAGAAGACCGACGCGGGCGTCAAGGTCACCGGCAAGGACGCCGGGGGCAAAGACGTGTCGCTCGAAGCCGAGATGCTCTTGGTCGCCGTCGGGCGGATGCCGTACCTCGAAGGGCTCGGCATCGAGGGCACGAAGATCAAGGTCGAGCGCGGGAGCGTCCAAGTCGACGAGTTCTGCCGGACGGGCGAGCCGGGCGTGTTCGCCATCGGCGACGTGATCCCGACGCCGTGGCTCGCGCACCTCGCGTCGAAGGAGGGCATCCTCGTCGTCGAGCAGATCGCCGGCCAGAAGCCGCACCCGATCAACATGCGGCAAGTGCCCTCGTGCACCTACTGCGATCCGGAGGTCGCCTCCGTCGGCTTGACCGAGGCGAAGGCGCGCGAGGAGGGCTACGACGTGAAGGTCGGCAAGTTCCCCTTCTCGGCTTCGGGCAAGGCGCGCATCCTCGGCGAGGAAGAGGGCTTCGTCAAGATCGTCGCCGACAAAAAGTACGACGAAATCTTAGGCGCGCACGTCATCGGCCCACACGCCACCGAGATCATCCACGAGTGCATCGTCGCGATGCACCTCGAATCGACGGCGGAAGAGTTGGGGCGCACCATTCACGCGCACCCGACCGTCTCCGAGTCCGTCATGGAAGCCGCCGAGGGCGTCCACGATCTGACGATCCACTTCTGAGAGAGCGGTTAGCTGTTAGCCGTTAGCTATTAGCCGGAACAAAATCTGGTCGTATAACTAACAGCTAACAGCTAACAGCTAACAGCTTCTTTATGTCCCAGACGAAATCTAAACTCACGCGCGGGGCGTCGAAGGCGCAGGCGGAAGGCGCGAAGCGCGCGGGCGGGAACGGCGCGGGGCCGGACGGCGCGAGTAAGCTGCCGAACGTCTCCGGGAGCTACCGGCTCCCGGCGGAGGACGCGGCGTGCCGCGCGGAGACGACGCTCACGACCGAGCAGATGCTTGAGCTGTACCGCTATCTGCTGCTGACGCGCGTGGTCGAGGAGAAACTGGTCGCGCTCTACCGGCAGACGAAGGTCGTCGGCGGGGTCTTCCGCTCGCTGGGGCAGGAGGCGACCGCCGTGGGCTCGGCTTACGCGCTCAAAGAGACGGACTTCATCGCGCCGCTCATACGCGATCTCGGCGCGGTGCTCGTCAAGGGCATCCGCCCGCGGGAAATTTTCGCGCAGTACATGGCGAAGGCGTGGGGGCCGTCGGAGGGGCGCGACCTCAACATCCACTTCGGCGACATCGCGCGCGGCTTCATCGGCCCCATCTCGCACCTCGGCGACATGATCCCCGTCATGACCGGCATCGCGCTCGGCGCGCGGATGCGCCGACTCGACACGGTCGCCGTCGCCTACATCGGCGACGGCGGGATGAGCACCGGCGCGTTCCACGAGGGGCTGAACTTCGCCGCCGTGCAAAAGCTCCCGCTCGTCGTCGTCGCGGAATACAACTGGTACGCCTACTCGACGCCGACGCGCCTTCAGACCGCGGTCGAGAACCTCGCCGACAAGGCCGCCGGGTACAACATCCCCGGCTACATCGTGGACGGCAACGACGTGGTGGAGTGCTACGAGGTGACGAGAGAGGCGGTCGAGTTCGCGCGCGGCGGGGGCGGCGCGGTGCTCATCGAGGCGAAGACCTACCGCCGCCGCGGGCACGCCGAGCACGACGACCAGCGCTACCTGCCCGCGGGCGAGCTGGACTTCTGGGAGAAGCGCGACCCGGTGGATCGCTTCGCGCGCCACCTCGTCGCGCAGAAGATCGCGACGCCGGAGAAGCTCGACGAGATCGCCGCCGACGTGCGGCGCGAGGTCGACGAGGACGCGGCGTGGGCGGAATCGTCGCCGATGCCGGACGCGGAGCGCGCCGCCTACAACGTCTTCGACAACTCGCGCGTGCCCCCGGCATTCCGCCCGAAGGTCTTCGGGCGCGACGAGTAGAGGGGCGGGGGCGATGCGCGTCGGCTTCGTCGTCTTCGAACGCATGACGGCGCTCGACTTCGTCGGCGTCTACGATCCCGTCACGCGTCTGCGCGGGATGCTCTTCCGCCCCGACCTCGAATGGGACGTGTGCGCGCTCGCGCGGGAAGTGCGCGACCCGAACGGCCTCAGTTTCCGCGCGACGCGGGTGGGCGAGTCGCTCGGCGACTACGACCTCGTCGTCGTCCCCGGCGGCTACGGCACGCGCGAGCTGATGACGGACGAGCAGTTCGTCGGCTGGCTGCGCACCGCCGCGGGGTGCGGGCTGAAGGCGTCGGTCTGCACGGGGACGCTCCTCCTCGGCGCGGCGGGTTTCTTGAAAGGCAGGAGGGCGGCGACGCACCCGACGGCGCGCGCCGAGCTGGAGAAGTATTGCGAGGTGTCGGAGGAGAGGGTCGTCGACGAGGGCGACGTGGTGACGGCGGGCGGCGTGACCGCCGCGATTGATCTCGGCCTTCACCTTTGCGGCAGGCTCGCCGGGGCGGAGGCGAGGGAGAAGATTCGGCGGCAGATGGATTACGGCGGCTACTGAGCGATGGAAGTTGTGTTCCCCATCTCGGTCCGGTTCGAGGACGGCGCGGTCGAGCAGTACGAGAGCGTCGAAGACCTCGTGACGGAGCTGGAAGACTTCGACTCGGACGTGGACGCGGAATGCGATACGTGGGACGCACAGGGGCGGCCCGTCAGGCTCGTGCTGAAGACGCTGACGCTCAAGGAGCTTTCGCTCCGGACTAACCTTTAACGAGCGCGGGCGATTGATCCCGTCGGCGAGCCATAGTTTTGATCATGTCAACGGCAGCGAAAAAAGAGCACAAGTCGAACCGGCCCGAGAGGGGCGGCGTGGTGACGTTCGTCGAGGCGATCCGTCAGGGGCTGTGGGAAGAGATGGAGCGCGACCCGGCGGTGTTCGTCATCGGCGAGGACGTGGGCGCTTACGGCGGCGCGTTCAAGGTGACGGACGGGATGCTCGACGAGTTCGGCGCGGGGCGCATGATCGACACGCCGATCTCGGAGGCGGCCATCGTCGGCGCGGCGTGCGGGGCCGCCCTGATGGGCATGAAGCCGGTCGCCGAGTTCCAGTTCATCGACTTCATCTCCGCGGGCTTCGACATGCTGACGAACTACGCGGCGAAGTGCCGCTACCGCTGGGGCGCGGGGCTGCAAACCGTCTTCCGCGGCCCCTGCGGCGCGGGCGTCCACTCCGGCCCCTTCCACTCGCTGAACGCCGAGGCGTTCTTCCAGAACACGGCGGGCCTGAAGATGGTCGAGCCCTCGAACCCCTACGACGCGAAGGGGCTCATCAAAGCCGCCATCCGCGATCCCGATCCCGTCCTCTTCTTCGAGCACAAGAAGCTCTACCGCCTGCCGCGCCTGCGCGCGGAGATTCCCGGGGACGATTACGTCGTCGAGATCGGCAAGGCGAAAGTCGCGCGCGAAGGGCGCGACCTCTCGATCATCACCTTCGGCGCGCAGGTCTTAAACGCGCTCGACGCGGCGGAGGAGTTGGGCAAGGAGGGCTTGGACGTCGAGGTGCTCGACCTGCGCACGCTCGCGCCGCTCGACAAAGAAGCGATTCTCGCGTCGGTGAAGAAGACGAGCAGGGCCTTGATCCTGCACGAGGCGTCGCGCACGGGCGGCATCGGGGGCGAGATCGCGGCGACGATCTCGGAAGAGGCTTTCGAGTGGCTGGACGCGCCGGTCGTCCGCCTCGCCGCGACCGACACGCCCGTGCCCTACTCGCCGCCGCTCGAAGAGTATCACCTGCCGCAGGTCGCCGACGTGCTCGCGGCGGCGCGAAGGTTGGCGGCATACTGACAAAAGCCGTGACGGGTGACAGGTGACAAGTGACAGGTAAATCAGTCTTCATACTTGTCACCTGTCACGGTTCACCTGTCACGCACAAGGGGGACTTATGGCGACAGAAGTTGTGATGCCGCAGATGGGCGAGTCCATCGCGGAGGGGACGATCACCCGCTGGCTCAAGAAGGTGGGCGAGCGCGTCGAGCGCGACGAGAACCTGTTCGAGATTTCGACCGACAAGGTTGATGCTGAGATTCCTTCGCCCGCCGCCGGCGTGCTCGTCGAGGTCAGGGCGCAGGAGGGCGAGACGGTCGAGGTCGGCAAGGTCGTCGCGATAGTCGGCGAAGCGGGCGAGCAGCCCGCCGCGGGCGCGAGCGCCACCGCCGCCGCCAGCGCGACGCCGCAGGCGAGCGCGCCCGCCGCGCAAGCCGCCGTCGAATCGACGCCGCCCCCGCAGCCGCCCGCGGCTGCGCCGCAGCCAAGCGCGGCTGCGCAGCAATCGTCGCAGCCCGCGCAGCCCGCGCAGGCGTCACAACAACCCGCCGCGGCGACGCCGCCGTCGCCGCAGGTGGCGGAAGTGGCCGGGCGGGGCTACGACTACCAGCGGCCCGGCGCCGAGCAGCAGGGGCTCGCGTCGCCGGGCGGCGGCGCGGCGCGGGCGGGCGACGGCGCGAAGGGCGGCGGGGGCGAGCAGACGGTCGAGGATCTGCGGCGCATGAAGTCGAGCCCGCTCGTGCGCAACATCGCGAAGCAGCACAACATCGACATCGCGCGGCTCGAAGGCACGGGCGCGAGCGGTCGCGTGACGAAGAACGACATCCTCTCTTTCATCGAGTCGGGCGGGGCGATGTCGCCGCAGCAGGCGGGCGCGGGCGCCGTGCAGCCGCGGCAGGAGGCTTACGCGCCCGCGCAGGAGGCCCCCCCGGCGCGGCCCGCGGTCGGGGATCGCGTCGAGCCGATGAGCGTCATGCGCCGGAAGATCGCCGAGCACATGGTCATGTCGCGGCGCACCTCGGCGCACGTCACGACCGTCTACGAGATCGACATGACGAGAGTCGCGCGCCTGCGCGACCGGAACAAGGCGGAGTTCCTCGCGCGCACGGGGACGAAGCTCACCTTCATGCCGTTCATCTTTCAGGCGGTGACGGCGGCGATCCGCCGCTTCCCCGTCATGAACGCGCAGGTCTCCGGCGATCAGATCGTCTACAAGCAGGACATCAACCTCGGCATGGCGGTCGCCCTCGACTGGGGTTTGATCGTCCCCGTCATCAAGAGGGCCGACGATCTCTCCATCGCCGGGCTCGCCCGCGCCGCCAACGACTTGGCCGACCGCGCGCGCTCCAAGCAGCTCAAGCCCGACGAGGTGGCGGGCGGCACGTTCACGATCACGAACCCCGGCGTCTTCGGCGGCCTCTTCGGCACGCCGATCATCAACCAGCCGCAGGTGGCCATCCTCGGCGTCGGCGTCATCGAGAAGCGCGCCAAGGTCATCACCTCGGAGGACGGCGACGACGTGATCGCCGTGCGCCACATGGCCTACTTCGCGCTCTCGTTCGATCACCGCATCATCGACGGCTCCGACGCCGAGCGCTTCCTCTCCTTCGTCAAGGAGACGCTCGAAGCGGGGCAGTTCCAATTGTGACGGGCGGCGCGAAGGCATAGGTGGCAGAGACCTTTACGCGCCCGCCGTCGCGAGCGGAGATGATCACGCGGGGCACTAGTTGGCGGACAATCTTCGCCCTCCCGTCTTCGGCAAGAGACCCGACCCGCCGGGCTAGTTCGTCGAGAAATGCTTCGGCGTCTCTCAGCCTCTCCGCGGCGGACTCCGCCCCGCGGCGCGCCTCTTCTCGCCTGCGGCGTTCCGCTTCGAGGGCGGCGGTCTCCGCGCGCAACTGTCTCAGTTGCGCGTCCAAATCCTCATCCGCGATCCGACCCTGCCGCGCCCAAGTGATCACACGCTCCCGCTCCCTATTCTTCGAGGCGATCTGCCGGTCGAGCTTATCCATCGCACCGCCCGCCGCCGCGCCGCCCGAACGGGCCCGGCGCAGCAGCCCCATGACCTTCCCCGGGCTCTCGGCGAAGCGCGCGATCTCGCTCCAGATCAGCCGCTCCAGCGGATCGCGGCGTGAGACAAACACCATGAGGCACAAAGGGAACGGGCGGGGTGTTGAGACTCCCTAGCCCCTTTCACTATGTCCGACGTGAACGCGGCGGCTGTACATCTTGAAACGCACGCCCTGTTTCGAAGTGGGTCAGCGGCGAACGCGAAGACGGGTCTTAGGACGCCCGGCCAACGCGGATGTGGGAAAGGGAAGAACCTTAACCTGGTTCACGTCTACTCCTGGGTTTGTTGATTTCATTCAACAGTTCCTGCGCTTTCTTCCGGTCGACGGTTTCGAGTCGTCGCTGGAGCTGCAGAGCCTCCTCTTGGTGACCCGTATATGACTGCAAGTAACCCAAATTGAAAAGTGCGTCTGCGTCATCGGGTTTCAATCGGATCGCGTCCTCAAACGCCGTGACCGCGTCCTGGTATCGTTTCAGATAGAGGTACGAGAGGCCTAATTGATTGCTGGCGTTCGGATATTTTGGCTCCAACCGCAGCGCCTCCCGAAAAGCCTTCACCGCGGGCTCATACAGTTTCAGTTCGTTGTCGGCGGCACCGAGGCCGAAATATGCGACCGCATTATCCGGCTTGAGCCGGAGGGCTTCTTTGTAAGCTGCGGCGGCCTCTTCGTTACGATCAAGCGCACGGTACGAGTTCCCCAGGTTGGTGTAGGGCGCGCTGGCAGGCTCGATGGCAATGGCCCGCTTAAATGCTGCCGCAGCCCGCTCGTAGTCTTTGGCGGCGAAATACTTCCGCCCGCGCTCGTATTCAGCTTGGGCGGCGCTTTCATCGCCTTGTGTCGTCGGCGCCGACGCGGGCTCCGGCGGCGTGAGTGCGTTGCACGCGGTTAGCTTGCTCAGAACATCTGCCCGCAGTTCAGCCTCCTGTACGATCGAGCCACCCCTTTTGGGTCGGCTCGGATAGTAGACCATGCAGTAGTCCGCAGACGGTTGCGTTCTCGCCATCCCGGGCCTGTCGTCATCACTGCGACAGTGTCCGACGACGATAGTTTCGCCATTACACTCGTACTTGGTGTTGTAGCGTAGGTTCTGCGTGGAAAAGTAGGCACTGCCGGATGAAGCAAAGACCACAACGGTTATTGCCAGGAAGAGCACGAAGAATAGTCGGGTTGAGTTCCTCTTCATTAAATTCAGCATGTTAGGTCCTCCTTGCAGTCGGCGACACCGAGGGGTTGGCCGCACGCAAGACTCGCCGCGCTGATGCTTGCGAAGGAAAGGGCGACGGGAGCGAAGGTCCGGGGCGGGCCCGGGGTAGCCGGCGGACAGACTGTCAGGGCGCGGAAATTACTACGGAGTCGGCGGGAGAGTCAAGGGTTATCCCCTCCCTGATAGCCGACACCTTCGCGCTTTGCCGCCCTAGGCTTCGTTTCACCCCGCGGCGCGAGTGGCTGATACCCCTAAAACGGTTCTAGGAACATTCTGTGCGAAGTTTGAGGCGGGAACCATCTTTCCACGCGCGTAGGGGTTGTTGCGTGTGTTGCGTGAGTAATGACAGGGGATGGAAACCCTTGCCACTTTCGTTCGTCTAGGATTACCTTCGCGGCATGAAATGTCTCATCCTTGCTGTCTTCTGCCTCGCGAGCGTCATCAGCGCCCAAAACACGACCCGCCGCGCGGTTCAGCCTCACGCCGATCAGGAGGAAGCGAAGCTGCGCGACGAGTTCGTCCGATTGACGAGCGATTACAAGAAGAGTCTGGGCGACTTGCTGCCCTATCAGGAGCGAGAGGTGCAGCGGGCGGAGGAGAAGCTCACCAAGCTGCGCGAGCTGCGAAAGGAAAATCTCGTCGAGCAGCGCGACGTGGACGCAGCCGAGAAGACACTCGCCGACGCCCGCGCGAAAATCGCCGAGACGAGGCAGCAGATGAAGGTGGCGGACGCGCAGATCGCCGCCGCCCTCACCGGGTCGCAAGTACCTGCCGCGCGCACGCAAGGATCATCCACCTCGCCGCTGCGTAACACGCCGGGCGATGTCGAACGCGACGCGGGGGGCGTGCAGGCGATCATCGATCAGTCCGAGAGTCACTACAAACTCGCCGAGACGAGCCTCAAGGATCACAACGGCGACGTTGCCCGCGCCGAGTTCGACAAGGCGATTGATACGGTGTTGGATTCGGGGATGGACGTGCGCGCGAACCCCAAGCTCCAGACCTACTACCTCCAGCTCGTCGAGCGCATCTTCCATTTGGAAAGTTCGTTGAAGCAGACCACGGCTCAAGATGTTCTCGCGCCGGGTACGGCGAAACAAACACAGCCGAGTGGTCTCCTACGCGAGCAAAAGTTCGAGCCTTCGCCACTCGACGATCTAAGCAAGCTCGTGCTGACCGAGGAAGAAAATACGGTGACGGGCGACGCCCGCACCGGGGCGCCGAACTGCCCCGAGACTGTCACCGTCAGGGCGAAGGCGGGCGAGACCATCTCTCAGATCGCCTCGCGTTACGGCGCGGACGCCGAAGAGGTCGCGCGCCTGAACGCCTACGCCGCTGACGCCGCGCTGGTCGCGAACCAGATGGTCAAAGTCCCGGCGGGGTCGGGTAACGCTGAAGGGGGGACGATGCGCAAAATTGCCTTGCGTGGTTTCCGCCTCGGGATGCCGGCTGCCGAGGTCAAGAGGAGTCTCCCGTTCCTGAGCATCAAGGCTACCAACGCCTACGGGCGCAGCACCGCCCTGACGATCATCCGCGGAAGGCAGCCGGTCCCGCCAGAGCTGAAGGGCGTTGGCGTGATCGCTTTCGCTTTCCAGGATGGCAAAGTCAGTGCGATCTCTATCAGCTACGATGACGCGATCAAGTGGGGTAGCCTCGGCGAGTTCGCCGCCCGCACGTCCGAGGCGCTGGAACTGCCGAAAGGGTGGACGCGGTTCGAGGTCGGCGGCGAGCCGCGCATGTACCTCTCCTGCGGCGACGTTTGGCTGACGGCGGAGTTCGTTAACCCGTACAGGATGAGCACGCCACTCCTCAGGCTGTGGGACGATGCGGCGTCAAGAACCTACAAGCAGCGCGTGGCAGCCGCCGCAGAGAAACGGCGGCTGGAAGAGGAAAAAAAGAAGCGGGCTTTCAAGCCTTGAAGCGGTGAGTTGTGCGAACGGGGTAGTGGATTGATCGCCCTTGCCCTTTCCCCTTGCGTGAATGTCATGCGCACCCCTCCCGCAAGTGCGGACAGTGGCACGAACCTCACGACGCAAAGATCATGAGACTGAGGGCGGGGGCGTGAAGACAGCCCAACTCCTTAAACCCTGCTCACTTACTTTCAGCAGAGCGGTACTAGACCGCCACCGGCGTAAAGTCGGCTACAGTCGAATAGACCGCTACTGCCGCCAGTCTAATAAGCGTTAGACACACTTCGTATCAAAAGAGAGTTGAGGCATAAGGGAAGCAACTTGGAAAGTAGATCGCAACTTGAATCGTGCCACTCAATCAGCGATCTAACAACTCCTCTGACTCCTGCCTTCTTCACTCGAGCTAACTACAATGGCCAACCAAGAATATTTAAATATTCTCATCCGAGGGGTGAAAGTGTGGAACCAGCGGAGAAAAGAGAATCCTGCTATCAGGCCAGACTTAAAAGGGGCAAACCTGAGCAGAGCAGAACTCCGTGGGGCAAACCTCAGTGAGGTAGATCTCAGAGGGGCAGACCTTAGCTTGGCGGATCTCAGTGGGGCAAATCTCTACGGGGCATACCTTAGAGGGATAAACCTCCACAGGGCAAACCTCAGCAAGGCATATCTTAGCGAAGCGGACCTCACTAGGGCGGATCTCAGCGCAGCAAATCTGGGAAGGGCGGATCTTAATAGGGCAATCCTTGTCCAAGCAGTCCTCAGCGGAGCAGTCCTCAGCGGAGCACATTTCAGCAGGGCTATTATTGGGTTGACGACATTTGCTGATGTTGACCTTAGCACCGTAACGGGACTAGATAATGTTATCCACGGCGGACCTTCAAGAATCGGCATTGATACTTTATACAATTCTCGCGGCAACATTCCTGAAGTATTTCTACGAAAGGCTGGTGTGCCTGAGAACCTCATTACGTACATGCGTTCTCTGACAGCAACAGCCTTGGAGCTTTACAAGTGCTTTATCTCCTTTACAGAAGCAGATGACCTATTTTCAGAAAGGCTCTATAACGACCTGCAAGGGGCAGGTGTACGTTGCTGGCGATGGAAAGAAGATGCTAAGTGGGGCAAAACGCTGATGAGTTCGATAGATGAAGCCGTACGTGTATACGATAAGCTAGTAATCATTTGTAGCAAACGATCTCTCAAATCTCCGGCCGTCCTTAGAGAAATAGAACGTGCATTACAGAAAGAAGATGATCTTGAAAAGCAAGGTAAAGGAGGTGAAGTTCTGTTTCCCATTCGCCTGGATGATTATATCTTCACGGGATGGAATCACTATCGCAAAGTAGACGTAATAGCTAAAAATGTAGGAGATTTCAGGCAATGGAATAAGCCCGAGAAATATAAAAAATCATTTGATAGATTGTTTCGTGATTTGCAGGTTGAACAGAAGAACGCTTAATCATGCCGACTCTCGCATATCCGTATATTCTTCGCTCCCTATCAATGAGCATTTACGCTTCACAGGACATAATCACCATAGATAATCCCTTTATTATCCTCTACCATAATCCGAAGCCTGCTCAGTGAAATACAAAAAGTGTTTTCTATCTCGAACTAAGTAACAAAATGTCTTGTCTTTATATTCAATCGGGATTATATTGCGCGTCGTAACGCACTCACCCTAGCAGTTAGTTGGCGGTAATCCGTTTAAACGACGCGTCCTCTACCTCGCAGCATACGTCTGCTTCTCAAACAGACGGACCCACTTAGCCTGTAAGTGACTACAACTGGCCTCAACCAGCTCTGTCACACCTTACACTGCCTAACAATAGGAGGTCCCACGTGATGCAAAAAAGGGCAAAAAGACTCTTTTTCGTTTTCGCGTTTTCGCTGACAGGAATGGGCTATGCCGTGACGGCATCTGATATTTTTGTCAAACCAACGCAAGCGCTAAGTTGTTGCAACTTCGGTGCTGACTGCAACCCTGGCTCGGAGGGCGGTTTTAGTGCTGAGTTAGCCTGTTGTTACCCAAGGCCGAACGAAGCTCCGTGTCAGGAGTGGGGGGCCAACTACTGCAGAACTACTTGTAGCTGATGGGTCGGGTAAGCGCTTTGTGTTGGTTCGAACGGCCGGATGTCTGTATCAAGTGATTTTTCTTGTGAAAACATCTCAAGGCTCTCGCCCGACCTTTCGAAGTGCTTACCCAACCCTTACTGCCCGTCGCCCTAGCCTCAGGGAGTCTTAATTTTGGTAAGGTGAAAGATGTCTACATAGCGTTTCGCCCGCCCCGGCGCGGTATTTTGTCTCCTGACATGCATAAGGAGGTTCGGTATGACGTTAAACGATTCTCGGTTCAAAAGCGGGCTTTCCAAAGTCAAGCGAGCGGTACTATCCATCTCATCCCTTCTGGCGGTGGTGTTGATCTGTTCAGTCGCCTTGAACATTGCCCTGGCGCGGAAGGTGAAGAATCTTAAGAGCGTGGTAGTTAGCTATCAGGCAGAAGGTACTCTCGCGGTGGGAGCGTCAGTGCCACCCATTGAGGTTAAAGATCTTAAGGGCACCCCCGCCTCAATAACCTATTCGGGAAGCAGCGCCGCCACGGTCTTGTATATCTTTAAGCCGGAATGTCCTTGGTGCGCCCGCAACCTTCCGAACATTAAGGCGCTCGCCGGTCATGCCAACGGGCAGTACCGGGTTATCTCGCTATCCCTATCTAACGATGGGCTGAACGACTATGTCGTCCAGAGCGGTCTGAACATGCCCGTCTACGGGAACTTACCCGACATCGCGAGAACAACCTACAAGCTGGGGGGGACGCCCCAAACCATCGTTATCTCGCCGGAGGGTAAAGTGCTCAAGAATTGGAAGGGGGCTTACCAAGGAAACACCCAGCGTGAAATCGAGCGGTATTTCAACGTTCAATTGCCCGGACTCGCCGAAGTGAAGCGACCGAGTTCGTAGGAGTGAAATCTCGGAACGAACATTCGGTCGGTGCGTGAGTAAGAATCGAGTGCTGCCGCCAAGCGGCCCGTCGGTCGGGTAGTTCGGCGAGGTGACCCCGATGAGAGCAACGGTTGTTTCAGCTATTTTCCTCCTCCTGGTGGCCGGCGAAGGTAGCCATGTCGCCGGCATGGGGGCACAGGCTAAAGCCCCAAATCGACGTCCTGGCGAAGCCGGAAAGCAGCTACAGGTTGACCCGGGTGTCGAAGCCCTCATTCTTGACGCGCAATCCGCCCCGGCTGAATTTGCCGCCGACTTGCTCATCCGCATAGCCGAATCCGGTCGGGTGGCTGATCCGACGTACAAGCGTAGGCTGTTGGAGGACGCTTTCCGCCGTGCGGCGGACGCCCAACGCCCCGTCCAGCGCCGCTACATCGGAGGGGAGGTGGATACCCCACCGGGTTACCTAGCATACGCTTTTGATCTGAAGTTAGATGCTTTGTCGTTGCGATGCAAGGCTGTCAAGGCAATGCTGTCCGTTGATAAGCGGAGGGCGCGAGAACTCTTTGCCGAGATCCCGAATTTGAACTTACGACCCCTCGGATGCGACGACGCGCTCGTTTACGACGTCACCTCTTTTTACGACACCCTCGCACAGGTGACGACGACGGCTTTCACCCCGGTAGAGAGGAGTCAGGGCGAGCACATCCGTTTCGCCGCGCCTTACCTCGAAAGCATGAGCTCCTCCGCCCAAGTGGGTCCGGCTGCGAAGACTATCTTGGCTCTCGTCCCTGCGCCCGCCCAACTTGAGATACTGGTCCACAGCTTCAGCAAAGCGCTCGGGCAGATTCCTGGTGACGATCGCTCTTTCACGTACTCTGTGACTAGAGATTCGAGCTTCGGCAGGAGTCTCCGAGAACTGGTAGAGACTTGCAATCGTCAGAACGTCTCTTCCCGAGAACTCTTGAGCGAAATTCGCTCGTACATGGTTAGATCTCTCGGCGATAGCCGCTGCTCCGACAACGTGCCACAGACTTCGCCTCACGCAGAGTTCAGCTACGTTAATGATATTAACAAGGCCCTGAATTTTGACCCTCCGATTTCGGGTGATGAGACCGAGCCAGCTGAGGTCAAAACAGCGGCCAAGCCTGCCTCATACTGGAGGACACCCGAGACAAGGGACCTACTTCTCAAGGTGAGGAAACTTCGCTTCGGCTCCAGCGCGACACCGCTCACTGCCGTCGAAAGACAAACTCAAGACTGGGAGTTAGCGCTTAAGGAATTTATGATCTCCTTGGGTGCATGGGGAGGAAACCACGAGAAATCCGAACTGGATTACTTCCACCAGAAGAGTGTCCTGTATAGGGTGCTACTGGAATTGGTGCCGGAAGGCTCCTCACGGGATGAAATAATAAGGGAATATGCCGGCTTCCTAAGGGATAGCTATTCGGCAGTTGATAGTCGTATCGAGTGGTTGTATCACGCCAAATTTTTGATCGGCCAAGTAAGAGCTGAGCGAGGGACGGAATACGCCAAGGCTATGGAAATGCTGCATAGTTTTAGCGATAGAAATCTCTGGCTATATGCGAGAGCGGAGGTAGTACTTTCTATTCCGCCTAAGCCTAGCTTGTCACAACAGAAGCCGGGGTAGCAGATCCGAACGTATTCGGCGGGCCAGGTATCATCAAACCGCCACTGTTACTGAACAGCTTCCGCAGAGTGCGGCTAACTCCCGTTGAACTCGCCGACATCATGGATCAACTGCAGGGCTAATTATCATTTGAAGAGTTCAAGGCTCTAGGGTTTCTGCCCCTTGGTGAGCTGTTGGAGCAGCCCGTCCTGTCCCACCAGGTCTTCGGGCTTCTGGTAGTCCTTGAGCAACTCGTCGAGCACTTCGGGACGAATCGGTGGCATAATCACATCTCCTTTCGAGACTGTAAGGTCGATTAATGCCGCTTACACAGAATCTAAGAAACTTTCCATCGCCTTCTTCGACTCGTCCGGACCGTGATTCTAATCCGCCGCGCGGGGTCGCAGGTGAGAATTCTGGGCGGCGCGAAAACCTTAGCTCCCTTAGCTTCGCGGATCACACGAGATCAGCCTAAGCGGAAAACCCCCAACCGGTTACGGGATTATCCGGGGGCGCTGTGCGTCGCGCAAAAAATCTTCCCTTAGCGTCGCGCGCCCGTCATTCACCACTCCGCCGCGGCGTCGTATGTCCGTTAAGTATTAATAGTATTAACGGACATTTACATGACGAACTCCCGCATCAGTGTGCAATTGGAACTGACCTCTCGAAGCGGGGCAGTTTCAGGTCTAGCGGGCCGGTCGCAGGCGCGGGCGGTCTGAGGGGCGTTCGCGGGGGGAGCGGGGCTCATCGCGAAGGACTCTCGCCCCCAGCCCGGCCCCTCCCGAGTTCTTCGCAGACGTCGGCCCAACCGCGGGCCGGCTGGAGGAGGAAGCCCGCGCCGTGCTGCGGAATCCGGGCCACCGCCTCCCGGTTCTCAAGGTGATCGACCGCCTCCGTCACCTCTTCGTCGGAGAGGCCGACGGCTGCCGCCAGAGAGCTTTCGGCTACGCCAGCGCCCTCGAACTCGCCGCGGCGCTCGTAGAGCAAACGTAGTACGCGCTCCGACTTCTCGTCGTGCTTCGGTCTGTGTCCGTCGTTCATTCCTTCGTCTCTCCTTTCGCCCGCGCGATCCACTTCGCCGCGTGGTCGGCGACGTTAAAGATGTCGTTCGGCTTGATGAGGTAGTCCTGAGCCCCCGCCTTGATGGCCGCCTCCCTCTCCTGCGGCAGGGCGCGCCCCGAGTAGAAGAGGATCGGGGTCACGGGGTCGATCACCCGGATCATCTCGCAGAGGGTGACGCCGGAGGCGTCGGGGAAGGTGTGGTTGAGCAGGTAGAGGTCGAAGCGGGAGGCGCGCGCCCGCTCAAGGCACTCCGCGCAGTTCGTCGCCGTCACGACCTCGAACCCCGCGCGCGCCAGCATCATGCCCATCAGGATGCGGGTGTCGTCGTGATCCTCGACGTAGAGGACGCGCCCCTTCGGCGTCGCGCCCGCCTGCTCTTCGGGCCGTTCGACGACTCGGCGCGTTGTCGGTCCCTTCTTGATCACGCCCCGTATTCTATACACGCGGCAAATAATCAAGCAATTTCTCCCGCGCACGGAAGCGCGCGCCGACGACCCCCCCGCGCGCGGTAGTGCCTCTGTCGAGTCGGGCGTCAGGGCGGGAGGTGAACTGCGCGATCTGTGAGGGGCGGTGAGAAGTTCCTTGCCCCCTTTTCGTTTCCGTTATAGAGTGCGCGCCGCACGCGATCTTCCCCGAAAGGACTCACGCCATGTCGAACCGCAACGTGCCAGTTAACGTCTTCAACGCCGGGTCAGTCACCATCCAGGTGGGCGTGAACAGCGGGAGCCCGATCAGCGTCCCCGGCACCGGCCCCACCCAGAACTGGGCCCCGCAGCAGCCCAACTCTAGCCCGCTGTCATTCTCCGACGGTTATCCCGCGCCGAACGTCTTCGGCTCGATGGGCATGAATCAAGTTCTGGTCATGGCTAACGGCTCGCCGCTCGGCTCGCCGCTGCCCATCAGCATCCCCCAGAGCAGCCCGGTCTTTTCGCTACAGCTCTACATCTTCGTCTCCGGCTCGTCCGTGTGGTGGACTCTGCTGAATAGCGGTCAAGTCATCGGTTCCGGCCAGGGGTAAATACCGCCCGCCCCTCACTCGCCCGTCAGGAGATGCGCGCCGTGCACACACGCCGCGCGATGTTCCACGCGACACGCCGTCTCCGCCCCGCGTGCGCCACGCCGATCCGAACCGCGAGACCGCCGCTTGACCTGACCTGCCGGATGTTTCATGCTCGCCGCCATGTACTGCCCGCATTGTGGCGTCGGGAACGTTCAGGAGACTAAATTCTGCCGCGGCTGCGGCGAAGACCTGAGACTGGTGTCGCAGGCCGTGACCAAGAGCCTGCCCCTGGTTATCGCGCACAGAGTCGACGAGGCCATCGACCGCGGGCGGGGCGGCTGGCGCAGCTATCAGCTCTTCCGCGCGGAACACCGGAGGGCCCTCAGCCAGACTCTGCTGGGGCTCTCCTCCCTCTTCGTCATCGTCTGGGTTCTCATGCTGGGCCACGGCAGCGTCTCGTTCGCCAGCGGGTTCCTGCTCGTGATGGCCGTCACCACGCTCCTCTCCGGCGCGCGCGATCTGTTGGCGAAGAAGCGGCGCGGGGCGCAAACGCGCGAGCCGGGCGGGCTGGCGTCCTCCTTCAGCACGAAAGAATTGCCCGCCGCCCGCGAACGCGCCGCGGCGAGCGTGACCGAATCCACCACCAGAAAGTTGAAGGCCGGGGCCGGGCGCGGGGCGCGGGAAAGCGGGCCTGATTAGCCGCGTGCGCTGCCGACGACCCACCCGACCCGCCGCTTCGATAGCGCCCCCGCCACCTTCCGAGCGCGGGCGAAAACGGAATCGCAAAGGACGGCGACGTAAATGAAGACCAAACTCCCCATCCTTCTCCTCTTCTGCTTCGCTATTACTTCTCCCGCGCAGGCGCCCGACCGCCAGCAGTTCGTCCGCGTCGAAGCGCCGACCGTCGTGCTGGCGCACGTGCGCTTAATCGACGGGACGGGCGCGGCGGCGCGCGAGGATCAGACCATCGTCATCAGCGGCGGCAAGGTGCGGTCGATTGAGGCGAGCGCCGCGGCGAAGCCGCCCGCCGACGCGCGCGTCCTCGACCTCAACGGCTACACGGTGCTGCCGGGGCTCGTCGGGATGCACAACCACATGTTCTTCCCCATGGGCGGGTCGCCGCCGATGTACTCGAACATGGGCAGCAGCTTCCCGCGCCTCTACCTCGCGCTCGGCGTCACCACCATCCGCACCACGGGCAGCGTCGCGCCCTACGCCGATCTTGAGATCAAGCGGCTCATCGACGCGGGCCGGATGATCGGGCCGAAGATGCACGTCACCGCGCCGTACTTCGAGGGCGAGGGGGCGTTCACGCCCGTCATGCACCAGCTCGCCGGGCCGGACGACGCGCGGCGCATGGTGAACTACTGGGCCGACGCGGGCGCGACCTCTTTCAAGGCGTACATGAACATCACGCGCGACGAGCTGCGCGCGGTCGTGGAGGAGGGGCACAAGCGCGGGTTGAAGATAACCGGCCACCTCTGCTCGATAGGCTACCGCGAGGCGGCGGAGATCGGGATCGACAACCTTGAGCACGGGCTGTTCGCCGATTCCGAATTCGTCCCGGACAAAAAAGTTGATCGGTGCCCGCCGGGCAGCGCCGTCAGCGCGAGCCTGCGGCAGCTCGACCTGAACGGCCCCGCCGCGCAGGAGACCATCCGCACGCTCGTGGCGAAGAACGTGGCCGTCACCTCGACGCTGCCGGTGTTCGAAGCGGGCGGCGCGCCGCTCTCCCAAAGCGGCATCGGCGCGGCGGGCGCGCTGCTGAACCAGCGGATGCTGAACGTGATGTCGGCGGACGCGCGCGTGCGCTACCTGCAGGCGCGCGCCCGCGTCTCGCCCGAGGCGAATTACGTCGCGCTGCTGCGTAAGGCGATGGACTTCGAGCGGGCGTTCGTCAAAGCCGGGGGGCTGCTCCTCGCCGGGCCCGATCCGACCGGCAACGGCGGCGTCGTCGCGGGCTTCGGCGATCTGCGCGAAGTAGAGCTTCTGGTCGAGGCGGGCTTCACGCCGCTGGAGGCCATCAGGATCGCCAGCTTCAACGGCGCGAAGTTCCTCGGCGAGGACGCGCGGATCGGCTCCGTCGAGGTCGGCAAGCAGGCCGACCTGATGGTCGTGAAGGGCAACCCGGCGGCCAACATCGGCGACATCGAGCGCGTCGAGATCGTCTTCAAGGACGGCGTCGGGTACGATTCGGAGAGGCTGATTCAGTCGGTGCAGGGGCTGGTCGGCATCCGCTGAACCGTTTCCAAGCACGTGGCGACGACCGGGGCGAAAAGGGACGTGAAAGCGAAGGACGTGAAAGCGGCGGACGGCTTCTGCTACGACCCGCGCGAGGCGGTGCGCCGCCTCGCCTCCGCCGACCCGACGCTGGCGGGGCTGATGGCGCTGGCCGGCCCCTTCACGATGGAGATACGCGGCCTGCACGACCCCTTCGAGGCGCTGGCGCGAAACATCGTCTACCAGCAGCTCCACGGCAAGGCGGCGGCGGCCATACACGCGCGCGTTCTGGCCCTCTTCGGCAAGGGCAAGCTCCGACCCGAGGACGTCCTCGCCGCCGCCGAAGGGGAGTTGCGCGCCGCCGGGCTGTCGGGGGCTAAAACAGCCGCGCTGAAAGACCTCGCCGCCAAGACTCTGGACGGCACGGTGCCGACGCTCGCGCGACTGCGCCGGATGAGTGACGAGGAGATCGTGGGGCGGCTGACGCGGGTGCGCGGGATCGGGCGCTGGACGGTCGAGATGCTGCTGATGTTCCGCCTCGGCAGGCCGGACGTTTTGCCCGTCGGCGACTTGGCGGTGCGCAAAGGCTTCGCGCTCGCCTACGGGCTGGAGGAGTCGCCCAAGCCGAAGGAGTTGGAGCGGCACGGCGAGCGTTGGCGACCGTTCAGGTCGGTGGCGAGCTGGTACATGTGGCGCGCCGCGGAACTCCCTCCCGACGCCTTCTCCTCCCGACGTGGGCGTCCGACACGCTCTGCTCTCAAGAAAGCCGGACGCTAATAACAAGACGAGCGGGGAGCTGCCCGGAAGCTCCCCGCTCCGTCTTTCAGGACTGATTGTTTCCGGCCCTCCGCGTTAGGCGACGGGTTGGCCGGAGGCCAACTCGATGACCGCCTCCGTCGTCAGCGGTTGGCCGCCGATTCCCCAGTCCCCGCTCTTGACCTCTTCGACGACGACCCACGTCACCTGCCGCATGTTCTCGCCTTCGATGCCGACCATGGTGTCCGTGAGCTTTTCGACAATCTCCTTCTTCTGGGTGCCCGAAAAGACCCCTTCTATGACCTTCACGTTGATGAGTGGCATGACCCTACCTCCTTTGCCTGATTGCACCTGCACGACGAGGTTATTCGGTGTGCGCGTCTCTTAACGCGAGGAAACGCGCCGGGAGGGATCACGCGCGGCGAGAAATTTTCGCCACCCGGATTTGAGTGGCCCGACCGAG
This sequence comes from Pyrinomonadaceae bacterium, assembly GCA_036389335.1. Lineage (GTDB taxonomy): Bacteria > Acidobacteriota > Blastocatellia > Pyrinomonadales > Pyrinomonadaceae > JAIVGV01. Next base: position 84,798 of record DASVQC010000035.1, on the reverse strand, counting down.
ACTGATCCCATTCACCCCGATCTTGCGCGTTACGAGCAGGAGGTGGTTTATGGCCGTTAACGCTAACCAACTACGTCGCCCGTCCGACCGGGGCCTGTTCCTCGCCGCGGCGATCCTGTTCCCGCTCGTCGTCCTCGCCGGCTACTTCAAGTCTTATTACTTCAGCGCGTTCTTCGACGTGAGGCCGGTGGCGAACGCGCTCGTGCACGCCCACGGCGCGGTGATGACGCTGTGGGTCGCCTACTTCACGACGCAGATCGCGCTCATCCGCTCGAAGAACGTCCGGTTGCACATGACGATGGGGATGGCGGGCGTCGCGCTGGCGGCGGTGGTCGTCGTCGTCGGGCTCGCGACCGCCTACGACGCGCAGCTCGTCCGCCACTCCGCGCCCCCGGGGCAAAACCCGCACTCGTTCTTCCTGCTGCCCACGCTCGACATGTCCCTGTTCGTCGTCTTCTTCGCCGGGGCGGTCTATTACCGGAAGCGCCCGGCGGAGCACAAGGCCCTGATGTTGATGACGGCGATCAACTTCACGCCCGCGGCGCTCTTCCGGATCGCTTTCGTGCCCCCGCAGTACGTGATCCACTTCGCGTTCGGCCTCCCCATACTGGCCGCGCTCGCCTGTCTGGGGTGGCACACGGCGAAGCACCGACGGCTCAACCGGGTCTTCGCCTACGGCGTCCTGCTCCTCGTCGCGGCGCACCCGCTGCGGATCGTCCTCGCCGACTCGGAAGTCTGGCTCCGCTTCGTCGGGTGGCTGGCCCCGTAACGACCCGCGCGGGCTCCCGCGCCAATTTCCCCCCGCGTCGCGATCCGCGCGCGGACGCCGGCCCGACTCGTCTACGGACGAGTCGGGCCGGCGTCGTCAGAATCGCCCGGCGGTTGACGGCGGGCGCTCACAGTCATTACTCTTCGTCGCATCCCTTTCGCGACAGGCTTTAATCGTGCGCCCTCGTCGGGCGTCGTGCGTCCGCCGCGCATCTCGACAGGGGGCGGACATTCACATCACACGCGCCCGCTCCGGCGGGGCGGCTCCGACCACCCCGCCGGAGCGGGACAGATCACGATCCGGAAGTGAAGACCGACGCGCCGCCAACGCCGCCCGCGCTCAACCGCTGGCTGATCCTGCTCCCCATCGGGGTCGGCACCTTCATGTCGGCGCTCGACGGCAGCGTCGTCAACACCGTGCTGCCGCTGCTGCGCAACGAGCTGCGCACGAGCGTCGCCGGGGTCGAGTGGGTGATGACGGTCTACCTGCTCGTCGTCAGCGCCCTGCTGCTCGGCGTCGGGCGCGCGGGCGACCTCTACGGCCACAAGCGGATCTACGTCGCGGGCTTCCTGCTCTTCGTGCTCGGCTCGGCGCTCTGCGGCTTGGCGTCGAGCGTGGAGGTGCTGGTCGGGATGCGCGGCGTGCAGGCGGTCGGCGCGTCGATGCTCTACGCGAACTCGCCCGCCATCCTGACGAAGAGTTTCCCGGCGGCGCAGCGCGGGCGCGTGCTCGGCGCGCAGGTGACGTTCACCTACCTCGGCCTGATGACCGGCCCTTCGCTCGGCGGCTGGCTGGCCGGGGCCCTCGGCTGGCGCTCGATCTTCTACATCAACGTCCCGCTCGGCGTCCTCGCCGTCGCGCTCGCCCTGCGCGTCATCGAGGACGACCGACCGGAAGGCGACGTCGAGCCGTTCGACTTCGCGGGCGCGGGGCTCTTCACCTCGGGGCTCGTCGCGCTGCTCGTCGCGCTCAACCGGGGCCACGCGTGGGGCTGGGGCTCGGCGCGAACGGTCGTGCTCTTGGCCACAGCCTCCGCGCTGCTCGCGCTCTTCTTCTTCGTCGAGCGCGGGCGCGAGAACCCGATGCTCGATCTCACGCTCTTCCGCAGCCGCGTGCTGACGGCCTCGACCGTGACCGCGCTGCTCAACTACATCTGCCTCTACAGCGTGCTCTTCGTCGTCCCGTTCCTGCTCATCCAAGCGCGCGGGCTCGACACGCAGAAGGCGGGGCTCCTGATGACGGCGCAGCCCATCGTCGTCGCGCTGGTGACGCCGTTCAGCGGCACGCTCTCGGATCGGATAGGGTCGCGCACGCTGGCGGCGCTGGGGATGCTCGTGCTGGCGGCGGGGCTCGTCCTGCTCGGCGTCGCCGCGGGCTCGGCTTCGCTCGCGCCCATCGCGGGCGCGCTAGGCGTCGTCGGGCTCGGCATCGGGCTCTTCGTCTCGCCCAACAACAGCGCGCTGATGGGGGCCGCGCCGCGCCAGCGGCAGGGCATCGCCGCCGGGATCCTCGCCACGTCGCGCAACGTCGGCATGGTCTTGGGCGTCGGGCTGGCGGGCGCGGTCTTCACGACCGTCATCGCACACTCGGGCGCGGCGGAAGCCGTCGTCCGCGGCGCGCAGGCGAGCCTCTTCGTCGCCGCGGCGGTGGCCGCCTGCGGGGTGGCGACGGCGCTGACGTCGAAGTGAGCGCGCCGCGCGACACGCTTCGCGGGACGGTCTTTAAGAACAAGGGGGGAGTGATGTCATGAGCGATCTCTTTTCAACTCTCAAACTGAGGGGCGTCGAGTTCAGGAACCGGGTCTTCGTCTCGCCGATGTGCCAGTATTCGAGCCGCGAAGGGCTGCCGAACGAGTGGCACCTGGTTCACCTCGGCAGCCGCGCGGTGGGCGGCGCGGGGCTCGTCATGGCGGAAGCCACCGGCGTCTCGCCCGAAGGGAGAATCTCGCCCGGCGACACGGGCATCTGGTCTGACGAGCACGCGAGGGCGTTCCGCCCGGTCGCCTCCTTCATCAAATCGCAGGGTGCCGTGGCGGGGATTCAACTCGCGCACGCCGGGCGCAAAGCCTCGACCGACGTGCCGTGGCGCGGCGGCAAACCGCTCGCGGAGTCGGAGGGCGGGTGGCAACCCTTAGCGCCGAGCGCCGTGCCTTTCGCGGAGGGCCACCTCGTCCCGCGCGAGATGAGCGCGGACGACATCGAAGCGGTCGTCCGGCAGTTCGAGGACGCCGCGCGGCGCAGTCTCGCGGCGGGCTTTGAAGTGATCGAGATTCACATGGCGCACGGCTACCTGCTGCACGAATTCCTCTCGCCGCTCTCGAACCGTCGGCGGGACGACTACGGCGGGGGCTTCGAAGCGCGCGCGCGGTTCCCGCTGCGCGTGGCGGAAGCGGTGCGCGCGGCGTGCCCGCCTGCGCTGCCGTTGTTCGTCCGCATCTCGGCGACCGACTGGGCGGAGGGCGGGTGGGACTTGCCGCAGTCGATTCAGTTCTCGCGGCGGCTCAAAGAGATCGGAGTCGATCTGATCGACTGTTCGAGCGGCGGCCTCGTGCCCGGCGTGAAGATTCCCGTCGCGCCCGGCTACCAGACGCCTTTCGCCGCCGCCGTCCGCAAGGAAGCGGGCATCGCCACGGGCGCGGTCGGCATGATCACCGAAGCGCAACAGGCGGAACAGATCATCTCGGACGGAGAGGCCGACGCGGTCTTCCTCGCGCGCGCGATGCTGCGCGATCCTTACTGGGCGCTCCACGCGGCGAAGGCTCTCGGCGTCGACGCGCCGGCCCCCGTGCAGTACGGGCGTGCGTAAGGGCCGTCTCGCGAAAACAGTCAAGACGCCGTCGAGAATTTTCGATGTCGAGCGCGGAAGAGAGAGCTGCGGATCAGCCGGGGGCGAGGGAGGCGTCGGCGTGGAGCCCGCTGTCGCAAACGCTCTTCCGCTCGCTGTGGCTCGCCGCCGTCGCGTCCAACATCGGGACGTGGATGCACAACGTCGGGGCCGACTGGCTGATGACCTCGCTCGCCCCTTCGCCCCTGATGGTCGGCCTGATGCAGACGGCGGAGAACGCCCCGCTCTTCCTGCTCGCGCTGCCCGCGGGCGCGCTCGCCGACATCGTCGACCGCCGCCGCCTGCTCCTCTACACGCAGGCGTGGATGCTCGTCTCAGCCGTGGCCCTCGGGCTGCTGACGCTCTTCGGGCTCACGACGCCGCTCGTCCTGCTGCTCCTCATCTTCTCGCTCGGGCTCGGCTCCGCCCTGAACGCCCCGGCGTGGCAGGCGATTGTCCCGGAGCTGGTGCCGCGCGCCGATCTGCCCGCCGCCGTCTCGCTCAACAGCGTCGCCTTTAACATCGCGCGCGCCGTGGGGCCGGCGCTCGGGGGGTTCGTCGTCGCCGCCGTCGGCTCGTGGGCGGTCTTCATGCTGAACTCGGTGTCGTTCGTCGGCGTGCTCTTCGTCCTCTACCGCTGGCGGCGCGAGCCGGAAGAGAGCGTCTCGCCGACGGAGCGCGTGGTGGGCGCGATGCGCGCGGGCGTGCGCTACGTGCGCCACGACCCCGGCCTGCGCGCGGTGCTCGTGCGAACCGGGGTCTTCGTCAGTTGCGCGAGCGCGCTGTGGGCGATGATGCCGCTGGTGGCGAGGCGGCAGTTGGGGCTCGGCGCGTTCAGCTACGGCGTGCTGCTGGGGGGCCTGGGCGCGGGCGCGATACTCGCCGCCTTCGTCCTGCCCGCGTTGCGGCGCGCGGTTTCGATCAACGTCATGACCGTCTGCGGCACGCTCGTCTTCGCGGCGACGACGGCCACGCTGGCCGTCGTTCGCAGCTTCCCGCTGCTCTGCGGGGCGATGATCCTCGGCGGCGTCGCGTGGATGACGTTGATGTCGAGCCTCAACGTCAGCGTGCAGGCGCTCGTCCCGGCGTGGGTGCGCGCGCGCGTGCTGGCGATCTACCTGCTCGTCTTCTTCGGCGGGATGGCGCTGGGGAGCGCCTTCTGGGGCACGGTCGCCACCCGCATCGGCGTCTCCGACGCGCTGCTGTGCGCGGCGGCGGCGCTGGTTCTGGGTAACGCGGCGGCTTACCTCTTCCCCCTGCGCGCCGGGGCGGAACTCGATCTCGAACCCTCGCTCCACTGGTCAGACCCGATCCTGATCAACGAGCCCGGCCCCGAAGACGGCCCCGTGCTCGTCACCGTCGATTACCAGATCGAGCCGCGCGACGCCGAGAAGTTCGTGGCGGCGATGCGCGAGGTTAAGCGGATCGTGCGGCGCGACGGCGCGACGCGCTGGGGCCTGTTCGCAGACCCCGCGCGACCGGGCCATTACGTCGAGACCTTTCTGGTCGAGTCGTGGGCCGAGCACATGCGCCAGCACGCGCGACACACCAACGAGGATCGCGCCGCGCAAGACCTCGCGCGCTCCTTCCACTCCGGCGACCACGCGCCGGTCGTCACCCATTTGATCGCCGAGAATTTCTCGAAACGGGACAAGCGCCGCGGCGGCTGAACGAGGACGTTGTTCGCCCCGACCCGGCGGCGGGGCGAAACCGCGCGGGGGTCGGCGCGCGTAAAGTGTGGGAATTCGGGGGCGCGAAAACCCGCGGGCGCGCATCTTATTGACGTGCTATTTTGTTGGCCGGTTTTGGCCTCGCGGCCTGAGGGGCGCGGACGACGCCCCGGGGAGGTGGTAGGCATGCTCAAGTCTCTGTCGATAGTTTTCGCACTCTTGCTCGTCGGCTGCGCGTTGCTTCGCGGCGCGGGCGCGGCCAGCGCCGACGCCGTCGCGGTGCCCGACCCGGTGGTGGACGCGCCGCTCGCCGCGGCGAAGGGCGAGCAGACAGCCGTGCTTGCGGGCGGGTGCTTCTGGGGCGTCGAGGCGGTGTTCGAGCACGTGAAGGGGGTCAAGTCGGTCACGTCCGGTTACGCGGGCGGCGGCGCGAAGCCCGCGCGTTACGAGGCCGTGAGTTCGGGCACGACGGGGCACGCCGAGTCGGTGCGGATCAGCTACGATCCTTCACAGATAACTTACGGGCAACTGCTCAAAGTGTTCTTCGCGGTCGCGCACGACCCGACCGAGCTGAACCGGCAGGGGCCGGACACCGGCACGCAATACCGCTCCGCCATCTTTTACGCGAGCCAAGAGCAGCGGCGCATCGCCGAGAGCTACGTCGAGCAGCTCAACCGCGCCAACGTCTTCGGTCGGCCCGTCGTCACGCAGGTCTCCGCGCTCGACTCCTTCCACCCGGCGGAGTCTTACCATCAGGACTATCTGGCGCTTCACCCCGACGAGCCTTACATCGTCGTCAACGATCTGCCGAAGCTGAGGAACCTCCGCAAGCAGTTCCCGCAGTTGTACGTCTCAAGGTAGCGGCTCGCCGCGCGCCTCCCGACGTCGGTCGGGGCGATGGCTCGGTTCGATCTTGAGTGCGGCGTGAGGGAGGTTCACCGCAGAGGCGCGGAGTTTACGCAAGGGGGGGGGCGCGGAGAGTTGAAGGATTCTCTCCGCGCCCCCTCCGCGCCTCTGCGGCGAGCCCTGATTATCGCGTCTGCCTCTTGCCGGGCGCGCTACATGGAGTACGCGCCGTTCAATAACTCGACCTCGTCCTGACGGGGCAGCCCGGCTTCGAAGCCGGGCTTCGAGTGCTGCCGCCAAGCCTCACCCGCCAGCGTGGCCGCGGCCTCCGCCGGGACGGGCTTGGAGAAGAGGAAGCCCTGCCCGTAGTCGCAGCGCAGCGCCTTGAGCTTCTGCCACTGCTCCTCGGTCTCGATCCCTTCGGCCACCACGTCCATCTTCAGCTTGGAGGCGAGGGTGATGACGGTCTCGACGATCCCCATGCTCTCCTCGTCCATCGACATGCGCCCGACGAAAGACCTGTCGATCTTCAGGATGTTGACGGGGAAGCGGTGCAGGTACGAGAGCGAAGAATAGCCCGTGCCGAAGTCGTCGATGCTCAACTGGACGTTGAGCGAGCGCAACTGCCGCAGCATCGCCGTGGCCGCCTCCGCGTCCTCCATCACCATGCTCTCCGTGATCTCCAGCCTCAGGCAGCTCGGGTCGAGGCCCGTCCGGTAGAGGATTTGTTTGACCTGCCCGACCAGATCGGGCTGCTTGAACTGTTTGCCCGAGAGGTTGACGCTGATCGTGAGGGGCGCGGGTGAAGGGTAGGCCGACTGCCACTCGCGCACCTGCCGGCAGGCCTCGTACAGCACCCACTCGCCGATGGGGATGATCAGCTCGGTGTCTTCGGCGACGGGGATGAACTCGCCGGGCGAGATCAGGCCGCGCTCCGGGTGACGCCAGCGCACCAGCGCCTCGAAGCCGGAGAGGCTGTCGGCCTTCAGGTTCATGATCGGCTGGTAGTAGACCTCGAACTCGCCGCGCTCCAGCGCCTGTCGCAGGTCGCTCTCCAGCCGCAGGCGCGAGACGGCGCGGGCGTGCATCACCTTGTCGAAGACTTCGTACCGGCCCTTGCCCTGCTCCTTCGCGCGGTACATGGCGGTGTCGGCGTCGCGCAGAACCTCTTCGGTGGCCTCGTAGCCGATGGAGGAGAGCGCGACGCCGATGCTCGCGCTCGTGAACACGTCGTAGCCGCTCAGCTTGAAGGGCGCTTCCACCTCCCGCAGGATGCGCTCCGTGACGGCGAGGGCGTGGCCCGAGTGCTGGACGCCGTTGAGGAGGACGGCGAACTCGTCGCCGCCGAAGCGCGACACCGTGTCCTGCGGGCGGACGCAAGACTTCAGCCTCCCGGCCACAGCCGTCAGCAGTTGGTCTCCGACCACGTGGCCGAGGCTGTCGTTGACGTTCTTGAAGCGGTCGATGTCGAGGAAGAGCACGGCGAAGAGGTGGCCGCCGCGCTGCGCCGAGCGGTTGAGGGCGAGCCCCAAGTGATCGGTGAAGAGCGCGCGGTTGGGCAGGCCCGTCAGCGCGTCGTAGAAGGCCGCGTGGTGGAGCCGCTCCTCGGCCTGCTTGCGCTCGGTGATGTCCTGCGCCTGCAGGATGAAGTGCATCGGCTTCTCGTGCTCGTCGAAGACGCTCGACGCGCTGACCGTCGCCCACACCACGTGCCCCGCCTTGTGGATGTAGCGCTTCTCCCGCGTGCTCGTGACCATTTTGCCTTCGAGCATCTGGTAGAGGTCCGCGAGGTTGTCGCCGAGGTCGTCCGGGTGCGTGATGGACTGGAAGTTCGTCCGGAGGAGTTCCTCCTCGGAGTACCCGACGAGTTTACAGAGCGAGCGGTTGACGCTCAGCCAGCGCCCGTCCGTGCCGACGAGGGCCATGCCGACCGCCGCGTAGTCGAAGGCGCTGCGGAAGTGCTCCTCGCTCTCCCGGAGGGCCTGACTGATGACCTTCTGCTCCTCGACGCTCTCACGGAGCGCCTGACTGACGGCGCGCTGCGCCTCGGCGTGGCGCTCGGACTGCTCGGCCTGCGCGAGCGTGGCCTGCAACTGTTTGCGGTACGTCTGGTAGGTGAAGTAGATGATGGCGATGATCGGGATCATCGTCATGAAGGCGTAGAAGCCGCTCGCGCTGATGAGGCTCGCCGTCAGCCCCGCGGCTGAAGCCCCGGCGAAGTAGGTGATCGAAGTCCAGAGGTAGTGGGTGGCCCAGATTTTAAAGAAGGGCTGGTCGAGCTTCAGCGACTGGCGTATCGCGGGGATGCAGGAATTAACTAAGAACTGCACGCAGGCGATGACGCAGAGCGCCGTGATGAGGTTGCCGGAGAGCGACCCTCTCCCCAACTCGACGGGCGGCCCGAAGAGGTAGCCGACGACGCTGGCCGTGATGAAGGTGGAGATGGCGAGCAGTCCCGCGTTGAACAGCCTCGTCAGCCAGAGTTTGGAGAAGCGGAAGGAGGAGCAGAACGCTTCAGCCGCCGCCAGCAGAACCGCGGCTTCCGTGCCGTAGAGCAGCAGGGTGAGGAAGATGAAGCTGTCGGAGACGGTGATCTGAACCCGGTGTTTTGAAAACTCGATCCCGAGGCGGGAGCCGAAACCGAGCGTCACCGCCGCCAAAACCAGAAACCGAACGTCGATCTGGGCGGTGTCGAGCCGGAGGAGGCAGGTGAGAAAGACGAGCGCCCCGAGCGCGGGGATCAGTCGCAAATAGAAGTAGTGGACGCTCTGTCTATTCACCGCAGGTCTCTTCGCTTTCGGGTGAGGTGATGGCCGACTTTCAAGCTGCCCGGCACGGGCGGGCGGGTGAGGCGGGCGGGATAGCCCTACCCCCGCTTGGCGAGTGCCGTGCCACTCGACCGTCAAACGCGGGGCGTCGGATTTGCCGGGAAACGGGCCGATCCGGGGAGGGCGGGCAGACGGCAAACAGTCAGCCTGACAAGGAATGACCGACCGGGCGGGGCGGGCCCCCGTCAAACTGACAGTTAATGTTAGTGGGGATTATTCGGCTGGAGAGTTATCGCGCGCCCCGCGGTCGCCCGCCGGGTGGTCAGCCTTGGAGGTAAACCTTGTCATACCTGCCGATCATGGTGCCGCCCACGCGCTCGTAAAACGAGTGCGCCGCGAAGTTACCCGCGTTGACGAAGCCGCAGAAGGAATGCGACCGGTCGAGCAGCGTCCGCCCGAGCTGCGCCCAGCACCGCCGCCCGTACCCTTCGTGGCGGCGCGTGGGGCTGACCCACACCCCTTCAAGGTAAGCCGCCTCCGGGGTCTCGCTCATCACGTCGGCCTTGAAGATCAACTCCCCCTTCTCGATCAGAGCCCACACCTTTCCCCGCGCGACTCGCGAAGCGCAACGCTGGCGGAAGCCCGCCGGGTCTGTGTCGAGCGGGTTGAGCCCCGTCTCCGCGGCGACCATCTCGGCGTGGGCCGAGACGACCTGCTCCAAGTGATCGAGGGTGGCCTGCTGAAGCCCGGCGACGCCCTCGTCGTCGGCCCCGTCATTCCGCGTGAACTGGTAGAACAGCTCGTGGCAGAAGAGCCGCGGCATCGTTCGGCCCGAAGCGTAATGGCTCAAGAACTGCTGCAACGCCGCCTCCTCGCCCATGATCATCCGGACGGACGGGGACGCGCGCGCCAGCTCGGCGAACGCCGCGAGCGCCGCGCCGGTGTGCGCCTCGAACATGGTGGCGCGCCCGATGAGGGCCACCCCTTCGAGACGCCCCTGCCCGTCGCGGCAGCCGTAGAAGGTGCCCTGCGGCGCGGCGACGTGAGTCCCGTACTCGCGCAGCAGCCCCGCCAAGATCACCGTGTGCACGGGGCGACCGCCGAGGAAGGCGAGCGCCCCGTCCCTGTATTCGTCAGTCAGCGGCCCGACTTGCGCCGAGCTGGCCCGGCCCGTAGTCGCGGTAGCGGTCATCAACGCCTCCGTCACTTCACCATGCAAACGGTGTCTTCGCCGCCGATGGCGGCGAACGAATCGGAGTGGTAGGCGATTGATGTGCCAGAGAGAGGTGGGTAAGCGACGCGCCGTAAAGTAGGGATTCCCTAACCGCGCGGGAACCACGGGCGCGCTCACACGAATCAGGCTGACCTCATTCATTCACGAGTGACGCCCGCGGCGGTCAATATGAATAACGAACCGACGCATGGCATCCCCCGCCGCGCCGCGCCGGGACGGGAGCGAGTCGGGTTAAAAAACGGGGCGCGCGCCGCCGCCGCCGCCGCGGATGAAGCGGCGGCGCGCCTCGCGTCTTTCGCCCGCCGCTCTCGGGCGCGCCCCGGGCCGCTTATGTTGCGATCCGGTGACGACGGAGTTGTATTTTTTCGCGGCGCAACCTTTTCGCCGCCCCGCGCCATCAAGCCTCTTGACTCTCCCAAAACCTTTGCAGTAAATCTTTGGGGTTACAGTTCCGCTTCAAAGCCTCGCGGTAGTTAGTGGGCGAAACCCGACGCTCGTCAGAGCGACCCGTGTGTCGCGCCGCCGGACGAAAGCTTCTGCGTGAGGCAGGGGCACTTTTAGGAAAATACAACTTACGGAGATGGAGACGATGAACAACATGAAAACGTTCCGACTCGCGAGCCTCTCGCTCGGCCTCGTCGCGGCGCTCGGCGCGGCGGCCTACGCGCAGGGCGGCGCGCAGGGCACGACCGCCGTGGCGGCCAACACGCGCACCGTCGCCGACGGGCAGAAGATGACCATCAAGGGCGTCGTCACGCGCCGCAACATCGACGCCAACACCTTCGAGGTGCAGGACGCCAACGGCGTGACGACGACCGTGATGCTCACCGACCGCACGAGCATCAAGACCAAGGGCGGCTTCTTCGGCGGCGGCTCGACCTACGGCGCGACGAACATCCTGCGCGGCCTGAACCTCGAAGTTGACGGGCGCGGCAACTCCGCCGGCCAGCTCGTCGCGACGAAGGTGCGCTTCGGCGACACCGATCTGAGGGTCGCGCAGTCGATCTCGTCGCGCGTCGACCCGGTCGAGAGCCGCGTCGGCAACGCCGAGGGCCGCATCGATCAGGTCGAGCAGAACTCGCAGCGCCTCTCGGGCCAGCTCGACGAGCTGGCGGCGGTCTCGAACGCGGCGCGCGGCGGCGCGAAGGCGGCGCAGGAGTCGGCGGACGCGGCCATCTCCGGCGTCAACATGACGAACGAGCGCATCTCGGCCCTCGACGACTACACGGCGCAGCAGAGCGTGAACGTCAACTTCAAGGTCGGGAGCGCCGTGCTCTCGCCCGAGGCTAAGACGTCGCTCGACGAGATCGCGCAGCAGGCCCTGAAGGCGCGCGGCTACGTCATCGAGGTGCGCGGCTTCGCCAGCGCCGACGGCAGCGAGAACGCGAACCGCGTGCTCAGCCAGCGCCGCGCCGACGCCGTGGTTCGCTACCTCGCCGAGACGCACAACATCCCTCTGCGCCGCATCATCACGCCCTTCGGCTACGGCGAGAAGCAGGCGATTGCCGACAACTCGACGCGCGCCGGGCGTGAGCAGAACCGCCGCGTCGAGGTGAGCGTGCTCGTCAACCGCGGCATCATGCAGCAGGCCCCGGAGATGAGGCCGACCAAGTCGGAAGCCGCGACGCCGCCGCCGACGCCGCAGCAGTAAGGACGACGCGCGAAGAGTGCGGGCCGGAGGGCGCGACGAACGCGGCGAGTCCCGCGTTCGTCGCGCCGCGGCCCGCCCGCGCCGCCCGCCGGGCGCGGCTCTCGGCGCGACCGCCGCGAAGAGGCGGTCGTTAAAAATTGATTCGACGGCGACGGCGCGCGCTCACCGAAAGCTCGGCACGCGCGCCGCGCGGTTTTTCGGGGGGCGAAGGCGATGAAGGTGTGCGGCGGCGTGTCGCGGCGAGTCTTGGCGTTGGCGTTCGTCCTTCTCGGCGCGTGCGCCCTCTTCGACTGCTGGCGCGGGGCGGGCGCGCAGGCTCGCGCGACCGCCCCGCGCCAGCAGTCGACGCGCGCGGGCCGCGCCGCCGCGCAGCCGACGCCGCAGACTCAACAGCCCGTCCGCGTCCCGCAACTCCCGCCCGCGGCGGCGGCGACGAACTCACAGACGACGACGCAACCGGCGCGGCAGGCGACGCCGCAGCCCGCGCAGACCCCGAAGACGGCCCCGACCCCTTCGGCGTCGCCGAGCCCTGCGGACGCCATCGACGACGAAGAGGTCTACACCGTCACGTCGAACCTCGTCGTCGTGCCCGCGTCGGTGACGGACGAGCGCGGCGAGCCCGTGCTCGGCCTCAAGGCGGCGGACTTCACGCTCGAAGAGGAGGGGCGCGCGCAGACGGTCGCGGCGGTGGGCGACGCCGAGCAGGTGCCGCTCGACATCGCGCTCCTGTTCGACGTTTCGTCGAGCGTCAGCCAGAAGGAGTTCTTCGCCTTCCAGCAGCGCGCGGCGGCCAGTTTTCTGAAAGAAGTTTTGAAGCCGACGGATCGCGCCGCCATCGTCACGATCACGCGCATGCCGCGCCTCGTGCAGCAGCTCACGTCGGCGGGCGAGGCGACCGCGAAGGTGCTCGCCATCCCGGCGGCGACCGCCGCCGAGCCGACGGCGTTTTACGACACGGTGAGCTTCGCGGCGAAGTACCTCGCCGATAACGCGCCGGGCCGCCACCGCCGCGTCGTCCTGGTCATCTCGGACGGCGACGACAACTTCAGCGGCGCGGTGAGGGAGCAGACCGTGGCGGAGTACGACGCGCAGAAGAAGGCGGAGGCCGAAGGCAGTCAGACGCCGCAGGGGGCGCGCGCCGCGGCGCGCAGGGACTTGCAGGCGCGGCACCAGAGGGCCGTCGCCGCCGTGCAGCGCGACGTGCAGCGCGCCGACGTGGTCTTCTACTCGATCAACCCCGGCGGCGCGTCCGTGCGCCTCAACGAGATCGCCTCGCGCGCGCAGAACTCGATGCGGCTGATCGCCGAATCGACCGGCGGCACGGCTTACCTGCCCAACTCAGCCGCCGACCTCGAAACCGTCTTCCGCCAGATCGCCTCCGAGCTGCGCGCGCAGTACCTCCTTCAGTACTACTCGAACAACGACGCGCCCGCCGGCAAGTTCCTCAAGATCAAAGTCGGCGTCCCCGCCCGCGCCGCCCTCCGCGTCCGCGCGCGGCAGGGGTACTACTCTAAAAAAGGTGACAAGTGACGGGTGACGGGTAAGAAGTGACAAGTGACGGGTGACAGGTGACAAGTAAGAAGCGATGAGTGATGAGCTTCGGCACGTCGCTCATCACTCATCACTCATCACTCATCACTCAGCACCTCTTCCCTGTCACCCGTCGCTTGTCACCCGTCACGGCTTTTCTCACATCTCGATCATCACGTCCGTCAACTGGTTGACGACTTCGACGAGGGTGCGGCCCGCCTGATCGAAGCGCCCGGCGGTGGCGCTCGCCTCGGCGTCCGCCGCGCGCTGCGCCGCGCCGCGCAGCAGGTTGTAGGGGCGTTCGAGCCCGGGCGTGAAGCGGAACTGCGATTCGAGTTGGTCGAGCCCCTCGCGCACGTTCTTGAGGCTCGCGATGAGCGAGGCTTTCGTCTGCGCGGCGAGGTCGGACGAGCCCGACTGCGCGCCCGTCAGCTCAAGGTCTTTCGAGAAGCGCCCGTAGAGGTAGAGGAAGCGCGAGAGCGTCTTGATCTGATCGGCGAGCTTGATGCGCGCGGCGTTGGTCTGCGTCGCGTCGAGCCTCGGCGTCGCGGGGCCGCCGCGCCTGCGCTGCGGCGTCGTCGTGCGGCGCGTGCGCGCTTGGCTGAAGGCTTCGGCGGGCGCGGCTGACAGGCACAGGCACAGGGCCGCGGCGGCGGCAATGGATTTCACTGTTACGATCCTCCTCACGAGATGCGGGAATGAGAATTCCGACTGCCCGGTAAAACTTTCGGCGCGGCGCGCGCGCCGCCCGCCGGGGGCCACGTTTCCAAACTCGCGCGCGTTTGATTCTTCGCACAAGCTATGCCCGTTCGTCGCGCGGGGTCAAGCGGGGAGCGCGGCGCGTGTTCGCCGCGCGTCGGCGCGTGCTGCTACAATGTGCGCGAGTTCCGAAGTCGGCGGAGAGTGCTAAGGTTTGCGATGCGCGAGAGGACGCTCAGGGTTCGCCGCCTCGGTCGCGTCGGTTACGAGGCCGCTTACCTCATCCAGAAGGAGACGGAGCGCGCCGTGCGCGAGCGCGCCGCGCCCGACACGCTCCTGCTCGTCGAGCACCCGCACGTCATCACGCTCGGTCGGCGCGCGAGCGCGTCGGCGGTCGTCGCCGCGCCCGACGTCTTGCGCGGGCGCGGCGTCTCGGTCGTCGAGTCGAACCGCGGCGGCAAGGCGACCTACCACGGGCTCGGGCAGATCGTCGGCTACCCCATCGTCAACCTGAGCCCCGACCGCGAGGACGTGCACCGCTACGTCCGCGACTTGGAAGCGGCGATCATCGGCGCGCTCGCCGATTTCGGGATCGAAAGTTTCCCGATCAAAGGTCTGACGGGCGTCCACACCTCGCGCGGCAAGGTCGCGGCCATCGGCGTCCACCTCGCGCGCTGGGTCACGACGCACGGCTTCGCCCTGAACGTCAACACAGACCTCGGCTACTTCGATCTCATCATCGCCTGCGAGGGCGAGCCCGTCACCTCGATGAAGGAGCTGCTCGGTCGGGAGCTGACGCTCGCCGAAGTCGAAGATCGCCTCGTCGCACGCTTCGCCGAAGTCTTCGAGATGGAGCTGGAAGAAAGTCTGACAGCCGTGACGAGTGACGGGTGACAGGAAAAGCCGTGAACCGTGAACCGTGACGGGTGACGGGTAAAACCGTTTCCGGCTTTCTCGCCTGTCACCTGTCACTCGTCACCTGTCACCGTTTACTTGTCACCGTTTGCCTGTCACCCGAAAAAATGCTGACGATTGATCTCATCCACGAGGCGCGCGAGCGCGTCTGGCGTTTCGTCCACCGCACGCCGGTCTTAACGTCGCGCGCCTTCGACGAGCGGGCGGGCCGCAACGTCTTCTTCAAGTGCGAGAACTTCCAGCGGGCCGGGGCGTTCAAGATGCGCGGCGCGACGAACCGCGTCCGCGCTCTGTCGGACGCCGAGCGCGCGCGCGGCGTGGTCGCCTTCTCCTCCGGCAACCACGCGCAGGCGGTCGCGCTCGCCTCGCGCGACGCGGGCGTCGGCGCGGTGATCGCGATGCCGTCGGACGCGCCCCGCGCGAAGGTCGAGGGGACGCGCGGCTACGGCGCGGAGGTGGTCTTCTACGACCGGCACAAGGACGACCGCGAGCAGGTGGCGCGCGATCTGGCGGCGCGCAGCGGGGCGGTGTTGGTTCCGCCCTACGACGACTACCTCGTGATGGCCGGTCAGGGAACCTGCGCGATGGAGCTGTTCGAGGAGGCGCCGGACTTGGACGCGCTCGTCGTGCCGTTCGGCGGCGGCGGCCTCTTCGCGGGCGCGAGCGTGGCGGCGAAGAGTCTGAGCCCGCGCGTCGAGTGCTTCGCCGTCGAGCCGGAGGCGGGCGACGACGCGCGGCAGTCGTTCGTCAAAGGCGAGCGCGTCCGCATCGCGCCGCCGGAGACGATTGCCGACGGCGCGCGACCGCAGTCGCCGGGCGCGCTGACGTTCCCGCTGCTGCAACAGAACGCCGCGGACGTGCTCACCGTCACGGACGCGGAAGTGGTCGAGGCGATGAAGTTCCTGCTGCTCAGGATGAAGATTCTCGTCGAGCCGACGGGCGCGCTCTCAGCCGCCGCCGCGCTCTTCGGGAAGCTGCCCCCGCGCGCCCGGCGCGTCGGCGTCGTCCTCTCGGGCGGCAACGTGGACGCCGCCGCGCTCGCGGGCCTCATCGCGCCGCCGAACGACAACGCCTGAGCGCGGGTGTTAAAATAGCGGCACGTCAAGAATCAGTCTGGAGCCAATAAAGAGTGTCACGCGAGCTGAAAGTGTTGAGTAACGTCCCGACCGTGCGACCGACGGGGCCGAAGCCGGAGTGGCTGAAGATTCGTCTGGGCGACCCGACGAACCAGAACGCCGTGCTGAAGCTGGTCGAGGGGTTGAACCTGCACACGGTCTGCCAAGAGGCGCGCTGCCCGAACATCTTCGAGTGCTGGGCCGACCGCACCGCCACCTTCATGCTCGGCGGCGACACCTGCACGCGCCACTGCGGCTTCTGCGCCGTGGGCAAGGGGCAGCCCGAGCCGCTCGACCCGGAGGAGCCGCGCCACGTCGCCGAGGCGGTCAAACATCTGAACCTCGCCCACGCCGTCATCACCTCGGTCAACCGAGACGATCTCGCGGACGGCGGCGCGGCGCACTGGGCGGAGACGATCCGCGAAGTCCGGCGTGTGAACCCCGGCTGTAAGGTCGAAGTCCTGATCCCAGACTTCAACGGCGACGAAGACGCGCTCGACGCCGTGCTCGACGCCCGGCCCGACGTGCTCAACCACAACACCGAGACCATCGCGCGCCTCTACCGCCGCGTCCGCCCCGACGCCAAGTATGAGCAGACCTTGACGCTCCTTGAGCGCGCCGCGCGGCGGCGCGACCGTGAGCGGCGCGGGATGCTCACGAAGAGCGGCATCATGGCGGGCCTCGGAGAGACTTTCGAGGAGGTCGTCGAGCTGATGAAAGACTTGCGCTCGGTCTCGTGCGACATCATGACCATCGGGCAGTACCTCCAGCCGCACAAGCGGCGGCTCCCGGTCGAGCGCTACGTCACGCCGGAAGAGTTCGCGCGCTGGCGCGAAGAGGGGATGCGGATGGGATTCCACCACGTCGAGTCGAGCCCCCTGACGCGCTCCTCCTACCACGCGCGCCAGCAGACCGAGGGCGCGGGCGCGATCCAATAAAATTCCCCCGCACGTTAACCGCGCGTTCATCGTTCGGAAGAGTGGAGGAGCCCACGCCCTGCCCCGGCTAACAGCTAAGAGCTAACAGCTAAGAGCTAAGAGCCGGCTGCCAAACATGAAAGCTGTCGTCTTCAAACAACACGGCGGGCCGGAAGTGTTGGAGTACGCCGACGCCCCCGACCCGTCCGTCCGCGCGAACGAGGTGCTGGTCGAGGTGCGCGCGTGCGCGCTCAACCATCTCGACGTGTGGGCGCGCGGCGGGCTGCCCGGCATCGAGATCAAGCTGCCGCACGTGCTGGGCAACGACGTCGCGGGCGTCGTGCGGGAGGTCGGCGGGGTGGTGGACTGGGTGAAGCCGGGCGACGAGGTGCTGTTGCAGCCGGGCGTCTCCTGCGGCCACTGCTTCGAGTGCCTGAGCGGGCGCGACAACCTGTGCCCGGATTACGACATCCTCGGCTACCGGCGCGACGGAGGCTACGCCGAGCTGGTCGCCGCGCCCGCCGTGAACGTCGTCGCGAAGCCGGGGAACCTGAGCTTCGAGGAGGCCGCCGCGCTGCCGCTCGTCACGCTGACGGCGTGGCACATGCTCGTGACGCGCGCGCGGCTTCAGCCGGGCGAGGACGTTTTGATCCACGCGGCGGGCAGCGGCGTCGGATCGATCGGGATTCAGATCGCGAAACTCCGCGGCGCGCGCGTCATCGCCACCGCGGGCTCGGACGAGAAACTTGAGAAGGCGCGCGAGCTTGGCGCGGACGAGACGATCAACTACACGAACGCCGACTGGACGCGCGAGGTGCGCCGCCTCACGGCGAAGAAGGGCTGCGAGGTCGTCTTCGAGCACACGGGCGCGGAGACGTGGGGCGGCTCGGTGCAGTCGCTCGCCAAGAACGGTCGGCTCGTCACCTGCGGCGCGACGAGCGGCTACGACGCGCGCACGGACCTGCGGCAGGTCTTCTACCGCCACCTCTCGCTGCTCGGCTCCTTCATGGGCTCGAAGGCCGAACTGCTCGAAGCGATGAAGTTCGTCGGGCGAGGCCAGATTCGCGCCGTCGTCGACCGCACGCTCCCGCTCGCCGAAGCCCGGCGCGCGCACGAGCTGATGCGGGATCGCGCGCAGTTTGGTAAACTCGTCCTCGTGCCGTAAGCGTTGTACGACCGCGCGCAGACCCTTCAGAGACCCCCGCGCCGCCGAACGTTCTTCGCACACCTCCTCCGACCAACAAGGGAAACTTTGGGCCCCGCCGCGCGGGGCCCCGGCGCAGACACTTCGGCGCGCCCGCCCGCCCGGCGAAGCGCCGATCCCCGGCACGGCTGAGCCGTGCTCACCCGACAAACGATTTCTGGAGTGACTTTATGAGATTACGCAGAAGCACACTGAGCCCTTGGCTCGCGCTCGCGCTCGTCTTCGCGCAGGCGCTCGGCTCTCCCGCCCCGGCCCTCGCCCAGCCGTCGGCGCAAGCCTCTTCGGTCGCGCTGCCGAAGGGCGTCGAGCGCGTCACGTCGGTCGAGGGCATCAACGAGTACCGCCTCACGTCGAACGGGCTGAGAGTCCTGCTCTTCCCCGACCAGACCAAGCAGACCGTCACCGTCAACATCACCTACCTCGTCGGCTCGGCCTCGGAGAACTACGGCGAGACCGGCATGGCGCACCTCCTCGAACACCTCACCTTCAAGGGCACGCCGAAGCACCCGAACATCCCTGCCGAGCTGACCTCGCACGGCGCGCGCCCGAACGGGACGACGTGGTCGGATCGCACCAACTACTACGAGACCTTCGCCGCCACGGACGAGAACCTCAACTGGGCGCTCGAACTCGAAGCCGACCGGATGGTCAACTCCTTCATCGCGAAGAAGGATTTGGACAGCGAGATGACGGTCGTGCGCAACGAGTTCGAGCTGGGCGAGAACAGCCCTTTCAGCGTGCTCCTGGAGCGCACGATGGCGACCGCCTACCTCTGGCACAACTACGGCAAGACGACCATCGGCGCGCGCTCCGACATCGAGAACGTGCCCATCGAGCGCCTTCAGGCGTTCTACCACAACTACTACCAGCCCGATAACGCCGTGCTCTTGGTCGCCGGGAAGTTCGACGAGGCGAAGACGCTCGCGCTCGTCGACAAATACTTCTCGCCCACCCCGAGGCCCGCGCGCACGCTGCAAAAAATCTACACGGTCGAGCCCACGCAGGACGGAGAGCGCTCGGTAACCTTGCGCCGCGTGGGCGACACGCAGCTCGTCGGCGCGGCCTACCACGTGCCCTCGGGCGCGCACCCCGACTTCGCCGCCGTCGACATCCTCTCGCAGGTCTTGGGCGACACCCCTTCGGGCCGCTTGCACAAGGCGCTCGTCGAGACGAAGAAGGCGAGCAGCGTCTACGGCTTCGGCTTCCAGTGGCACGACCCGACGCTCGCGCTCTTCGGCGCGGAGGTGCGCGCCGGCGACTCGCTCGACGCCGCGCGCGACACGCTGCTGCAAACCGTCGAGGGCATCGGCGCGACGCCGCCGACCAAGGAGGAGGTCGAGCGCGCCCGCGCGCAGCTTTTGAAGAACGTCGAGCTGGCCCTGAACAACTCCGATCAGGTCGGCCTCACCCTGAGCGAGTACATCGGGGCGGGCGACTGGCGTCTCTTCTTCCTGCACCGCGACCGCCTGCGCAAGGTGACGCCGGAAGAGGTCGCGCAGGTCGCCGCGCGCTACTTCAAGCCGTCGAACCGCACGCTCGGGATGTTCATCCCGACGGCGAAGCCCGACCGCGCCGAGATTCCGGCGACGCCCGACCTCTCCGCCGCGCTCGCCGGGTACAAGGGCGACGCGGCGGTCGCCGCGGGCGAGGCGTTCGATCCTTCGCCGGCCAACATCGAGGCGCACACGCTGCGCCCGGCGGCGGGCGGCATCAGGATGGCCCTTTTGCCGAAGAAGACGCGCGGCGGGAAAGTGACGGCGCAGATGGTCTTGCGCTACGGAGACGAGAAGAGCCTGATGAACCGCGCGACCGCCGCCTCGTTCGCGGGCGCGATGCTCATGCGCGGCACGGCGAAGCACACGCGCCAGCAGATTCAGGACGAGCTCGACCGGCTGAAGGCGCGCGCCTTCGTCTTCGGCGGCGCGACGCAGGCGAACGTCCAGATCGAGACGACGAGGGAGAACCTGCCCGCCGTGATGCGACTCGTCGCGGAGATTTTGCGCGAGCCCGCGTTCCCGGCGAGCGAGTTCGAACTCTTGAAGCAGGAGCAGCTCGCGGGCATCGAGCAGAACAAGAGCGAGCCGACGCAGATCGCCTTCACCGCCTTCAGCCGCCACCTGAGCCCCTACCCGAAGGGCGACGTGCGCTACGTGACGACCACCGAGGAAGACATCGCCAACACCAACGCGGCGACGCTCGAAGAGGCGAAGCAGTTCTACAAGGACTTCTACGGCGCGTCCGACGCGACGCTCACCGTCGTCGGCGACTTCGACGACAAGGAGATCGCCGCGCTCGCGCAGCAGCTCTTCGGCGACTGGAAGAGCCCGCGCCCCTTCGCGCGCGTCCCCTCCGTCTTCAAGGACGTCGCGCCCGTCAACCAGTCGTTCCCGACGCCCGACAAGGCGAACGCCTTCTTCCTCGCCGGGTTCAACCTCTCCTTGCGCGACGACAGCCCTGACTACCCGGCGCTCGTCCTCGGCAACTACATCCTCGGCGGCGGCTTCCTCAGCTCGCGCCTCGCCTCGCGCATCCGGCAGAAGGAGGGCCTGAGCTACGGCGTCGGCTCCGGCATCAACGTCAGCGCGCTCGACCAGTACGGGCGCTTCACGGCGAACGCGATCTACGCGCCGCAGAACGTCGACAAGCTCGAAGCCGCCTTCAAGGACGAGATCGCGCGGATGCTCAAGGACGGGTTCACCGCCGAAGAGGTGGCGGCGGCGAAGACGGGCTGGCTGCAATCGCGCCAGGTCAGCCGCGCGCAGGACAACGAGCTGGCGGGCCGCCTGAACAACTACCTCTTCCTCGGTCGCACGCTCCAGTGGGACGCGCAGCTCGAAGAGAAGATCAAGTCGCTCACGCCCGAACAGATCAACGCGGCGATGCGCAAGTACATCGACCCGTCGAAGATCACGATCGTCAAGGCGGGCGACTTTAAGAAGGGATGAGGGATGAGGGATGAAGGCGGAGGAATGAAGGTAGGGATGGAGCAAGACTGCTTGCTTCATCCCTCATCCCTCATCCCTCATCCCTTCATTTGTTCGTGTAGTCCTCGACCGTGAAGCGTTTATTAAGCGCGTCGAGGTGCTTGGGCTCGAACTCGAAGCCGGCCCCGGCGATGGCCGTGCGGCTGTCCTCGGTGACGATCCACATGCCGGTCTCCATCGGCGTGTTGGCGCGCAGGTAAGTCTTGTCGTCCGCCTGCAGGGGCCCTCCGTCCTTGCGGCGGATGACGTAGATTTTGACGTACTGCCCGCGCTTGACGGTGTCGATGCTGCGCTCGAAGTCCGACTTCGGCGGGCGCGAGTTCGTCGTCTGCGCGCCCCGGCGGTCGCAGGCCGCGGCCACGGAGAGCGCGAGCGCGAGGGCCGCGAGCCGCCCCGCGCGGGCGAAAGTTTTCCGGCACATCACACACGCCATCGCTTCTCACCTCACCTGATCTGAAGCTGCTAGCAATTAGCTGTTAGCTTTCAGCCGGAAACTAACCGCGCCCCACGTACTCTCTTGCTAACAGCAAATCGCTACTCGCTAACAGCTTGGAAGGTACCAAGACTCACCACAGAGGGCGCGGAGGACGCACAGGGGAAGATTTAACTCTGTGCGTCCTCTGTGTTCTCCGTGCCTCCGTGGTGAGTCCCATTCCCGACACACGCGAGATCGAACCGAGCCGCCGCCGATCCTAGCCCATCTTCCCGAAGAAAATTTACGGCCGCCCGCCGCCGCCCGCGCCCCCTGCGGGGCCGTCGTCCTGCTGATCTTTGTCGTCGTCGTTCGAGTCGCCGGCGTCGGGCGGGGGCTCGCCCTTCTGGTCGCGGATGCGTAAGACCGTGCAGTTGCACTTGCACTGCGCGGCGGCGAGGCCCCCGCACTTGTCGTCCGAGAAGACCTCCTCGAACCAGCCGCTCTGCATCGCCGCGTCGTAGAAGTCGTCGTGCACCTCCTCGTTGTCGGTGAAGACGTAGCGCGCGCCGAAGCGTTCGCGGATGAGCGGCCCGGGGTCTTTCACCTTGCCGAGCGTGATCTCCTCGTAGAGCTTCGACAGGTCGTGGTTCGCGTCGTAGAGGTAAGTCGGGTCGAGGCCGGAGACGTAGCGGTGCGTCGGGTCGTAGAAGAAGAGCTTGGGGAAGTCGTCCCAGTCGGTGTTGAAGATCATCTCGCCAGCCGGGACGTTCGCGCGAATCCACTGCATCCCGGCGCGGTACTCTTCGGGCGGCGAGCTGTCCTTGATCTCCGTCTTGCCTTCCGCCCAGACGGTGAAGGCCGCGCAGACGGCGAGGGCGACGAAGGCGGCGGTTAGGGCGGCCCTGGGCGCGCCGCGCCGCGCGCCGTAGGCGGCGAGGAAGATCGTGAAGGCGAGCGCCGCGCCCGCGCCCAAAGCCGCGAGCAGCACGCCGTGCGGGTGCGCCGCGTGGTAGGGGATGACGAACTTCTCGTGGGTGACGAGGGCGGCGGCGGCGAAGGCGACGCCGATGAGCGCCGCCTCGACTTCGGCGCGACGCCACCGGCCCTCGCGCGCCGCGTCGTCCGCACCGGCGCGCGCGCCGCGATCCAGAAACGGTCGCAGCTCGTCCATCACCGGTTCGGGGAGCCGCCCGTAAAGGTTGCGCGCGCCCGCGGCGAGAGACTGCACGCCGAAGGCCGCGAAGAGCACGGCGAAGGGCGGGAAGAACTCGGCGTAGCGACGCCACTTGGCGTTGGCGATCAGGAGCAGCGTCGAGAGGACGAGGAAGAAGAGCGGGCGCTCGGCGCGCTTCGCGTCGTCCCACCGGAACGTGACGTAGCCGACGAGCATCGCACAGAACGCGACGGCGCAGTTCGAGAGGAAGACCCAACTGTCGTACGGGTACCACTCGTTGCCGACCGAGGGGCGCTCCGCGTCGCTCACCCTGATCTTCATCACGGCGTGCTCGTAGAGCAGGCGCAGGTTGTGCGGGAAGTAGGGGTTGATGACGAGCCCGGCGGCGACGCCGATAGAGACCCAGACGACGGGCCGCCACTCGAACCGGCGCTCGGCCCACGCGACGACGCACGTCCAGATGACGGCTGCCGCGCCGAGCAGCACGAACATGTCGTAGGTCAGCGTGAAGACGAAGGCGAGCGGCAGCAGCCACACGTACTTCCGGCGGAAGAGCAGGTTGATGCCGACGACGAGCAGCACGATGGAGACGCTCATCGCCTTCGTCATGTTCATGCGGAACAGGAACGGCGACGACGAGGCGAGCAGCGCGGCGAGCCACAAGAGCGGCGCGGGCACGCGCTGGCGAACCATCAGCCAGTAGCACGAGAAGACGGCGAGCGAGGCGAAGAGCCACGCGGAGATTTTCGCGCCGAGCACCTCGTCGCCGAAGCGCGTGAACGGGGCCTGCATGAGGTGGAAGAGCAGGTGGTGATCGACGTAGTCGCGCGCGTTCAGGGTGGTCAGCGGCAGCCACTCGAAGCGAGGCGGGAAGTGGCCGG
This sequence comes from Pyrinomonadaceae bacterium, assembly GCA_036389335.1. GTDB lineage: Bacteria > Acidobacteriota > Blastocatellia > Pyrinomonadales > Pyrinomonadaceae > JAIVGV01. The sequence continues at coordinate 61,203 of DASVQC010000035.1, read as the reverse complement.
CGCGCAGGCCGTCCCAGAGGAGCTGGCTCCAGCGGACGTGGTAATAGCCGTCGAAGTCGCCGCAGCAGACGGCGCGCGTCGAGAACTGCAGATAGCCGAACGCCGCGCCGACGACGAGCGCGCCCGCCGCGAGGTAAGCCGTGCGCGCGCTGAAGAGGGCGGCGCGGACGCCCGCGCGCGCCTCACGCCCCGCCGCTTCTTCGCGCGCCCCGCCCGCGCCCGCCCCACGCTTCTCGACAGACTCCATCGAAGACTCCGCGCGCCTACGAAGTTGAAAAACGTGCTCGAAAAACTTTCGGGTTAGAAAATTCGGCGGGGATAAAATAGCACGAGCCGCGGACTTCCGAGAGCCGCTCGCCGCGCCGGGCCGTCTCGCCCCCGGTCGCGATCCTCGTCCCGATCTCCGTCTCGATCCGCGCCGCGGCCTTTAACCCCTCAGCCGCTCGACCAGCGAGATGAGATCGCGCGGGTTGACGGGCTTGGTGAGGAAGGCGTTGAACCCGGCGGCGAGCGCGCGGTCGCGGTCGTCGTACATCGAGAAGCCGGTGACGGCGATCATCGGCGTGGCGTGGTACTGCTGGTAGCGGCGCAGGCGCTCGGCCAGCTCGTAGCCGTTCATGCCCGGCATCCCGATGTCGGAGACGACCACGTCGAAGTCGTCGCCGCACGCGGCGTCCAGAGCCTGCTGCCCGGAGTAGACGGTCGTCACCTCGTAGCCCGCGTACTGCAAGAGCAGCGCGATCATCTCGGTCACGTCCGGCGCGTCGTCGACGACGAGGGCGCGCGGCTTGGGCGAGACGGTCGCGCTCTCGCCGCCCGCGGCGTCCGATTTGCCGAAGTGCCCGCCGCCGCCGTAGTAGCCCATCAGGTTGGCGGACGACGAAAAATGATCGTGTGCGTGGGGCGGCGCGGTCGAGGGGGTGACGAGCATAAGTGTTCCTTCCCGGCTGACTTCTCGCGACTGACGGGCGCGATTCGATCGAGACGGCCCGGCGCTCACCGCGGCGCGTCGTCCGCCCGGTCGGGCGCGCGACGCGCGAGGAGTTTTTCGACCGCTTCGCCGAGCGCCTCCGGCTCGAAGGGCTTGGCGACGTGCGTGTCGAAACCGGCGGCGCGCGCGGCGGCGACGTCCGCCTCGGCGGCGTAGCCCGTCAACGCGACGGCGGGCGCGGCGGCGAGGTGCGGCGACTCCGAGCGCAGCCGCCGGAGCAGTTCGTAGCCGTCGATGTTGGGCAGTCCGATGTCGGTCACGATTATATCAAAGTGCCCGCGCGCCGCAACGTCCAGAGCGTCGGCAGCCGAGGCGCAGGCGGTCGGCGCGTACCCCCGCGCGGCGAAGAAGAGCCGCAGCATCTCCAGCGTGTCGGGCGCGTCCTCGACGAGCAGCACGCGCCTCGGAGATTGCGGATCGCGGATCGCGGGTCGCGGATCGGAAACACCGGGTCGCGGATCGTCGGGTGCGGACGGCTGCGAAGCGGGCGCGACTTCCTCGACCGCGGGCGCGGCTTCTTTGCTCGCGGGCGCGGCTTCTTCAATTCGCAACGGCAGCGTGACGGTGAAGCGGCTGCCGCGCCCCTCGCCCGCGCTCTCCGCCGCGACCTCGCCGCCGTGCGCCTCGACGAAGCTGCGCACGAGCGAGAGGCCGATGCCGAGCCCGCCGTAGAGTTTCGTCGGAGACATGTCCGCCTGCCGGAAACGCTCGAAGACGTGGGGCAGAAACTCACGCGAGATGCCGATGCCCTCGTCCTCGACGCGGACGCGCAGGCTGCGCGCGTCGGCGTCGCACGCGACGCGCACGCGCCCGCGGTCGGGCGAGAACTTGACGGCGTTCGAGAGCAGGTTCCAGAAGACCTGCACGAGGCGCGTGCGGTCGCCTTCCACCTGCGGCTCTTCGCCCGCGCACAGCGAGAGCTCGATCCCGACGCCGCGCACGTCGGCCTGCGCGCGCACGGTCTCGACCGCCTCCTGCAGCGCCGAGTTGATCTTCACGGGCAGGCGGTCGATGCGCATCTTGCCGTTCAGGATCGCCGACATGTCGAGCAGGTCGTTGATGAGGTGCGAGAGCGCCTGCGAGTTCTTGTCGATGACGGCGAGCCCGTGCCGCAGGTCCGGCCCGCCCGCCGCCGCCCCGTCGCCGCCGAGCAGGTGCACCCAGCCGACGATGGGTGTCAGGGGCGTGCGCAGCTCGTGCGAGAGCGTGGCGAGGAACTCGTCCTTCGCGCGGTTCGCCTCCTGCGCCCTCTCGTAGAGGCGCGCGTTATCGACGGCGAGCGCGGCGCGGCGCGCCAGCTCTTCGGCGAGCCGCAGCTCGCGCTCGCGGTAGCGCCGGCCCGACTCGGCGGAGATGAAAGAGATCGCGCCGACCGTGCGACCGCGCGCCCTGAGCGGCACGGTCATCGCCGAGCGCACGCCGATCTGCCGCAGCTCCCCGACCTGCGCGGGCGACGGGATGGCGCGCGCGAGGACTTCGCCCGTCATGTCGGTGAAGAGATCGGGCTCGCCCGTCAGCAAGACTTTGTGGACGGTGTGGCGGGGGTCGGAGACGATGGGGAAGCGGCGCTGCATCTCGCGCCACGCCGCCTCGCGCTCGGGCTGGCGGTGGGCGACGACGAGGCGGCGGATCGCGCCGTCGTCTTCGAGCAGATCGACGAGGCAGTAGTCGGCGAGGTAGGCGGCGGACATGTGCGCGACGGCGTCGAGCGTCGCCTCGTAGTCGAGCGAGGAGGCGAGGATGGTCGTCGCGTCGCTCAGGAATTTCTGCTCCTCCTCGGCCCTGCGCCGCTCGGTCACGTCGCGCTGCGTGCCCCAGACGCGGCGCAGCTCGCCGCCCTCGACGATGCCGACGAGGTTGTTGAGGAAGTACTTGGTGTTGCCCTCGCGGTCGCGCTCCTCCGACTCGGCGTCGGTCAGGCGATACCCGGAGCGGATCGCCCCGCGCAGGTAGGCGTCGTTGGCCGCGTTGCGCGGGATCATCTGCTGCAGGCGCGCGCCCTCGATCTCTTCGGCGCGCGAGAAGCCGTACATGCGCGCCATCACGTCGTTACACTCGGCGAGGCGCGCGTGCGCGTAGAAGTGGTCGATCTGTTCGTCCTCGGGGAGGTTGACGGGGAGCGGCACGTCCAGCTCGAAGCGCCAGATCGCCTCGGAGCTTTGCGCGACGAAGGCGCGGTACCGCTCCTCCGACTGCCGGAGGGCCGCCTCCGAGCGCACGCGCTCGGTGATGTCCATCGTCACGCCGCGCATCCCCGCCGGCTCGCCCCGCTCGTCGCAGATGACGACCGACTGCGCCTCGACCTCGATGGCGCGACCGCCCTTCGTCACCCAGCGGAAGCGGCTCGCGCCCCCCGCGCGGCTGTCGAACTTCTCGCGCGCCTCGCGCGCGGCGCGCTCGCGATCCTCCGGGTGGACTATCGTCAGCCAGAAGTTCGGCGTCGCCAGCCACTCCTCGACCGTGTAGCCGAGCATCGTCTCGACGTAGTCGCTGACGAAGTCGATGCGCTGCGACCCTTCGTCAGGCATGCCCCACGCCTCCCAGACGACGCCCGGCACGTTCGCCACCAAGTCCCTGAGGCGGCGGCGCTCGCCCTCGATCTGCGCGGCGAGGCGCAGCTTCTCGTCCTCGGCCCGCCTGCGCTCGGTGATGTCGCGGGCGATCTTCGACGCGCCGACGACGCGACCGTCCGAGTCCCTCAGCGGCGAGACGGTGAGCGAGACGTTGACGAGCGTGCCGTCCTTGCGCCGGCGCACCGTCTCGTAGTGCTCGATGGGAGAGCCGCGCTCGATCTGTTCGAGGATGTGCGGCTCCTCGTCGGGGCGGTCGGGCGGGATGAGCATCGTCACGGGCCGGCCCACGGTCTCGGCGGCGGTGTAGCCGTAGAGCCGCTCGGCGCCCGGATTCCAACTGAGGATCGTGCCCTCCAAGTCCTTGCTGATGATCGCGTCGTCGGAGTTCTCGACGATGGCGGCGGCGAGGCGCAACTCGGCCTCGGCGCGCTTGCGCTCGGTCACGTCCTCGTGCACGAGGACGATCTCGCGCACCCCGCCGCCCGCGTCCTTGACCGGGTAGACGCGCGCGCGCACCCAGCGCTCCTGACCGGCGAACTCGCCGCGGTCGGGCACGTAGCCGATCTCCGGTATCTCCGCCGCCTCGCCCGCGAGCGCGCGCTCGATGTAGGGCGTGACGCCCTTCGCCCGGAGCTGCTCGTCTTCGAGGATGTTGTAATCGGGCAGGTCTGCGAGCGTGACGCCCCACAGCCTCTCCCACGCGCGGTTGACCTCGATGGTGCGACCGTCGGTCGAGATGATCTGCTTGCTCAGGGGCGACTGCTCGACGAGCGTGCGGAAGCGCGTTTCGGAGACGCGCAGGGCTTCCTCGGCGCGCTTGCGCTCGCTCACGTCGGCGACGAGCGCGACGACGCCGCGCGAGTTGCCCGCGGCGTCCTTCAGTTGCGCGGTCGAGATGCTCACGTCGACGGGCGCGCCGTCCTTGCGCCGCCGCCGCGTCTCGAAGTTCGTGAAGGCTTTGCCGGCGACCGCGGCGGCGTGGTTGCGCGAGACCTCCTCGCGCAGCTCGTCGGGGACGGTCGGCAGCGGCTCGCCCAAGACCTCCACCTCGCGCCAGCCGAAGATGCGCTCGGCGGCGGCGCTCCACGACTCGACGCGCCCCTCCTCGTCGAGCGTGACGATGGCGAGCGGCGAGGCGGCGATGATCGCTTCGAGCTTGCGGTTCGCCTCGCGCAGCGCCTCCACCACGCCCTGCGCCCCGCCGCGCGAGCCCTCGCCCGCGGCGGCCTCGCCCGGGTCGTCGGGGGGCGGCGTCTTCGCGCCGCCGGACGTTCCGGCACGGCGGCTGGGGGATTTCGTCTCGCGGCTGGTCATCTCTTGGGGAACCTCTGGATCAAACTACGCGACAGGACGTTCGCGGCGGACGACGCCGCGGCGCGACGCGACGCCCCACACGCCCCCTGCCCGAGTCGAAACCGCGCAGACCTGATTTTGATTGCGGCGGCGCAAGCCTGAAAAAAAGCTACGCCCGCCGCGCGTGGCAAGTCAAGAGAATAGAGGTCAGGGGCCACAGTTCAGTGGTGAGAGGCCGTGGACGAGAGGCCGCGGCGGCTGATTCGATTGTCCCGGACGCGCCGACTGGCCCCCGACGTCGCGCCACAACCTGCCGCGAAGAGCGGGCGCGCGCGCCGCCCCGGCCCCTTCAAGTCTTGTTGACGTTTTGCCGCCGGCTCCAGAAGGGCGACGCGGGCCATCGTTTCTCCATTCGGTAGTAGGCCGTCCTGTTCACGACGTAGGTCGCGAACGCCTCGCTCGTGCGGCGGGCGTAGTCCTTCAGGGCGCTCGAATCGTCGTCGAGGTGGAGGTCGATGGCGGCGGCGGCGTCGAGGCCGGTCGAGATGGCCGTCGAAATCCCCTGCGACGAGAGCGGATCGTATGAGGCGGCGGCGTCGCCCGCGGCGAGCCATGAGCTGCCGGCGACGTGGCTGAGGCGCGAGCTGCCCGCCGCGACCACGCGCGGCGACGCCGCGAGGCGAAAGTCCGCGGACTCGATCCGTCGCCGGGTGTGCGTGGTCTGTTCGAGCAGGGAGAGCCATCTGGCGCGCGCCCTCGCCTTATCTCGCGCCGCGAGGTCGGCGTCGGTCATGTAGGCCGCGACCAGTTTCCCTCCCGGCAGCAGCGCCGAGTACCACCAGCCCGCCTCGGCGGCTTCGACCAGCGTCGAACGGTCTGCCGACGAGACGTCGCGCTCGGTCGTGAAGTAGCCGACTACTGCGACCATGTGATCGAGCGCGGCGCGCGTGAGTCCGCACCCGACGGCGAAGGCGGAAGCGCGGCCCGAGGCGTCGGCCACGAAGCGCGCCCTGACGGCGGTGCGGCGCTCGCGGCGCGCGACTTCGAGCCGCCAGCCCCGGCCCGGCCTGTGGCTGAAGCCTTCCAGCCTCGCCCCCGCGAGTACGCGCGCGCCCGCGCCCCGCGCCCCGCGCAGAAGCATCTCGTCGAACTTCCGACGGTCGATGTGCCAGCCCGTGCCGTAGGGGCTGAAGATGAAGTCGTGGTGGGAGAGCGCGGGGCCGCCCCACGCCGAGCGATTCCCGACGCACGGGACGTGGCCCGCCGCCTCGAACTCGTGCCACAGCCCGGCGCGCGCGAGCAGGGGGCGAACCGAAGGGGGCAGCGTCTCGCCGGGGCGCAGCAGGGGCCGCGGCTCCCGCTCGACGACGAGGACGCTGCGGCCCGCGCGCGCGAGCGCGAGCGCGACTGCCGAGCCCGCCGGGCCGCCGCCGATCACGACGACCTCGACGCTCTCGGTCGCCTCCCCCGCCCGCTCCCCGTAGTTTGGCACTCTTAGCTGTTAGCCGTTAGCCGTTAGCTGTTAGCAAGAAGGCAGCAAGAAGGCAGATGCGGGAAGCGGGAAGCAGTGGTGTGAGACTGCGTCCCGCCTCCGTGTGTTGGCTGACGGCTGAAAGCTAACAGCTAACGGCTAACAGCTAACAGCTAACAGCTAACGGCTAACAGCTAACGGCTCCTCAATGCACCTTGCCCATGCCCCAGATTTTCCGCTGCCGCGTCTCGTCGCCCTGCGCCTGCGCCGTCACGCGCACGCCCGCCGGCTGCGGCATTCGCGACAGCACCCTCATCCTCGCGGCGGGGGCCGCCTGCGGCTCCGCGCCGACGGGGCAGCCCTTGTCGATCCACTCGACGAGAATCTCCTTGTAGGTCTTGCCGCCCGTGCCCGGCGCGACGTCGCGGAAGGCGAGGGCCATGTCGTTGTTGCCCGAGAGCATGTCGGTGACGAGCGGGCTCTGCGCGGCGTTGCCCTTCAGAATCCAGCCGTTCTTCTCGTAGGAGAGCGCGCGCATCAGGGCGTCGTCGTCGTTGAGATCGAACCAGTCGTGGATCGACTGCGTGACGATCTCCTCGCCCTTCTTCGCGTCCGGCTTCGGGTTCGGCCCGGCGATCTGGACGTTGTGCCCGTTGTTGCCCTCCTGCCGCCGCCGCAGGTAGTCGATCGTTTCGCGCATCTTCTCGACGATCTGGTAGTCGGCGGGCTCGTCGTCCTCGCCGAGCGACAGGACGTAGTCGCGCCACAACTGCTGTTCGGCGTCCGTGAAGACGTGGAACATCGGGCCGTTGAAGCTCATCAACTGGAAGATGGGGCTGATGTCGGGCTGGCCGGCGACGATGTAGCCGGCCTTCTGCAACTCCGTGAGGAAGCCTTCGGGGTTGAGGAACCAGTCGTTGATGTAGTTCGGGCCGACCGTCTTCTTGCGGTGGTTGAGGCTGGCGTAAGGGGCCTTGCGGTTGATCATGTCGATCATCTGGTCGTGCAAACTCTCCGGCTTGTTGATGGCGTTGGCGATGTCCTGGCCGAGCGTGCCGAGCGTGCCGAAGGCGACGTAGCCGTTCCAGATGCGCTTCCACGCCGCGCGCATCGCCTGCTCGCCCTGCTGCTCGCGGACTTGATCGAGGTAGGTCTCGATGGCCTGCCGGGCGATGGCCCCGTGGCCGGAGGCGGCGTTGTCGATGCCGACGTGGAGCGTGTAGTAGAGCGGGTCGATGCCGAAGGCCTTGAAGGTGTCGACCGTCGAGATGAGGCCGATGGACTCCCATTCGAGGTACATCGTCATGCCCAGAATTTCGGGGAAGTACTCCTGCGAGAACTGCGAGATGGCGAGGATGAAGACCGGCTCGGTGAAGGCCGAGTCGAGGAAGCGCGGATCGTCGGCGTACTCGCGCGTGTGCAGGTCGGGCAGGTAGATGTTCACGCTCTTGAGCAGGTCGGTGTAGACGTTGCAGTGGTTCCACTCGACCCTGCCGTCGCCCAGCTCGTCCATGTAGATGCTGAAGATCAGCTCGTGGACTTCGTCGAGGGGGCCGGGCGGCGTGGCCCCGCGCAGCCACGCGCCGTCGAGCTGGTTGAAGGGGGCCATCTGCAACTGCCCGTAGATGACGTCCTCGCGCGTCTGCATCAGGCTCTTCTCGTAGGACGTGTCGCTCGAATTCTGGGTGACGAAGCCGTTGTAAATCTGGTCGAGCCGCCCGGCGAAGGCTTCGGGGCTGTACTCGAAGAACGACCAGCGGTCGCTCGCGTCGTCGAGCGCGGCCTCCTGCTCGTTGGCCTCGGCCTGCCTCAGAAACTCCTCGACGAGCGTGCGCGCCTTCGGCAGGAAGTCGGGGTACGAGTCGATGTTCATGAGGTAGTAGAAGAAGTCGCGCATGTTCATGCCGGCGTAGGGCGAGCGCTCCGTCTCGATGTAGACGAGCTGATCGCCGGGGCCGCGCTTCTGCACGACGAAGCCGAAGTCCTTCCACGCCTCGACCATGTCGTTGTCGAGCTGCGGCGACTCGGCGGCGATGCCGCGCGCCCACGGCACGGGGGAGGCGACGACTTCGGCGAGCGGCCCGTCGCGCTGCGGGTCGTAAGTCTTCAAGAGGTCTGCGTACTCGGCCTCGGGCACCACGTCGTCGGGCCGCTGCGCGGGCCACCAGTGATCCTTGCACTCGGCGAAGTCGGCCTGCCACGGCAGCGCCATGTGGCGCGTGATGTCGCCCGGCCGGAACGACTGGTTGATGCGGCAGGGCGCGGACCACGTGGCGGGGTCGTGCGAGATGTAGGTCATCTCGATGCCGGGGTAGGTCGATTCGCCGACGCAGAATTCGAGCGCGGCCTCGTCGAGCGCGGCGGGCTGATCGGCGACGGCGATCTCGCCGAGCAGGGGCGCGGGGGGCAGGTGGTCGGGCGAGTCGGGCTTGCCCGCGGGCGTCTTCGGCCAGTCGTCCACGAAGTCGCCCTTCGCCCACCGTTCGAGGCTCTTGTACTGGTGCACGGAGAGCGTCATCCACGTGATGTAGGTTCCGCCGAGCGTGCAGTCGGCGTCCTGCGCGCCGTAGACGACGGGCTCGCCGCCGTTGCCGGCCATCTGCGGCATGAAGCGGTGGTTGGCCTGCGAGTTCGCCAGCTCGCCCTGAAAATTTTTGCCGGGCAGCAGCTCGACCGGCACGCGCACGCGATGGAAGAGGTACTGCCGCTCGTGCACGGCGTCGACGTTTTTGTTGCCGGGGGTTCTGAACAGCTTGAGGCGCGCGGGGTCGAGGATGTCGTAGACCTTGCCCGCGCCGTGCTGGCGGTTCGCCTGCGAGTTGACCCACTGGTAGTTGCTCAGGCGCGAGAGGAGGGGGAAGACGTCGTTCATGAAGGAGACGGGGCCCTTGCCGTCCCCGTCCCGGGAGGGCCACCTCTTCGCCGCCGTGTCCATCGCCACGTCGTAGAGCGTGGTCAGGACCTGCGTGTGCGGCGAGTACTTGGGCGGCGCGACGATGACCCACGCCTTGTCGGCGACTTTCAACTCGGTGCCGTCCTTGAGCACGACCTTCGCGGCGATTGAGCCGTCCGAGGTGTCGTCGTACCAGTAGTCGTTGTTGGCGTAGTAGCTGTCGAGGTTGAGGAAGCCGATCTCGTTGTCGGGGATGAGCGAGGCGGAGTTGCCCTGCCCGCCGAGGACGAGCAGGCGGCCCTGTTCGTCCGTGCGCGCCTCGCCCAGAGGCACCTCGACCTGCGCCGACAGGGCCGTCGGCGTGATCAGCTCGCCCGGCTTCCACCTCGCCTGGCAATCCGCGTCGGGCGGGGGGTAGCTCTGGGCGCACGCGGGCAGGCCCGCGAAGGGGTAAACGTTCATGAAGCCGGAGCGGCTGCCCGAGAGGCACGCCGCGTTCTCGGCGGTCTTGACGGTGTAGGGCAGCGGGCCGATGGTGCCGCCGACGAACTGGTGCTCCTTGCCGTCCCTGCTCCTGCCGGCGATGGTCACGGGCGGCGGCTTGATGACGAGCACGTCGCGGGCCGGGTCGCCCAGCTCGCCCGGAATCTCCTGATTGCGGAGCGGGTGCTTGCCCTTGAACGTGGGGTACTGGATCGCCCAGTACATCCCGAGGAACATCTCGTAGGCGGCCTTCTGGTTCGCCAGCTCGACCGTCCACGTGATCTCCGCGTCGTCAGCCGTCAACTCTTTAATCGCCACGCCCTGTTTGTTGTAGGCGTAAATGCGGAAGCGCGCGGCCTGCCGCTTGATGCGCCCGGCGGCGTCCTTGAAGCCGCCCGGCGGGTTGACGGTGTGGCCGGGCGATTCGGGGCCGACGAAAAACTCGTCGGGGCTGTTGCCGATGCGCGCGATGCCGAGGCCGGGGTGGATCATGCAGTACGCGATCCGCTGATCGACGCCGGCGGCGGCACCGCCCGCGGCGGCGTTCGCACTTCTCGGCCCGCTCTTTTTGGCCGTGGCTTTCTTACCCGCGCTGCTCTTATTCGAACTCATCTCAGGAAGCTCCTTTGTGGTGGGGCGTGGCGATAGATGACGAAGGCCGATAGATGACGGTCTGGAATTTTTCAGCCGCCGAGTAAGGACCCGGACGACCGTCGAGGAAGAAGCGCACGAGGGGCGGAGGGGCGAGACCCCTCCGCCCGCTTCCGGCGGACAGCGTTCGGTTAGTGCCGCGGGCGTTTACGGCGCGGCGCGATCTGTCGGCCCTGAGTCGCAAGCAGCGCGGGGCGCGCGCGGCCCGCTTCCGGGGGCGTCACCGCGTAGCTGCGGTAGGAGGCTAGGCCGCCCTGCGCCGAGCGCACGCTGATCGTGTTCGGCATCGGCCCCCTGCCCGTGAAAGTCCAACGCCCGGTCTTGTCGTCAACGTTCACGGTCGCGGGAGGGCCCGCGCCGTAGGAGACGGTGACCGTGCGCGAGAATTGGCGGGTCGCGGGCGAGACGGTGTTCACGCCACGGACGGTGAAGCCGGGGCCGCCCGGCCCGCTCGTCGGCTGCGCCGAGCTGACGGTGACGGTGTCGGGGCAGGTCTCTGGCCGCGCGGCACACGCCGAGCCGCGCCCGACCGGGGCGACGCGGAAGAGGCCCCACAGCCCGACCTGATACTGGTTGGCCGTCCAACTGCGGTAGAGGTAATCACCGGCCACGCCGTTCGCGCCGCCCGCGTGCGGGATGACGATGTCGTAGTGCGAAGTCGTGCCGTAGCCGGTTGTGGTGCCCGTCCAGTTCGACTTCGGGTTGTCGCCGATGGCGGTGGAGTTTTTCGTGTAAGGCTCTTCGGGCCAGACGTGGCCGGTCAGCTCGAAGACCTGCTGGTTGTCTCCGATGCCGCCGGGGTCGAGCAGGCGGAAGCGCACGGGCATGCCGGCGGGCGCGCGGAAGATGGGCGTCTGCGGGTCGCCGCCGACCAGCTCGTTCGAGGCGGACTGGCTCGTGTCCGTGCCCGTGAACGAGAGGGCGTTGATGTTCCCGAGGTCGTTGGCCGAGAGGCTCGTCCAGTCCTTCGGGGGGCCGGGCGGGACGCCCGGGACGGGTATCCACAGGCCGCCGTCGAGCCGCGAGCCGTAGCGGTAGAAGAAGGGCTCCGTGCGGTAGTTGAAGGCCGAGAGCGGGTTGCCGGACGCGTAGAGCGAGTTGCCGTTGAGCTGCACGTCGAAGTCGTCCTGCGCCATGAGGGCGAACTCGCGGAAGGGGCGGCCCGCTTTCGGGAAGACCGTGGCCGAGGCGCGCGAGTCCGTGTCCTCGATCCACTGCGAGCCTTCGGGCTCGACGACGAGCGCGCCGAACAGCCCGCGGTAGACGTGCATCAGCGGGTCGGAGGGCGTCAGGTTGATCGAGCCGAACTCGACCGGCGTCGCCTCGGTCGTGCCGTCGGCCCTCACGTTCAGAGTCCCCGCGTACCAGACGTACTCGCGGCACGGGAAGTTGCCGCCCGTGCATTTCGCGTCGCGCGGCGAGACGGTCTGCAAGGGGTTGACGCCGACGTTCGCGCCGTCGCCGCGCGTCACGTCGAAGGCGAGGAGCTGCGGGTGGAGGCCGACGGAAGTTGAAGGGCTCAGTTGGACGTTCGCGTAAGGGTTCGAGAACGGGATGCTGCCGCCGGGGCGCGAGGCCGACTGCGAGTTCGACGGCTGGAAGACCGGCTCGTTGCCCGTCAGGCGGTTGCTCAGCCGGACGCGTATCCAGTCGCCCGCCGCCGCGCGCAGGACGAGCGGCTCGACGGGCACGCCCGGCTTCAAGCGGCCCGCGGTGTCGAGGTCTTCGTCGCGGACGTAGATGATCGCGAGCGGATCGGCGAGCGGGTGCTTCGAGTCGAACTGGTTCGGGCTATCGACGTAGACGCCGCGGGAGTTGTAGACGAGCGGCTGGCCGTCGCCGAGGGCCTGCCCGACGGTCACGGCAGAGACGTTGAACTCGCGCAGGCAGGGCGCGCCCGTGCCGCAGGCGGCGGCGGTCACCCCGCCGGGGATTCTCGTCTCGCCGTCGCCCGGCGCGCGTCCGCCCGCGTTGTTGGGCAGCGGCTTGAGGCCGGCCACGCCCTCCGTCCCCTTGTAGACGCGGAAGAGTCCCCACAGCCCGTTGACCAAGCCCTCGTAAGAGGAGCTGGGGTTGTAGAGGTAATCGGCGGTGCGCGCGGGCGTGCGCGGGGCGTTGAAGAGCATCTCGTAGTGCTCGGAGAGGATGACGAACTGGGTGTTGCGGTAGCCGGAGTTCGGCTCGTAGGGCTCGAAGAGCCACTTGACGCCGTGGACGGTGAAGTCGTGCATCGACGTGTGCGCGCCGACGAGCACGCGCACCTGAACCTTGTCGCCTTCAAAGGCGCGCAGGAGCGGCGTGTACGGGTCTGCCGCGCCCATCCCGTCCGAGATGGGCTGGACGGGGAAGGTGAAGCACGCGGGGCCGGTGCAGCCGGCGTTGATGGGGCTGCCGCCGGCGGGCTGCGTGCTGAACGCGCCGTCGTAACGCGGGATGGAGCGGAAGACGTGCGAGAGGTCGCCGGCCTCGGCGGTCGCCGCCCGGTTGACGTTCGCCGACGGCTTGAAGACGCGCAGGGGCAGCGGCTCCGTGCGGTAGTTCATCGAGAACATGCCGGCCCCGAAGTCGCCGATGAGGAACGGCTCGATGGTGGTCGGCGAGCCGGCGGGTTTGTTGACGGCGTTGGCCGGGTCGGCCCAGCCCCGGTAGGCCAGGCCGGGGGCGACGGGCGCGCACACGTTGTAGACGGGAGTCTGCCCCTCGTAGCAGTCGGGCTTGTCCTTGCTCGCCGGCAGGTAGGCGAATTGTAAGTCCTGCCACGCGAGCGCGAACTCGCGGTAGCTGTCGGCCTCATTCGCGGTGATGACGTTGGCCGCGTAGGCGGTGGGGCCGCCGTCGAAGCGCACGGGCTTGGACGCGACCGGCCCCCCCATCGGCTTGCCGCCGGGGAAAGTCCAGCTCGCGCCCGTCGGCTCGACGAGCAGGCCGCCGTAGAGGCCGACCATCTGGTGGGTGGAAGGGCCGAAGTGATCGTGCGTGAAGACGGTCATGAAGCTGCGGTCTCTGAGGGCGGGGTCTGCGTCAGCCGCCTCGGTCATGCGTAGATCGCCGATGGGATCGACCCACCACCGCTGGACGGTGGCCTGCGCGCCGAGCCACGCCTTGCTGCCCGCGCCCGGCCCGTCGCCCAGCTCCCTGATCGACTTCGCCACGAGCGTCCGCCGCGTCTTCTGATCGGGGGAGAGCAGTCCGCCCGCGGCGTTGATGGCGCTGATGCGCGCGCGCACCTCGTCGGGGCTGAAGGTTCCGTCCTCGTAGTTCCAGCCGTTGGCCGCGCCGTCCGAGGCCATCACGTCGAACTTCACGAGGTGTATGTGCTGGCCGAGGATGTCGGTCGGCGTGCGCACCTGAAAATCGTCCAGCTCGTAGTAGGCGGGCACGAGGTCCGTGTGCCAGAACTCGACCACGTCGCCGTTGTTGGCGCGGAAGAAGAAGGGCTCGGGCGGTCGCTTGCCCTCGATGGTGGGTTTGACGTCGCCCCAGAGCGCGATCATGCGCTGCTGCGGGAAGTGCCAGCCGGCCTTGTTGAAGACGTTGTTGACCTGAATGTTCGCGCCCTTGTAGCGGCGCGGGTGCGCCGAGGCCGCGACCGCCCGACCGTCCTCGACCGCCGGGTCGGCGAAGGGCGCGCCGCGCTGCGGGCCGTTGGGCAGGCCGTTGGTCTTGAAGTCGGCGGCTGTGCCTTCGGGCGTGAAGCTCGGGTGGCGGTACTGGCCGAAGTAGTTGATGGCGCTCACCTCGCTCGGCGTGCCCTCCTCGGGGAGTTGCGCGGCGGCCATCGTGCTGAGGTCTTTGGTGAAGTCGGTCGGCGTGTGCTGCTCGTTCGAGACCGTGCCGCCGAGGACGACGTGGCGCGGCAGCCCGCCGTCGAGGTACTGGCCGGGGACGGGGTTGTCCGAGGCGTCGAGCAGGGGCGCGAAATCGAGCGGCGGGTGCGGCGGGCGGTGTCCGGCCACGCCGGGGACGAAGAACGGGTAGCCGGGGTTCCCCGCGCCGCTGATCTGAACCTGCCCGTTGACGATGGAGACGGAAGCGCCGGGCATGGGGGCCATCGCCAGCGTCGGCAAGGGCACGAGGGCGGGGATCGGCGTGCCGTTCGTGATCTCTCCGTCGGGCATGGCGCGCGCGCCCGCGGCGGGCCGCCCGGCGGCGTCGAGCGGCGTGCCCGCCTCGAACACGTCGTGGACGCGGTAGAGCGCCCACATCCCGGAGGCGAAGTGTGGGTAGAAGTGGCAGTGGAAGATGGCGTCGCCCACCGTGCGGTTGCGGTTGCCGCTGCCGCCGTAGACGAGTTCGAGCGTGTAGGAGGAGCCGGGGCCGATGGCCTGACTGTCGAGGTAGTTGCTGCCCGCGCTGTCGGGCGTGTGCAGCCACTGGTGCGCGTGGTGGTGGTGGACGTGGTGGACGCTCGCCCCGGCGTGCAGGATGCGGAAGCGGACGTGATCGTTCAGGTAAGAGTGGTAGACGTTCGACGGATCGTCGGGGAAGAAGGCCTTCGTCGCCTTCGGCGCGTTGACCGGCGCGCACGGGGCGGGGGCGACGGCCTGCCCGTTGCGGGTCTGCACGGCGAGCGGCGAGAGATCGGTCGCGTAAGGCGCGATCTGCTGATCGCACGCGGCGTTGGCCGGAACGTCGACGATCATGGCCGGGTCTCCGCCCGCCCACGACGAGAGGAAGAACTCCTCGAACTTGCAATCGACGCAGTCGCGCGCCGGGCCGACGCCGAGGCGGTTGGCTAAAATCTCCGGGCCGATGCCCGCGATGCCGTAGTTGATGGCGAAGCTGTCCTGCCCCGCGTTGACGTTCGGCGAGTTGGCGTTCGCGGGGTTGTAGAAGTAGGGGAAAGCCTGCACCACGTCCTGCGACTCGTGGTAGTGGACGGTCACCTCGCGGAACGGCTGCGTGCGCTCGGGCAGCGCCGGGTTGGACTTGAAGTGCGGATCGGAGGCGGGGAAGTTACCGCGGCCCGGCCCCGTGATGACCGCCGTCAGATCGCTGTGGACGATCTGGCCCTCCCTGTCGAGCATCCTCAGCACGGGGAGCCCCGCGCGCGGGTGGCCCTTCGGGTAGACGGCGTCGTAGTCGATGACGGGCTGCGAGAGGGCCGTGCGCGCGGTCTTGCCCGCGGCGTCTTTCTTAGTCGCGTACTCAAGATCGCTCGCCGTCACCTGACTCCTGTACCACTCCGCGCCCGCGGGCTCGACGTTGACCGCGCCGAAGAGGCCCATCATCAGTTGCATCTGGTTAAAGCCGTTGTAATTGGCCGCCATGCTGTAGAGCAGGAAAGCGCCCTCCTCGCCGGCGAAGAGCGTGTAGGTCGCGCTCCCGCCGGGCGCGACGATGCCGCTCTCGTTGCCGCCCGCGGCGCGCGGGTTAGCGCCGACGAACGTGCCGTCGTCGGCCATGTCGTCAACCAGTTGCATGCCGGCGACGTGGACGGAGGCCGAGCGGGTGACGGGGCCGAGCGTGCTCTGCGGCAAAGACTGCGCCGGGTCTTGCGGCGGCGCGTCGGGCGCGAGCAGGTTCCGGAAGCGGACGCGCAGGCAGTCGCCGCGGTTGACGCGGAGCACGATGGGGCGTGGGCGCTTGCCGTCGCGCAGCGTGACTTTGCCGGGCCGGAGCGTGGGCTGGCCGTCGCTCGGAACCACGTCCCCTTCGAGGGCATAGATCATGCCGTCGGGCCGGACTGCGCCGAGGCGGTTGATCATCACGGTCTGGTCGAGGGCCACGACCGCGGCCTTGATCGTCTTGTTACAACTGTTCCTCGTCGCGGGCTGCGCCGCCGGGGCCGCCGTAGTCCCGCTTCCCTGCGCCGCCGGGCTCGACCGCCCGGACGCTTCTTCAACCTTCTTCTTTTGGAGAGACGGCTCTTCGGTCGGCGCGGTTTGGGCGGCGTGCGCGGTCGCGGCGTGCACGGCGGTCGCGTCTTGTCCGGCCTCCGGGATCGATTTCCGAGGCGCGTCCTGCGCGCGCACGACCGATGAAACGAAGAGCAAGGGGAGCGCGATCAAGAGGGAGGAGGCCAAGCGGCGGGCGGCCACTGGGAGCATGAGGGTGATCCTTTCTTAGAAGAAAACTTTTCTTAGAAGAAACTTTTTTCGTGAGTACGAAGGAGTCCCGCGCCGCCTGCCGTCAAGCCCGAAGCACGGCGGGGCGCGGGGAGCCGATCAGCCGACGGTGGCGATCCGTGAGTTGACGGGGATGTTCGACGAGTTCAACCCCGGCTTCTGTCCGTGCAGGTCGAAGGTGAGTTTCACGCCGGGCCGGAAGATCAGGCAGTGCGTTGACCCGCCGAAGTGGAACATGCCCAGCTCGTCGCCCTTCTTCACGTGCTGGCCTTCGTAGACCGTGATCTCGCAGGTCGAGACTTCGGCCATCCCGACGGGCATGAAGCACATGAGGCCGATGTCGGGGTTGTCGGCCTCGATGAAGATCATCGCGCGCGTCGCCACCTCGGTGATGTAGCCCTGCGAGTCGTTGGGGCCGGAAGGGTCGAAGCCTTCCGACTGGGCCTCGGAGTAGTAGGTGCCGGGCTGCACGTACGTCTTCACGATCTTGCCGCTGACGGGGCTGTGCCAGCGGTGATAGCTGAGCGCGCTCAGGAAAGCCTGATAGACGGTGCCGCCGACGAACTGCGGCGCGAGCGGGTCGTCGGCCAGCATGTGGTTGAGCGAGTAGGGCTGGGCCTTGATCCAGAACCGGTCGCGCGACTTGACGTCGTGGGCGACGCGGTACGGCGCGGACTCGCAGGCGTTGGCGACGACATTGTCGTCGTCCGGCGACGCCACGGGCCGCACGCCCGGGCGGAACTGCCGCGTGAAGAAATCGTCCCACGAGGTGAAGCCGCGGTGCGGGGCTTTCGGGGTGCACTGAAATTGCTTGTCGAAGTTGGGCATGGCCGCCATCGCGTCCTTCCCGAACCAGCCCTTGCGCGGATCGTCGCTCAGCACGTACACCGAGTCCTTCGAGACGAGGAAGCGCGCCCACTCTCCCAGCATCGCGCGGAACTGCGCGTTGACGTTCTCCTTGAGGAAGGCCGTGTAGCCGCCCCCCGTGCCCATCGGCCAGTCGAGGATGGCGTTGATAGGGAAACCGACGAGGCCGGTTTTGTTGAACTCCGGCGCGCGCGTCATGATGGCGTTGAAGAGCTTCAACATCAGGTGGTAGTCGCGCACCTGCGGCGCGCCGGTCGGGTCTTTGTCGTAGGGCGGCTTCCGCGGCACCTCCTCGAACATCTGGTGGAACAGCATGTAGACCTGCGCGTCGCCCTCGATCAGCGCCTTGAAGTCTTCGATGATCGGGTGCAGCGGCTGCGGCCTCGTGGTGACGTCGTCGATCAGTTCCGCCAGCCATGCTTTCAGCACACGCTGGTCGCGGGGCAGCCACTTGCCGACGCGATGGGTGAGAGTTTTGTTCATGATCGTCTCCGTGTATGAGCGTGAGTGTGCCCGCATGGCTGCGGGCCGCGGTCGAGGTCGGCTCGTAGAGCCGCGCTGTGACGGATCACCCGCGCCGGAAACGTCGCACGGGCGGTGAGCGAGGGTCGCGTTTGCGTCGCCAGTTAATTTTGCCCTTTGTGAGCGGCGGTCGAGGACGCCAGAGAGTCGTGCCGTGCGGGTCGGCCTCTGCGAATAGTCGTCAACTTAGGGATTGCTTGAGAAAGACACCGAAGGAGTTTGATGTTGAAAAATTAAGGCTCGGACGTGGGGCGTTAAGTCAGAGGGTGAATCCCACGTAGAAGGATTAAAATTTCAGCAGGAACCCACTTGAGGCAGCCACCCTAACTCCGCCCCGCGTTATTTGTCAAGATTTGTATTCCCGTAACCGGACGTATGGCCGCGCGACGAAGGTGCAGCCTCCGACCCGGTTAGAAATACTTCTCAGGTTTTGCCATATGTCTATAGAGGCCGCTTCCGGTCGTCTCCACACGGGCCCGACAGACCGGGGCACGAACTCGGACGCCACAGACAATCCGCTCGCGGTCGTCTCAATCTCTGGGCGATCTTATTTCACTCGTAAGCGGGCGAGGGGCGCGTGCGGGCGCGAAAAAACGGAGGACGTGAAAGAGAATGTCGTCTCCTCATTAAAGAAAAATAGTTAAGCGTTTCAGTTTAAGATAGAATGAGGTACGACTCGAATCAACGCCGGACTCCCGGCCCTCCGGCCCCAGCGCCTGATCGGCCAATGACTTTACCCGACACCCTTTCAACCTGAACCGGCCCTGCGGTCGAGAATCCGCGCGAGCCAGCCCTGCGACGCCGGCTCTCACCTGCCCGGGCGGAGGACGATATGCCCTACGTTGAAATCCCACTTCACCTTTGCCAAGTGCTCGAAGAAGAGTTCGAGAGCATGCACGAGACGCTGGACGGGGGCGGGCAGGGCGACGACGTCGCCTTAAGCGACGAGTTCGGGCAGGAAGTTTATGCGACGGTCAAGAAGGACTGGGAGTTCCATAAGAACCACGTCTTCCGCTGGCGGCTCGCGGACAGGCTACGCCGCGCGCAGAGTCAGTTGCCGCAGTCGCCTGAGGGCGGGAAACTGCCGACCGGCGGCGCGCCGGGGGCGGCGGCGGAGCCGGACGTTGCGGCCTACGTCGCTTGCAATTACAAGGAACTGCTCGACGCCTCGCTCGGGGAGGACGCTTACCTCGGCCACCTGAGTCGCCTCCTCGGCGATACCGAGGTCTTTAAGCGGAAGTACTTCGAGCGGCTGACGACCATGCGCGACGAGACGCGCGCGCTCGCGGAACTCCTGTGGGAGGACGAGGCGGGCGGGCCCGCCGCCCCCGGCGGCAAGGCCGACGACCTGACGCGGATCAAGCGTCTGCTCCTCGAAGACGCCTTCCCCGAAGAGATCAGGCGCGCCTACGACCTGCGAGTCGCGAGGGTCTTCCAGCGGATTCATCTTCTCGACCCCGGGCGTTCCGCGATCTGCCTCTCGGGCGGCGGCATCCGCAGCGGCACCTTCGCCCTCGGCGTCCTGCAAGGGCTCGCCGAGTGCGGCTTCCTTGAGCAGTTCGACTACCTCTCGACCGTCTCCGGCGGCGGCTACATCGGCGGCTGGCTCTCCGCCTGGATTCACCGGCACGCCGACGGCCTGCCCGGCGTCGTCGGCGAACTCAAGGGCACGGCGCGCGCCTCGAAGCTGGAGCCCGAGCCCGAGCCGCTGCGACACCTGCGCGACTACAGCAACTTCATCACCCCGAAGACGGGCGTCCTCTCCGCCGACAGTTGGACGTTCATCATCATCTACCTCCGCAACCTGCTCCTGAACTGGGTGGTGCTCGTGCCGCTGCTCGCCAGCCTGCTCGTCATCCCGCGCGTGAGCGTCGCCGCCGTCCTCGCGCCGGTGCGGTGGAGGACTGTCGCAGGGCTGCTCGCGGTCGTCGTCGTCGGGGCGGCACTGCTCAGGCCGCGCCTGCACGCGCAGATCAAAGCCGGCCTGCTCGGCCTCCGATGGCGCGGCGCGCTGCTCTTTGCGAGTCTCCTGCTCGTGCCCGCCGCAATTGTCGCCGCCTATTTCCTGCGGCCCGACTGGTACTGGCGCGCCGCCGTGGCGCTCTACCACCCGCGCGCGACCCTGCTCCTCTTCGGCGCGCTCCTGAACGGCTACGCCGTCGCGTTCATGCGGCTCAACCGGCCCAGCAACAGCGGCGTCATCCGGCCCGGAAGTTTCTGGGACAAGCGCCGCGACCAAAACACCTTCCTGTGGTTCTGCCTGCTCCCGCTCTGCATCTCGGCCACGCTGCTGACGCTCTTCTGGGCGTGGCACAGGCGCGCGCCACGCCCCACGCAGTTGCGGGAGTTCCTCTACTTCCTCGCCTTCGGCCTCGCGGTCGGTGTCTTCAGCCTCTTCCTTTACTGGCTCTTCGTCCGGAGCACGTTGAAGTATGACCCGGCGGAGCAGGAGCTAAGGGGGGCGCACGACCGCGCCGCGGCCAGAGCGCCGCGAGACCCCGCGGACGCGCGCGGGCAGGACGAGCGCGCGAGGGAGGAAGTGCTCGTCAAACAGATGGATAAGCGGAAGGACGCGGTGGGGCTCAACGTCAGGCACGAGGCGGTCGTGATGATCGTCTCCAGCGTCATCGGGGCGTTCCTGCTGTGGGTGGCGGCGACCCGCATCAACACCTTCGACAGCCCCGTCGTCGAACCCTTCGTCAAGGGCGAACTGCTGCCCTACAGGTCTTGGTGGGGCGCGGAGGTTTACACGGCGCTCGCCTTCCCCGTCTACCTGCTCGTGATCTTTCTCGGCATCACGCTCTTCATCGGGTTCACGAGCCGCCGCACGGAGCTGTCGCCGGGCACGCGGCGTGCGGCCCAGCCCGAGCGCCGCGGGCTGCGGCGACTGCTGGAGCGGCTGCGCCACCCGTTCGACCAAGTCTACGTCGAGGACGAAGACCGCGAGTGGCTGGCGCGCGCCAGCGGGTGGCTCTTCATCGTGATGGGGGGCTGGCTCTTCTTCAGCGCGCTCGTCATCTTCGGGCCGCTGCTCTACTTCGGCTTCGAGAAGCGGCTGCTGGCCGCGGGCGGCCTCTCCGGCCTGATCGCCGTACTCGGCGGGCGCAGCGCGGGCACGCCCGGCACGAAGAAGAATGGCGAGAAGCAGGGCGGGTGGCGCGCCCTGCTCGCGTCGCTCGGCGTCAACGTCGTCGTCCTCGCCTCGTTCGTCTTCTTCGCCTTCCTCGTCCTCGCCGTCGGGCTGCTGACCGGCACGGTCATCGCGTGGCTGGGGCAATACCTCCCCGATTTCCTCGCCGGCCCGCGCCGCGCCGAGTTCGCCGGGCATTACCCGCTCGCGGGCGCTCAGAGTGCGCTGCGCGTGACGCACTTCCCGTCGTGGCTCTTCCTCGCCCTGCTCGCGGTCGTGCTCCACCTCGCAGGGCGCGGCTTCTCGGGGCTGATCAACCTCAACAAGTTCTCCCTACACGCGGGCTACCGCGACCGCATCATCCGCGCCTTCCTCGGCGCGTCGCGCAGGCGGGGCGAGCGGCAGGAGAACCCGTTCACCGGCTTCGACCCGCGTGACAACCTCTACGTGGACGAGCTGCGCCCGTGGATGCTGAGGGAGTCGGACTTCATAGAGCCGGACGGCCTCGCCTCGTTCGTCGCCGCGCTGGCCCGCCCGGAGTCAGTGGCGGCGGGGGCCGACGAATCGGGGGAGGCGCGCAAGGCCGCGGAGGACAGGAGGCAGGTGGCCCTCTACCTGCACGACCTGCTGGAGGGCATCGGCGGCGACGCGAAGAGGTACTGGGACAAAGACTCTTCGGAGAGCATCGACGTCAACCCCTCGTTCCGCTCGGCGCTGTTCGGCGATCTGAGCCGCATCCTGCCGGTCTACCCGTTCGACAAGGCCCCGGCGTTCGAGCCGTATCTGGAAGAGGCGCGGAAGAAGTACAGGAAGCTGGCCCTGCTCGACCGCGGCGGCGGCGGCGGCGAAGACTCCAAGCCCGGCGCGTCCAACGTCCTGCTCAACCGCCTGCTGCTGTTGCAGGCGTTCCCCGACAGCCTGAAGTATCCGCCGCGGCTCTACCGCCTGATGCACGTCATCAACATGGCGCTCAACCTCGTCGGCGGCGACCGGCTCGCGTGGCAGCAGCGCCGCGCCGAATCGTTCACTTCCTCCCCGCTCCACTCGGGCAGCCTCTTCGTCGGCTACCGCCACACGCGCGAGTACGGCGGGAAGAGCGGCATCTCGCTCGGCACGGCGATGGCTATCTCGGGCGCGGCTGCCAGCTCCAACATGGGTTATTTTTCCCCGTCGCCCTTCGTCACGCTGGCCCTCACCTTCTTCAACGCGCGGCTCGGCTGGTGGCTCGGCAACCCCGGCGTCTACGGCGCGCAGACCTTCTTCCGCTCACACCCGACGAGCGCCCTCAGCCCCATCCTCGACGAAGCCTTCGGGCTGACCGACGACAAGAACCCTTACGTGCTGCTCTCCGACGGCGGCCACTTCGAGAACCTCGGCCTCTACGAGATGGTCTTGCGCCGCTGCCGCTTCATCGTCGTCGTCGACGGCTCGGCAGACCCCGCCGGCTCGCTCGAAGGTCTCGGCGACGCGGTGCGCAAGATTCGCATCGACCTCGGCATCCCCATCGAGTTCGAGCCGCCCTTCCCGATCCTGCCGCGCCCGCGCAGCGAGGAGCGCGCCAGCGGCGGCTATTGCGCCGTCGGCGACATACACTACGAGGACGTTGACGGCGGGCCAGCCGACCGCGCCGCAAGGCGCGGCGCGCACGAGCGCCACCGCATGACCGGCACGCTCGTCTACATCAAGCCCACCATCTACGGCACGGAGCCGCGCGACATCTTCAACTACGCCGTGAGCCATCCGGACTTCCCGCACGAGTCAACCGCCGATCAGTTCTTCGACGAGCCGCAGTTCGAGAGCCATCGCATGCTCGGCTACTACATCCTCGAACAACTCTACGGGGAGGCGGCGAAGGCGAAGACGGGCCCGGAAGGCGAAGACCCCTGCCGGAGCCGCGACCTCAAGAAGTTTTTCGACTGGCTCTACGTGAGGGCCGGGGAGGAACGGCGGAAGCGGTGACACTTCGGCCCCGAGCATGCGGGCCCGCGGGCGCGGGGTAGTTGGGCCGACTGTGCGGCGGGGATCGCCGTCGTCCGAGACGCGGCACGTTCCGTCATCTGTTCCCGGCCAAACGGTGGGGGTGTTTAATGAAGACCTTGGACGACGATCTGATCACGCTCTCGAAGCTGAGCGATTCCCGCAAGCGGGCCAGAAAGCTTTGGAGCGACGGGTTGCAGGCGCTCAAAAAAATCCCCGACCGGGAGGCCGCAGACTCCGAAGGGTGGCGGATGAGCGATGACGCGGTCGAGTCGGCGCTCCTCGCTCTGGTGCAGAACCGGGACGTGACGAAGAGACGGGGCGGCGGCGGGGGATCGTCCGCCGACAAGGAGGAATCGTTCTTCGTCAAAGAGATCGCGAACCTGACGCTGGAAGAACTTACCGGCCCGTGGGCGGGGGCTTCGCCCGCTGGGGCGAGCTTCTACGACAGGCAAGAGCACGAGAAGGTGCCGGTGTTGGTGGCGGCCCGCGCCATGCACGCGCTGGTCGTCTCCTCGACGCACGCCTTCACGCCCGCCTCGCTCCTCTGCTACTACAGGATCGTGCGGGAGTTGTACTCGGCTGACTCCCCCGACTGGAGCACCGGCGGGGCCAGGGCCGGCAACGGCGGCGAATCGACGGCCTTCATGACCGGCGAAAGCGTGCGCGCCATCTCGGCGCTGGCGCGCACGCACCGGCAGACGGCCACCTTCTTCCGCAGCACCCACGAACTGTACCTGCGCCGGGAACACCTGCTGAAGCTGAGCGACTTGGGGCGGTGGCGCGACGCCGAGATCGAGCGCACCGGCTTGGCTTGGTACAACTCGACCGCCTCCCAGTTGGGCGAACTCGCGCTCAACCTGCCGCCGCGCCCGGAGCCGTCGGACAGGATCGACGATCAGTATGTTAAGGACTACTTGGATGAGCTGTCGCGCAAGTTGGAGAACAGCATCGTTCGCGCCAAGGAGAATTTTCTGGAGGCGCTGCTTAAGATTAAGGAGTACCGAAAAAAAGAGAAACTGTGGGCCCGACAGAGTGGGCGGCCCGAGCACGGCGGGGAAAAAAGTTGGCGGCGGTGGAACGAGCGTTATTTCCGTTCGGAGAGCGCCCACCGGATGGCGCTCAGCGTCGTCAGGCAGGCCGTGGCGCGGGCCAATGGCGCCCTCAAGATATGCCGGGCGAACAAGAACATACTCGACGGCCTGCAGCAGCTCAGCGAGTTGTTCGAGAGCATCGACTGCGACATCAAGAGAGTCCTCGAACCGGCCCAGCGGTTTCTGAGCGCGCGGCTCGACCGCGAGCTGACGGCTGCCTCGGCCCCGACGCAGTCCGCTTGGGACGCGCGCGAGCTGGTCTTCGCCGCCGCCTCCTACGGCGCGGTCTCGGGCTGGAAGCCGGACGAGCGGCTGACGCGCGCCTGCGCCCTCCTGAGCGATTCGATCTCGGAGCGGGGGCTGTTCCCGCCGGGCCGCCCCTTCCACTCCACGGCTAACGGCTTCAGCCTCTACGCCAGCAGCTTCGAGGTGGCGCGCGGCTTCGCGCAGTTGCTCCACCGCACAGACTACCCCGTCACCCCTCAACTGGCCGGGCGGATGCTGCAACTCTTCGAAGACCACAGTCTGGCGCTCAAGGAAGTCGGGCCGTCAGGCTCCGTCTGCTGGCACGCGGAAGACCCTCCGATCCCCCGCCGACCGACGCTCTGGGCGACCGCCGTCGCCGTGCTGGCGCTCGAACGGATCGTGCTCATGCTGGGGCACAAGGTCAACGAGGGCGTGCTCGCACACTTCTCGGCGCTGCGCTACGACAAGGCGCGGGGGAGCGATGCGACGGGCCCGCGCCTCGAAGACTTGTCCTTCCCCGATTACGCCCTCTGCCCGCTCCCGCCGGACGCGCCGCGCGATCTCCCGCCCGAGCAGCAGAGGACGCGGTCGGTGGTCATCACCTTGGAACAGATGCGCGCCCACGTGCTCGGCACGGGGCTGCCGGCGAAGTACGCGCCGACGTTCTCGGCTGTGCTCTTCGGGCCGCCGGGGACGGGCAAGACGACGCTCCTCAAGGCGCTCGCGCGCAGCAGCAGGCGTCCGCTCGTCCAGATCACGCCGAGCGACATCGCGCGGGCCGGCGAGCAGTGGATCGAGAAGAGCGCGAAGCAGATCTTCGACGCGCTGTCGATGCTCACCGGGGTGGTCATCATCTTCGACGAGTTCGAGCCGATCCTGCTCAAGCGCGATCCCAGCGGCCAGAAGGAGGAGCGCAGCATCTTCACCTTCCTGACGCCGGGCATGCTGCCGAAGCTGACGAAGCTGTACGAGGCCGCCGAGGAGCAGGGGATCGCTTACTGCCTCGTCACGAACCACTACCAGAAACTCGACGAGGCCGCCATCCGGCGTGGCCGGTTCGACGAGCACATCGTCATCTACCACCCCGACTACATCTCTCGCGCGGGCATGTTCCTCGACCGCCTCAGAAAGCGGCCCGAGGTGAGCAGGGTGAACGAGGGGCGGTTTGACGAGGGGCAGCGGCGGCGCTTCGACGAAGTGATCAAACGTACGTCGCACGCGAACATTCAGGACTTGGCGAAAGACTCGTTCCGGGTGCCGGAGGCGGGCACGCCGCTCCAGCCGGGGACGTACGCCAGTTACGTGATCACGGGGGACAAGCCGGAGCGGTTCGCGCCGGCCCGGCCCGCCCCGGACGTGGATCACGCCGGGCTGACGCCGCTCGAAGAATGGCGGGAGAAAAAAGAGCGCGATCTGGCGGACAGTTCAATCTGGGAAAGCTTGTGATGGAAATGCCCGGCGACGGCTCCGTGCAAGTCGCCGCGTCACAGTCTGCGCCGCGTCGTCGGGCCGCGCGGCTGAGCGGGCTTCCGCCCGCGCCGAAGCGCGTTCGTCCGAGGGCGGGCGCGCGGGGTAAGGCTGAAACTCGGACCCCACCAAGCGGCCAGAGATGTGGGGGCGGAAGTCAGAGGCGTGAGCCCCCCGAGATTCGGGGCGCGACGAACTGGCGGCGGCGCGCGATGCGGCGATTGCATTCCCGGCCTCTAACCTCTAACCTCTGACCTCTAGCCATGTACCCGGCTGGCAACCTCTTCATCCCCGCCGCGCACGGGCGGCTCGAAGCGATCCTGAAGGAGCCGCGCGCCGACGCGCCGGCCCGCGGCGCGGCGCTCGTCCTGCACCCGCACCCGCTGCACGGCGGCACGATGCACAACAAGGTCGCCTTCCGCGCCGCGCGCGCCCTGAACGAGGCGGGCTGCGTCGCGCTCCGCATCAACTTCCGCGGCACGGGCCGGAGCACGGGCGCGCACGATCACGCGCGCGGCGGCGAACAGGAGGACGCCGCCGCGGCCCTCGACTACCTCGCCGAAACGTACCCGTCGCTTCCGCTGATCCTCGCGGGCTTCTCCTTCGGCGCGCGCGTCGGCCTCGAAGTCGGCACGCGCGACGCGCGCGTCCGCGCCCTCGTCGGCATCGGCACGCCCGTCTCCATCGCCGCGCGCGACTACGACTTCTCGTTCCTCTCCGAGTGCCGCAAGCCCGTCCTCTTCGTCCACGGAGACCGCGACGAGTTCGGCGACGTGGCGACGCTGGAAGAGATCGCCGCGGCGATCCCGGCGGAGGCGCGCGCGCGCGTCGAGGTCATCCCCGGCGCGGGCCACTTCTTCGACGAGCAGTTGGACGAGCTGACGCGCGTCGTCAGGGAGTGGGCGGAAGAGTTTTTGAGAACGGCGTGAGGCGCGACGGCTGAGGGGTGTTAGTCGCGCGGCTCGACTTCCGCCTCGGCGTAGAGGCGTTCGATCACGTCGCGGTATTTCTGATCGACGACGCGGCGCTTGACCTTGAGGGTGGGCGTCATCTCGCCGCCCTCGACCGTCAGCTCCGAGGGCAGCAGCGCGATCCGCTTGACGCGCTCGTAGCGCGACAGCTCGGCGCACTGCGCCTCGACCTGCCGCTGCATGAGATCGAGCACGCGCTCGTTGCGGCAGAGTTCTTCCGGCGTGGCGGCGTCGATGCCCTTGAACTTGGCGTAGGCGCGCAGCTCCGTCCAGTTCGGCACGACGAGCGCGGCGGGGAACTTGCGACCGTTGCCGACGAGCACCACCTGGTTGACGAAGCGCGAGCGCTTGACGCACTGCTCGATGGGCTGCGGCGCGAGGTACTTGCCGCCCGAAGTCTTGAACAGCTCCTTCTTGCGATCCGTGATCCGCAGATTCCCCTCCGCGTCCAGTTCGCCCACGTCGCCCGTCTTGAACCAGCCGTCCTCGGTGAAGACGGCGCGCGTCTCCTCCGGCTTGTTGTAGTAGCCGCGCATCACGTTCGGGCCCCTCGTCTCGATCTCTCCGTCGGCGGCGATCCGCACCTCGACGTTTTTGATCGGCTTGCCGACCGTGCCCACGCGGTTGTCTTCGAGGTTCCCCGCGGCGATGACGGGCGAGGTTTCCGTCAGCCCGTAGCCCTGCACGATGGGCAGCCCCGCGCCGAGGAAGGCGTAGGCGACCTCCTCCGGCAGCGCCGCCCCGCCCGAGACGAAGAGGCGCATCCGCCCGCCGAGGCCCGCGCGCCACTTCGAGTAGACGAGCAGGTCGGCGACGGAGTGCTTGAGTTCGAGGAGCGGCGGCACGGTCTGGTGCGCCGCGCGGCACCGCGCCCACTCCTTCGCCACGCCGGTCGCCCACGCGAGGACGGCGGCGGCGCGCTTGCCCTTCGCCGCGGCGCGCTCGCGCATGCGCGCCAGTATCTTCTCGAAGAGGCGCGGCACGCAGAGCATCAGGGTCGGGCGCACCTCGCGCATGTTGTCGCCGATCTTCTCGACCGACTCGGCGAAGTAGACGCTCATGCCGTGGTGCACGTACATGTACATCGCGAGCCGCTCGAAGACGTGCGAGAGCGGCAGGACGGACAAGACCACGTCCGACTCGCGGAAGTCGAGATGGCCCGAGCTGTCGATCATGTTCGTCGTGAGGTTCGACTGCGTGAGCATCACGCCCTTCGGCTCGCCCGTCGTCCCCGACGTGTAGATGATCGTCGCCAAGTCTTCCGGCCTCACGGCGCGCGCCAGCTCGTCGACCAGCGAAGGCTCTCGGCTCAACACTTCGCGCCCGCGCGCTTCGAGTCCTTCGAGCGTCGAGACGCGCCCCGCGCCCCCCGCGCCCGCCCCGTCGAAGAAGACGACGTGCTCCAGCGCGGGGCACTCGCCGAGGGCTTCGGCGATGCGGTCGAAGGCGGCGCGGTGCTGGACGAAGAGGACGCGCGCGCCCGAGTCGTTCAGGATGTAGGCGACCTGCGCCGGGGCCTGCGTCGGGTAGACGGGCACGTCCACCACGCCGGCGAGCTGCGCGCCCGCGTCCGTGAGCGTCCAGACGGGGCTGCTCTCGGAGAGGATCGCGACGCGGTCGCCGCGGCGCACGCCGAGCGCGTGGAGGCCCGCGGCGATTGACCGCGCGCGCCCGATCAGCTCCCGCGAAGAGATGGCTTGCCACGCGCCGCCGCGCTTGAAGTTCAGGGCGTCGTCTTTCGGGTGGACGCGCGCGGCGCGCAGGAAGACTTCGGCGAGGGTGGCCGGCTCGTCGGCGGAGAGCGGCGCGCGCGACGGCGCGGCGGGCGGGCGGGCGCGCGCCGCGCCGTCACCTGAGATCACAACGCCGGGGGCGCGCGCCGGGGCGTCGGTCGTGTCGCGTGTGTTCGTCACCTGGCGCAAACTCCGTCGAGGATGATGTCGAGGGCGGCGTCGGCGAGCGGGGCGAGCTTGTAGCGGCGGCGCGAGAGGATCCAGTTGGTCGCCATCTCGTCGAGCGCGCCGAAGAAGACCTTGGCGACGATCTTCGCGTTCAGCTCGCGCCGGAAGACGCCCGCGCGCTGCCCCTCCTCGAACGTGTCGCGGATGAGCCGCAGGTACTCGGCGAAGCCCGCGGCGGAAAACTCCTCCATGAACTTCGTCGAGCCTCGCAGCTCGACCTGGAAGACGACGGCGAGATCGCGATCCGCGCCGAGCCGTTCGAGGTGCAGCCGCGCGATCCTTCGCAGCCTCTCGCGCGCGTCGGCCACCTCCTCAATGATGGCGCGCGCCTCGGAGAGGACTTCGGTGACGCCGCGGTCGAAGATCGAGCGCAGTATCTCTTCCTTGCTCTTGAAGTAGAGGTAGACCGTCCCGTCGGCGACGCCCGCCACGCGCGCCACGTCGGCGACCTTCGAGTTGAAGTAGCCGCTCTCGGCGAAGACCTTGGTGGCGGCGCGCAAGATCGCCTCGCGCTTGTCGGCGACCGGCGCGCGGGCGGCGGGGTTGAGCGTGGTGCGCGCTGAACGCATCGGCGGAACGGTTCGTCTCGCTTTCCAACTCTGGGCGCGTCACGCGGGCTGAGTGACCGCTCATTCAGTTCCAGAGGTCTAACTTAACAAAGAAAGGTTGAAAGGCAAAGCGGGGGGCGGCGCTGTTAACGGCTTAGTCCGACTCTTGCGTGCGGGCGCGGGGGAGATTCACCGCGGGGGCGCGGAGGGGCGCGGAGGAAAAACTATTCCTTCCCCGCGCCCCTCCGCGTTAACTCCGCGCCTTCGCGGCGAACCGCCTTCTTTAACGGCGGCTGAAGTCTTCTTCGCGGTCGCGGACGCCGTAGTCGAAGCGGCGCTGGTCTTCGGCGTCGTGCGTGTCGACTTCGAGTTTGCCGCCGCGCAGGATGAGTTCGCGCTGCGGGTTGGGGATTTCGATGCCGGCCTCCTTGAAGAGGCGGTTGATGCGGAAGTTGATGTCGCTCCTGATCTTCGGGTTGCGGCGCGGGTGCTCGGTCCAGACGAGGAGGCGGAAGTCGAGCGTGAAGTCGCCGAAGGCGGTGAGCTGCACGCTCGGCTTGGGCTCCGGGAGCACGTGCTCGACGCCGTCGGCGGCGCGGATGAGCGTCGCCGAGACGAGGTCGGTGTCGGAGTCGGAGGCGACGCCGACGGAGATGGAGATGCGCGAGCGCGGATCGGGGTGCGACCAGTTGACGAGGTTGTCGCTGACGAGCTTCGAGTTCGGCACGATGACGGCGATGCGGTCGTTCGTCATCACGAGCGTCGTGCGCAGGTTGATGCTCTTGACCTTGCCCTCGATGGTCTTGCTGTCGACGCCGACGGTGATGAAGTCGCCGACGCGGACGGGCCGCTCGAAGAGCAGGATGAAGCCGGAGGCGATGTCGCCCGCGATGTACTGCAAGCCGAAGCCGATGCCGACCGAGAGCGCGGTGAAGACGACGGCGAGCGACGTGAGATCGGCGTTGAAGCCGACCTTCAGCGCGAAGAGCAGGCCGAGGGCGACGATGAGGTAGTGTGTCAGCCGCAGGATCGTGTACTGGAGCCCGGCGTCGAGCCGCTTGTGCGTGGCGAAGCGAGATTCGAGGAAGCGGCGCAGCCAGCGCGACACGACGAGCGCGCCGAGGAGGATGACGAGCGCGAAGCCGAGCGTCGCGAAGGAGACGCGCAGCGTGTCGCCGACCCTGAAGGGGCGGTTGATGTAATCGTTCCAGACGCGCGCGAACCAATCGACCTTCTGCGCCACCGGGGCGGGCGGCGCGGCGGGCGGCGCGGCGGCGGGCTGCTGTTGCGGCTGCGCCTGCCACAGCCACGCGAAGGAGAGGGCCACGCGGTTCAGAGCAAACATCTTCGACCTCCTCGCAAACTTCCCGGCGGCGGAATTTCGCCGCCCCCCAAAGCGCAGAGCCGCCCGCGTTCTGCCAGAGAGACGGGGGCGGCTCTGCGTGAATCCTGATCGGGCCGGACGGAGGCGGAGGGACTCGAACCCCCAAGCGCTTTCGCGCGCCGGTTTTCAAGACCGGTGACTTACCAATTAGCCTACGCCTCCGAGTTTACCGGGAAAAGGATACCGCACGCCGCGCGGGCCTTCCAACCCGGCGCGGCGCGCGGCTTGAGAGCAGGCGCGCGTCCGCTAGCCGCGCGTCCCCGCCGTCCTCTTCAGATCGATCTTCTCGTTCTCGCCCGGCTCGTAGGTCTGCCCCGTCGCGAGGGCCTTGGCGAAGCCGACGGCGCGCGCCACCGCGCTCGACGGCGAGTCCCAGTACTCGGCGCGCTCGACGGCGACTCTGAGCAGCGCGATGTCCGGATCGTCGAGCCCTTCGGGGAACCACGCCTTCAACTCCGGCGACCACAGCTCCTCGATCTTCGCGCGGTCGCGCACGACCGTCGCCCGCCCCGAGACGGAGACGTAGCGCTGATCCCCCGGCTCGGCGTATGAGACGTTGACCTGCTGCTCGCGCTCGACCTCGCCGACCTTCGGCGCGCTCGCCCGCGTGAAGAACCAGAGGTCGCCGTCGAACTCTCCACGCTGCGTGGACATCGGGCGGCTGCGGAGCGTCCCGTCCTCCTGCGCCGTCGTCAGCATCGCGAAGTCGATCCCCCCGATCATCTCCGCGAGCTTCTTGATGTGCTCGCCGCGCTCGTCGCGCCCGCCCCCGTTCTCGTCAGACATGAATGCACACTCCTCCCTGAAAATTGATGCGCGCGCAGTGTGCGATCCGCGCGTCACGAAAGTAAGGGGGAAGTGCGACTATTTGGTTGATCGGCGCGCTCACGTCGTCAGCCGGCGGTAAATCATGGGCATTTTCAAGCAGGGGGTAGCACGTTGTAGATGATTGCGCAGCCGACCGCGCGCGAGATGGGGCACAGCCAGCTTTCTATCGGAGCGGGAGGAATCTGATCTGACCTTCCCACTCGCCCGCAAGGCTGCATTCTGCAATAAGCACTATGTCTTCGATGGCTTGGGCGATGGGCGTCTGCTGACTGACTTCAAAGACTCCCGGCATCGGCGACTTAGCGGCGATGCGCTCGTCAACGTACCGCTTCATCGTCGTCACATCATGCGTGAGCAACACGCGACCCTCTCGCGCAGCCCATTCGAGCACTTCACCATCAGTCTTGCCGATGAGTCCGGCGTCCTGCACGCGCACGATGTCCAGATCGGGCTTGCGGCGTAGCAACCCGCGAAGAATGCGGTTGTTGAAATCTTCGTCGGTTGCCAGGCGCAGCATCTTGTAAATCCTTCGAAGGGTAGAGTCCAGATTGAAGTTAGAACTCGTGACGCACTATCGCTTTTTGGGCACAGTATCGATCCGCCCGATCCGCATTGAGTAGGTCGAGCCGCCTCGCGTGACGAGCCGTGGTGTAGCCGGGTCGCGCGGCAGCTTCAGCACCTGGCGCATTTTGAGAACGAAGCCATGCGTCACTCCACACTGCCGCGCGATCTCACGGTCACTTAGTTGTACTCGCTCCGGATCACGTAATGCCGCCGCAACGTCGCGCCGCTTCTCGGCGTGACTGCGTGGTGCGGACTGTTCTAATCGTTTTTCAAGCTCACTGATACGGCTTTCGAGCGCGTCGATAAGCCCAGCGCAAGTGGCGCAGTGGGTACTTTGTTCGTGTGCAGTTTGGAGGGGCTTCTTAACCACAATCACCATGCCCTGCGTCCGTTTATACTTCATCCGGTTATATTTGGTCAAGAAACCAGATGTTGATAAACTGGCCAAGGCATATAATTGTTGAGGAATAGAACAGGGCTGAGCCGTTTGCAGCTCAGCCCTGTTAAAGCTAGTTCAGTCTGCCAACTTGAAATCAGGCCAACACTAGGCGGAATACTGTCGCGTAGCTTATTGTTTGCGAGCAAGGAGACGTTCGCGGAGTCCGTGCGGGTTGAATCTCGCCTCGATCTCGTTTTTCAATTCCTCGCGCTGTACTTTTCTTTGCCCAAGATACTGTTCCACCTCGGCGCGATTCTGTAAGTAGTAGCCGATGATGGAATAGATGGTTGCGAGATCGAGCGACGGGTAGGATTGGGCGATCTCTTCCGGCGTCGCGCCTTCGCCGAAGGCGTAGACGACCGAATCGAGTGAGACACGCGTGCCCGCGACGCGCAAGACGCCCGCCTGATCCGTGGATAGCGGTACTGTGGTCGTGCCCTGACTCATCGGCGAAAAGTATAGCCCAAACAGCCCGCGCGCGACACCTAAACCTGCGCGCTCACGTCGTCAGCCGGCGGTAAATCGCGGGCATCCGCTCGGGGAGCGAGAGCACATCGTCAATAATTGTGTAACCCACTTCGCCGTAGAGGTCGCGCAGCTCGGCCTCGGAGTCGCGGTCGATGGTGATGCAGAAGGGGGTGACGCCGGAGAGTCGCGCCTCGGAGAGCGCGGCGCGCGTGTCCTCGCGGGCGTAGCGGGCGTCGCCGTAGTCGTGGTCGTATGGCCTGCCGTCGGAGAGGACGATGAGGAGGCGCGTGCGCGCGTCCTGCGCGGCGAGGCGCGTTGCGGCGTGGCGCACGGCGGCCCCGAGGCGGGTGTTGTGCTGGTAGTTGATGCCGCCGATGCGCCGCTCGGTCTCCTCGGTGTAGCGGTCGCCGAACTCCTTGACGACGTAAAACTTCACGTTGCGCCGCCCCTCCGACGTGAAGCCGTAGATGGCGTAGGCGTCGCCGACCGACTCCAGCGCCTCGCTCATCAAGACCAAGCCCTCCTTCTCGATCTCGATGATGCGCCTGCCGGGGTGCGTGTAGGGCTGCAAGGGGTGGCGACCGATGGTGCGCGCCGTCGAGGACGACTGATCGAGCAGGAACGCCACCGCCACGTCGCGCTCGCGCCGCAGCCGCCTCACGTAGAGGCGCTCCGACTGTTGGCCGTCCGCGCGCCGATCCGCGACGTAACCGACGACGGCGTCGAGGTCGTAGTCGTCGCCGTCCAGCTCGTTCTTGATCCGCGTGAGGCTCTCCGGCTTCATCATCTGGAACTGGTGCCGGATCGACGAGATGACGCCGCGGTAGCGCGAGCGCGTCAGCTCGACGAAGTTGCGGTCGCCGCGCCGCCCGCTCTTCTCGACGACGCGGCACCAGCCCGTGCGCGTGTCCGAGAGATCGCGATCCCACTCGTCGTACTCGTAGGCCGTCTCGTCGGGCTCCAGCTCGTGCTCGAAGGTCTCGGCCTGCGACCATCGCTCCGCGCCCGTCAACTGCTCCGCGTCGCCCTCGCTCTCGCCCGCCTTCGCCCACGCGCTGAACAACTCGCGCGCGTCGCGTTTGGGATCGCGCCGCTCCTGCCGTTCGCGCTCGCCCCCCTCGCCCGCGTCGCGCTCGCGCTCCTGCTCGAGGTTCGACTCCGCGCCGCCCTCCGTCGCGTCCGACTCGCCGACGGTCGTCTGCTGCTCCGACTCGCCCTCGGCGATTGACTGGAAGAGCGAATAGACGCGCGCCGTCGCCATCAGGGTGTCGGCGACCGAGGAGTCGGGGCCCGACAGATAACCGGCGACGATCGTCTCCATCTCGGAGACGATCTGCGAGTAGAAGGCGCGCGCGTCGTCGGTCGCGCCGCCGCAGAGCGCGATCTGGAAGAGCAGCTCGAAGGGGACGAGCGCGGAGGGCATGGAGGCAACCGGCGGGCGGTGCTTCCGCAAGTGCGCGCGCACGAGATCGAGATCGCGCGCGAGCCCGCGGTAGGCGTGGCGCAGACGCCGGTCGATGCGCGCGTTCTCAAGCGTCGAGAAGACGCGCGCGGCTAAGTCGGGCAGCGGGAAGAGCGCGAGCGCGTCGCGGTAGTCGGCCCCGGGCGCGGGCGCGCGCCGCTCTCGCGCGGCCCGCGCGCGGCGCGCCTCCTCTTCGGGCGCGAGGGCGCGCTCGGACGCTTTCTGATCGTCGATGTAGCCGTCGAGGGCGAAGGCGTCGCGCGCGTCGAGGTTCCGCGGGTCGTAGAGGTCTGCGAGCGAGTCGAACGCGGCGCGCAGCGCGTGGTCGGTCGGCGGCCCGGAGTCGCCGCCGCCCGCGCGCGCGTGCGTGCCGAACTCGATCTGGCCGGCGGCGTGCGCGGCGAGCACCTTGTAGAGCCGGAAGTTGAGCGCGTCGTCGTCGAACTCGGCGACCACGCCGGGCAGTTGGATCGTGCGCCCGTCGTTGATGCGCGCCTCGTGCGGGACGGCGGCGAGCGCGGCCACGTCCACCTCGCGCCCCGTCAAGCCCTCGACGTAGAGGCGCAAAGTCTGCGCCACTTCGGCGAGCGCGAGGCCGGCGGGCGAGTCGCCGCCGCGCAGCGCCTCGTTGCTGCGGCGCGTCTCCAGCGCGTAGTAGCTGCGCCGCGCGCGCGCGTCCGTGCGCGGCTCGTCGAGCCCGGCGAGCGCCCAGCGCTCGAACTGCCCGACGGTCGCCGCCGCGAGCGCCGCGGGCGCGCTCCTCAGACACGAGATCGCGGCCTCGGCGTCGGCGCGCGCCACCTCCGCGACGACGGCGACGACGCGGCGCGAGATCTCCGTCGCGCGCGCGCGCCCGGCGCGGCGCGCGAGGGCGCGGAAAAAGTTGGGCGACGCGCGCGCGACCGCGACGAGCGCGGCGTTGCCCTGCTCGGCGACCGCGCGCGCCAGCTCCACCCACTCGCCGAAGACCTCCGGCGCGAGCCGCAACACCTCGCCGCCCGCGACCAGCACGTGCAGCGCCGCCGCCCCGCCGCGTTCGAGAAACCCCTCCGACGCGCGCAGGAGTTCCATCGACTGTTCAGCCGTGAGCGCGCCCGTAGCTTCGGGCAGGGCCGCCCACGCGTCGGACGCCATGCCGCCCGCGCGCCCGGCGAAGAGCCCGATCACGCGGACGGATTCGCCCGCGACGGTGGCCGCGCCGCCCGCGTCGAAATTTTTCTCGAAGTGAGCGAAGACGGTTGGGACGGCGTTGAGGAAGTCGGCGCTGTGCCGGGCGGAGCGCCGCGCGATGTCGAGGGCGACGCGGAAGACGGACGCGAGCAGCCCCGCGTCGCGAACCCCGGCGGCGACCGCGCCCGCCTGCCGGAAAGTCTCGACCGCGACCGAGGTCGAGAGCGTCATCTGCCGCGCGCAGACTTGCAGCAGCAGCGTGCGCGCCTCCGGAGGGACCTGCGCCAGCCCCTGCGCGCCCGCGGCGAAGAACTGCGCGCCCGTCTCCGTGTCGGCCATCGCGAGCCGCCTGCCCAGCTCGCCCCACGCGCGCAAGTCATCCGCGTCGAGCAGGCGCGCCGCCGCCGGCGTCGCGCGCACGAACTCCGCGCACGCGCGCAAACTGAGCGGCGCGAGCTGCGCGCTCAACTCAAGCACCACGCGCGCGCGATCCGCGGGCAGCCGCCCGATCTCCCTCGCGAGCTTCGCGAACGTCTGCCGCTCGACGGCCCCGACGCCCGCGCCCAGCCGCTCGCTGATCGTCTCCTCGACCGTGCGCGCGTCGTCTTCGCCGCCGCCCGTAACTTCTTCCCGCTCGCTCATCCGTTACTTCGTCCCGCGGCCCGTTCGTCACTTCGTCTCGCGCGCGGGCATCGAGCGGTTGAACTGCTCGGAACGGTTGCGCGGGATGCTCAGCGACTGCCACGCGTCCGACTTGAAGTGCTTGGCGAGGAAGACGATCTGGCCCACGTGGTAGGCGTAGTGCGCGAGCTGCCGGTTGATGGCCATCAAGACCGTGTGCGGCTCGCCGCGGATCGTCACCTCGCGCGAGAGGTCTTCGCCGCGCAGGGGCTCGACCGCGGCGAAGACCGTGCGCCAGCCCTCCTCCCACCAGCGCAAAACGTCTTCGCGCGTCGTGTCGGCGTCCAGGACGAACTCGGAGTCGCGGTCGCGATCCGGCTTCTCGCCGTCGGTCGTCAGAAAGTCCGTCCAGCGCGAGCGCATGTTGCCCGCCATGTGCTTGACGTTGAGGGCGACGCTGTTCATCTCGGCGTCGAGCGCGCGGAACATCTCCTCGTCCGTCAACTGCCGCATCGCGCCGTCGCCGAGCTTCTTGTAGTTGCGAAAGACCTTCAGCGCGTCTTGCAGGTATTGATGTGCAAGCTCCTCGTTCATGTTAATCCTCCCGCGAGAGTTTAGATGACGGTCGTGACGATCTCGCGGATGCTGCGCTGGAGGTCGCGGTCGTCGGTGATGGGGGAGCAGAGGGCGACCTCGGCGGCGGCGGTGGGCGCGATGCCGCGGGCGATCATCTGCGCGGCGTAGATCAGCAGGCGCGTGGAGACGCCCTCTTCGAGCCCGTGACCGCGGAGGTTCCTGACCTTCTGCCCGATGAGGACGAGGTCGCGCGCCGCCTGCTCGTCCACGCCGCCCTCGCGCGCGACGATCTCGATTTCGAGCGCGGCGGGCGGGTAGTCGAACTCCAAGGCGACGAAGCGCTGGCGCGTGGACTGCTTGAGGTCTTTGAGGATCGACTGGTAGCCGGGGTTGTAGGAGACGACGAGCATGAAGTCCGGGGGCGCGTCGAGGATGGTGCCGCGCTTCTCGATGGGCAGACGCCTCCGGTCGTCGGTCAGGGGGTGGATGATGACGACCGTGTCCTTGCGCGCCTCGACCACCTCGTCCAAGTAGCAGATCGCGCCGTTGCGCACCGCCGCGGTGAGCGGCCCGTCGTGCCAGACGGTCTCCTCGCCTTCGAGCAGGAAGCGCCCGACGAGATCGGTCGCCGACAAATCCTCGTGACACGCGACGGTGATGAGCGGGCGGCGCAGACGCCACGCCATGTGCTCGACGAAGCGCGTCTTGCCGCAGCCCGTCGGCCCCTTCAACATCACCGGCAGGCGCGCGGCGTGCGCCGCCTCGAACAGCTCGACCTCGCGCCCGACGGCGAGGTAGTAGGGCTCGTCCGTGACGACGTATTCCTCGATTGCTCTCTCAGCCATATCAATAGATGTTTCGCGAATCAGTTGTCCACTTGCGTGATGCGAGAAAGATTAGGAATCTGACCACACTCGAAACCAAGAAGGTTACGAGCCAGAAGCGCGGGCGAGGTTGCTCATACTCCAATAGAGAATGTTGGAACAAAGCCTAAACTTGATAGGCGCAATTATCGCAACGCGGAGTAAACCCGATGACGAGCGCGGCCACCTCGGCGACGAACGCGGGTGCGAAATACTGCGCCCGAGTCCTCAACCCGCGTCCCACTTCGGGCGTCATGCGAATTCTCTCGGGCTGACGTTCGGGGCCGTTTCGGGTATCCTTAAAACTTCGCCCGCGCGTGTGAATTCGGACCGTGCGGGGCAATGTTAACACCTGCCGCGAAAAGGCGGCAAACGGGCGTTTTTAGCGGGTTTTAGGCGGAATGAAGATCGCGGTGGCAATGAGCGGCGGCGTGGACTCTTCGGCGGCGGCGGCGGCGTTGCAGGCGGCGGGGCACGATCTCGTCGGCTTCACCATGCAGTTGTGGAATCAGCGCCGCGGGTTGAGCGTTGACGAGCACGGAGAGCCTCTGCCGTCGCGCTGCTGCTCGCTCGACGACGTTTACGACGCCCGCCGCGTGGCCGAAGAGCTGGGCTTCCCCTTCTACGTCCTCAACCTCGAAAAGGACTTCGAGCGCGACGTGGTCGGGCCGTTCGTCGAAAGTTATCTGAGCGGCGAGACGCCGATCCCCTGCGTCGCTTGCAACAGCCGCCTGAAGTTCGCGTCGCTCGACCGCCTGGCGCAGAGTCTGGGCTGCGAGAAGGTGGCGACGGGCCACTACGCGCGCGTCCTCTTCGACGAAGCGGCGAACCGCCACAGACTTTTGCGCGGGCTCGACGCGCGCAAGGATCAGACCTACTTCCTCTGGGAGCTGACGCAGGCGCAGCTCTCGCGCGTGATGTTCCCGCTCGGCGAGATGACGAAGCCCGAAGTGCGCGCCGTCGCGCGCGCGCGCGGGCTGGCCGTCGCGGAGAAGGCCGAGTCGCAGGAGATCTGCTTCGTGCCCGACGGAGACTACGCGGGCTTCATCGACCGCTACCTCGGCGCGGAGGATCGCGGCGACGAGACTCCGCGCGCGGGCGAGATCGTGGACGGGGGCGGTCGCACGGTCGGCGAGCACGCGGGCGTCCACCGCTACACGGTGGGCCAGCGCCGGGGCTTAGGCGTCGCGTCTGAGCGACCGCTCTACGTCGTGCAGATCGACGCGCGGCGCAACCGCGTGGTCGTCGGCGGCGAGGACGAGTTGCTGGGCCGCGTGTTCGAGGCGGCGGGCACGAACTGGATCGCGTTCGACGAGCCGCGCGAGCCCGCGCGCGCCGAGGTGCGCGTGCGCTACCGGCACGAGGCCGCGCCCGCGACGATCGAAATCACGGGCGAGGCGCGCGCGCGCGTCACGTTCGACGAGCCGCAGCGCGCGATCACGCCGGGTCA
The DNA here is from genome assembly GCA_036389335.1 of Pyrinomonadaceae bacterium. Classification (GTDB taxonomy): domain Bacteria; phylum Acidobacteriota; class Blastocatellia; order Pyrinomonadales; family Pyrinomonadaceae; genus JAIVGV01. The sequence goes on along the minus strand of DASVQC010000035.1, from coordinate 22,172 downwards.
GGCCGCCGTCTTCTACCGCGGCGACGAGGTCGTGGGCGGCGGCTGGATCGTCAGGGGCGGCGCGCGTTAACTCGGCGGCCTTCACGGGCGCGCCGAATAAGCGGCGCGAAGTACGGCCCGCGCGAAAACTTTTCACCCCGCCGCGCGTAAACACGTGCAGCCCGCGACCCTCGCCCGGTGAGAAGTCGCGGGCGTCAAATTTCATCGCGGCCTTTATCGCATCACCATGGCAATGTCACGCACGGGTAAAACCTTCCTCTGGATCGCGGGCGTGCTCGTCGCGCTCGCCGTCGTCCTCGGGGTCTTCTTCGCCGTCGTCTACTCCGCGCTCAACAACGAGCCGGACGTGAAGCAGAACAGCGTCCTCGTCCTCAACCTCGGCGGCTCGCTCCCCGACTACGTCGCCGAAGACCCGGTGAACCGCTTCCTCGGTCGCGACGAGCGCTCGCTCTCGGGCCTGCTCCTGCAACTGCGGAAGGCGAAGGCCGACAAGCGCGTCGGGGCCGTGCTGCTCGACATCGACATCATCACGTCGGGCTGGGGCAAGGCGGAAGAGGTGCGCGACGCCGTCGCGGACTTCCGCGCGTCGGGCAAGCCCGTCTACGCCTACATGGAGTACGGCGCGAACAAGGAGTATTACGTCGCGACGGCGTGCGACCGCGTCTACGTCGCGCCCGTCGGCGAGCTGGCGATCATCGGGCTCGCGGCGGACGTGATGTCTTTGCGCGGCTCGCTCGACAAGCTCGGCATCTACCCGGACTTCTACCAGATCGGGAAGTACAAGTCCGCGCCCGAAGAGTACACGCAGAAGAAGATGACGGACGCGCACCGCGAGGCGATAGACGCCCTGCTCGACGACTTCTACGCGCGCTTCGTCGCGGCGGTCGCCGAGGCGCGCCACAAGACGGAATCGGACGTGCGCGCCGCGATAGACAACGCGCCGGTGCGCGCCGGCGACGCGAAGCAGTTGGGGCTGATCGACGACGCGAAGTATCGAGACGAGGTCGAGGCCGATCTCAAGAAGCGGCTCGGCTACAAGGACGAAGACAAGCTGAACCTCCTCGGCGAGGGGCAGTACCGCCGCGTCACCGCGGAATCCCTGAAGCTCAACGAGGGCGAGCGCGTCGCGATCATTTACGCCTCGGGCGCGATCGTGTCGGGCAGCTCGTCGAACGGCGGCGCGTTCGGCGAGCAGATGGTCGGCTCCGACACGGTCTCAAGGGCGCTGCGCGAAGCGGCGGACGACAAGACCGTCAAGGCAATCGTGCTGCGCGTGGACAGCCCCGGCGGGACGAGCTTCGCCTCCGACATCATCTGGCACGCGGTCGTCGCGGCGAAGGCGAAGAAGCCGGTCGTCATCTCGATGGGAGACGTGGCGGCCTCGGGCGGCTACTACGTCTCGGTGGGCGCGTCGCGCCTCGTCGCCGAGCCCTCGACCGTCACGGGCTCCATCGGCGTCTTCGCGGGCAAGCCCGTGATGAAGGGTTTTTACGACTGGATCGGCGTCAACGACGAGTACGTCACGCGCGGCAAGTACGCGGCGATGTGGCGCGAGACCGAAAAGTTCACCGACGACGAGCGCAAGAAGTTCGAGGGGATGCTCAACAGTTTCTACTGGAACGATTTTCTGCCGAAGGTGGCCGAGGGGCGCAAGAAGGACGTGAAGGACGTTGACGCGATCGCGCAGGGGCGCGTCTGGACGGGCAGGCAGGCGAAGGAGCGCGGGCTGGTGGACGAGTTCGGCGGGCTGGATCGCGCCGTCGAGGTCGCCAAGCAGCTCGCGGGCATCCCGGCTGACAGGGGCGTGCGCCGCGTCGTCTTCCCCGCGCCCCGCACCTTCCTCGATCAATTCTTCGGCACGGGCGGCGACGAGGCGACGGTCGCGGCGCGGAAAGAGAGCGCCGCCGTCGAGGCCCTCCCCGAAGACGTGCGCCGCGCCCTGCGCTACCTCTCCGTCTTCGAGCGCGTCCGCCGCGGCGAGACGATGGCGATGATGCCCTACGATCTGCGGATCAAGTAGAATCCGCCTATGGCGATGAATGTGTCCAAAACACAAATCGACCGACTCGGCGAACGTCTGAAGAAAGGCGACATTACTGAAGATGATTTACGGCTTCTCGATGCCTACCGGCGCTCGTTCGCTGTCGCATATAATGAGGTTGTCGGAGCCGTTCGGAAGGAGTTAGCTCTAGAGCCCACAGGTAGAACGGCGAAGTCCACCACGTCAATCTCCGACAAACTTCGTAGGGAGAGCATACGCTTAACACAGATTCAGGACATCACAGGCTGTCGGCTAATAGTGGCAGACATTGCCGAGCAGAAACGGGTCGTTCGAGCTTTAGTCAGCCTCTTTGAACAGGCTAGCGTTTCTGACCGTCGGGAGAAGCCAAGTCATGGCTACCGCGCTGTTCACGTGATTGTGACGCATCGCAGTAAGATGGTTGAGATACAAGTTCGGACAGAGTTGCAGCATCTCTGGGCGGAACTCTCGGAAAAATTTTCGGATGTTTCTGACCCAACAGTTAAATATGGCGGAGGCAATAAGGAAATTCAGAAGACACTTACAGAAACATCTGATTTAGTGGCTGGCGCAGAATCTCTTGAAATGGGACTAGCGGGTATAATCTCACAGTTGCCAGCAGACAGATTAGACGGAAAGAAAGAACAAAATATATCCAAGATTAGAGAATTAATAGAATTGCATCGGCTAAATCTATTTGAGTACCTTCGTGGACGCATCAAACTTACAGAAGATTCGTAAGGAGAGAAATAATGCTCTTTCTGGTTGAGTACGACCGTAGCTGTGGCAGCATCGTTACCCTTAAAAGGTTTGGCGACGCTGAGCGCGAGTCTGCCGAAAACACACGACTTGGAATGGAGCTTGAACTCAATCGTCAGGGGGTTGAACGCGAGGTCGTTCTATTAGAAGCAGAAACTGAAGAAGCCTTGCGGCGCACCCACCGTCGTTACTTTGAAGATTTAGCCGAACTCGCAACAATGCCGTGAAGAGTTGATTCTGCCTACAATAACTTCTCAAATCTATCAGACCATTTTCGTCCTAACGCTTCACACCCTCAATCCTCTCCATCCCGTTCATGTAATGCTGTAAAACTTCGGGGACGCGAACGGAGCCGTCCGCCCGTTGGTAGTTCTCTAGAATCGCGAGCCACGTGCGACCGACGGCGAGCCCCGATCCGTTGAGCGTGTGGACGTATTCGGGCTTGCCGCCGGGCTCGCGGCGGAAGCGTATCTGCGCGCGCCGGGCCTGGAACGCCTCGCAGTTCGAGCAGGAAGAGATTTCGCGGAAGGACGCCTGCGACGGCAGCCAGACCTCGATGTCGTAGGTCTTGGCGGCGGAGAAGCCGAGGTCGCCCGTCGAGAGCGCGACGACGCGGTAGTGCAGCCCCAAGAGTTGCAGCACGCGCTCGGCGTCGCGCGTCAGCGATTCCAGCTCGTCGTAAGAGTCTTCGGGGCGCGCGAGTTTCACCAGCTCGACTTTTTCAAACTGGTGCTGGCGGATGAGGCCGCGCGTGTCGCGACCGTAGGAGCCCGCCTCGGAGCGGAAGCAGGGGGAGTAGGCGACCGACTTGAGCGGGAGGTCTGCGGCGTCGAGCATCTCGTCGCGGCGGATGTTGGTGACGGGGACTTCGGCGGTCGGGCTGAGGTAGAGTTCGCGCTCGTCTGTGAGCTTGAACAAGTCCTGCTCGAATTTGGGGAGCTGCCCGGTGCCGAAGAGCGCGTCGCGGTTGACGATGAAGGGCGGCAGCGTCTCCTCGTAGCCGTGCTCGCGCGTGTGCAGATCGAGCATGAAGTTAACGAGAGCGCGCGAGAGCATCGCACCCGCGCCTTTCAGGATCGCGAAGCGCGCGCCCGCGATCTTCGACGCGCGCTCCGTGTCGAGGATGCCGAGCCGCGCGCCGAGATCGACGTGATCCTTCGGCTCGAAGTCGAGCGCCGGCGGCTCGCCCCAGCGCCTGACCTCCCGGTTCGCAGACTCGTCCGCGCCGACGGGCACGCTCTCGTGCGGCACGTTCGGGAGCGTTGACAACAACTCGCGCATCTTCGACTCGGCCTCGTCGCGCCGCCGTTCGAGTTCCGCGATCCTGTCCTTCAGCTCGCCCACCGCCTTGCGCTGCGACTCGGCCTCGTCCTTCCGCCCCGACTTCATCAGCGCGCCGATCTCTTTGCTCGCCGCGTTGCGCTCGGCGTTCAACCCGTCCGACTCGCTGATGACGCGGCGTCGCTCGGCGTCCATGCGCGCGAAGTCGTCGAGCGGCGCGGTCGGGTGTCGGCGCGCTTCGAGCGCGGCGCGCACGCGGTCGAGGTTTTCGCGGACGAAGTGGAGATCGAGCATTTGCCGGTGTCCTTCGCGGTGTGATAGAAACTCAGGAGCTTAAACAGCGCACGCAGACGAAAAAGCCAACCTAGCCGACGCTTCGCGAGCGTGTCAAGGAAGGGGGCCGTGAGCGATTGGCCGTTAGCGTTTAGCCGATCCGGGAGGCATAGCTAACAGCTAACAGCTAACGGCTAACAGCTACTCATGCCACAGAAGATTCGCAAAGCCGTCTTCCCCGCCGCGGGGCTGGGCACGCGCTTCCTGCCGGCGACGAAGGCTTCGCCGAAGGAGATGCTGCCGCTCGTCGATAAGCCCCTGATCCAGTACGTCGTCGAGGAGGCGGTCGGGTCGGGCGTCGAGTCGATCCTGATCGTCACGAGCCGGGGCAAGACCGTCATCGAGGATCACTTCGACATCTCGTTCGAGCTGGAGCAGCTTTTGCGCGAGCGCGGCAAGGACGAGGCGCGGCGCGAGGTGCGCGCCATCTCGGAGATGGCGCAGGTCTCTTACGTCCGGCAGCGCGAGGCGCTGGGGCTCGGCCACGCCGTCCTTCAGGCGCGCGACTTCGCCGGCGACGAGCCCTTCGCCGTGCTGCTCGCCGACGACATCGTGGACGCCGAAGTGCCGGCGCTCAAACAGATGATGCGCGTCTACGAAGAGTTCGACGCGCCGGTGCTCGGGACGATGCGTGTGGCGGGCGAGGCGATCTCGCGCTTCGGGGTGATCGACGCCGACGAAGTGTCGGAGGGCGTCTATAAGATCAAGGACATGGTCGAGAAGCCGCCCTTCCACGAAGCCCCGTCCGATCTCGCGATCATCGGTCGCTACATCCTGACGCCCGACATCTTCCCGGAGATCGAGCGGACGCCGCGCGGCGCGGGCGGGGAGTTCCAGATCACGGACGCGATGCGCTCGCTCCTCAGGAAGCGCCCCTTCTACGCCGTCCGCTTCGAGGGCACGCGCCACGACGCGGGCGACAAGCTCGGCTTCCTCGTCGCGACCGTCGAGTTCGCGCTGAAGCGACCCGACCTCGCGCCGCAGTTCAAAGAGTACCTGCGCTCGCTGAAACTGGACGGGTGACGAACTCATGAGCAGCCCCAACGACAACGCGAAAGCCTTCGCCGGGCGCGCCGGGATAGTGACGGGCGCGTCGCGCGGCATCGGTCGCGCCGTCGCCCTCGAACTCGCGCGGCGCGGCGCGTCGGTCGCCTTCAACTACGCGAAGAGCGCCGAGGCCGCAGAGCAGTTGAAGGCCGAGATCGAAGGCTTGGGCGTCGCGGCCATCGCCGCGCAGTGCGACGTGGCGCAGACGAGCGCCGCCGCCGAGATGGTCAAGCAGGCGAAGGAGGCCTTCGGTCGCGTCGACTTCCTCGTCAACAACGCGGGCATCACGCGCGACGGGCTCATCCTCAGGATGAAGGAGGAGGACTGGGACGCGGTCGTCGATACGAACCTCAAAGGCGCGTGGAACTTTTCCAAGGCCGCGCTGCGCTTCATGCTCAGGCAGGACGGGGGCGGATCGGTTCTGAACGTCACGTCGATCAGCGGCGTGGTCGGGATGGCCGGGCAGTCGAACTACTCGGCGTCGAAAGCCGGGATGATCGGTCTGACGAAGTCGCTCGCCAGAGAGGTGGCGAGCCGCGGGGTGACGGTCAACGCGCTCGCCCTCGGTCTGGTGGACACGGAGATGTCCGGCGCGCTCGACGAGTCTTACCGCGCGAAGCTGACGGAGCAGATTCCTCTCGGTCGCTTCGCGCAGCCCGAAGAGATCGCCGAGATCGCCTGCTTCCTCCTGTCGCCCTCGGCGCGCTACATCACGGGTCAGGTCATACAGGTCGACGGCGGGCTGGCGATGTGAGTCCCGACTTGAATCCCGCGCGCGCTTGGCCGGAAAACTCTTAGCGTAAAAAGAAAGGAGCCGCGTTAGCTTGGGGGGCTAACGCGGCTTAAAACTTTTGGGCAGGCTCGGAGACTCAGGGTGGCGTTGGTTGGTGCTGGAGATCGTCACCTACGGGCGATCCGGATGTGTGGGTGGTGCGTTTAGACGGGCGGGAATAATTGCATGACCGACAAAACTTAATATTCGCCCGACCCGCTCGCACCCTACGACCAGCAGACTTTTCAAAAAACTGTTAAGAACTTGATTGGCTGAACTCGTGTGTGAAATTACACCAAAACTTTGTGAGGTGTCAAGAACAAAATGCAAAGTTTTCTTCACAGATTCGTAACAGTTGGCGTTTGAAACCGCTAAGTTATTGAAAGCAGGGCGGAAAAGGCGTTCAAAATTTTTGCGGTTTTGTGCTCAGGACGGTCTCTTGCGAGGCTGGCGGGGCGCTTTCGGTGAGGTTTCTCACGCTCTCTTTGCCGTAAAGGTCGGGCTCGCCGGCGGGGCGGGTCTTCCAGCGTTTGTGAATCCAGAGCCACTGCTCCGGGTACTTGCGGATTTGTGCCTCGACGGCGGCGGTGAAGCGCGCGGTGTTGATCTCGACGTCGCGCTCGTGATCGCCCGTGCGTGAGAGTTCGACGATGGGGCTGCCGTGGAAGACGTAGCGCCCGCGCTCCTCGTGCCACGGCGCGACGACGGGGATGACGGCGGCGTCGGTGCGCAGCGCGAGGACGGCGATGCCGCTCGTCGTGCAGGCGGGGAGGTCGAAGAAGGGGACGAAGACGCCCTCGTGCGGCTGCGTGTTGAGGTCTGCGAGGATGCCGAGCGTGCCGCCCTCGCGCAGGAGTTTGAGCGCCGAGCGCGCCGCCATCTTCTTGTCGATGGAGCGGTTGCCGAAGCGCGTCCTGACGCGGTCGATCAACTCTTCGACGCGCGGGTTGTCGAGCCGCCGCACCATGAAGCTGATCGGGCCGTGGAGGGCGGAGTGGGCGAAGGAGAGGACTTCCCACGCGCCGAGGTGCGCGGTCAGGAAAATTATCCCGCGCCCGCGCGCCTGCGCCTCGTGGAGGATTTCGATGCCGTCGTACTCGACGAGGTCGCGCAAGTCTTCGGCGGTCATGCGCGGGAAGTGGCTGAAGTGTCCGAGCTGCCGACCGAGGCCGACCATCGAGCGGCGCAGGATTCGCCGCCTCTCGCCTTCGCTCATTTCGGGGAAGGCGAGCTGCAGGTTTCGCAGGCCGGTGCGGCGCAAGCCACCTGCGAGCGCGTAAGCCGCGTGGCCCATCACGCGTCCCAGCGCGACCGCCGCGCGGCGCGGCAGCACGCCGAGCGCGCCGAGCAGCAGGCGCACCGCCGCGTATTCCGAGTCGGTCTGAAGTTTCCCGCGCTGTTTAGCCATTATGCGTCCGGTCGGAGAGAACGGGCAGTTTAACGCGGCGTCCCGGCGGCTGGCAAACGGGCGAAGATGTAGTCAGTAGTCAGTTGTCAGTTGTCCGTTGTCAGTAGAAGGGTTGACGTGAGGTCGGGTATCATCTTGCTTGTGGGCGCGTGGGCTCCGATTTACTACTGACTACTGACTGCTGCTTCCATGCCTTCCGGTAAGACGCACGACGCGATCACGATGCTGCTGGCGGCGCCGACATTCGTCGCGGCGTGGGGCGTGACGCGCAGCCTCGTGCTGGCCGGTGTGGTGACGGCGGCGACCGTCTTCGGCGGGTTGATGTTCGGGCCCGACCTCGACATCCAGTCGCGGCAGTACACGCGCTGGGGCCCGCTGCGCTTCCTGTGGCTGCCGTACAAGATGCTCTTCCGCCACCGCTCGCGCTGGTCGCACGGCATCGTCTTCGGCACGCTCATCCGCGTCGTCTACTTCGTCGGCGTGCTCGCCGCCGTCGCGGCTGTCGTCTTCTACGTCTACATGAGCTACGTCGTCGGCAAGCCGCCGGACGCGGACGAGTACCTGCGCGCGTGGCGCGGGTTCGAGGCGGGCCTGAAGTGGCGCGGCGCGTTCAAAGAGATCACGCTCGCCACGCTCGCCGGGCTCTGGTGGGGCGCGGCGAGCCACACCGTCACCGACGTGACGTGGTCTGTCCTGCGCAAAGGCTCGCAGCTCTTTTGAAGACCGTGACGGGTGACGGGTGACAGGTAAATCAGGAGTGATGAGTGATGAGTGATGAGTACTGAGTTAAAAGCATTCGTCTTCAACTCAGTACTCATCACTCATCACTTCTTGCCTGTCACCTGTCACCTGTCACCCGTCACGGCTTTCAGTGGCCCGCGCGCGTCTGGATGAGGCGGAACGCTTGGCGGCGGATGCCGTCGGGGACGTTGCGGTTCTGCGAGAGGGCTTGGAGGTCTCGCCCCTGAAGGCGCGGGAGGATGGCGAGGGCGGAGGCGAGGGGCGTGCGCGGGTTGCGCGCGAGGTTGTGGATGACGGGGTAGACGCGCGCCCACGCGCGGTTCATCGCGATGTGGCGGAGCACGTCCTCGCTGACGGTGCGCATCGCGGCGATGGTCTCGACCTCCTTGTCGGTGATGCGCGGGTTGTGGACGACCGCCGTCGAGACCACCTTGTTGCCGTCGCGGATGAGGATCGCGCGCGCCTCGCGGTCGCCCTTCATCCCGAGCTTGATGCGATCCTTGACGCTCATCAGCATGATCCGGCGGATGAGCGAGACGCGCTCGGGCGCGACCTCGCCGACCTCCGCGGCGGTCTCCGAGATGATGCGCTCCAAGGTCGCGGCGCGCTCCTCCTCGCTCTCCGCCAGCAGCTCCTCAAGCCGCTCCGAGGGCATCCACGAGTCGTCCAGCTCGTCGTCCGTAACCTCGATGTGCTCGGCCAAGAGCCACGCGTCGTCGAAGGTGAGCCCGCCCGCCGCGCCGACGGACTCCGCCGCCTCGACGAACTCGGCGGCGGCTGAGAGCCCGCGCGCGCGCATCTCCTCGGCGATCTGGCGCGCGCCGCGCTCCTTCTCGAAAAACTCTTGGCGGACTTCCTTCGCGCGCCGCTCCGCCTCGAAGGTGCGGGCCGGGTTCGCGAGCAGCGCGTCGATGATGGCGGGCGCGCGGATGAGGCGCTGCTGGTTGACGGTGATGAGTTCGAGCAGCGCGCCTTCGCTCGCCCCGGCGGCGAGCGCGACGATGGCCTCGTCGGGCGTGCGCGCGTTCGACGCCAGGGCCTCACGGACGGACGGCCCGGCCTCGGGGAGCGTGGCGAGGTGCGCGAGCACGCGCGGCGAGGTCGCCTCGGAAGAGGCCGCGCCGAGGAGGAGTTCCGCCGGCTGCTCCGAGAGCGTCGCCGCGGCGGCTTGGGCGATGTCGGCCTCGCCGTCGCCGCGCAGGCAGACGAGCACTTCGAGGAGGTCTTCCGCCGCGAGCGGCAGCATCCCGCGCGCCGCCATCATGCGCGCCTGCGCCGGGGCCGTGCCGCCCACGATGGCCTGCACGATCGGGTTCGTCGATGTGGTGTTCGCGCTCACGGGGATAAAGATAAAGCTCGCGCGCGGCCCTGTCGAATGAGGCGTGGGGAAAACGCCGCCGCCGCGGCGTCGGGCGCGTGCGTCAGTAGATGCTGAAGTTGTATTCCACGAAGACGAACTGCGAGACGGGGCGACCGTCTTTCGTCGCGGGCCTGAACTGGAGCGCGCGCGCCGCCTCGACCGCGCGCTCCGTCAGCCCGTTCGGGAGGCTGCCCAAGGCGAGGATGTGCTGCACGCTGCCGTCAGCCGCGAGCACCATCCGCACGCGCACCACGCCGAACGTCTGCGTCCGGCGCGCCGCTTCCGTGTAGAGCGGTTCGGGCCGGTAGGTGATGGCGGCTTTGGTCGTCACGTCCTTCGCCGAGAAGACCGTGCGGCTGGCTTCGGGCGCGAGCGCCGCCTCGCTCTGGCCGCGCAGGGCCGACAGTTGCTGCTGCCAGAAGGCGAAGTCTTCCGCCCCCGGCGCGAGGGCCAGAAACTTCTCAAGGCTTTGCGCCGCCTCGGCCAGCCGCCGGCCCGCCGCGTCGGGCGCGTCCGCGGGCGAGGGCCGGGCGGAGAGGCGCGTCAACGCCTGCGCCTTGAGCAGGTGGGCGTGGGCGAAATGAGGGTCGGCGGCGACGGCGGCTTCGGCCTCTTCGAGGGCGCGCGCGGGCGCGTCGGGGGCGGGGAAGTCGTGGTTGAGGTGGAGCAGCGCGAACAGGTAGTGCGGCTCGGCGCGCGCCGCCTCGCCGCCGAAGGCCCGCCGCGCCTCTTTGATCGCGTCGTCGCGCCTGCCCGCGGCGAGCAGCGTGTAAGCCAACTCCGCGCCGACGGTCGCGGAGGAGCCCCGCAGCTTGAGCGCGCGCTTGAGCGCCTCGCCCGACCCGTCGAAGTCGCCCGCGCGCCTGAGCGCGACGCCGAGGTAGTACCACGTGTCGGCCACGTCGGGGAACCGCTTGGCGGCGTCGCGGAAGACTTCGACCGCGCCCGTGTCATTGCTTTGCCAGAGCAGTTGCTTGCCCTTGAGCAGCATCTCTTCGGCCTGCCTCCTGTCACTCGCCGGGCGGGGGCGCGGCGGGGGCTGGCCGGGCGCGTGCGCGTGCGCGCCCGCGAAGAGCAGGCACAGGCACGCGAGGAGCAGCGGTTTGAGGGGTGGCGCGGAGGGCGTGTGAAGTGTGTTCATCTTTACCTCCGGGGGCGCGGCCCGCCGCGGCGCGGGGCGGGCTAGTAGATGTTGAAGTTGTAGTCAATCGTCACGTACTGCGAGACGGGGCGACCGTCCTTCGTCGCGGGGACGAACTTGAGCCGCCGCGCCGCGCGCACCGCCGCCTCCGTCAGCCCGTCGGGCAGCCTGCTGACGGCGACGACGTGCTTCACGTTGCCGTCGGCGGCGAGCACCATGCGCACGCGCACCGTGCCCGTCACCTGATTCTCTTTCGCGCGCTCGGTGTAGATCGGCTCGGGCCTGTCGCTGATGAGGGCCTTGGTCGTCACCTCTTTCGAGGAGTAGATCGGGCCGTCAGGCGACTGCGTGCCGGGCACCGCGCCGTAAACCCGCAGCGTCATGATCTCTTCGCGCACGGGCTCGATGATCTTAACTTCCCGCGGGCTGAGCTTTGAAAATTTGTCGAGCGCGCCGGTCGCCTCGTCGAGCCGCTCGGCGATCTTTCCCCGGAGCAGGTCGCGCACGTCGGGCGTCTCGTCGCCCGCGGTCGTCAGGGCGTTGCTGCTCATGGCGACGAGGGCCTGCGCCTTCAGCAGCAGCGCGCTCTCGAACGACGGGGCGATCTTGAGCGCGGCTTCGGACTCTTCCAGCGCCTTGCTGTAATAGTTGAGCCGGTACTGCGCGAGCCCGCGGACGTAGTGGGACTCGGCGTTCTGCGGGTCGAGCTTGAGGGTCTCCTCGGAGAGGCGCAGCGCCTCGAAGGTCTTGCCGAGGTAGAGCAGCGCGTAGGCGAGCCCGTTACGCGCGGCGACGGAAGTCGGTCGCAGGGCGAGCGCCGTCTCCAACGCCGCGCGGGCGTCCTTCGACTTCCCCTTCTTCAGCAGGGACAGCCCGAGGTAGTACCACGCGGCTTCGTCGCCCTTGTTCTTCTTCGTCGCCGCGCGCAGGGATTTGATCGCCGCGTCAGCGTCGCCGCCCTTGTACTGCGCGACGCCGCGCGCCGTGTCGTCGGCGGCGACCGGCGGGCCCTGCGGCGGCGGCGTCCCTCTCGCGCCCGCCGCCGCCACGGCGTGCGCGCCTGCGGCGAGCAGGCACGCGCACGCGGCGGCTGCGAGCGCGGTTCTCGGCGTGGGCGTGAGGTTCGTGCGGGCGGCGCGCGCCATCGTCCCCTCCCGAAGTCTGCGGCGCGCTCACGCGCCGCAGCACTTCTTGTACTTCTTGCCCGATCCGCAGGGGCACGGATCGTTTCGGCCCACCTTCGGCTGGCTGCGCGTGACGGTCTTCGACGCGCCCGCCTCCTCGCCCGCGGCGGCTGCGCCCTGATTCGGCCCCGTGAACATCATCGAGGTCGGGCGCGAGCGCCTGCGCTGCTGCAACTGTTCCGGGGCCTGCTCGGCGACGACTTGCAGGTTGAAGAGCGAGCGGATGGTGAAGGTGTCGATGCGATCTAACATCGCCTGGAAGAGATCGAAGCTCTCCTTCTTGTACTCGACGAGCGGGTCTTTCTGCCCGTAGCCCACCAAGCCGATGCCCTGCTTCAGGTGATCGAGCGCGAGGAGGTGATCCTTCCACTGCGCGTCGATGATGTTGAGCATGATGATGCGCTCGTAGGTGCGCATCGCCTCGACGCCGACCTGCGCCTCCTTCTCGGCGTACCTCGCCTTCAGCCTCTCCCAGACCGCCTGCTCGACCTCCTGCGAGGTCGCGTTCGAGAAATCGACCCCCTCGGCGTCGGCGTCGAAGGCGTAGACGGACTGCAACTGGATTTTGAAGTTCTCCACGTCCCAGTCGTCCACGCTCGCGTCGGGGTCGATGTACTGCTTGACCATGTCGCGCAGGAGATCGTGGGCGACGCCGCCGTCGCCGACCAAGAACTCGCGCTGATCGGGCTCCTCCATCAACTGGCGGCGCAGGCCGTAGATCGTCTCGCGCTGCTTGTTCATCACGTCGTCGTACTGGAGCAGGTGCTTGCGCGACTCGAAGTTGCGGCCCTCGACCGACTTCTGCGCCGACTCGATCCGCTTCGAGACCATCTTCGACTCGATGGCGACGCCCTCCTCCATGCCGAGCCGCTGCATCAGCGCCTTCACCTTGTCGCCCGCGAAGATGCGCATCAGATCGTCTTCGAGCGAGAGGAAGAAGCGCGACGAGCCGGGATCGCCCTGGCGTCCCGAGCGACCGCGCAACTGGTTGTCGATGCGCCGCGCCTCGTGCCTTTCGGTGCCGATGATGTGCAGGCCGCCCGCCGCGACCACCTCCTTGTGCTCCTCGTCGACGATCCTTTTCGCCCGCGCCAGTGCCTCGTTCATCTGCTCCTCGGTCGCCTCGTCCGGATCGATCTCGTCCTGCTTCAGAAACTCGCGCGCCATGAACTCGGCGTTCCCGCCGAGCAGGATGTCGGTGCCGCGCCCCGCCATGTTGGTCGCGATCGTGACCGAGCCCTTCCGGCCCGCCTGCGCGACGATCTCGGCCTCGCGGTCGTGGTACTTGGCGTTCAAAACGTTGTGCGGCACGCCCGCGCGCTGGAGCTTGCGCGCGAGCAGCTCGGAGTTCTCGACCGAGACCGTGCCGACGAGCGTCGGCTGCCCCTTCTCGTAGCACTCCTTGATCTCCTCGACCACGGCGTCCCACTTCTCCCCGATGGTGCGGTAGATCACGTCCGGGTGATCGCGGCGCACCATCGGGCGGTGCGTCGGGATGACCGCCACGTCGAGCTTGTAGGTCGAGTCGAACTCGGCGGCCTCGGTGTAGGCCGTGCCGGTCATGCCCGAAAGTTTTTCGTAGAGGCGGAAGTAGTTCTGCAGAGTGATCGTGGCGAGCGTCTGGTTCTCGCGCTCGATCTTGACGCCCTCCTTGGCCTCGACCGCCTGGTGCAGGCCGTCCGACCAGCGGCGACCGGGCATCGTGCGCCCGGTGAACTCGTCGACGATGATCACCTCGCCGTCGCGGATGATGTACTGGTGGTCGAGCTTGTAGAGCGTGTGCGCCTTCAAAGCCTGCTCGACGCAGTGGAGCATCTCCATGTTCGAAGGGTCGTAGAGGTTGCCGACGCCGAGTAGCTGCTCGGCGCGATCCACGCCCTCCTCGGTCAGCACGGCGCTGTGCTGCTTCTCGTCGACGACGTAGTCGCCCGTCATCTTCTTCTTGCCCGTCCCCGGCTCGGTCTCCTCCGTGCCGCGCTTGAGGTGCGGGATGATGGCGTCCGCCTTGTAATACTTGTCGGTCGCCTCGTCGGAGGGGCCGGAGATGATGAGGGGCGTGCGCGCCTCGTCGATCAGGATCGAATCGACCTCGTCCACGATGGCGTGGTAGTGGCCGCGCTGGACGCAGGTGGCGAGGTCGAACTTCATGTTGTCGCGCAGGTAGTCGAAGCCGAACTCGTTGTTCGTCCCGTAGGTGATGTCCGCGGCGTAGGCGTCCTTGCGCTCCCAGTCGTCCATGTCGTTCTGGATGACGCCGACCGAGAGGCCGAGGAAGCGGTAGATGCGGCCCATCCACTCGGCGTCGCGCGAGGCGAGGTAGTCGTTGACGGTGACGACGTGGACGCCGCGCCCCGTCAGGGCGTTGAGGTAGGCGGGGAGCGTGGCGACCAAGGTCTTGCCCTCGCCCGTGCGCATCTCGGCGATCTTGCCCTCGTGGAGGGCGATGCCGCCGATGATCTGCACGTCGAAGTGGCGCATCCCGGTGGCGCGCACCGAAGCCTCGCGCCCGACGGCGAACGCCTCGGGCAGAATCTCGTCGAGCGCGCGCCGCTCCTTACGCTTGCGGTCTTCGGGGATCGTCGTGCCCTCGACGGCGCGCGCGATCCGCTCCTTGAAATCGACTGTGCGCGCGCGCAGCTCGTCGTCCGAGAGTTTCTGGACGGAAGCCTCCAGCTCGTTGACGCGCGCGACGATGGGTTGCAGCGTCTTCAGGTAACGCTGGTTCTGGCTGCCGAAAACTTTAGTGAGAAACTTGTCGATCATGGGTTTGTCCTTCGTAGCACTCGGCGGTCAGCAATCAGCACTCAGTTGAAAACTTTTACGTGATTGCTAAACGCCTGACGCCCTTCCCGAACGCGCGGCAAACTCTGGTGCCGCCAAGGCGCACGACCGCGCGCCTTAAGCGCGACGTGCGATTCTAAGTGAGCGTGGGGGCCGGGGCAAGCGAGCCGCTTTCGGCGGCTGAGCGCCCCGCGCGTGCGGGTTCAGGGGAGCGAGAGGCTTTGGCGGAGGAGGTTGCCGAGCTGTTCGCGCGACATTTCGAGCTTGACGGCGAACTGCTTGCCGCTCGCGGAGACCGTCAGGCCGTTGAGGACGGCAGCCGAGTTGGCCCCGCGCGGCTTCAGGGAGGCGATGCGGAAGAGCGCGTCGTAGGCGCGGGCGAGTTGCTGCGCGCGTGATTCCGAGGGGGCCTCGAAGCTGAGGCTGGCGAGACTCGTCCGCGCGTCGAGCCGGAGGCTCATGCTGACGTGCAGCGCCTCCCTGAACGCGGCGAGCAGGCGGCTGTCGCCGACGGCTGAGATGAAATCCATCGCCAGCCCCCGCCAAGCCCCGCGCGCGTCCGACGCGCTACCGGCTAACGTGACGTTACGCAGCGTCCCGTCTTCGGCGCGGTCGGCTTCGACGGTGAAGTCGAAAGTCTCTTCCGAGCCGAGCGAGCCGTCGGCGCGCAGGCGCAGGGCCTTCGCCAGCAGCTCCCGGAAGGGGGTCAGGCTGATTTCGGGGAGGGGCGCGGCCTCGGCTTCCTGCGGCGCGTTCGACGCCTCCGCCGGCGCCGCCTGCGCGCGCGCCGGCGCGGCGAGCGCGGCGCAGAAGAAGAGCGAGCCGACGAGCGCGCGCCAGATCATCTGCTGCTGCGAGGGCGTCGCCGCGTGCCGCGGCTGTTTGTGAGACCTGTTCGCCATCATCCCTAGTTTAACTTGAGGGCGCGCGGCTTTCAAACCGGCGCGCGCTCGGCGGCGCGCGCCCTCACTCGCCGGGCGGCGTCGCCTTGTTCTTCTCGGTGAGCTTGGAGAGCAGCGCGCTCGCGGCGGCGCGCGGCATCTCGAAGGTGAGCACGACCTGCTTCGCCTCGTTGTTGATCTTGACGCTCTTGAAGATCGCCTCCTCGTCCTTGCCCTTCTTGCTCATCGCGCCGAGCCAGAGCATCCCGTTGTAGGCGTTCGTCTTCTTCGACGCCAGATCGTCGCTCTCCAATTCGGTCGTCACGCGCACCGAGAGCTGCTTGTCGTCGAGCCGGACTTTCATGTGCAGGTGGTGCGCGCCGTCGAGGACTTTGAGCAACTGGCTGTCGCTGAGCGCGGCGATGAAGTCCTTCGCGAGCTGGTGCAGTTTCGGATCGCTCGCCGACGCCCCGGTGATCTCGACTTGCGCCAGCTTCCCGTCGTCCTGACGCTCGGCCTCGACCGTCATTTCGAGCGTGCCGGTGAGATCGATCTCGCCCGCGTCCTTCATCTTCTTGCCCTGCGCGAGCAAGTCCTCGAAGGGCTTGGTGTTGACCTCCGGGAACTTCTCCTGATCCGCCTCCTTCAACTTCTGCTCCGCCTCCTCGACCGACTTCGGCTCGGCGGGCGACGGCGAGGCCGAGGCATCCTTCGGCTTCTCGCCCTGCGCCACTTCCCCTGCGGACTTCGGCGAAGGCGACGCTTCGGGCGACGGCGAAGGGGTCGGCTTGACCTTGACGGGCTTCGGCGTCGGCTCCGGCGTCGGGTTCACGGTCGCGACGAACTTCGGATCGTCGGGCGACGGCGGGGCCGTCTGGGAGGTCTGCGCGGCGGCCTCGAAGTAGCCCGCCGGGTAGTAGAGCTTCTGCGCGGCGAGGTTGACGAGCACGGCGCGCTCGTAGACCCGCGTCTTATCGTAGTCCTTGCTCACGACGCGGAAGCCCGCGAGCTGGTTGGCGAGCGCGAAGGTGTCGCGCACCGCCGGGACGTAGATCAGCGCGGCGAGCAGGAGCGCGTGCAGGACGACCGAGCCGCCGACCCAGCGCGTGAACCTGCGCGCGCGCGACTCGGCCTCGCCTTCGAGCGCGTAGTGCGTCTGAAAAATCTCTGCCATTAACTTTTTCGCCCGCGGCCCCGGCGGCGCGCAAAAAAAAGTCCGCGCCGCGTGCCGCCCTTGCAACCCTTTTAGACGTTCCGGCTCGCCGGATCGTTGCGGAGGGGGCGGAAGAAACCGCCCGCGCCCGTTAAAGTTTTGTAAAGGCTTTGGTTTAAGGCTCTATTATGCCACGCAACGCAGGGGGCGGACGAGGGCGCGGAGGCGGCGGCGCGCGACGCGGCGGCGGGGGCGGCCCGCGCGCGGGCGCGCGACGCGATCAAGGCCCGCGCGCTCAGACCGCACAGGCGGGCGGCGACTCAATCGAGCGCACCGCCCTGCGCGCGGCGCGCGACCGCGACGTGCGCCGCCTGCTCGAAGGCATCGGCACGCCGCAAGCGTCCCCGTTCAAGCCCGACCCTTTCCAGACGGAAGCCCTCGCCGCGCTCGAACGCGAAGACGTGCTCGTCACCGCGCCGACGGGGAGCGGCAAGACGTGGATCGCGCGCGAGGAGATTCGCCGCCTGCTCGCCGCGGGCAAGCGCGCGTGGTACACGAGCCCGCTGAAGGCCCTCACCAACTCGAAGTATCACGAGTTTTCCGAAGCCTTCGGCGCGGGCGCGGTCGGCATCCTCACGGGCGACCGCAAGGAGAACTCCGACGCGCCGCTCGTCGTCGGCACGACGGAGGTCTACCGCAACCAGCTCTTCGACGCGATGCGCGAGGGGCATCAGCTCCGCGCCGATCTCGTCATCCTCGACGAGGCGCACTACCTCGCCGACGAGGAGCGCGGCCACGTCTGGGAGGAGGCGATCATCTTGACGCCGCCGCGCGTGCGCATGCTCCTGCTCTCGGCCACCGTGGGCAACGCCGCGGAGTTCGCCGCGTGGATGGGCGAGGTGCGCGGCGTGCGCTGCACGGTAGTCGAGCGACCGGGCGCGCGCCCCGTCCCGCTGCGCGCCGCCTTCCTCTACCCCGAAGGGCAGCTCGCGCCGCTCGTGGACGACGCGGGCCGCTTCAACCACCAGATCGCGGACTTCCTCCAACACGCCAACGCGCGCCGCGCCCCCGCGCACTCGCGCTGGGGCGAGCGCCGCGATCCGGCGCGACCGCAGCGCATGAACATGCCGGAGATGCCGCCCGCCTCGCTGCTCGCCGCGCTCTCCGCTTACGACCTGCTGCCCGCCATCGTGTTCCTGCCGACGCGCAAACGCTGCGACGAGTCGGCGGCGGAAGCCTCGCTCGGTCGGCGCGGCGGGGACGACGAGAGGCGCGAGGCCCGGCGCGCCCTGATGCGCGAGTTCGCCGCGGCGCACCCCGAAGTGAAGAAGCACCGCCACTGGGACGTGACGCTCGGCGGCGGCGTCGCCGCGCACCACGCCGGGCACCTGCCGGCGTGGAAACTGCTGATCGAAAAGCTGATGAGCGCCGGCCTGCTCGACGCGATCTTCGCGACCGCCACGGTCGCCGCGGGCGTCGATTTCCCGGCGCGCACGGTCGTCGTCACGAACGCCGACGCGCGCACCGGGAGGGGCTGGCGCGGCCTCTCCGCCTCGGAGTTTCAGCAGATGACGGGGCGCGCGGGCAGGCGCGGGCGCGACCGCGTCGGCTTCATCGTCGCCGCGCCCGGGATGCACCAAGAGCCGCAGAAGCTCGCGACGCTCTTGCAGTCGCCGCCCGATCCGCTGGAGAGCCAGTTCCGGGCCACCTACACGACGCTCTTAAATTTACTCGACGCCTACGGAGACTTCGCGCACGTCCGCGAGATCGCCTCGCGCAGCTTCGCGCACCGCGAGACGCTCGACCGCGTCGTCCGATTAGAGCGCGAGCGCGACGAGGCGGAGCGGCGCATCGCGTCGAAGCTCAAGGACGCCGGTTGCGATCTGCCGACCGGGGTCGCGCGCGGGTTGGAGCGTCTGGCCTCGGCCCGCGACCGGTTGCTGACGGGCCTGCCGCACACGCGCTTTGAAGTTTTTTTGAGCTGGCTCGACGAGGTGGTCGTGCCCGGTCGCGTCGTCGGCGTCGGGCGCAACAGCCGCCGCCTCGTCTTCGTCACGGAGCGGCGCGAGGGCAGCCTCGTCGGCGCGCGCGAGGACGGGCGGCGCGCGGCCCTCTCGCTCGACCGCGTCGGGCGCGTCTACGAGGAGATCTACCCGCGCACGGAGAACGCGCGCGACGCGGCCTTCGCCGACGTGCTCGCCGGGCGCGCGACCCTGATGCCGGAGCCGCGCCTGCGCGACGCGCGCGCGCAGTCGGACGAGGCGGTCGCGCTCATCAACGATCTGATGGACGAGCTTTCGGGCGCGGGGGCTGGTCGCAAAAGTGGCGGCGGGCGCGGCGCGGAGTTGAGCGAGGGGGAGCGTTCGCGCTGCCGCGACGCGCTCTGGTCGGTCGTGCAGGAGGCTTCGGGCGTCGAGACGATGGAGCGGCGCATCGAAGTCCTGCGCGGCGAGGTGTGGGAGCCCTTCGAGCGGCGCGCGCGCGTGCTCGAACACTTCGGCTATTTAGACTACGCGCGCGAGCGCGTCACCGAGCGCGGTCGCTGGCTCGCCGATCTCCGGCTCGATAGGCCGCTCCTGGTCGGCGAGGCGATTGAGCGGAACCTCTTCAACGCGCTCGACGCGCCGCGCACGGCGGGGGTCGTCGCCGCGCTCGCCGCCGACTCCGACCGCGACTTCGGCCAGATCGAGCTGGAAGACGGGCTCGTGCGCGCGCTCTCGGAGTTCGAGCGCATCGCCTTCGACGTGGCGACCGTCGAGTGGCAGCAGGAGCTTGAGCCCGCGGGGGAGTTCAACTTCTCCGCGGCGGCGGCGGCGGCGCGCTGGGCTCGCGGCGCGGACTGGGCGGCGCTCGTGCGCGAGACGCGCGCCGAAGAGGGCGACTTGTTTCGTATGCTCTCGCGCGCGGGCGAATCGCTCTTGCAGATCGGCAACCTGCGGGAGACTCACGCGAGGGCGGCGCGCGTCGCCTCGGAAGCCGCGGCGGCGATCCTGCGCGAGCCCGTGCGGACGGACGAGGTTTTGTGACGGAAGGAAGTTTCGTCTCCGCGCCCGGCGGGCGACGCGCGGGCGGAGTTTTCGTGCTCCGCGGTTGGAGCTTTTATGTTCAAGGGGTGGCGGGCGGGGGCGCGCGCGGCGGTGTTGGTTTCGGGCGTGCTGGCGTGCGCCGCGCTCGCCGGTTGCGCGGAGGGGGTGAGGCGGGCTTTGGGCGAGGGCGGGGCGGCACGGACGGAAGGGCAGGGCGCGCCTGCGACGACGCGGAAGGCGGGGCCGGTGGTTTACGTCGCGCTCGGCGATTCGACGGGCGTCGGCGTGGGCGCGCGCAAAGGCGGCGGCTACGTCGCGCGTCTGTTCGAG
Organism: Pyrinomonadaceae bacterium; assembly: GCA_036389335.1. Classification (GTDB taxonomy): domain Bacteria; phylum Acidobacteriota; class Blastocatellia; order Pyrinomonadales; family Pyrinomonadaceae; genus JAIVGV01. The sequence continues at coordinate 1,955 of DASVQC010000035.1, read as the reverse complement.
CGGTTGGAGCGCGAGCGCGCGGGCTCGCGCGTGGTGAACCTGTGCGTGAGCGGCGCGGAGACCTCCGACGTGCTGCGCGGGCAGGTGGCGCGCGTCGCGCCGTCTCGGCCCTCGCTCGTCACGCTCGGCATCGGCATCAACGATCTCACGCACGGCGTCGAGGTCGAGCGGTTCGCGCGCAACTACGAGGAGATCGTCAGCCGGATCAAGGCCGCGACCGACGCGCCCGTCGTCGTGACCAACATCCCCGACATCTCGACCGCGCCGCGCGTCCCCGCGTTCATGCGCGAGGGCGTCTCGCAGCGCATCGCGCTCTTCAACGAGGAGATCGGAAAGATCGCCGCGCGCCACGACCTGCGGCTCGTGGACGCATACGGGATGAGCCGCGAGGTGATCCCGCAGCACCCGGAGTTCTACTCGTCGGACGGCTTCCACCCGTCGGACGAGGGCTACGAGTACTGGGCGAAGATGATGTGGGGCGCGGTGAAGGAGGCCGTCGGCGGAGACTGAAGAAGGCCGGGGGCGTTGTCGTCGGGCCGCGCGGGCGCGGCGGCGGCGGGTGTTCAGACCGCGCCCGGCGGTGTGTTAGTATTGATCTTCGGAACGCGAGCCCACGTCCGACCGTATGTTGGTGGAGGAGGATTTACTTAATGAACGGAACTACCGATCCGCGTTACAACACGGGCGACTCGCTGAAGGACGTGTGGCGCTTCCTCTGCGACGCCAAGTACGCCATCTTCCCGCGCGACGCGGCGCACGGCCTCGCCGACTTCGAGAAGAATCTCTGGGGCGGCATCCGCTGGTTCGCCGAGAAGAACGTCGAGTGGATCGACGAGGCGCTCGCGGGCGGCGACCGGCTGCGCGAGGAGTGGCGGCGCAAGTGCGAGCCCCCGCCCGTCGCGGACGCGCCCCCGGCGGACGTAATTTAGGAATTGCGGGATGCGGATTTCGGGTTGCGGATTTGAAGAGGGCTGCGAGGCGGCAAAGTTTTCCGGTCTTGTAATCCGCAATCCGCATCCCGCATTCGAGGAGACTGATGCAGGTATTGCTGGCTGAGGAGTACGGGTTCTGCTTCGGCGTCGAGCGCGCCGTGCAGATGGTGGAGGAGGCTCTGGGCGGGGGCGCGCGCGTGCGCACGCTCGGGCCGCTCATCCACAACACGCAGGAGATCGGTCGCCTCGAAGCCGAGGGCGTCCGCACCATCGACTCGCCCGCCGAGGTCGAGGCGGGCACGACCGCCGTCATCCGCGCGCACGGCGTGACGCCCGAAGTCCAGCGCGAGCTGGAAGCGCGCGCCGAGCGCGTCGTGGACGCGACCTGCCCGTTCGTCACCAAAGTCCAGAAGCTCGCCGAGCGCGCCGCCGCCGAGGGGCGCGACGTGGTGGTCGTCGGCAGCCCCGATCACCCCGAGATGATCGGCGTCAAGGGTTACGCGCCGCTGCGCGCTCACGTCGTGCGCGACGCGGGCGAGGTCGCGAAGCTGCCGCGCCTGCACGCGCCGCTCGTCGTCTCGCAGACGACCATCAAGCTCTCGACGTTCCTCGAAGCGGCGGACGCGGTTCGCGAGAGGGCCGACGCCGAGCCGCAGATCGTCAACACCATTTGCTCCGCCACGCGCGACCGTCAGGACGCGGCGCGCGCTCTGGCCGGCCACGTCGAGGCGTTCTACATCATCGGCGGCAGGCACTCGTCGAACAGCATCAAGCTGCTCTCGGTCTGCAAGGAGCAGTGCCCGCGCAGCTTCCTCATCGAGACGCCGGAAGAGATCGACGCCGAAGACCTGCGCGGCGCGCGGCGCGTCGGCGTCACCGCCGGGGCCTCGACGCCGAACTGGCTCGTCGAGCAGGTCGTCGCGCGGCTCAAAGAGATCGGCGCGGCGCAGGAGTCGGAAGACGTGCCGGTCGCGGGCTGACGGGCGCGGCGAGGGGATCACACGTGGAGGGGCGCGCGACGTT
>DASVQC010000034.1:0-7440 GCA_036389335.1 Pyrinomonadaceae bacterium | reverse complement strand
CATCGGCGGCGACGTGTGGGTCTTCGGCGGCGCGTACCACCACGGCAAGGGCGCGCCCGCGCGCAACCCCTCAAGCTCGACCGTGATGTACGCCGGCTACGAGCAGGAGCTGCGCGAGGCGACGCGCAACCCCGCCTCCGTGCTCGCGCCGCGCTGGTCTCTGCCGTCGCTCGGCGTGCGCGTCCTCTCCGTGCTCTTCTGGTTCATCGTCTCGCTCGCCCTGACCGCCGCCACGCCCGGCGCGATCAGCCGCGCCGCGGCGCGCTTGCAGTTGACGAGTTTGAGGGTCGCGCTGATCGGCGTTGTCGGCGCGCTCGTCATCGGCTTCGGCGTGCCGGTCTCGCTGCACGTGCTGCCGCCCGCCGTCGGCGTCTTCGTGGGCGCGATGGCGAGCCTGCTCTTAGTCGTCGCCTACCTCTTCGGGCGCGTCGCGATCCACGCGGCGACGGGCCGTTGGCTCCAGCGCCTGCTGCTCAACGAGCGGAGCCGCTCGGAGTCGGTCGCGCTGCTCCTCGGCGCGATCTTCTGGACGCTCGTCCTCTCTCTGCCTTACGTGTGGGCGCTCGCCGCCGCCGCGCTCGTCGTCACCAGCCTCGGCCTCGCGCTCACCGCGCGCTACCGCCTCGGCTGGAAATCCCCCGCCAAAACCTAAACGCAGGGTAGTTACAATGAAACGCTTGGGTCTCTCGGTATTGACTCTCGCACTCGTGTGCGGGTGCAGGTCTGGAAGTATCGAGCGGCGGATTGCCGGGCGGTTACGTGACGCGTGCCGGGCCGCGGACGCTTGCGCGGTCGATGTCAATGACTTGACCGACTTCCGGTGGGATAAGATGTACGTCTTTAAATATAATGCTACCAGCGAACAAGTGCGGCAGGCTTTAGGGACCGAGCTGCCGGAGCAGTCTGAATTTACGAGAAAGATTGTCTTCGTGGAGGGCACGAGGGTTGTCCATCGTGAAGAACACCCGGTGGACATCGAGGGCTCGCTGGACGGAGAAGTTGTTTTTGATATTCCCGATACGGAAGTTTATAAGTCTTACTCGGCGGATCACGCCTTGTTCAAGGTGGAGAAGAAGAAAGGTAGAGACGGAGTTTATTACGCCTTAAAGCAAATAAACTAATTTTGCAGCCGCACGACGAACCGACCGACGACGCGCTCGTCAAGCGCGTGCGCGCGGGCGACGAGGCGGCGTTCGAGCAGTTGTTCGAGCGTCACCGCCTGAGGGTCGCGCGCGTCGCCGCGCGCTTCTTCCCGCGCCGCGAGGAGGTCGAGGAGATCGTGCAGGAGGCTTTCGTCAAAGCCTACTTCGCGCTCGACTCCTACGCGGGCGCGCACGCCTCCTCCTTCGGCGCGTGGCTCTCGCAGATCGCCGTCAACGCCGCCTACGACGAGCTGCGCCGCGCGCGCCGCCGGCCCCAGAACCCCGGGGCGAACCTGACGGTCGAGGAGGCGCAGGCGCTCGTCTCGCGCGTCGAGCGCGTCGCCTCGGGCGAGCCCGACGTCGAGTCGGCCCTCGTCTCGCGCGACCTCGCCGCCAAACTCCTCGCGCGCCTCGACCCGGAAGACCGCGCCGTCCTCACCATGCTCGACGCCGACGGCCTCTCGGTCGCGGAGATCAGCGGGCTGACCGGCTGGACGCACTCGAAGGTCAAAGTCCGCGCCCACCGCGCCCGGCTCTCGCTCCGCCGCGTCCTGCGTAAATACCTGTGAAACTGAGGGGTTGGCGCGCCCCGTCACGCGAAAAATGTTGTAACCGCCGCGCGCCGCGCCGCGTCTCCCATTTGTGGAATGCCCCGAGCGCGGCTCGCCCCACGAGGTACTAAATGTTCGGCAAAAAGGCACACGAAATAACCGACGAACGGCTCGACCGGATCGCCCGCGCCGCCCTGCTCGCTGAGGCGCGCGGCGCAGACGACGCGGCGGAGTCGGTCGCCTCGTCGCCGTTCCTCTACGCGCGCATCGCCGCGCGCATCGAAGAGCGCAGGCGCGCGCAGGGCGAGGACGGGTGGATAGCGATGCTGGCGGTGGCGTGGAGGGCCGTGCCGGTGATGGCCGTCGTCGCCATGCTCGCGGCGGCGCTCCTGTTCTGGATCGGCATCTCCGGCGCGAGCGCGTCGCAGGGCCAGATGGGCTACGAGGCCCTGCTGGACACGCGCGGGTCGGGTCTGGTGTCGACCGTCCTCGCCGACCGCGATCAGCTCTCGCACGACGACGTGCTCGACATCGTCGTCGCGAAGGACGGGACGGAGGCGCACAGATGAGAGGCAGTACGAGAGTTAAAATCTGGATCGTCTTCGTGGCCGTCTTCGCGCTCGGCACGGTGACGGGCGCGGCGATAGACGGCGTCTACCGCTCGCGCGCGAGCGCCGGGCGGCGCGGCGACGACGACGAGCGCAGGCGCGACGCCGGGGCGCACTTCGAGAAGATGCGCCGCGACCTGAACCTGTCGGACGAGCAGGCGACGAAAATCCGCGGCGTCCTCGAAGAGACGCGCAACGAGTACCGAAACCTGCGCGCCGAGCTGCGCCCGCGCTTCGACGAGCCGCGCCTGAAAGCGCGAGCGCGCATACGCGAGCTGCTCGACGAGGGGCAGCGGCAGAAGTTCGACGCCGTGGCGGCGGAGATCGACGCCAAGCGCGACGCGCAGGGGCGCGCCCGCTAGGGGAGCGACGCCGGGGCGGAACAATTACCGGAACCCGCCGTTATAGAAACGGTAAACAACAGGGGTAGAGGTCTATTGATGAAGAAGTTTCTACTTGCAGTCGTACTCGCCGCGTCGGTCGTGCCTTCGGGCCCGGTCGTCGCGTCGCCGGGGGGCGCGGCGCGGCAGCAGCAGCAGCCCGCGCAAGGGGCCGCGCCCAACGATAAGGACATCAAGGCGACGAGCGTGCTCGGCGACGTGACGGCGATCAACGTCGAGGCGAACGGGCTCGCGGTCAAGACCGCCGCCGGGTCGAGCGTGCTCGTCATGCTCACGCCGAAGACCGCCTTCAAGCGCGCGCAGCCCGGCGCGGCGACGCTCGAAGGCGCGACCGACATCAAGCTCTCCGACCTCGCGGTCGGCGACCGCGTCTTCGCCTACGGGCGCGTCGCGGCGGATCAGAGGAGCGTCCCGGCGCAGCTCGTCGTCGTGATGACCAAGTCCGACATCGCGAAGAAGCAGGAGCACGACAAGGCCGAGTGGTCGCGCCGCGGCGTCTGGGGCACGGTCACGTCGGTCAACGCGGCGACCAAGGAGATCACGATCAGCTCGCGCACGCCCGCCGGGCTCAAGCCGATGATCGTCGAAGCCTCCGGCGAGAAGGTCGAGTTCCTGCGCTACGCGCCCGACTCGGTGCGGTACGCCGACGCCAAGCCCAGCTCGTTCGCCGAGCTTAAGGTGGGCGATCAGCTCCGCGCTCTGGGGGAGCGCACCGCCGACGGCGCGCGCTACAAGCCCGAAGAGATCGTCTCCGGCTCGTTCAAGACGATCCTCGGCACGGTCGCGTCAATCGACGCGGCGGCGGGGACCATCAAGATCACGCCGAACGGCCAGAAGCAGCCGCTCACCGTCGCCGTCACGCGGAGCTCGAACCTGCGCCGCATCGATCAGACGATGGGCCAGATGCTCGCCTTCATGGTGATGCGTCAGGCGGGCGGCGGCTTCGGCCCGGGCGCGGGGCAGGGCAACGTGCGCATGGGCGGCCCCGGCCCCGGCGGCCCCGGCGGCCAACCCCCCGCGGGCGCGAACGCTTCGGGCGGCGGCCCGGGGCCGGGCGGCCAGCGCCGCATGATGGGCGGCGGCAACTTCGACATCCAAGAACTGATCGACCGGCAGCCGCAGGCGACGCTCGACAACCTGAAGGCGGGCGACGTGGTCATCGTTTCGAGCGCCGCCGGGTCGGACGCGACGCGCGTGACGGCCATCACGCTGCTCGCGGGCGCGGAGCCCGTGCTCGTCGCGCTGCAGACGCGACCGGCGGGCGGCGCGGGCAGGGGCGCCGAGGTCACCAGCTCCGGCTTGCCCGCCGGGATCGATCTCGGCATCGGTCTGCCGTAAACGTTTTTGCCGGGGCGCGGGCGGTCTCGCGTGTCTGACACGTCCAGCGCCCCTCTTCTTATGCTCTCAACACATTTGCGAAGGACGATTGAAACGATCATGCAGTCATTGAAGAAGATCATCACCGCCGGGCTGGCGCTCGTGTTCGCCCTCGCGCTCGCGCTCCCGGCAGTCTCGGCCCAACAGCCCGACGGCGCGGCCCCCGCGGCGCAGCAGCCGACCGGCTCCCTGCGCGGCGTCGTCAAGGACGAGCAGGGGGGCGTCGTCGTCGGCGCGAACGTCACGCTCGTGGACGCGTCGGGCGCGGAGAAGACCACGACGACGAATCAGGAGGGCGTTTACACCTTCACCGGCGTCATGCCGGGCCACTACATCGTGCGCGCCGTCTCCGAGGGCTTCGCCGTCTACGAGAACCCGGACCTGAACGTGGCGAGCGCGGGGCGCGAAAGGCTCGACATCACGCTCGCCGTCGCGCTCCAGCAGGAGTCGGTCACCGTGCAGTCCGAGCCGGGCGTCACGACCGACCCGGAGAACAACCAGAGCGCGCTCGTCATCAAGGACAAGGATTTGGACGCGCTGCCGGACGACCCGGACGACCTGGCCGCCGCGCTGCAAGCCCTCGCCGGCCCCGCCGCGGGCCCCAACGGCGGGCAGATCTACATCGACGGCTTCACGGGCGGCACGCTCCCCTCGAAGGAGTCGATCCGCGAAATCCGCATCAACCAGAACCCCTTCTCCGCCGAGTTCGATCAGATCGGCTTCGGGCGCATCGAGATCCTGACGCGGCCCGGCTCGGATCGCTTCCGCGGCCAGCTCAACTTCAGCTTCTCCGACGAGAGCCTGAACTCGCGCGACCCGTTCGCCGCGCGCCGCGCGCCCTCGCAGGGGCGCAACTTCGGCGGCAACTTCGGCGGCCCCATCCAGAAGAAGAAGTCCTCCTTCTTCGTCGACTTCGAGAAGCGCGACACGGACAGCAACGCGATCATCAACACCGAGATCGTCGATCCCGCGTCGCTCGGCTTCGAGCAGGTCATCCGCACCGTCATCGTGCCGGGGCGGCGCACCTCCTTCAGCCCGCGCGTCGATTACGCCATCAACAAGAACAACACGCTCGTCGCGCGCTACAACTACTCGCACAACACCTCCGACAACCTCGGCGTGAGCGAGCTGGTGCTCGACATCGATCCGTTCTTCGGCATCGACCGCACCTTCGCCCGCGAGAACACCGAGCACAGCATTCAGGTGACGGAGACGGCCATCCTCACGCCGACCATCATCAACGAGACGCGCTTCCGCTTCGAGCATGGCCGGAGCGAGTCGGGCGGCGACATCTCGCGGCCCGTCCTGAGCGTCTCCGGCGCGTTCACGGCGGGCGGCGCGAGCGCGGGCCCGTCGAGCACCACCAACAAGAATTGGGAGCTTCAGAACTACACCACGTTCGTGCGCGGCCTGCACTCGCTCAAGGCGGGCGTGCGCCTGCGCGGCGTCAACATCGAGGACTCCTCGGAGACGGGCTTCAACGGCACGTTCTTCTTCGCCGGTCGCCAGTCGGTCGTCGCGCCGAACGGGACGGTGCTCGTGCCGGGGCTGCTGTCGCGCGAGCAGTTTCGTCAGGTGTTCGCCCTGTCCGAGGCGGGGCAGCTCAACGGCTCGTCGGACGTGCTGCCCTCGCAGCTCAACATCACCTTCGGCGCCCCGCTGGCCGACGTGAGCCAGACCGACGTGGGCCTCTTCGTGCAGGACGACTGGCGCGTGCGCCCGAACTTCACGCTCTCCGGCGGCCTGCGCTACGAGAACCAGACGAACATCAGCAGCTCCTTGAACTTCGCGCCGCGCCTCTCCTTCGCCTACTCGCTCGGCAAGGCGCAGGCGCGCCCGAAGACGGTGCTGCGCGGCGGCGTCGGCGTCTTCTACAGCCGCGTCTCCGACAACCTGACGCTACAGGCGAACCGCTTCAACGGCACGAACCAGCAGCAGTTCATCATCACGCAGAGGCCCGTGCCCGAGCTGTGCGGGGCCGCCGCGTCCACGAACTGCGCCACCGCCGCGCAGATCGCCGCCGTCCGGGCGCAGAACGCCGACGCGGCGATCATCCTCGGCGGCTTCCCTAACGTGCCGACGGTCGATCGGCTCGCCCCCTTCCGTCAGGCGCTCACCACGCGCCGCCTCGCCGACGACATCGAGGCCCCCTACTCCGTCCAGTCCACCATCAGCGTCGAGCGGCAGCTCCCGCACAACATCGTCGGCACCGTCACCTACATCAACACGCGCACGCTCCACCTGCTGCGCTCGCGCAACATCAACGCGCCGCTCGGCGGCGTGCGCCCGCTCGGCGACGCCGCGGGCAACGTCTTCGTCTTCGAGTCGAGCGGCGTGCTCCGCCAGAACCAGCTCAACGTCAGCGCCAACACGCGGCTCAACCCGAAGTTCACCCTCTTCTCCAACTACACGCTGAGCAAGATGAACAGCGACACGGACGGCGCGAACTCGTTCCCGGCTGATAACTTCGATCTGAGCGGCGAGTTCGGTCGCGCGTCGCGCGACATCCGCCACCGCTTCGTCCTCGGCGGCTCGGTCGAAGCCCCGTGGGGCTTGCGCCTCAACCCGTTCATCACGGCGGCTTCGGGTGCCCCCTTCAACATCACGACCGGTCTCGACAACAACGGCGACACGCAGTTCAACGACCGGCCCGCCTTCGCCGACGCGCTCTCGCCCAACTGCGTGCCGAACTCCGTCGGCTGCGACGTGAAGGACACGCCGTGGGGTAAGTTCGACATCCGGCCCAAGCCCGGCCAGACGATCATCCCGCGCAACTTCGGCGAGGCCACGGCCTACTTCTCCGTCAACACGCGCATCAGCAAGACCATCGGCTTGGGCGGCAGCAGCCGCCGCAACGCGGCAGCCGCGCCGGGCGCGGGCGGCGCGGCGGGCGGCGATCAGACCGCGCGCGGCGGTCGCGGCGGTGGCGGCGGCGGTGGCGGCCCGCGCGGCGGCGGCCCGCGCGGTGGTGGCGGCGGCGGCGCGCCGGGCGGGATGTTCGGTCAGGGCGGCATCTTCGGCGGGCCGGGCGGCGGCGCGAGCGACAGCCGCTACCAACTGACCCTCAGCCTTAACGTCAACAACATCTTCAACCACACGAACTTCGGCCCGCCGGTCGGCAACCTCAGCTCGTCGCAGTTCGGCCAGCCGCGCTCTTCGGCGGGGTCTTTCGGCGGCTTCGGCCCCGGCGGCGGCGGCCCCGGCGGCGCGGCGGGCAACAGGCGCGTCGAGCTGCAAGTGCGGTTCAACTTCTAAGAAACTTAACCCGCCCGGCGGGCGTTAAAACCGGCAGGATCGCAAGCGAGTCGCGCTCGTGATCCTGCCGGTTCGCGTCTCAGGCTCTTCACCCGTCCCGCGGAAG
>DASVQC010000033.1:0-16579 GCA_036389335.1 Pyrinomonadaceae bacterium | reverse complement strand
TGGTGCCCTAAACAATCGCCGAAGGATAACTACGTCGAGTGCCAGGGCCAATGAGACGCGCCCGGCAACTCCGCGCCGGGCGCGACCGCGCTCTCGGACGGGCGATCAAGCTCGGCGGGTGAGGCCGTCGGCGCGGGCCGGACTCCGGCGCGGGCGCTCACTTCGACCGCTTCGCGCGCTCCATCAGCAGGGTGTACCTGAGACTCTTCTCCTGTAACGCCTTGCCCAGCTCCTTCCTGCGCTCCCCCTCGGGGCAAGCCTTCAACTCTTCCCGCAGGCCCGCCATCTCGCGGAGGAGTTCCACCTCCTCCGGCACGAACTCCGCCCCCTTGAGCATGGAGTAGCCCATCCTCAGGTGTTCGGGCGTCGCGAAGTGCGCGTCCAGATCGAGCGGCTTCCCCTTCCCCGGCAGGTCTTCGAACTCGCCCCTCGCAATCGCCTGTTTGATCAGCTCCTCGATGCCCCTCGGTTCGTCAGACATACTGTCCCCCTCCCGCGGCTCCGCCGCACCTTGAAACAGTGCACAGGGTGTCCGATTCAGTGACATGGCCCCGCGGTCGGATGCGCGTAGACGAGCGCCGGGGCCTGAGCCGTTAACACTTACGCGCCGCCGCGCCGACCGACCCGCGGGGGCACGCCAGTTGCCCTTCCGTCGGGTGACTCGCGCCACTCAAACTCTCTCCGGCGGTGTGGGCAGCCGTCAGTCGCAAATGCCGGTCAAAGAAATTCTAACTCCAAGGAAAGGGTTGAACAATGAAAAGGTTACTTCTTCTGGGCGTCGCCGCGCTGCTGCTGGCGGGCTCGACCGATGCGCTCGCGCAGGGTCACCGCCACGTCCGTTATAACGACCGCCAAGACCGCCAACGCGTCCGCCGCGGCATCCGCTCCGGGCAGATCACGCGCGACGAGGCGCGCCAGATACGCGAGCGCGAGCGGCAGATTCGCGCCGGGCGGCGCGCCTACCGCTCGGACGGCACGATCACGCGCGACGAGCGGCGCGACTTGCGCCGCGACGAGCGCGTGCAGGATCGCTTCATCCGCCGACAGCGCCGCGACGACGACCGCCGGCGCGGCAACGGCTACTACCGGAGGGGCGCGGGCTCGCCGGGCCACCCCGTCTTCGGGCGTCGCAACCGCTATTAACTAACCGCGCACAGTCATCGTCTCCGAGCAGAAGCCCGCGCCCGTTCGCCGGGCGCGGGCTTCTGCTCGCTCACTTGCACTTCTTCAGCGCCGCCCTGCCGAACGGGAAGCGGGCCGCGAGTTTCTTGTCGTTGTAAAGAACCTCCTGCACGCTGGCCTTTCTCTTCGAGCCGTCGAGGTAGATGGTGAAAGGCGAATCGCCCTGCGCGTCGGTGGTGAGGAGCACTACGTTCTCGACGTCGTGGCCCGCGCACGAGAAGCACTGATCCAGCTTGCGGAACTCGGCGCGATCCGCGCCCTTCACGAAGGTGACGACGGTCGGCTCGATGACGAGCTTGAGCGGCGAGGTGCAGGGGGCCCTGCCCGGCACCCACTCGCCGCGAAACTTGGTTTCGACGCTGCCGCCGGTCATGCCCTGCGGCGATGCGAAGGTGAGCGCCGCGAAGGCGAGGACTGAGGCGGCGGTGCGTGTTACGGCGAGGTTGGCGATGAGTCTGCGGGGGCTGAACATGGCTCTGGGGGTTTCTCCTTCTTAACTTGTCATTGCGCCTCCCCCGTGCGGATCACGCGAAGGGGCGACTCGCGATCTAACTTCACTTCCGCCCGCGCCGACGCACGTCGCCTGCGAAGGATCGTTCGGCGCGACGCGGGCAAATATACATCACGACGCCCGGCCTGTTAATGGATGGCGAGCGTCAGGGTGTAGCGCGACGTCCGCCCGTCCCGGCGCACTCTCTTCAAGACCAGCAGGTACTCCCCGCTCTCGGGTAACGTGGCAGTCCACGCCCCCTTGCCGTTACTTTTAAGCTCGACGGGCGCTCCGCCCAGAACACTCAGCTCGACGGCGACCGAGAGCCCGGGCACAGCCCTGACGGAGATCGTCGCCCTCTGCCCCCGCTTCGCCCCGAAGCTATACTCGTACTCGACCCCGCCGCGCGCCGACCCGGCCGCGGACACCGAGCTGGCGTTGCGCGCGAACGAGAGGCGATTCGGCTCGGCTTTCCCGCCGCCCTGCGCCCGCGCGCCGCTCGTCAACGCGACGCCGACGAGCACCACGACCGCCAGCCGCATTCGTCCCTGTGTCATGATCCCCTCCTACAATTTTCGTCCGACGCCACGAAGATAATATTCAGTCGAAGGGTCGCGCGGGCGCGACGCGCGCCAGCTCCGACGCCACGCCGCGCAGCAGTCGGGAGTCCGACTCGCGGAAGCCGCAGCGCGCGAGTTCGTGTGAGACGCCGCGCACGAAGCGGTCGCGCCCGCGGCGCGCGACGATCTCGCGGAGGAAGGCGAGGTAGGCGGCGGCCTGTCTCTCGGCGGGCCCGGCGCGCCGGTCGATCAGCGCGCAGGGCGTGGCGGGGGCGACGCGCGCCAACACTTCGCGGCTCCGCTCCGACTGCACGACGAGCCCTTCGGCTTGGCGCGCGAGCCGGCAGTTGAGCGGGAACTCTTCGGGCCGCGCGTAGAACGAAGGGACGGAGCCCGCGGCCAGAGAGCGCGCGGCTTGCGCGCGTGCGCGCGCGCCGTGGCACAGCCCCAGCTCGTCGAGGTAGACGTTCGCGTCGCCGCGCGAGAGCGCGAGATTGAGGAAGAAGGTCTGGAGCGCGAAGTCGTGGAGGACGACGACGCCGGGGAACGCCCGCGCCGCCTCGTAAATCCCCGCGTGATGGAGGTGATCGTCGGCGACGTGATAAACGACCGCGTCGTAGTCTTTGAGACGTTCCAGCCGGGAGGGGTCGGCGCGGTAGTCGAAGCACGGGAAACGCCCGCGCACGCCCGCGCCCGAGGGCTCGAAGCCGTCCACGAAGAGATCGATCTCCGCGCCCGCGGAGAGGTGCGGCAGCAGGCCCTCGCTGTAGTCGGAGACGGCTGATCGCTGCGGGTTGAGCGGGCTGAAGTAGGCGAGTCTCATGCTGAAACGGTAGTCGGCTCATCCTCCGGACGGGCGCGGCGCGGGTCAGCCCGCCGCGGAGAGGATGCGCTCGGCCACGCGCCCCCAAGAGAGATCGAGCGCGAGAATTTTTTCGCGCCCGCGCCCGCCCAACGCCCGCGCGAGCGCGCGGTCGGCGTAGAGCGCGTCGAGCCGCGCGGCGATCTCGCGCGCGTCGGGGGCGACGACGAACCCCGTGTCGTTGTCGTCTACGAACTCGGTCGCGCCGCCGCCGTCCGACGCGACGACGAGCGCGCGCCCGGCGTACATCGCTTCGAGCGAGACGTAGCCGTAGTCCTCGTCGAAGGGCAGGTAGCAGACGGCCAGCGCGTTCGCGTAGAGATCGATCATCTCCTCCTCGGGGACGAAGCCGGGGAGGCGGACGCGATCCATTACGCCCGCCCTTTTGGCGAGCGCGCGCAGCCCGTCGAACGCCGCGCCCGCGCCCGCGATGACGGCGCGCACGGGCGTGCGCACGAACCGCATCGCCTCGACGAGAAGGGCCTGCCGCTTGTGCGCTTCGAGCCGGCTCGGGAAGAAGACGTAGTCCCCCGTCTCGCCCGCGCGCAGGCGCGCGGCGCGCGGCGGAGGGTGGTAGAGCGGCTCGCTCTCGATGCGGTTGTAGCGGAGCAGGCGCGCGGCGACCGTGCGCGAGTTGGCGAAAACTTTCCGCGCCTCGGGGATGAACTCCGCGTCGCAGTGGCGGATCAGCTCGCGCACGCGCGCGCCTTCGGGCTGCGTCAGCAGGTCGTCGTACTCCGTGCCCGCGAGGTTGTAGGCGGCGCGGTGCTGGTGGATGATCCACAAGACCTTCCGCGGGTGCGACACGGCGTATGCAGGGAACTTCAGCCCGACGACGAGATCGACCTTCGCGCCGTTCGACTCGGTGAGATCGAGCAGACGCCACGCCAGCACGTTCCTCATGATCTCTTCGGGCGGGTACGCCTTGAACGGCAGCGCGACGATCTCGGCCTCGCACCCGGCGGCGCGCAGCGCGTCGCGCAGGCCCGCGGCGTGCGCCTCCGCCCCGCCGGAGACGAACGGGACTTGCGTGGTGCAGATGAGGGCTTTGCGGATCACTCGCCAGCCGGGCGGGGGAAGTTTTTCGGGCCGCGCGCCTCGGCGGCGGCGGCGGGCCGGGGCGCGCGCTGTGCGCGTTCGAGCGCGTAGAGGCGCGCGCGCAGCTCCGCCTCGCGCTCGCCCTGCGCCGCGAGCAGCGCGTGTGCCGAGCGCAGCGCCTCGACCACCGCGGAGTTGAAGTTGACCTGCTCCCACGTGAACCAGTTGGTCGCGCGCCGGAGCAGCCGCTTCGTCCAGACTTCGAGCCGGGCCGCCCAGCCGCGCCGGTCGCTTGAGACCGGCGGCAGGCGATCCCGCGCGCGCGACGCCACGCCGAGGCTCGCCTCGATGCGCGCCAGCTCCTCGCGCCGCCGCGCGCCCTCCTCGTCCGGGCCCACTTCGACGCTCAGCCGCTGGCGGATTTCGAGCAGGACTCTTTCGACTTCCTCGTCACGCTCCGGCATCAAGCCCTCCGACTACAGCGCGCCGCGCGGCGGCGCGGACGGGCGGAGTTAATAACGCGATCAGTCATCGCCGTAATCTATGCCATAGACCGCGACCACTTCAAACCGGGGCGGCGCGACGCGCCTCGTCGAGCAGGGGGCACGGACAAAGCATTCGCCGCGCGGACGCAAACTAAACGATGGGCCGCGGGCGGCGAACGACGAGCTGAAATCGAATCGCCTTCGGCCCGTCATTCGCCGTCCCCCATACATGGTTTGGCTCGCGCCTCCGCGGCGAATCTCATTTCCGCCTCGCGGCCCACTTCGCGTGCGCGCGCCTGTAAACCTCAAGCGTCTCGCGCGCGGCGCGCGCCCACGTGAGCCGCGCGGCGCGGCGACGCCCCGCCTCCGAGAGCCTGCGCCGTAAAGCCTCACCCTCGACGAGGCTCGCCAGCGCGCGCGCGAGCCCGGCGGCGTCTTCGGGCGCGACGAGCAGCGCGGCTTCTTCGCCGAGCACTTCCGAGTGCGCCGCGACGCGGCTCGCGACGACCGGAGCGCCGCAGCTCATCGCCTCGACGGGCGGCAGGCCGAAGCCCTCGTAGAGCGAAGGGTAGACGAAGGCGAGGCACGTCGAGTAGAGCGCGCGCAAGTCCTCGTCCGTGACGTAGCCGGTGAAGCGGACGCGCGCGCGGGCGGGCGACGCCTCGACCTGCGCGCGCAAGTCCCGCGTGAGCCACCCTTCCCTGCCCGCGACGACGAGCGTCAAAGGGCGCGAACCCTCGCCGCCGCCGCGCGCGCGCGCGACCTCCTCGAAGGCCCGGAGCAGCGTCGTCAGATTCTTGCGCGGCTCGACGGTGCCGACGGCGAGGACGAAATCATTTTCGACGCCGAGCCGTCGCAAAGTCTCTTCGGCTTCGGCGCGCGGGAGGGGCCGGAAAATCTCGCGCGGCGCTTCGTGGATCGCCGTCACCTTTTCGGGATCGACGGCGCGGAACAGTTCGAGCACCTCGCGCCGCACCGCCTCGGTCGGCGTGACGATCTCGGTCGCGGCGCGCGCCGCGAGCGAGAGGCGCAGCCGCTGGCGGCGCGCGTGGCGCGCGAGGTGCGTGCGCCGCTGGCTGAAGACGGAGAGATCGTGAATCGTCAGCACGGTCGCGCACGGCGGGCGCAGGGGGAGTTCGTAGTTCGTGCCGTGGAAGAGCGAGAGGCGGGAGGCGCGCGCGTGTGCGGCCAAGCCGACGAGCCACCAGCGCCGCGTGAGCGCGCCGACCGCCACGCGCTCCCCGCGCAGGTTCGTCGGCGCGCCGTGGAGATCGAGCGCGGGGCAGAAGGAAGGGTAGACGAGGCGGAACTCGTCCGATGGCGAAACGTCGGCGAGGGCGCGCGCGAGCTGGGAGGTGTAATGGCCGACGCCCGTCAACGTCTCGGTGAGCGGGATGGCGTCGAGTCCGATGAGCATCTTCATTCAGCGCGCCGCGTCCCGGCCCGCGCCCACCTCCTCGCGCGGCTCGTCCGCGGCCTCGCCGCCGCCGCCGCGCGCGGGCCGCCGGTTCTCGAAGCCGAGCCGCTCGGCGACGACGTAGAGCGGTCGCCGCTTGACCTCGGCGTAGATGCGGCCCACGTACTCGCCGATGATGCCGAGCGTGATGAGCTGCACGCCGCCGAGGAACAAGACCGACGTGAAGATCGAGGCCCAGCCGCGCACCAGATCGTTCGTGAAGAGCCATTCGAGCACCGCCCAGAGGATGCCGACGAAGGCGAGCGCGATGGCGGCGAAGCCCGTCCAGATCGCGAGCCTGAGCGGCGTCACCGAGAACGAGAGCAGCCCGTCGGCGGCGAAGCGGAGCATCTTCGCGAGCGGGTACTTGCTGCTGCCCGCGCGGCGCGGCGCGCGCCGGTACAGCACAGCCGCCTGCCGGAACCCGATCCAGCTCACCATCCCGCGCAGGTAACGGTCGCGCTCCGGCATCGAGAGCAGCACCTCGACGACGCGGCGATCCATCAGGCGGAAGTCGCCCGCGTCGAGCGGCATCTCGACGCGCGAGAGGCGGTTGATGAGCCGGTAGAAGACGCGCGCCGTCCACTTCTTGAAGGCCGTCTCGCCCTCCCGATCCGCCCTCACGCCGTAGACCACCTGATAGCCCTCGCGCCAGAGGGCGACCATCTCGCCGATCACTTCGGGCGGGTCTTGCAGGTCGGCGTCGATGACGACGACGCAGTCGCCTGCAGCGTTCTCGATCCCGGCTGAGGCGGCGATCTGGTGGCCGAAGTTGCGCGACAGGCTGACCACGCGCACGCGCGCGTCGCGGCCCTGCACGCCGCGCAGGATGTCGCGCGTGCGGTCGCGGCTGCCGTCGTCCACGTAGACGATCTCCCAGTCCGCGCCTTCGATGGCGGAGAGCGCGGCGCAGAGCGCGGCGTGCGTCTCTGCGAGCACCTCTTGTTCGTCGTAGCAGGGGACGACGGCGGAAACGAGCATCGCTTGGGCTCCGTTGCGGCGCGGCTGGCTCAGACCGAGAACCGGACTTTACCACATCCCGCATCGCGCGCCGCGCCCGTCGCGCGCCCGGGGTGGAGTCCTAATTTGATTTGAACTCCGTGCGCCCTCGGTGCCCTCTGTGACTCTGTGGTGAGTGCTTACGATCATACCTCACCACAGAGGCACGGAGGACACGGAGGGGGCACGGAGGAAAGTTTAGACTAGGACACTACTGCGCCCGGCGGCGACTTACGATCTTGGGTGTGGCGCGAAGAGGCGCAGAGGATACGGCAGGGCGTCGCGCCGATCTCGCTTTGACTGCGGCGCGGACTTACGCGATCATCGCTCGCGTGTCAGAACCCGCCCCGCAGCCTGCCGTGCGTCGCGTGAGGGCCGCCTTCGCGCGCGGCGCGCGCGATCACAGCTTCCGCGCCGCCTTCGCGGCCTTCGCCGTCACGCGCCTGCTCATCTTCGCGATCGTCGTCTCGTCGGCGCAGCTCGCCCTCGTCAGCATGGACCCGCAGAACGACTACCGGAGCGGCTCCATCAACCTCAACAAGACGCCCGTCACGCGCATCCTGCGCGCGCGCGGCGCGCGCGCCGACGGCAACTGGTACATCTCCATCGCGCAGCTCGGCTACGACCCGCGCCCCTACTCCGCGGAGCGGCAGGCGAACTGGGCCTTCTTCCCCGCCTACCCGCTCCTGCTGCGCTTCGTCTCGCGCCTGACGGGCGATCCGCCGCTGACGGGCATACTCCTCTCCACGCTCTTCCTCCTGCCCGCGCTCTTCCTGCTCCACCGCACCGCGCTCGCCTTCGGCCTCGACGCGGCGGCTGCCGACCGCACGGTCTTCTACGTCGCGGCGTTCCCGGTCAGCTACTTCTTCTCGCTGCCGCAGACCGAGTCGCTCTTCCTGCTGCTCACGGTCGGGAGTTTCTACGCGGCGAAGCGCGAGCGCTGGTGGATCGCGGGCGTGCTCGGCGCGTTCGCCTCCGCGACGCGCGTCACCGGCGTGCTGCTCCTGCCCGCGCTCGCCGTCCTCTACTGGGAGACCTACCGCACGCTCAGGCCGCGGCTCAACTTCCTGCCGCTGCTGCTCATCCCGACGGGGCTGCTCTCGTTCATGTTCTTCCTCTACCGCACGACCGGCAACGCCCTCGCGTTCCGCGACATCACCGTCGAGACGTGGGGGCGGCGACCGCAGTTCTTCCTGCGGACGCTCTTCAGCTACTTCTCGCACATGCTCGTCATCGCCGACCCTTGGAACTTCCGCCTGCTCAACTTCCTCGCCGCCTCCGCCGCCCTCGCCTGCGGGCTCGTGCTCCTCAAGCGGCGACAGTGGTCGCTCGCCTGCTACACGCTCGCCGCGACCCTCGTCGCGCTCTCCAACGCGCTGCTCCAGTCGCAGGCGCGCTACGCGATGGTCGTCTTCCCGGCCTTCATGGTCGCCGGCGCGGCGGCGCGCGGCCCGCGCGCCGATCAGGTGATCCGCACCGCCTTCCTCATCCTCCTCACGCTGATGTCTCTCCTCTACTCCATGCACGTCGACTTCGCGATGGCCTGACGAAGGCAACGGCTTCTCAGCGGCGCGGCGGCGCGGCGAGCGGGTCTTCGCGCCAGTCGTGTCGCGGGTAGCGGCGCGAGAGTTCGCGCCGCAGTTGCGGGTAGTGGCGCGACCAGAAGCCCGCGAGGTCTGTCGTCACCTGAACGGGCCGCTGGCTCGGCGCGAGCAGGTGCAGCACGAGCGCGGCGCGGCCCGCGGCGATCTTGGGGCCGTCGCGCATCCCGAAAAAATCCTGCAAGCGCGACGCGACCCACGGCTGTTTGCCGCGCTCGTAATGGACGCGCGCCTGCCGCCCCGACGCGAGCGCGACGCGCTCCGGCGCGGCCTCGGCCAGCAGGCGTGATTGTTGGCCGCCGAGCCGCGCGCGCAAATCGGCGACGAGTCCCGCGCCGCCGCGCACGGCCTCGCGCAGCTCCGCGAAGCTGCGCCTGCCCTCGCACAGCCTGACGAGGCCCGCGCGCAGATCGTCGTCGTCGAACGCGGGCAGCCCCGCTTCGGGGAACGTGCGCGCCGCGAAATCGACGCGCGCGAGAAACTGCGCGAGCGCGTCGCCCTCCGTGAAAGCCTCCACGCCCGCGTCGAGCGCGGCCTGCGCGAGCACGCGCGAGACCTCCGCGCTTCTGGCTTCCGTCGCGCGCCGCTCGTCGAGCACGAGCCCGTCGTAGAGCAGGCGGCTCGTGACCTCGACGCGCTCGTCGCGCGCGTTCCAGCGCGCCTCGTCCGCCTCCTCCACCCCGTCCGTGAAGAGATCGAGCAGCCATTCGGGCTCGACCCCGCTCGCGGTGTTGACGACCGTCTGCGTCGCCCCGCGACCGCGCGCGCGCCCCTGCGCGCGCCTCTCCTCGGCCTCGACGGCGACCAGAAATTCCGACTGCCTGACGACGCTTTCGGGCGCGAGCACCGCCGCGCCCCCGCCCGCGAGCAGCACTTCGACCTCGCCCGCCTCGCCCGCCGCCGCGCCCTCGCGCCTCCTGCGCGCGACGCGGTCGGGGTAGCCCGTCAGGATCGAGATCAGAAGTTCCGTCTCGCCGTCGCCCACGATCTTCGTCGCCTTGCCGCCCGCGTTCTTCACCGCGTCATGATCAGGGTGAGCCGAAGAGTTCGTTCCCGCCGCCGCGCGCTCCCGCCCGCGGCCCGCGCCGCCGACGCTTCTTTGGAGCTGTCGCCGCGCGCGCTCGACCGTGTGGACGGCGGACGGGTTGAGGCCGAGCGCGCGCAGGCGCGCGGGCGCGAAGTCGGCGCGCTCTGCTTCCTCGAAGAGGTCGAGGAGTTCGAGCAAGTCCGAAGGGCTGTGTTTCTTCGCGTCGCGCCGCGCGCGCCCGCGCGGATCGTCTAACACCTGACGCTCGCGTATGTCGCGCTCCGCGATGAGCGCCGCGACGGCGCACGCGGCGCGGGCGACGCCGCGCGACTCGCCTTCGGCGACGATGCGCGCGAGGCGCGGGTGGAGCGGCAGCCTGAGCATGCGGCGACCGAGCGCGTTGACGACGCCGCCGCCGTCTATCGCGCCGAGCCTGCGGAGCAGCGCGTCGGCGGCTTCGAGGGCGCGCGGCGCGGGGGGCTCGAACCACTCGAAGGCCGTGAGATCGCCGACGCCCGCGGCGTGTAGTTCGAGCGCGGCTTCGGCGAGATCGAGACGCCGAACCTCCGGCGCGTCGTGCTCGGGGCGCGCGGCGAAGTCCTGCGCGGTGTAGAGTCGAAGGCAGCGGCCCGCGCGCGTGCGGCCCGCGCGGCCCGCGCGCTGCGCCGCCGACGCGCGGCTGACGCGCGCGACTTCGAGCTTCGGCAGTCCCGACCACGGCGAATGGCTCGCCACGCGCGCGAGCCCGGAATCGACGACCGCCGCGACGCCCTCAATCGTGACCGAAGTTTCGGCCACGTTCGTCGAGAGGATAATCTTGCGCCGCGGGGCGGGGCGCACCGCCGCGTCCTGCGCCTCCGCGGGCAACTGCCCGTGGAGCGGCGCGACGAGCAGATCGTTCTCTCCGGCCAGTGCGGCGCACGCCTCCTGCGCGCGGCGTATCTCCGCCGCGCCCGGCAGGAAGACGAGCACGTCGCCGTCGAGCCCCGCCCCGATCAACTTCCGAACCGCCGACGCGACCTGTTCGGCGAGCGGTCGCGCGTCCTCGCGCGCGAGGTGTTCGATCCCGACTTCGAAGCGGCGGCCCTCGGAGCGCAGGCGCGGGCAGTCGCCTAGATACCGCGTGACCGGCGCGGCGTCGAGCGTCGCGGACATGGCGACGAGACGCAGATCGGGGCGCGTCGTGAGCTGCAACCTGCGCAGCAGCGCGAGGGCGAGGTCGGCTTGCAGGTGGCGCTCGTGGAACTCGTCGAGCACGACGCAGCCGACGCGCGCGAGCTTCGGATCGGTTAAGAGCTTGCGCGTCAGCACGCCCTCGGTGAGGAAGCGCAGGCGCGTCCGCGCGCCCGCGACCTCCTCGAAGCGCACCTGATAGCCGACCGTCTCGCCCAAACGTTCGCCGCGCTCTTCGGCGACGCGCTTCGCCACCAAGCGCGCGGCGAGGCGGCGCGGCTCAAGCACCCAGACCTCGCCGCCGCCCGCGACGCCCGCGTCGAGGATCGCCGCGGGCACGCGCGTCGTCTTGCCCGCGCCGGGCGGGGCTTCGACGACCAGACTCGGCGCGCGCTTGAGCGACGCCGTGATCTCCGTCAGCAGCGGATCGATGGGCAGCGACTGCATGAGATTTTTTGTCGCCGCGTCCCGGCGCGGCGTCGGGGGCGCGAACATCCGGGAACTCCACGACGCGCCCACGCGTGTAGCGCGTCGCGTTTGAAGCCCGCGACGGTTACCGTTACGATGGCCCTTACGGAGACTGCCGCCGACCGGCGATCAGGCCCCCGACTTGATCGCGCGCCGACCGGAACCGGCGAAAGCAACGACGATGCTGAACAGATTAACATCACCTTTCGGCAGAATCTTCACCGCCTGTATCACGCTCTGCCTTTTCTGCTTCACGCCCCGCGGGGTCGGCGCACAGGGCCCGCGCGCGCCCTCCGCACGCGCCGCCGCGGGCGAAGCCGCCCGGATTTCTTTAGAAGACGGCCTGAGTCTGGCGGGCAGAGTGAAGGCGGTCGAATCCCCCGCGCTGCGCGCTTACCTGTACGACTCCGTGGCGTCTTGGCTCTGGCGCGGCGCGGGGCGAGACGAGGGGCTACGCCAAGCCGCCGCAGACACCGCCGCCGCCGGGCTCGCAGACATACACAGGCACGAGGGCGAACTCCCGCCCGTCGTGGCGAGTAATTACTACGCGCGGCTGCTGGCCGTCGTCCGGCAGTATAAGCCGGAGGAAGCCGAGCGGCTGAGGCAGGCCCTCCCCGTGCGGCAACAACGCGAGGCGACCGATCAGGACAGGGCGGCGGGAGACTTCTATTCGGCCAAAGCCAAGCTCTCCGACCCGCGAACCGCCGCGCAAGGTTTGGCGCAGGCCGTCGATCTGCTGGCGTCGGGGCGCGTGCGGATCGAGAGCGTCTTCGGCGCGCTCCTGCAACTCGACGCGGCCAACTCGCCCGCGCTGCCGCAACTCCTGTCGGCGGCGCTCTCCTTCGAAGAGCGCCGCCGCGGCGCGATCCCGCTCGCACAGATGCACTTCCTCTCCTCCATGTTCCTGAAGGACGGGATGCCGCCCGAACTGCAAATTCGTTTTCTGAACGACGCCGCGACGAGGGCGGCGCAGTTGACCCCGGCAGAGCTGGCCGATCCCGTGACGAGATCGCAAGCCGTCACCCTGCTACGACGAATCCTGCCCTTCCTGCAAAAGCAGTCGCCGGCGCTCTACGCCGAGGCGGCGGCGAAGCTCGCCGCCGTCGCCCCTGGCTTGCCGCCCGAGGACCCCGTCTACAGCCGGATCAGGAACAGCCCCGACCAGTTGGCGCAGACCATTGACGAGGCGAACTCGGCGGGCGACGAGCGGCTCAAGGGGGATTTGCTGGCCTCTGCGGCGCGACTCGCTAAGGCTCAGGGGAAGCTGCGCCAAGCCGTCGAGTTGATCACCACGAAGGAGGAGGATCGCCGCGGGTTGAGCGAGGGCTACTCGCCGCGCGACGATTTTTTGAGCGGAGTCCTGTCCGACGCGCTCGGGCTCAAGGACGTGGACGTCGCGCGCTCCGCCGCCGCCGGCATGACGCTCGACGTGAATCGCGCCGACGCGCTGCGGCGGATCGCGCGCCACTTCGCCGAAGCCAAAGACCCGGTCTCCGCCGCCGACACTCTGAACGAAGCGGCGAAGACCCTTAAAGACGCCCCGGACGATAAAGAGAAAGCCTCCGCCTACCTCCGCCTCGCCTCGGAGTTCTCCGGCCTCGACGACGCGAGGGCGCGCGACATGATCCGCGAAGCCGCGACGTGCGCGAACCGCATCCCGCGCCCCTCCGACGATCCGCACGGCGAGTTCGCATGGCGTCTGTTCCCCCTCGCCGACGACGTGACGAGAACGTTCCAGCAGTTGGCGCGCAGAGATCGCGACGGCACGCTCAACCTCGCCGACTCCTTTCGGGCCAAAGAGTTCAGCCTCGCCGCGACCATCGGCGTCTACAGGTCAGCCGAGGCCGGGCAGCAAGTTAAAATGCGGTAGGGCCTTGACGGGGCGCGCCACCCGCGCGCGCCGCCGTCGTCCTACATTAATCTGTACCCCGCGCCCCGGCGGGCATCCGCGTGACCCTGATAGACACGCGCGGCGCAAACGTTTCCGGTTCACTAATTCCGAAACTCCTGCGAGACCATCAGCCCGCGCCGCCCGCCATCCATGATGCCGATGCCGAGGCGACCGAAGGCGGGCTGGAGGATGTTGGCGCGATGGCCCGGCGAGTTCATCAGCCCCGTGTGTGCGATGCGGAGCGTCGGCGCGAGCGCGAGGTTCTCGCCCGCCGTGCGGTACTTCACCCCGGCGCGCGTCATGCGGTCGAACGGGCTCAAGCCTTCGGGCGAGACGTGCGCGAAGTAGCCGCGCGCGAACATGTCCGCGGAGTGCTGCCGCGCGACCTCGGTCAACTCGGGATCGGCGGCGACCGGCCTGAGTCCCGCGGCGGCGCGCTCCTGGTTGACGAGTTCGAGCATCTGCGCTTCGAGGTCGGGGCGCGGGCGCGCGTCGGCCACCGTGTAGGGCAGGTGGACGGTTTCGCCCGACTCGGGCTTGATCGTGAGCTGCGTCAGCGTCTGCCGGATCGCCTCGTCGAAGACGGGCGCGAGCGCCGTCTCAAGTCGTTCGGTCGCGGAGGCGAGGCGGTTGGCGAGCGCGCTCTCGCGCGCGTCGGTCTGCAAGCGTTCGGGGAGCGGCGCGGAGAGCAGGAGCGAGGCGAGGATCGCCGCCGAGATGACGCCGTTCGCCACCCCGGGCAGCACGCCGAGCGCGCGGTTCGCCTTGTGCTCGTGAGTCCTGTCCGAGAGGCGGCGCAGCAGCAGGTAGCCGACGAGGTGGATGGCTATCCCGGCGGCGAAGGCGGTCGCGACGAAGGCGGCGGGCGGGACCCACGCCGCGTCCCACGAGACGCGCGGCGCGAGCCAGCGCGCCACCGACGAATAGAAGCGCAGGGCGATGACGAGGCTCCCGACCCAGCGCAGCAGGTCGAGCACGCCGAGCACGAAGCCGCGCCGGTAGCCGCCCGCCGCGCTGAGGAGCACGACGACGACGAGCAGCGCGTCGATGTAGTTGATCTTCATCCGCCCGACGCGCGCGCGAGGAACTCCGCGAGCAGGCCGTGGAAGTGGTGGACGCCGTTCTCGCGCTTGACGCTGTAGCGGCCACGCGCGTAGGTGCGCGAGCGCAGGCCCCGCTGCACGGCCTCGCAAATCCCTATGTCCTCGATCTGAATCTCGTCGCTGAACTCGACCGTGCGCTTGAGGGCCTCCCGCGACTTCGCGCTCGCGGGCTCGTCGAAGTACCACTCGAAGACGGTGAGCGTGCGCTCCGGCGACAAGGGCACGATCAGGTTGGTCGAGTAGTTGTCCGGGTAGACGTTCAGCATCAGGTTCGGGAAGAGCCAGAAGTATTGCGCCTCGTTCTCCTGCGCGGTTTCGTCGATCTTGAGGCGCGTGGCGCGGTCGGCGCGGATCGGCGAGTGCTGGATGGAGTAGAGCCGCCTCGTCTCGGTGCGGTAGCGGGCGTAGTCAAGCTCGCGGTTGAGCGCGGGGTGGACGACCGGGATGTGGTAGCCTTCGAGATAATTATCGACGTACACCTTCCAGTTGCACTCGACCGTCCACTCCTTCCGCAGCGCGAACTTCATCGAGGAGAGATCGCGGCGCGAGAGGCGCGCCGGGATGTCTTCGAGCGTTTCGCCGAGGGGCGCGCAACCCGCGTCGAGGTTGACGAAGACGAGCGCGCCCCACGTCTCGACGCGGAACGCGGGGAGCGCGTGCGCCTCTCGGTCGAACCCCTCGACGCCGCCCCATTCGGGCGTCGCCGCGAGCCTGCCGTCGAGCGCGTAAGACCAGCCGTGGTAGCCGCAGCGGAACGCCTCGCACGCGCCGCTCCCGGCGGCGACGGGGCCGGCGCGGTGGCGGCAGACGTTCGAGAAGGCGCGCAACTCGGAGTCCGCGCCGCGCGCGACGACGACCGGCTCGTCGCCGACGGTCGCGGTGAAGAACTGGCCCGCCGCGGCGACCTCTTCGGCGCGCCCGACGAGCTGCCACGTGCGCGCGAAGACCGATGCCTTCTCGCGCTCAAGCGTCCGTGGATCGAAGTACCACTCGGAGGGCGGCGTGTGCGCGTGAGCGAGACGCGGATCGAAAGAGTAGTTTGCCTCACTCATGGACGAGTCACTTCCCTCCCGGGTTGAGTGCCGATGCCGTTTTACTCACCGCAGGGGCGCGGAGGGGGGCGCAGAGTAGAGCATTCCTCTCTGCGCCCCTCCGCGCGATCTCTGCGCCTCCGCGTTGAACCCCTGCTGGCCTTTCAAATTCCACCCCGCCTGAGAAGATACGCGCCGCGCGCGCCGCCGTTCCGCCCCGCGCGGAAAAATTCTTCGGCGGCGTACCCGGAGGCGAACGCGGCGCGGAAGGCCCCGCGCGTCGCCTCGCGCCAGCGGAGCGCGAGGCGCGGATCGCTTCGCCGCACCTCGTCGATGTCGTGCGGAATCTCGATTGAGACGAGGGCGTCGCGCCCGCCCCCCGCCAGCTCGAAAGTCTCCGGCCCGCCGCCCGCGCCCGCGCGGACGAGCGGCCTCGCGCGCTCCAGCTCTTCGCGCCCGCGTTCGAGTTCGTCGCGCGGCGCGGCGATCTTTCGCCGCACGCGCTCGCCCGTCAGACGCCACGCCACCCACAGCCGATCCGTGCCCGTGCCGCGGTGCAGCGGGCTCGTCGAAACGTCGCCGTAGTAATCGATCCGGTAATCGTCGGAAGTGACGCCGAGCCGCGCGAAGTTCAGGTGCGCGTTGCGGCTCTGGAGCGGATCGTAAGTCCACGTCATCAGCTCGATGCCCCGACTCAAGGCGCGCTCCCGCTGCGCGAGCTTGAGGCGCGCGCCGAGGTCGCGACCGCGATACTCCTCGCGGACGGCGAGCATGTGCGAGTGGAGCGCCAGCCGCCCGTGCTCCAACCCGACGAAGCCGAAGGCGAAGCCGGCGAGGCGCGCGCCGTCGTAGGCCCCGACGAGCGTGCCGCCGACCTCGCGCGCCGGGCGGAGCATCATGCGCGGCACCACGTCGATGTCGTCGCACGCCCAGACCTCGCGCTGCAACTCCTCGACCGCGCCCATCTCTTCGACGGACTCGATGTCGCGGATGCCAATCCCGAATTGGCTCTTGTCTGACATCACGAGAGAGTCTATTGAAAATCTACGCCGCGCGCGATCTTTGAAACGACCGCGTTTGAAAATCTACTCGAACGCGCGCTACGGTCGCTCGGTGGAGTCCTGATTTGATTTTTACTCTGTGCCCCCTC
Source organism: Pyrinomonadaceae bacterium (assembly GCA_036389335.1). GTDB lineage: Bacteria > Acidobacteriota > Blastocatellia > Pyrinomonadales > Pyrinomonadaceae > JAIVGV01. Next base: position 63 of record DASVQC010000033.1, on the reverse strand, counting down.
CGTGCCCTCTGTGACTCTGTGGTGAATTAAGATCGTAAGCACTCACCACGGAGTCACAGAGGG
>DASVQC010000032.1:0-91508 GCA_036389335.1 Pyrinomonadaceae bacterium | reverse complement strand
GAGGAAGGGCGAGTTGGACATGCGCGCGAGGCGGCGCGCGATCTCGGTCTTGCCGACGCCGGTCGAGCCGATCATGATGATGTTCTTCGGCATCACGTCGGCGGCCATGTCGGGCGCGAGCTTCTGGCGGCGGACGCGGTTTCTGAGGGCGATGGCGACGGCGCGCTTGGCGGCGTGCTGCCCGACGACGTGCTTGTCCAGCTCGGCGACGATCTGCCGCGGCGTCATCTCGTCGAGCCGGGCTTCTTCGTCAACCTCGCCTTGTAAGTAGATAACCATTGGTAGAGAGGCCAGAGGTCAGAGGTCGGAGGTCAGAGAAGACAGTTTTGACTGACCTCTAACCTCCGGCCTCTGGCCTCTGCTTTTCATAATTCTTCGACGACGATCTGTTTGTTCGAGTAGATGCAGATGTCGGCGGCGATCTTCAGGCCCTCGACGGCGATCTCTCTGGCGCCCAACTCGGTGTGGGCGAGCAGGGCGCGTGCGGCGGCCAGCGCGTAGGCCCCGCCCGAGCCGATGGCGAGCGCGCCGTCCTCCTCGTCGGGCGCGATGACGTCGCCGTTGCCGGAGAGGAGGAAAGAGCTTTTCGCGTCGGCGACGACGAGCAGGGCTTCGAGGTGGCGCAGGACTTTGTCGGTGCGCCAGTCCTTGCTCAGCTCTATGGCCGCGCGCTCCAGATTGCCGTGGTACTGTTCGAGCTTGCCCTCGAAGCGCGTGAGCAGGGAGAAGGCGTCGGCGCTCGCCCCGGCGAAGCCGGCGAGGATGCGTTCGTTGAAGAGTCGGCGCACCTTGCGCGCGGCGCTCTTCATCACGGTGTCGCCGAGCGTGACCTGCCCGTCGCCCGCCATCGCGACATTCGCGCCGCGCCTCACGAGCAGGACGGTCGTGCTGCGCCAGCGCGGCTCTGAACTTTTTTCACTCATGGGCTGTGGCTGTGAACTATAGGAAGTGGCCGGAAGGGAAGTCAAGCGAAGGGTCGTCGCGTCGCCGCCTCGCGCGTCTGGCCGCCGCCCGCGTCTTCCGTAAAGTCGGGGCGGGCGGTAAATTAATGTATGATGAAGGGGAGCCTGACGCCGAAAATTTTTTCGCGGGAACGATTTTTACGAGAGGCGGGTGGGACGAACCTTGACGCGAACTGCGAGACCCCTGATCGGAATCACGCTGCGGCACGAGTTGGAGACGGAGCGCTTCTACCTGGCGCGTACCTACGGCGAGGCGGTCGAGGCGGCGGGCGGGGCGCCCGTGCACCTCTCGCTCATCCCGCGGGTCGAGTACGTCTCCGAGGTCTTGTCGCGCCTCGACGGGGTGCTGCTGCCGGGGAGCGCCTCGGACGTCGACCCGCTGCGCTACGGGCGCGACCCGCTGCCGGGCTTGGGGGCGGTTCACCCACTGCGCGACGAGACGGACGAACTGGTGCTGGCGGAGGTCGAGCGGCGGTCGATGCCGCTCTTGGCGATCTGCTTCGGGATGCAGATATGGAACGTCGTGCGCGGCGGCACGCTCATACAGGACATACAGAGCCAACTGCCGCAGGCCGTCAAGCACGAGCAGGGCGCGCCGCGCGGTCGGCGCTCGCACCGCGTCAGCCTGCTCGAAGGGAGCCGCCTGGCCTCGTTCGCCGCGTCCGAGTCGGCGCTCGTCAACAGTCACCACCATCAGGCGGTCGAGACGCTCGGAGAGAACTTGCGTGCGACCGCCTGGGCCCCGGACGGGCTCGTGGAAGGGATTGAGGAGGCGCGGGCGGATCGTTGGGCGGTGGGCGTTCAGTGGCACCCGGAGATCGAGTGGAGTGACGACGAGTTTTCCACCCGATTATTTTCCACCTTCACGCGGGAGGCTGCCGCGTTCAGCGAGCGGAAGCTGTCGGTCGTCGCGGGCTAAAGTATAACTTGAACACCCCGTCCGATAACGCCCGTGTGTGACTGTTTCGCCGCCGGTGAAGGTGATTCAGGGCTTGATTGGGTATGGATTTGCTGGATGAGAGCCTTAACCTGCGCGGGCGCGTGGCGATAGTGACCGGGGGTTCGAGGGGCATCGGGCGTGCGGTGGCGGTGCGTCTATCGCAGGCCGGCGTCGGCGTCGTCATCAACTACCTGAGGGACGAAGCGGGGGCGGGCGAAACCCTGCGGGAGGTGGGGAGGGCGGGCGCGAAGGGGTTATGCGTGCGCGCGGACGTGAGTAAGTTGGAGGACGCGGAGGCTCTGGTGCGGCGCACGCGGGAAGAGTTCGGTCGCCTGGACATACTCGTCTGTAACGCGGGCGTGTGGGAGGGGGCCCCTGCGGAGTCTCTGGAAGAGAGCGTCTGGGATCGCACGCTCGACATAAACCTGAAAGGGACCTGGGCGCTCTGTCGGGCGGCGATCCCGCTTTTGAAAGAGCGCGGGTGGGGGCGTATCATCGCGGTCAGCTCGACGGCGGGTCAGCGCGGAGAGGCCAACTACTCGAACTACGCGGCTTCCAAGGGCGGGCAGATCGCCTTCGTCAAGTCCCTGGCCGTCGAGTTGGGGGGCGACGGCGTGACCGTCAACGCCGTCGCGCCCGGGTGGGTTGACACGGAGATGACCTCTGCGGTCTTTCGAGACGAGGGCCGGCGCAGAGAGATAGAGGGGGCCATCCCGGTGCGCCGCGTGGCGTCGGCGGACGACGTCGCGCTGCCGATCCTCTTCCTCTGCGCGGACTGGGCGCGCCACATCACGGGCGAGGTCTTGAACGTCAACGGCGGCTCCGTATTATGCGGTTAAAGATCTGTCTTCACGTCGGGCGTGAGGAGCGGGGGGCGAACTTCAAAGGTGGAAAAGGGTAAGAGAAGGATCGAGCTGGGGGTCGAGCGTCTGTTGCGTGGGGGCGGCGGCTCGTTAAAGGGCGCGCGCGTCGGCTTGTTGTGCAATCAGGCGTCGGTGGATCACGATTTCCGGCACGTGGCGGACCTCTTTCACGGGCGGGGCGAATGGGAGCTGACGGCCCTCTTCGGCCCACAGCACGGCATCCGCGGCGATCTGCAGGACAACATGGTCGAGACGCCGCACGCGTCGGACGCGGAGACAGGCGTGCCGGTCTATTCGCTCTACAGCGAGACGCGCGAGCCCACGGAGCGCATGCTCGAAGGGGTGGACGTGCTCGTCTGCGATCTGCAGGACGTCGGCTGTCGCATCTACACTTTCGTCTACACGCTGGCGAACTGCATGCGCGCGGCGCGGAAATACGGCAAGAGGGTCATCGTCTGTGATCGACCCAACCCCGTCAACGGGGAAGCGGTCGAGGGGAACGTGCTTGAGCCCGAATACGCTTCGTTCGTCGGGCAGTTCCCCCTGCCGACGCGCCACGGCTTGACGGTCTGTGAGCTGGCGAAGATGTTCAACGAGCACTGGGGGATCGGGTGCGAGCTGGAGTTCAGCCTCTTGGGCGGCTGGGACAGGGAGTTGTGGATGGACGAGACGGACGCGCCGTGGGTGCTGCCTTCGCCGAACATACCGACGCCCGACTCGGCGACGGTCTTTCCGGGCACGGTGCATCTGGAAGGCACGCAGGTCTCGGAGGGGAGGGGGACGACGAGGCCCTTCGAACTGGTCGGGGCCCCTTACGTGGACGCGGCGCGGCTGGCGCGCGAGCTCAACGGGCTCGACTTAGGCGGGGTCTATTTCCGCGCCTGCCATTTCCAGCCGACTTTTCAGAAGCACGGGGGGCAGACGTGCGGAGGGGTTCAGATACACGTCCTCGACAGGAAGCAGTTCGAGCCGGTGATCACGGGCGTCGCGATAGTTAAAGTTATTCGTGAGCTGTACCCGCAGGACTTCCTCTGGAAAAACCCGCCCTACGAATACGTCTTCGATCAGAATCCTTTCGACGTGATCGCGGGCACGGATAAATTGCGCAGGGCCATCGAGGAAGGGCATGATTTAGGGGAGATCAAGTCATGGTGGCGGGAGGGGGAGAAGGCGTTTAGGGAGTTGAGGGGCGAATTTTTGCTGTACTGAGTTATCGCCGCCCGTCTGACTCCGCCGCTCCGTCACGTAATCCTTGAGCTTTGTCGACGCGCCGACACTTCAAGTGAGACCACAGGTGCGGCCCTCCGTACACAGCTTTGCCGGGCGGAGGATTGTGCCTTGACCGGCACTCACGGTAGGCGTCCGATAACGACCTCGGCCACGTTATGCTCGGTTGTCATAGACGAACTGAATTTAGTTAGGAAGGGATGAGCGATTTGAGTAGAGAGCTTCAGGCAACGCCCGCCGCCCCGCGCGCGTTCGCGGCGGGTCTTTTAACATGGGCGGTTCCGGGCGCGGGATATTTTCTGGTCGGGAGGGGCGTGCGCGGCATCATCATGTGTGCGCTCGTCGCCGTCATGTTCGTCGCCGGCATCCTACTGGGCGGGCACCTCTTTGGCCCGCACAACGTCGCCGACGCAGGGTTGCTGGCTTACGTCTACGGCTTCTGTGATTTCGGCATGGGTCTGACGTATTTCGCCTGCCTGTTGTCGAATACGGCCACGACCGATCAAGCCCAGAGGGCGACGGCGGAGTACGGGAATATTTTTTTAATCGTCGCGGGTCTCATCAACTACCTCGCGGCGCTCGACTCTTTCGACATCGCGACGGGGAGAAAGCTTTGAGCCATTTCCTATTAATGGTCGCCTTCGCCGCGTTCGTGGCGGTCGCCTTCGGCGTGGTCGGTCGTCAGGGGCGGAGAGAAAGTCTGCTCTACGGGCTGAAGATATTCGCCGAGTTTATCCTGATCGGTCTCCTGTTGGCGTGGGGCTTGTACTGGCTGCCGCTTTAGTCGCGTCCGATAAGGTCAGGGCTGAGGGCTCCGGCTACCCACCTCTCTTCGTGGGTTGACACCGCTTGATCACTAGGTAAGGGGAGAGATGGGGCTGACCGAGACAGACGCGATTGTTTTGCGGAGCATCAAACTCGGCGAGGCGGATAAGATCGCCACGCTCCTCACCAGTCAGGAAGGGGTGGTGCGCGGAGTGGCGCGCGGCGCGCGGCGTCTTAAGAGCAAGTTCGGCGCGAGTCTCGAACCCTTCACGCTCGTCCGGCTGACGTTCTTCGAGAAGGAGGCGCGCGAATTAGTCTCCATTACGCAGGCAGAGATCACACGCTCCTATTTCGACCTCACGCGTGACGACGCGGTGTTCGTCCAGCTCGAGTACCTGGCGGGGCTCATACTCGAGTTCGCCCCCCTGCGCGCGCCCGATGAGAGATTCTACCGGATGCTGAGGGCGTGCCTGGAAGCTTTGGCGCAATCACCCGGGGAGGTCGCCTGGGTCTCACGATATTGCGAGGTGTGGACGCTCAAGCTCGCTGGCTTTCTGCCCGACCTGTCGAAGTGTGAGACCTGCCGCGAGCCCTTGGGCGGGGAATCCGGGGCGGGGGCGCTAACTTCGGGGAGCACGGTCGAATGCCGGCGCTGTGCGGACGGGCGCGGGATGGCGATCTCGCGGGAGGTTCTCGCGCTCTTGAATGGCGCGCTCAAAACCCCTCCGGAGGGTTGGTCGCGGCGCGCGGCGGTTAAGGATTCGCACGGCGGACACGAGGCCGCGAATTTCCTGCGAGTACTGATCTCGCGGGCGCTGGAGAGGGAGTCCGTGCTGCGCCCGCGCGGCGCATGATGATTCCCGCGCGCACGCCCGGCGGCGCGTTTCTATACGAGGAGGCGAGACTTTCATGCGCACGGGCAGGCTCCTGCTGGGACGCTACGTCGTCGGGTCGATCGCGCCGTACCTGCTCCTCACGTTCGTCATCTTGACGGCGGTGCTTTTAACTCAGCAGGCGGGCAAGATGGCGGAGGCGCTCGGCGCGGCGCGCGCGTCTCTCTCTTTTGCGCTGGAACTACTGCTCGGCGTCTTGCCGGGCATCGTCCTCTTCACGCTCCCCATGGCCGTGCTGATCGGGACGGCCACGGGCTTCGCGCGGATGGGGAGCGACAGCGAGCTCGTCGTCTTTCGCGCCTCGGGTCTGAGCAACTGGAGGCTGACGCTGCCCCCCCTCGCCCTGGGGCTCGCCTGCGCGCTCTTCACTGTGTTCGACGCGTTCGTGGTGGCGCCCGCGGCCACGCGCTCCGCGCGGCAGGCGGCACTGCGCGCCACGATCGAGCGGCTGGAGACCCCGATTCAGCCGGGCACCTTCAACACACAGTTGCCGGGGAAATTGATCTACGTCCGCGAAGGCGACGAAGCGAGCGGCGAGTGGCGGAAAGTCTTTATACACTGGTCGGAGCCGGGCGGCGACCTGCGACTGGTGACGGCGCGCTCGGGGAGGATCGACCTGACGGGCGATCAGACCGAGCTGGTCCTGCATGACGCGATGGTCACCACCTTGCCGTCATCGCCGCCGTCGGGACGTGTGGCGGCCACCGCGCAGAGGGCGGTCGTGACGGAGAAGTCCGAGCAGCTTCGCGTGCGACTCAGCACGGGACGGTCGGCGCTTCTGAGCCAACTGGCGCGGGCCGAGGATTATGAGGAGATGGGATGGGCCGCGCTGTTGGAGAGCTGGCGCTCGGGTCCGATAAACAAGCGGAGAGAGCTTTTATCTTCGGTGCATAAGAGAATGGCGTTGGCGATGACGCCCTTGCCGTTCGTGCTCCTCGGCGTCGGCCTCGGGGGGCGCGCACGCAAGGGGGGGCGCGCCTTCGGGGCGGTGCTCGCCGTCGCCTCGATGATCATTTTTTATCTGGCATTCCTCGGGGGCGACTACCTGTCGAGGACTGGAACCGTCTCCCCGTTCGTCGGCGCGTGGTTCGCGACCCTCTTGGCCTTGGCGGCGGGCGTCATCCTCGTCTCTCTGGGCGCGAATAAAAGCTACTCCCTCCTGCCCGTCAAGAAGTTGTCGGGAAGGCGTGCCGCCGCGCCAAGGCGGGGCGGGGAAGGGTCGGGGGCGACAACGCTCAGGCAAATATCTTTCCTGGGCTTACTGGATCGTTCGATCATCGGGACGCTCATCTGGTATTTCGCGCTCGCACTGCTGGGGCTCGTCGGGGTCTTCCTCATTTTTACGTTCTTCGAGACGCTGCGTTTCGTCGCCGCCGACGGCTCCAGATCGAGGGTGGTGACACTCTACCTTCTTTACCTGTCGCCGCTCGCCGCGACGAGCGTCGCGCCGGTCGCGACACTGATCTCGATACTCGTGACCTACGCGCTCATGGCCCGGCGCAGCGAGGCGATCTCATGGTGGTCGAGCGGGCAGAGCCTCTACAGGCTGGCGCTGCCCTCTCTGTGGTTCGTCTGTGGCGTGTGCGCCCTGCTCTGGCTCGTACAGGAGCGGGTGCTCCCCGGCGCGAACGTGAGACAGGAAGAGCTACGTTCGCGCCTGCGCTCGGGACCAGTTCGGGCCGACACGGCGTCCGGCTATCTGTGGCTGGCGGCGTCAGCGCGCAAACTGTACTCGTACAAATATGACGCCGAGACAGGGGCGGTGAAGGAGCCCACTCTCTACGAATTCGATCCAGAGGGAGTCTTTCTCGAAGGGGTCGTCTGGGGCAACGTCGCCGAACAGAGTTTGGAGGGCGGCGGGGTGGCTCTAGAGTCGGCCTCTTACCTGAAAATACTCCCGGCCAAGGCGTGGGAAGGGACGAAGGCGTCGGGCGACGTCTTCACGGATGAGGCGACCAGATTTCAGCTTTTTAAGCCTGAGCTTAAAAAGCTGACTGAATATAGCACTGACGAGTTAAGCAAGCACTTAAAAAACGCGGTGGCGCACGGGGCTGGCCGGGAGCAGATAGCTTATCTGACGATAGCTCTGTGGAGGAGAAGGCTGGACCCGCTCAGTCCGGCGGTGATGTGGATCAACGGGTTGCCGCTTGCGCTCGCCTTCGGTCGCAAATCGGCGATGATGCCGCTACTGATTGCCATCGCCACGGGGGTCTTGTACTGGCTGGGGGCGAACCTTTTTTCCCAGATCGGCGCTTACGGTCTGCTCCCCCCACAGGCCGCCGTTTGCGCATTGCCATTGCTTTTCGCGCTGACCGGAACTTATTTTTTCTCCAGAGCAAAAACCTAACCGAACCTCCCGCGGCTAGGTACCCATCTCCCAACTCGACAGGTATTCGGTCTGCTCGGGGGTGAGCACGTCGATGTCGAGCCCGAAGGAACGGAGTTTGAGGCTCGCGATCTCCGTGTCGACCTCTTGAGGGAGCGTGTGCACGCCGGGGCTCAACCCCCCTTTGTTCTTGATTAAGTATTCGACCGAGAGCGCTTGGTTAGCGAAGCTCATATCCATGACGGAAGCCGGATGCCCCTCCGCCGCGGCCAGGTTGATGAGTCGCCCCTCGCCGAGGACGATGATGCGATTCTTATTTTCGCTGAGGACGTATTCCTCTACGAACGGGCGCAGGTTGACGGAAGGTGCGGACAACTCCCGGAGCGCGTCGAGGTTGAGTTCGAGGTCGAAGTGCCCGCTGTTGCAAACAATCGCGCCGTCCTTCATGAGCCGGAAATGTTGACCGTCGATGACATGTCTGTTGCCGGTCACGGTGATGAAAATGTCGCCCACTCGCGCGGCCTCGGCGATCGGGAGGACACGAAAGCCGTCCATGACGGCCTCGACGGCCTTGATCGGGTTCACCTCCGTAACGACCACGTTAGCCCCCATCCCGCGGGCGCGCATGGCGACGCCTTTGCCGCACCAGCCGTAGCCGAGCACCACCACCACCCGCCCCGCCAGGAGGACGTTCGTCGCACGCACGATCCCGTCCAGAGTCGATTGACCCGTGCCGTACCTGTTATCGAAGAAGTGTTTGGTCTGCGCGTCGTTGACCGCGATCGAGGGGAACGTTAACACCCCCGCACGCTCCATGGCGTGGAGGCGGACGATGCCGGTGGTCGTCTCCTCCGTGGTGCCGATGATTTCGGGGAGGAGGTCGCGACGCTCCTTGATCAGCGTCGCGACCACGTCCGAGCCGTCATCGATAATGATCTGCGGTTGGTAATCGAGCGCGATCCTGACGTGACGATTGTAGACCTCCGTCGATTCACCCTTCATGGCGTAGACCCGCACCCCCCACTCCGCCACGAGCGCCGCCGCCACGTCGTCTTGCGTCGAGAGGGGATTGGAGGCGATGAGGACGGTTTCGGCCCCGCCGGCTTGCAACGCCCGGACGAGATTTGCCGTCTCCGAAGTGACGTGAGCGCATGCCACCACTCTGGTGTCGGCCAAGGGTTTCTCCGACCTGAACTTCTCTTTGATAAGTCGAAGGACGGGCATCTCCCGCTCGGCCCATTCAATCCTTTTCTTTCCGGCTTCTGCTAAGGCGATATCTTTTATATCGTAGCCCGCTTCTTTTGACACGCTCATCGAGGACCTCCAAAAGTTAGTTAAACGCCCGCCTCTGACCGGAGAACTTCAGCTTTATCCGTATTTTCCCAACTGAAACCCTCGTCCTGCCGCCCGAAGTGACCATAACTTGCCGTCCGTCTGTAGATTGGCCGTCTTAGCTTAAGGTCTCGTATGATGCCTTGGGGGGTGAGATCGAAAGAATCTCTGACCAGTGCCGCGAGCTTGCTTTCGTCGACGAGCCCCGTCCCGCCCGTATCGACGAGCACGGAGACCGGTTCGGCAACACCTATCGCATATGCCAGTTGCACTAAACATTTATCTGAGAGACCGGCAGCGATGATGTTTTTGGCGATGTAGCGTGCCATGTAGGCGGCTGAGCGGTCTACTTTAGTGGGGTCTTTGCCAGAAAACGCTCCGCCCCCATGTGGAGCGTACCCTCCATAGGTGTCGACAATAATCTTCCGCCCCGTCAGTCCGGCATCCCCTTGAGGGCCTCCCGTGACGAAGCGACCCGTCGGATTAATATGGATTTTGGTGTTTTTATCCAGCAGTTCGCGCGGGACGGTGGGGTTGATGACGTGTGAATTAATATCTTCACGTAATTTCTCCGTACTGACTTCGGCGTCGTGCTGTGTGGAGATGACGACCGCCTCTACGCGGAAGGGCCTCCCGTCTTTATACTCGATCGTGACTTGGGATTTCCCGTCCGGGCGCAGGTAAGGTAGGAGATTGTCTTTTCGCACCTTGCTCAGTCGCCGGGAGAGGCTGTGTGCGAGTTGAATAGGCAGCGGCATTAATTCGGGCGTTTCGTTACAGGCGAAGCCAAACATTAAACCCTGATCGCCGGCCCCGCCCGTGTCGACGCCCATCGCGATATCCGGCGATTGGCGATCAATAGCCGTCAGGACGCTGCAAGTATCACAATCGAAACCATATTTCGCTCTCGTATAACCTATCTCTCTAACGGTTTCACGTGCCACTCGCTGATAGTCGATAAAGGCGTCGGCGGTGATTTCGCCCGCGATGATCACCAGACCGGTTGTCACCAGCGTTTCGCATGCGACGCGGGCGGTGGGATCCACTGTTAAGATTTCATCCAGGATGGCGTCTGAGATCTGATCTGCAATTTTGTCCGGGTGTCCTTCCGTAACGGACTCAGAAGTAAACAGGTAGCTGGTCTGATTATGCAACGTGATACCTCTTGTGGATTGACTGTAAGCGAAAAAGACCGCGTAATTTAACAGTCGATGCCGAGGGTGTCAAGCTTGAACGGAGCTTGTAAGAACTTCTTCGAGGATCAGAGAGTCGGAAGGCGCACGCCATAAGTAAAGATTCACACAAGCCTATTATACATAATATCTATTATCGGACGTCAGAAGTGCCCTTGTCCCGAGGGTGAAATTTGTCCAGCGTCTCGCGCAAATTGGATTTTGAGAGGTGCGTATATATCTGCGTCGTACTGAGATCGCTGTGCCCTAAGAGAGTTTGAACAGTGCGGGAGTCAGCCCCCCTCTGCGTTAAATGTGTGGCAAAGCTATGCCGCCAACTATGTGGGTTGGCATTTTCGATTCCAGTCTGCCGGGCGCACCTTTTGAGGATTTTCCAAACGTCTTGTCTCGTTAACCTTTTGCCGACACCCTTGACGAATAAATAGCTCGATGTCTGGCCACCGCGAGTCAAGGAGCGTGTATCTAGATACCTACGTAGCGATTGAACGGCATCTTTCCCAATCGGTATTAAGCGTTGCTTGTTTCCTTTACCGCTGCATTTCAACAGCGCGCGAGCCAGATCAACGTCACCCATATTAAGATTTACCAACTCGGAAACTCTGAGACCCGTGGCATAGAGTAGTTCCAACATTGCGGAGTCTCTAATTCCTTCCACGGTCTCCCCGCTGGCCGCCTCGATGAGCTTTACTACATCTCCCTCTGACAAATATTGCGGAAGCTGCTTTACCATCCGAGGCGGGACCAATTCCTCCGCCGGACTCTGTTTGATCACCCCATCTAATTGCAGATACTTATAGAACCCTTTGACGCTGGAGATACGCCGCGCGATAGTCCCGGGGGATAGACCTTGCCGGGATTGGAGTCTCAACCACTTTACTAGTTCTACTTTGTCGAGGTCGGGCGGCGATATCCCTCTCGAGGAGGCGTAATTTTCCAGATGTCTCAGATCATTCAAATAATTGATCAACGAATTCTTCGTTAACCCCTTCTCGACCTGCAGAAAACTGAGGTAGGTCTTAACGTAATCTCTCAAGGATTGTTCCCCCTTATAAACGGCCCACGATTAAGTCGTTGACTTGACGTATTGAGCCTTTCAACCTAAAGTTTTCGCCATGCAGATTAAATTCGAAAATAATTTAGAGGGTAAAATATCGAAGAATATTTCTACTCTTGTCGAGAGAGTAGTTAAGGTATTACCGCGCGAACACTTGCGCGGGCTTGATCACGTTCGATTCGTCAAGAAGATTGAAGACCCCAGAGGGGTGGCTCGAAATTTAGAGCTTCCGGCTCTGTACCATCCCAAGCAGGGACCGCAGCCCGCCTGGCTGGAGATTGCCACAGACACACTCTTCGGCCCCACTCAACCACTCCAAAAGCGTTTAATGCTGCGTTTATCTTTCAAAAGCAACTTGGCCGCCCTCCTCATCTCTTTAGTAGGACAGCACTATCATTCAACCTTGCGCCATTCCGTTAAACGCGGGCAGATGGAGCATGCGATTCGTAGTTATACGGAAAAATATTTGAAGCTTTGGAGCAGTTCAGAACATAAGTTTCGCACGCGCCTGTTTAAGCCGTTCGAAGCACATCTCGAAAGATGGGCAAGGACTCTCAGGAAGAACGCAGCCAAGACAAGGGGTTGACGCATTGTGAGACACTCTTCACTTGCTACTCTCCGTGAGAGACCCGATTGCGGCAAGTAAGGCGATACGCACACGATCTTCCGCCGCTTCCCCGTCCTTAAAGGTCACCTCGACGCGGTACGGCTCTGCCGGCGATTCGTATTTAAAAACAAAGGGGGGACGCCCCCCTGCTTCCCGTACTCCTTCCCGCTTTGAGCGGCGTGCCTTCCGCACCTCTTCACGGCTGAGCTTCTTCTGCGTAATCTCTCTCAGGATGCTGAACATCGAAGCGTCGTCCGGCTGGCGCGCTATCTCTAACAGCGTCGTCTTGGCGCCTATGTCGGCACGCCGACATTCTTCACGTATCACCTCAGGGAGTGAGGCGATCGACAGCGCTTCGGTAACCGTCGTTCGACTCTTTCCTAATTTTTTCGCCGCGTCATCATGCGTATAACCGAATTTCTCACACAATGCGGCGAGCCCGTCCGCCTCCTCCCAAGCCGTTAGGTCTTTGCGCTGCATATTTTCGATCAGAGCGATCTCGGCGACCTCCCGGTCGTCGACATCCATTTCAATGCAGGGCACTTCCCTCAGTCCGGCAGCCTTAGACGCATGCCAACGCCTCTCCCCGGCGATAATCATCCACCGCCCCATCGAAGACGGCTTGACTAACAGAGGTTCTAAAACCCCCTTCTCTTTAATCGACGCGATTAACTCCGTCAGGTCGCCGATTTCGACCCTGGGCTGTTTCGGGTTGGGATCGAGGTGGTCGAGAGGGAGAGACCGCCCGATGGGTTGCGGTTGGTTCCCTGCCAGCTCCTCGACATAATGAGCATCATGCCTCATTTGCAGTCCGGCTGGTAAACCTCGCTTAGACACGTCTCAGTACCTCTTCGCAGAGTTTTGCGTATTCAACGGCCCCTGAGGAGTTTGGCGCGAAGGTGAAAATTGACTCCTTGTATGCCGGCGCTTCTTCTAATCTTACACTTTTGGTGATCACGGTGTCGAAAAGTTGCGCGCCGAAGACTTTACGGACCTGCTCATGTACTTCGCGCGCCAGCGTCGTGCGTCGGTCATGTAAGGTGACGACCGCACCCAGAACATTCAAGTCGGGATTAGGTCGCGCCTTAACCTTCTCTATTGTTTCCAACAGATCGTCAGTCCCCTCTAAGGCAAAGAATGAAGATTGGATTGGGATTAATACGTGAGTTGCGGCGACAAGGGCATTAACTGTTATCAGACCGAGCGTGGGCGGCGTGTCAATGATAATAACGTCATAGATGTTCTTCAGCGAATCCAAGCGATCTTTCAACCTGAAAGGGGCGTCGAAATCGCCTACGAGTTTTGCTTCCAGCTTTGCTAAGCTTATCCGCGAGGGGATAACGTCCAAGAACTTTATCGGCGTCGGATATATATATCCTTCCCACCCCTGCTGCCCATCAACCATCATTTCATAGGCTGAAAGATTAATCGCTCCGGGGTCAAGGAAGGAAATAGAGCTGTTCCCTTGCGGGTCCAGATCGAGCAAAAGGACAGGTTTGCCCTTTTGGGCGAACGCCGCCGCCAAATTGATTGCGGTGGTGGTTTTACCCACGCCGCCTTTCTGATTCGCAATCGCGATAACAGCTCGCAGATACAACTCCTTGCCCGCCCGGAAGTAGCACGCACGTAGAAACCTACATCGGCAAGTCCCCCGCATCGCCGATCAGATCGGGCCACTCCTCATTTTCCACCGACTCCTCGCCTTCTTCACCCCTCGCCGCGAGGGAGGTGCTCATGACGTGTTCATTGACAAAGATGGGTGAGTCGACCCTTAAGGCGAGGGCGATTGCGTCGGACGGTCTCGAATCGAGGGATAATTTCTCCCCGCCTTCCTTAACTATTTCGATGACAGCGAAAAAAGTATTATCCCTAAGCTCGGTGATGACTATCCGGTGGACCGTAGCGCCCATTTCGAGAATCAGGTTCCTCAACAAGTCGTGAGTCATGGGCCTTTGCGGGGCTATCTTTTCAATCTCGAGGGCGATGGCGTTGGCCTCATAAGCACCCACCCAGATCGGCAGCATCGTTTCGCTGTTCACATCTTTGAGGATGATGATCGGGGTGCCGCTGTTCGGATCCATCATCAAACCTCTGATCTTCACTTCAATTTCCATTCCATCCCTCAAGAAGCTCGCGAGCCGGAAGGCGACGTCGTTCCGTACAGCGTATGGCTCTTGGCTAAAGTCACCCTGACGGAGACGATTGACCCGATGCGGGAACTATCTCCGGGGAAGTTGACGACTTTATTGCACGTCGAATGCCCTCTCAGATCACCACTCGAACGGGCGCTGACTCCTTCAACTAAAACGTTCAGATCCTTACCGAGATAACCGTTGAATACCTCCGCCTGTATCCTTCTCTGGACCTCTTCCAGCCGCCTGAAACGGGCGGTTTTCTTCTCGTCGGGGATCTCGTCCGTCAGCTTGGCGGCAGGCGTATGGGGGCGCTTAGAATATTTGAAAATGTATAAGCTGTCGTACCGGACTCTCTCTACAAGCTCGACGGTCGATTCAAAGTCCTCATCGGTTTCGCCGGGGAATCCCACAATTACGTCCGACGTCAGCGCATACCTACGCTTGGCATTCTTGATATACTCGACCCGCTTGAAATAATCTTCGACGGTGTAGCCCCGGCGCATCGCACGCAAGATTCGATTGCTACCCGTCTGGACTGGGAGATGTACCCAGTTACACAGATTTTCATGTTCGTCCATCGCGTCGACGATGTCGGCGTGAAAATCTCTGGGGAAGGAGGTCGTGAATTTAATCCGCGGGACCCGTGTAGCCGCGACAGCCCTCAGAAGTCTGGAGAACGGGGTGGCGCCGCGGAACCCCTCCAACCCCTCCTCGGTTTTAGGTCTATAACTATTTACGTTTTGCCCGATCAGTTGAATTTCCCGATACCCCTCTGCGATGAGGTCACCCGCCTCTCTGAGAATCTCCGCCGCCGGACGACTGCGTTCCCGACCTCGTGAATAAGGGACGATGCAGTAAGTGCAGAATTTATTGCACCCTTCCACGATCGGGATGAACCCGATGTGACGGGAATGGCGGTCGGACGGTAAAACCGGTCGCCTCTCCCCCGCATCACGCTCACCATAGTCAGACACTCTGCGCGCACCGTTGCGGACCTCTCGGATCAGGAGAGGAATCTTGTCGCTCGCGCGTGTACCCGCGATGAAATTAAGCATCGGGGCGCGGGCGAAAAAAGAGTCACCCTCTAACTGTGCAACGCATCCCATCATCCCGAAGACGGCTTGACCCTTGCTCTTGCCGCGAATCTCCCCGAGACGATTGAAAACTTTTTGTTCGGCACGATCGCGTACCGAGCACGTGTTTAGAAGGATAACGTCGGCCTGCTCTGCGAGGTCTGTCAATTGGTAACCGGAGGCGCGCAGCGAATTGACGGTGCGCTCAGTGTCCGCCACGTTCATCTGGCATCCGAAAGTTTCTATGTATACCTTTTCGCTTTGCATGATTACCTTCCGCACCCACGATGGACAGCGAGTTTAACAAAAAGCCAGGTTTGATGCGAGGGAAAGAAAGAGTATCGCGGATAGAACGCTTGCCCGCTTAACACTTGGCTGACATTGCAACAACAATCCCGCCCCGACCGTCACCAACTACCGTTAGTAGGCTGACCTCAAGATGAGGTGTAGCTGAAGTAAGCAAGGAGCGATCTTTATTTTCTCCCACATAATCAACTTAATTTGTTAAGACTTTACTATAGGCCTCGCCCACTTCTTAAATAACTCTAAAAGTACTATATCAAGTCGGGCGATGGGTTCTGTCATGACCAACCATTCAAAATTAATCTTGCCGGGAACCGTGGTCGTAGACTACTAATTCTGCCACCTTCTACCTTTGCTGCCACTTCAGTAAGTCGGGAGAAATGCAAAGTTAGATTATTAGATTACTTGATTCCACTTATGCCAAGAGAGAGACGGGTTGGAAGAATTTATTGGACGCCCTGATGATTCATAAGTGGCAGCGCAGAAGGATGGCTAGACGGAGACGCTCGCCAGCGGTTCACTTCGGGAGTTAAAGCCGTATGGATGCAGTGTTACCGGTTTGGTCTCGTGGGGAATTGAGCCCTTCCCCTTACATAAGAGTTCTCAGCTTCATCGAATTTTTCAAGGGTAACGGGACTATACAAACCCTAGCTCCCTTAATCTTCGAAACCTTCGAATCTGTAGTTGCTTTTGACTGATGGACTGGAGTTTTGTCAACTGTTCAAAAAGAATTGCGTCGAGATATGCGGCGGATTCATCCGGACAAAGATGGGCGTCATCTTTAGGTTCTAAAACTATCTGATCAACAATCCCCAGCTCGAATAAATCCTGCGCCGTAAGTTTCAACTCCTGTGCCGCGACGGTTGATTTAGCAGCGTCCTTCCAGAGAATTGCGGCGCAACCTTCGGGCGAAATAACAGAATAGATAGCATTTTCAAGCATGATAACAGAATCACAAACAGCAATGGCGAGCGCCCCACCTGAACCACCCTCTCCGATGATGGCTCCGATGACAGGTACTTTAAGTCGCGCCATTTCTAATAGATTTCGGGCTATCGCCTCCGCCTGACCGCGCTCCTCTGCGTCAATACCGGGGTATGCTCCCGGAGTGTCTATAAAAGTAATGATGGGACGCCCGAATTTCTCGGCTGACTTCATCAAACGCATCGCCTTCCGATACCCTTCCGGCTTTGGCATGCCAAAGTTACGGTGACGCCTCTGTTTAGTATCCCGCCCCTTTTGCTGTCCGACGATCGCAACCTGAATTGAGTGATAGTCGGCGAAACCGCACACCATGGCCGAGTCATCAGCGAAACGCCTGTCGCCGTGTAACTCAGTAAAATCGTCGAAAATCTTGGCAACGATGTCTAACATGTAAGGGCGCTCCGGGTGCCGCGCTTTCTTCACACGCTGAATCGCAGAGAAATTGGGAGCTTCCATAAAAAAACCTAAGTCTATCGAGTCGACCTCACAGCACGAGAATACCCCATGATCCTTCTTAAGGCATTGCTTAGGTAAATTAAGCTTGCCGCTTAACGCGCATAATACGTTAATTGTGGCCGCCACCGGCTACAATTTTTTAGCTATCCGATCCTCTTATTCCCATTCGATAGTACTGGGCGGCTTGGAACTTATATCATAAACGACTCGATTAATACCCCGAACCTCTGAAACTAACCGGTTAGAGACATGTGCCAATACTTCAGAAGGCAAGCGCGCCCAATCGGCTGTCATCCCATCGAGGCTGGTTACGGCTCGGACAGCAATGACCTTCTCGTAAGTGCGAAAGTCTCCCATCACGCCTACGGTTGAGACCGGTAATAAAACGGGAAAAGCCTGCCAAAGTGAATCATAAAGACCGGCCCTCCTGAGTTCTTCTTCCAACACTCGATCAGCCGCCCTTAACAAATTGATGCCCTCCCTTGTGACGCCCCCGATAATCCTAACTGCTAAACCCGGGCCGGGGAAGGGATGGCGTCGCAGTATCTCCTCCGGGACATTTAAATCCCTGCCTATAGATCTAACTTCGTCTTTGAACAACTCTCGCAATGGCTCAATCAGTTGAAATCTCAAGTCAGCGGGCAACCCTCCCACGTTGTGATGGCTTTTAATCACCGACGTGGGCCCCCCGTGAAATGATACTGACTCTATCACGTCCGGGTAGAGCGTCCCTTGGACTAAATAATCTACCTCTCCGAGTGAAGACGCTTCCCTCTCAAAGACCTCTATAAACTTATGTCCGATGATGCGCCTTTTTTGTTCCGGATCCGTGACCCCATCTAACGCTTCTAAAAAGAGCGGCTCCGCGTCGACGCCGGAGACGTTCAGCTTCATTTGATCTCTATACACCTTAATAACCTTCTCGAATTCCCCTTCCCGCAGGAGACCTGTGTTGACGAAGATGCATGATTGTTGCGAGCCTACCGCACGATGCACCAAGGCTGCCGCGACCGTGGAATCCACCCCTCCGGAAAGCGCACACATGACCCGCTTGCCCTTAACTTTGGCTCTAATTTTAGCGACCTGCTCTTCAATGATCGAGGCCGGCGTCCAGTCCTGCTTGGAGCGGCAAATGTTGACCACAAAATTCCTTAACAGATCGACGCCCAACGGGGTATGCGCCACCTCGGGGTGGAACTGAACCCCGAATATACATTTGCTTAAATCTTCGAAAGCGTTAAGCGCCCCCGACGTATGAGCCACGGGACGAAACCCTTCGGGTAGAGTGGTAACGTAATCCCCGTGGCTGAGCCAGACATCCATCTCTTTCGGCATGCCGCTAAACAACGGACTCCCGGGCTCAATAATTTCCAGTCGCCCGTACCCGTATTCTCGATTCGGAGATGGACTTACCTTACCGCCTAGCTTTGCGCTTAATAATTGAAACCCATAGCATATGCCCAAAATCGGGCAGTCGAGTATCATACTAATATCTTCCGAAAGTTTCGGGGCGTCATTGTCATACACGGAAAAAGGCCCGCCCGATAGAATAATGCCTTTGGGCGCAAGATTTTTAATCTCTCTGAGGGGCGTATTGAAAGGGTAAATATTGCAATAAACTCCAATCTCACGAATCCGCCGCGCGATCAACTGCGTATACTGTGACCCGAAATCTAAGATTATAATAGTGTCGTGCCGGACGTGTTCGTTCAAAGTTCACCTCCCGAAAATGCGCTCAAGTGGTCTGCGGCGCAAATCGATTATTTGAAGAAGCAATGAATATTACTGGCGGCCCGCGAGAAAGGTTAGTGGATGAATCATTTTTTTTCAATGAGACCTTGTGACTTGGCGGCTTGGTTGTTAACAAATCTTTTCTTTGTTGTCACCCCCACCTTTACACAACCCGTGAAATTAGTCACACCCCTAACAGTGAGATGGAACTATGTTTCCGACTCTCTTACCGAACTGACCCCTGCGGGCGACGTTGACGCCATCTATGCGCCCGTACTCCCGGGAGAATTGGTTTCTCTAGGGAGCGACGACGGACTCCTCCGCTGGAAGGCAGACATCGGCGGTAACATTTCCAGCACGCCCATATTCGACTCCCAGCGCGTTTACATCCTCTCGGAGTCTCAGCCTTTCGCAGACGGCACCGGGAAAACCTTCGGCGTTGTACGCGCGGTCAGCCGCTCCAGCGGGGTCACCTCGTGGGTGAAAGAGTTCCCGCGCCCATTCCGCCGCGGACTGTCCGCCAGTCCCGTGAGTCTATTCGCGAGTTTGGACGACGGGAGGTTTTACTCCATCGATAAATTGACCGGCGAGACCCGATGGATGGTTCAGTTCCCTCACCCCCTGGTTGCGGCCCCAATACTGGGCGGCGACCAACTCTACGCCCTCACCTCTGACGGCTACCTCGTCCTCCTGAATCAACGGACGGGCAAAGTCTTACAGCGTTATCGGACGGAGGGGGCGGTTCTTCTGCAGGCGAGTACCCAGCATGGACTGCTTTATCTCGGCACGGGTGACGGATACATTTTGGCGCTCGGCGACCAGAGGGGCAAATTCTCAATGCTCTGGCGCAGGCGGGTGGGTACCGGTCTTCAGGACATCACGGCTACTCAGGAGGGGGTGCTCGTTACGGCGAGCGATAATTTCGTTCTTCTTTTAGAATCTCGGCGCGGGAATAGGCTGTGGAAGCGGCAGATGCCCGCAAGACTCGCCGCGTCACCGGCTTTGGGTAATGGGAATGCGATCTTCGCGCCCCTCGGGGAGGATGCGTGCATCGCGCTCTCGCTGCGCGACGGGAAGGTGATCAACTCCCTGCCGCTCGGGAAAGATAACGGCGTCGTCGCGACGCCGCTCCTCGTGGGGGATTTAGTCTTCATCCCGACACGCAAAGGGCTCCTTGCGTTCGCGCCTGCGGGAAAACCTCCGACCCCCCAGTCCCAGCCGCCCGCAGATTAAACACCGCCCGGCGGCGCCGGGCGACGCCGACACGCTACGGCTTCGTGCGCAGCAGTCTGAGTGCGCTCACCAGCCGGGCGAACAACCCGAACAGGATGTAGAGCATGAGCGAGAGGATCAAGATGTAGCGCGAGAAGAGCCACACCAGCATCCCCACGGCGGCGATTCCCAAGATGACGAACCTCGTCCCCCGCTGGCCGCTGCCCACGGTCTTAAAACTCGAATACTTGACGTTGCTCACCATGAGGGCCGCGAGGAGAGCGACGCCGGCCATCAGCAAGCCGCTGTAGAGTCGTCCGCTGGCGGCGCTGTAGTAGGAGAGGGGGGTGGGCGAGAAGTGTACGAGGGCGGCGATGAACCCGCCCGCCATGGGGATCGGCAGCCCCACGAAGTTCTTCTTATCGACTTTCGCGACCCCCTCGGCGAGGACGCGCGGGCGGCTCGCCTGGACGTTGAAGCGCGCCAGGCGGAACGCCCCGCAGATGAGGAACATGAAGGAGAGGAACCAGCCCAGCGCGTGCGCCTTGCTGCCCTCGGAGAGCGCCGCGCCGTAGCCCCAAGCGTAGGCCAGAACGGCTGGGGCGATGCCGAACGTCAGCACGTCGGCGAGCGAGTCGAGTTGGATGCCGATCTCCGTGGTCGTCTTGGTGAGCCGGGCGATGCGCCCGTCGAGCGCGTCGAAGATGACCGCCCAGCCGATGGCGCGCGCCGCGTTGTCGAAGTGAGTCGCCGCCGCCTCCAACTGCGTCTGCGTGCCGCCTTCGACGAGTTGGAAGCCGCGGAGCGCGCCCATCACCGCGTAGAAGCCCATGCCGATGTTC
Organism: Pyrinomonadaceae bacterium; assembly: GCA_036389335.1. Lineage (GTDB taxonomy): Bacteria > Acidobacteriota > Blastocatellia > Pyrinomonadales > Pyrinomonadaceae > JAIVGV01. The sequence continues at coordinate 70,610 of DASVQC010000032.1, read as the reverse complement.
GCCGCCGTGAAGGCCGACGGGACGGCGTAGAGGCCCTTCTTGATCCCGCTCCTCACGGGGGGCTGCGCCGCGCCCTCCCCCTTCTTGAACGGTCTGACGCTCATGCCCTCAGCCTCCCGATGATGCTCACGCCCCCGCGCACCTTCTCGCCGACGCGCGCCGAGACCTCGACTTCAGGGGGCAGGACGAGGTCCGTGCGGGAGCTGAATTTGATCAGGCCGAACCGCTCGCCGAGCGACAGCCTGTCCCCCTCCCTCTTCCAGCAGACGATGCGGCGCGCCAGCACGCCCGCGATCTGGCGGCAGACGACGGTCATCCGCGCGCCCTCTATGGTCAGGCTGTTCTGCTCGTTGACGAGGCTCGCGTCCTCTCTGGTGGCGATGACGAAACGACCGCGCGTGTAGGTCACGTCCGTGATCTCGCCGGCGATGGGGGCGCGGTTGACGTGCACGTCGAAGACGCTGAGGAAGATGCTGACGACCGTGGGCGACTGCGCGTCGTTCGCGTCGAGCCTCGCGACCCTCGTCACGCGCCCGTCCGCGGGCGAGACGACGAGGCTTTCGTCATCCGCGGTCGGGCGGCTCGGGTCGCGGAAGAAGTACGCCATGAAGGCGGCGAGCGGCAAGAGCGCCGCCGCCACATACCAGTAGCCGAAGGCGAGCGCGAGGATGGCGAGGGCCGCGGGGACCAGCACGAACGGTATGCCATCACGTAACATTTGGGAGCCCTCGCCGCGTCGGAACAGTTCTCGACATTAGTGTTCCCGGCATTCTAGCAAAACGGGGGCGTGCGGTTAAGGAACCGCCGCCCCCCGGGATGATCTCTTTAACCTAACCGCCCGCCGCCGCGCCCCTAGTGGGCAGACGCGCTCGCGTTCTGATGGCGGAGCATGATGTCGTGCATCTGATCTTTGACGGCCAGCTTCTTCTTCTTCAGAGTGATCTCTTCCAACTGCTCTTCGTCGTTGGGGTAGGCGAGGGCGGACAGCTCGCTCAGGCGCGCCTCGTAGCGCCCGTGCTCGCGCGCCAGCTCACGGAACTCAGGGTCGGTCATGATCAGCTGCTCTCTCAAGCCGTCCGTGTTGCTCATCTCCATTTCGGGGAAGCCTCCTTTGCAGATGCCTTTTCGGTCGGGGCTTGGCGGACGCGCGGCGCACGCCGCGTGTCGCCGACAAAACGCACCGCCGTGAACGTCCTCGGCGGAATGGTAATCAAAACGGCGTGACCGATCAAGTCCCGGCCCGCCGCAGTTGTTTGGTCATCACGAGCGCGTCCTCAGCCGGGTCGTGGTAGTAGTTGCGCCGCCTGCCGACGACCTCGAAGCCCTGACTGGCGTAGAGCAACTGCGCCACGTCGTTGCCCGCGCGGACTTCGAGCAGGGCGGCGAGCGCGCCGCGCCGGGCCCCCAGTTCGAGGCCGCGCCGCAGCAGCTCTCCGCCGATCCCTTTCTTCCTCTCGCGCTCGCGCACGCCGATGTTGTTGATGTGCAGCTCGTCTGCGCCGAGGCGCGAGGCGAAAAAGCCGTGGAGTTTTTTCCCCTCGGCGTCCGGCACGAGCCGCCGCGCGACGAGCATGATCGCTTCGGGCCTGCCCAGCTCGGCGTGGTAAGAGTCCCAGCCCCAACGGCTGAGCCCCGAAGTCTCTTCGATCTCGACGACCTCCAAAAGGTCGTGCGCCGACATCGTCACGATCTCGTAGTCGAGACCCTGCCCTTTCGCCCGCCCTACCCTTGACATTGCTCTTTCAACTCCGCGTCCGACAACCTCACGTACTGCGCGCGCAACTCGCCCGCGCCGACGAGCGTGCCGTCCATATAGCTTATCAGACTCAGCGCGGCGATCTCCGCGGCGTAATCTCCCGCCCCCGCCACGACCTCCCAGACGCGCCCGCCCGCCCCGGCGGACGCCGCTTCTTCAGAGGCCCCTACGGCGAGCGCGATCCCTTCGCCCGCCGCGGCCTCGCGCAACAACGACAGGTGCGCGTGCGCGCCTCCGCCGACCCACTTGACGAGACCGCGCGACGCGAGCGCCTGAGCGATCAAGGCCGGCGGGCTGACGTGACGCGCCCGCGTCAACTCTGCGACGCGTCCGTCTTCGTCGACCGAGAGCGCCTGCGCGAAGACCTCTCCCCTGCCAGCCGGGATCGCCGCGATGGTCTGCGCCGAAGCGCCCCCGCTCGCGGCCACCGCGTGCAGCGTCGGGATCGCCGCGACGGGGCGCGACGACGACGCCGCGAACGCCTTGACGGTGGCGAGCCCCGCGCGCAGGCCCGTGAAGCTGCCCGGGCCCGCCGCGACGGCGAACAGCTCGATCTCCGCGAGCGAGACGCGGGCCGCGCGAAGCGTCTCGTCGATCTCGGAGAGGAGCGCGAGCGACTGTCCGCGCCGCCCCACGCCGCCCGACTTCGCGACGACGCCCGCGCCGCGCGCGACCGCGACGCTCGCCGCGTCCGTCGCGGAGTCCACGCAGAGCGTGAGCGGGGCGCGTGCGCCGTCGGCGTCGCGCCCTGACTCCTCGCGCGCCCGGCGCCCACCTTCGAGACCAAAGTTTGACATGCGCGGCTGGTGGCGCGATTATAGGCGCGCCATTAATTTCAAAGCAAACGAACGAACTCCCCCCCGCCGTCTCTCATGAGCTTGCGCGTCGGCATCCTGACCGCGGGCGGCGACTGCCCCGGTCTCAACGCTGTCATCCGCGCCGTCGTCCGCCGCGCCGCCGCCGACGACTCCGTCGTGCTCGGCATCAAGAACGGCTGGCTCGGCCTCATCGGGGGCGATCTCGAACCGCTCACCCGCGCCGCCGTGCGCGGCATCCTCCCGCGCGGCGGGACGATCCTCGGCACCTCGCGCGCCAACCCGCTCGACTCCGCCGAGCGCGTCGCCGCGATCAAGGCCAACTGGGAGGAGCACCGGCTCGACGGCCTCGTCGTCGTCGGCGGCGACGGGACGCTGCGCACCGCCCTCGGGATGTGGCGCGAGCACGGGCTGAAGGTCGTCGGCGTGCCGAAGACCATCGACAACGACATCGGCGGGACCGACTTCACCTTCGGCTTCGACACGGCGGTCGGCATCGTCACGGAGGCGATCGACCGCCTGCACTCGACCGCCGAGTCGCACCACCGCGTGATGGTCGTCGAGGTGATGGGCCGGCACGCGGGCTGGATCGCGGCCTACGGCGGCATCGCGGGCGGGGCCGACGTCGTGCTCGTGCCCGAACACCCCTTCCGCCTCTCGAAGGTCTGCGAGATCGTCCGCCACCGCGAGTCGCAGGGGAACCCTTTCTCCATCATCGTCGTCGCCGAGGACGCGCGCCCCGTCCCCGAAGAGAACTTCCTCTCCGAAGAGGTGAGCCAGCAGATCTACCGGCACGAGCAGCTCGGCGGCATCGGCGACATCCTCGCGCGCGAGATCGAGCGCGCCATCGGGGTCCAGACGCGCGTCACCAAGCTCGGCTACGTGCAGCGCGGCGGCTCGCCCTCGGCCTTCGACCGCGTGCTCGCCACGCGCTTCGGCGTCAAGGCTTACGAGATGATCGCCGCGGGCGAGTGGGGCCGGATGGCCTCGCTCGAAGGCGTGCGCGTCACGAGCGTCCCGCTCGAAGACGCCGTGCGCGACGTCAAGCGCCTCGACGAAGAGATTTACCACGTCGCCGAAATCTTCTTCGGCTAAGTCTTCCCGCCCCCCGCCGCCCCGCCGCCGTTCGCCTTCTCCTTCTCGACGATCTCCTGCTTCAGCTCGTGCTCGATCTTCTCGCCCTTGATGTCGAGCCGCAGGCGGTTGTAGACGCTCATGTACTGGTTCGCCACCCAGACGAGCGAGAACCACGCGACGAGGTAGCCGCGCCAGCCCGCGTAGAGGAGGTGGTAGTGCGTGATGGCGAGGAACGCGAGCGAGACGTAGTGGCTGAAGCAGTACTCGCAGGTGAAGAGGTAGAAGAATTTTCGCTCGTACCAACGCCTGCACCGCTTACTCTTCTCGACGCAGACCTCGCGCGGCTCGCGGAACACCTCCTCGTGCGTGACCGTCCACGCCACGCACGCCACCGGGATCGCCAGCACGAATAGCTCCAACAATTGCGCCGCCAGTGTCATTCAGTCCACCTCGCCCCCCGCGGTTTAAGCCCCGCCTCGTGTCGCCGGATACTAACCGCGGGGCGCGCGGTATTGATGTCAAAACCTGTTCATTTCTTTTTGGATCGTGCCGATCAGTCTCCGGCGGCGCGTCGGCTTGCCGCGCGCCGCCCCCCCGTGCGATAGTCTGCCGCGTGCGCACGCCTTCCGTCTCACACAATTTTTCGAGATGACCGAACCCAGTCTCACACCGATGCTGCGGCAGTACCAAGAGCTGAAGCGTCAGCACCCCGGCACGCTCCTCTTCTTCCGCCTCGGCGACTTCTACGAGCTGTTCTTCGACGACGCCGTCACCGGCGCGCGCGAGATGGAGATCACGCTCACGGCGCGCCACAAGGAGCGCAGCTCCCCCATCCCGATGTGCGGCGTCCCGCACCACGCCGTCTCGGGCTACGTCGCGCGGCTCGTCCGCAAGGGCTACCGCGTCGCCGTCTGCGAGCAGACCGAAGACCCCGCGCAGGCGAAGAAGCTCGTGCGCCGCGAGGTCGTGCGCGTCATCACGCCGGGGACGGCGATCGACCCGCAGCTCGTCGAGTCGCGCGAGTGCGTGTACCTCGCCGCCGTGTGCGGCGCGGGCGACAGCTTCGGCGCGGCCTTCCTCGATCTCTCCACGGGCGAGTTCCGCGCCACGGAAGCGCGCGGGGCCGACGCCTGGGAGCGCGTGCGCGCCGACATCGAATCCTACGCGCCGCGCGAGCTGCTCTTCCCCGCCTCGCTCGCGCCGCTCGTCAGGGACGGCTTCGACGCCCGCGCGCGCGCCGCGCAGCCGTCGCTCGGCGCGGACGCGGAAGACCCGCAGCGCGAGGCGGCGAAACATTCCAACGTCGTCCCCTTCCCGCGCGGCTCGCAGACCGATCACGCGCGTTTCGGCGCGACCGCGACCGCGCTGACCCCGATCGACGATTGGCTCTGGGAGCCCCTGAGCTGCGCCACGCTGCTGCTCGAACAGTTCGGCGCGCGCACGCTCGAAGGCTACGGGCTCACGGACAAGACCGACGCCGTCGCCGCGGCGGGCGCGTGCCTGCGCTACGCGCAAGAGACGCAGCGCGAGTCCGCCGCGCACGTCAACGACATCACCTTCTTCGAGGCGCAGGATCACTTAGTCTTGGACGCCGTCACCGTCCGCAACCTCGAACTCGTCGAGTCGCAGTCGAACGCCGGGCGCGCGCACACGCTGCTCGGCGTCGTCGACGAGACCGTGACGGGCATGGGCGCGCGGCTGCTGCGGGGCTGGCTGCTGCGCCCTTCCGTGCGCCGCGGAGAGATCGAGGCGCGGCTCGGCGCGGTCGCCGAGCTGCACGGCTCGCAGATGAAGCGCGACCGCCTGCGCCTGCGGCTCAAAGAGATCGCCGACCTCGAACGCCTCATCGCGCGCGTCAACATGAACACGGCCACGCCGCGCGATCTCTCTGCCCTCCGCCGCTCCTTAGATCAAGTCCCGCACATCCGTCAGGCGTTATCGGACTCCGAGGCGTCGCTGCTCGAAATTCTGCGCGAGGGCGCGGACGAGCTGCCGGACGTGCGAGACTTGATCGCTACTTCGATCAGCGACGACCCGCCGTTGAACCTCGCAGACCTCGGCGCGATCCGCGACGGCTGCTCGGCGGAGTTGGACGAGCTGCGCGCCCTCAACCGCGACGCCAAGCAGACCATCGCCGCGCTCGAAGCGCGCGAGCGAGCGCGCTCGGGCATCGCCTCTTTGCGCGTGCGCTTCAACAACGTCTTCGGTTACTACATAGAGGTCTCGAAGGCCAACTCCGCGCGCGTGCCCGCCGACTACGAGCGCCGTCAGACGCTCGCCAACGCCGAACGCTTCTCGACGCCGGAGTTGAAGGAGTGGGAGCGACGCATCCTCGGCGCGGAAGAGCGCATGCGGGAGCTGGAGGCGACGATCTACGCGGACGTGCGCTCGCGCGTCGCGCGGGAGACGAAGCGACTTCAGGCGACCGCCCGCTCGCTCGCCACCCTCGACGCGCTCGCGGGGCTCGCCGAAGTCGCCGCCCGCAGGCGCTACACGAGGCCGCAGCTCCACGACGCCGACGAGATCGAGATCAGGCAGGGACGCCACCCCGTCATCGAGGCGACGGGCGACGCGCCCTTCGTGCCGAACGATCTCTACATGAACAACTCTACCGAGCGCCTGCTCATCATCACGGGGCCGAACATGGGCGGCAAATCGACCGTCCTGCGTCAGGTCGCGCTGATTTCGATCCTCGCCCAAGTCGGCTCTTTCGTCCCGGCGGAGGGCGCGCGCCTGCCCGTGCTCGACCGCGTCTGGACGCGCGTCGGCGCGGCGGACGATCTCGCGCGCGGTCGCTCCACCTTCATGGTCGAGATGACGGAGACCGCCGCCATCCTGCACAACGCGACGCCGCGCTCGCTCGTCCTGCTCGACGAGATCGGGCGCGGCACCTCGACCTTCGACGGGCTCTCCATCGCGTGGGCCGTCGCCGAGTACCTGCACGACTCCACCGAGCACGCCGCGAAGACCCTCTTCGCCACGCACTACCACGAGCTGACGGAGCTGGCCGAGCGCCTGCCCGGCGCGCAGAACTACCGCATCCGCGTCGCCGAGCGCGAGGGCGAGGTGATCTTCCTCTACCGCATAGAGCGCGGGCGCGCGTCGAAGTCCTACGGCATCGAGGTCGCGCGCCTCGCCGGCCTGCCGCCGGGCGTCCTCGCCCGCGCCCGCGACGTGCTGCACAGGCTTGAGCGGTACGAGCTCGACGTGTTCGCCGAAGAGGTCGGCGCGGGCGCGCCCGCGGGAGACTCTGCGGGCGCGCCCGCGCCGACCTCTTCGGGGCAGAACGGCGGCGGGCTCACTCAGGCGGCCCGCCGCGCGCGGCGGCGCGCTCTGGCGGCGCAGGCGACGCTCTTCGACGCCGTCAACGAAAGTCTGCTTGACGAGTTGCGCGGCGCTGAGTTAGAAACACTCTCGGACGAAGAGATACGCGCGCTCGTCGCAGACATACGCAAGCGAATCGTTTGAGCGAACTTTTTTCAACCACGTGCCGACGAACCGCCCGACTCTTTCGCGCCGCCAGCGAGACCGCGCCCCCGAACGCTCCCCCCGCCTGCGCCCCTTCAACCGTCGCGCCTGCTCGACCACTGACACTCAGCCACGACCGCGCCGAGCGGTCTTCGCCGTCCCCGCGTAAAAATTGATGCCCGAACAACTCCTGTCGCTCCCGCTCGAACAGAAGATCGGCCAACTGCTCTACGTCGGCCTGCCCGGAACCGAGTTCGACGCCGAGGCCCGCTCGCTCGTCGAGGACGTGAAGCCCGGCGGCGTAATCATCTTCGGTCGCAACGTCGCCTCGCCGGGGCAGTTGCGCGGGCTGCTCGACGAAGTCCGCGAGGTCTCGCCCGTCGCGCCGCTGTTCGGCATCGATCAGGAGGGCGGGCTGGTCGACCGGCTGCGGAAAGTTTTGACGCCGATGCCCTCCGCGCGCGTCATACGCCAGCACGGCGACTTGGCAGCCGCCCGCGCTTTGGGCCGCATCACGGGCGAGGCCCTGCGGCTCCTCGGCTTCAACATGAACTTCGCGCCCGTGCTCTCGATCATGACGGACGACCGCGACCTGCTCTCCAACGGGCTCTACTCGCGCTCCTACGGTCGCTCGCCGGGCGAGGTCCTGGGCTACACGATGGTCTACCTGCGGGGCCTGCAGGGCACGGGCTGTCTGGGGTGCGGCAAGCACTTCCCCGGCATCGGCGCGGGCGAGGTCGATTCCCACGACGAGATGCCGGTCATCAAGCTCTCGCACGACGATCTGATCGCGCAAGACCTCGCGCCCTACATCGAGCTGTTCCAGCGCGAGGACAACATGGTGCGGGCCGTGATGGTCAGCCACGGCGGCTTCCCCAACATCGATCTCAGGATGGGCACGGCGGGCGGGCGTCTCGTCCCCGCCTCGATCAACCCGGAGATCGTCACCAGACTCCTGCGCGAAGAGCTGGGCTACGAAGGCATCGTCGTCACCGACGATCTCGAAATGGGGGCCATCGCGCGCCACTACGAGATCGAGGAGACCGTGCGCCTCGCCGTCGAGGCCGGCGAAGACATGATGCTCATCTGCGCGCGGCCAGACCTTATCAGACGCGGCTACGAGTCGCTGCTTCAGGCGGCGCGCGACAAGGTCATCACGGAAGACCGCATCGACGAGTCGCTGCGCCGCATCGCCGCCTACAAGTCGCTCGCGCAGCCGCCGCTCCAGTTCGACGCGGCGCGGCTCTCCGAACTCTCCGACGAGATCAGTGCGCTCAACCGCAAGCTCAACTACACCTACGGAGGCAAAATCTGATGAAGGCAGAAGGCTCGACCCGGCTCGGGGGGGCCGCCCCGAAGTCGCGCGGGCGCGGGCGTCGTCTTTTCGTCACCTGCCTCGCGCTCGGCGCGCTGTGCCTCTCGCTCGCGGGCGCGGCGTGCCACCGCCGCTCGGCGGGCGACGCCTTCGTGATGGCGCTCGAAGCCAACCCCGACCCGCGCGCGCTGAACCCGCTGCTCGCGTCCGACGCGGCCAGCGAGCGCTTCCGCCAGTTGATGTTCAACTCGCTGATGAAGAAGAACGAGCGCTTCGAGTACGTGCCCGAACTCGTCAGCGACTACCGGGTCGCGCCCGACGGCCTCTCCGTCGCCTTCACTTTGCGCGACAACGTGAAGTTCCACAACGGCAAGGCCCTCACCTCGGCGGACGTGAAGTACACCTTCGAGAAGATGATCGCCTCGGGCTCGCCGAAGTCGGCCTCGTTCTTCGAGGGCGCGGGCGACGCGCGCCAGCCCTTCATCACCTCGTTCGAGACCCCGGACGCGCGCACCGTCGTCTTCCGCCTGCGCAAGCCGTGGCTCGATCTCTTCTCGAACCTCGTCCCCATCGGCATCCTGCCCGAAGGCAGCTTCGAGACGCAGGAGCAGCAGCCCGTCGGCACCGGCCCCTACAAGTTCGTGAGCCGCAACACGGCGCAGCAGTTCGTCGATTTCGCCGCCTTCGACGAATACTGGGAGGGCGCGCCCGCCGTCAAGGCCCTGCGCGTCCGCGTCATCCTCGACGCGGGCACGCAGCAGGCCGGGCTCCAGAGCGGCGAGGTCGACCTGGCGGTCAACACCGCCCTCACGCCCGACACCTACGTGAACCTCGGCAGGAGCCCGAACCTACAGGTCGTGCAGTCGCCCGGCGCGAACGTGCAGTACCTCAACATGAACACGGAGAACGCGCCCCTGAACGACGCGCGCGTCCGCCGCGCCATCGCCTACGCCGTCGACCGCGAGAGCATCATCAAGAACCTCTTGCAGAATCAGGCGCGCATCGCCCACTCGATCATCCCGCCCGAGTCGTGGGCCTACTCCGAGGGCAAGGTCTACACGTATGACCCGGCGCAGGCGAAGAGGCTGCTGGACGAGGCGGGCCTGCGCGACCCGGACGGCGACGGCGCGCGGATGCGCCTCGACAAGCCGCTCGTCTTCAAAATCTCCGCGACCAACGCCGTGGGCCGCCAGACCGCCGGGATCATCCAGAACGCCCTGACCTCGGTCGGCATCCCCGTCCAGATCGAGACGCTCGAAGACAACACGATGCGCGATCAGGTCGTCAAGGGCCAGTACCACATGACGATGGGGCGCTGGGTGGGCGGCAACCAAGACCCGATCTTTTTACGCGACCTCTTCACCTTCCTCGCCGGCAAGGGCAACTACCGCTTCAACCGCACGCGCTACAGCAACCCCGAAGTGGACAAACTCCTCGCCGAAGCCGTCTCGACCGCCGACCGCGCCCGCGCCCGCCAGCTCTACGCCGACGCGCAGAATCTGATCAGCGAAGACGTGCCCGCGCTCCCGCTCTGGTACTGGAACAACATCGTCGTGGCGAAGAAGACCGTCGGCAGCATCACCGTCCCGCCGAGCGGCGACTGGACGTTCGTGAGGAACCTGACGGTGACGAAGTAAAGGTCTGAGCCTCCGAGCTGATCGGTCAAAAACAACAGGACACACCACGGAGGGCACGGAGGGGGCGCGGAGAAGATCAAATCTCCGCGCCCCCTCCCGTGCCCTCCGTGGTGAATCTATTTTATTTTCAGACGCGCGCGCCGTCTCGTCATTCGGGCCGTGCGAGCGCCGCTTCGATCTCGCGCCACGGGATCGCGCCCTCGCGTATGAGCCGCGCCGCGCCGCCCGTCACGTCGACGACGGTCGAAGGCGCTTCGGCGAGCGTCGCGCCGCCGTCGACGATCAGATCGAGCCCCCGCGGGAACGCCGACAAAACTTCCTGCGCGCTGCGCGCCGGAGGCCGCCCGGCGAGGTTCGCGCTCGTCGCCGTGAGCGCGCCGCCGCACGCGCGCACGAACGCGCGCACCGCCTCGTCCGCCGGGAGGCGTACTCCGACCGTGCCCGTCCCTGCCGTCAACTCTTCGGGCACGCCCGCGCGCGCTTCGGCGACGAGCGTCAGCGCGCCCGCCCAGAACCGGGCCGCGAGCCGGCGGAACGCTTCCGTCCGCGCCCCGGCGAGGCGCGCGGCGTCTTCGGCGTCGCTCACGACGACGAGGACGGGCTTGCCTTCCCTCCCCTTCAGCTCGTTGACGGCGCGCACCGCCGCCGCGTCGAGCGGGTTCGCGCCGAGACCGTAAAAAGTGTCCGTGCGGAAGCCGACGACGCCGCCGCGCCCGACGAGAGCGCGCGCGCGTTCGCGCGCCCCCTCGCCGTCAGCGAGGATCGGCGTCGGCGCGGATGGACTCTCGTCACTCATCGTCGATCATTTAAACGCGCGGCGCGTTGCCGTGAAGCCGCCGACTCAAGTTAGAATACACGCATGGCGACTGCGAGTAAGAAACGTAACACGAGCGGGGGCAAGAAGGGCGCGACCGCGCCGAAGAAGAGTGTGGCCCCCGCGAAGAAGTCCGCGGCCCCCGCGAAGAAGCGCGGCGCGACGCCGAAGAAACCCGCGCCCGCGCCGAAGAAGAGCGCATCCGCGCCGAAGAAGAGCGCGCCCGCGCCGAAGAAGGCCGGGGCCGCGGCGAAGAAGCCGGAGGCGGCGGCGGCGAAGGGCCGGGAGATCGATCTCGGCGGGTTCCCCGCGGGCGCGCTCGTCACCCACACGCGGCTCGTCTGCCTCGCCTGCATCTTCGATCTCTTCACCGGGCAGCTCGGGCTCGCGCCCCGCACCGCCTACTCCGAGATCAAACGTCACGCGCCCTCGCCGCAGGAGTTGACCGCCGACGCGCCCGCGCGCCCCTACTTCGACAGCGACGAGAAGCACCCGCGCTGCCCGCACTGCGACGCCGCCAAGCGCTGGCACGCGCGCTTCACGCTCCACCGCGTCGAGGGCTCGAAGCTCACCGACGGCCCGCGGCGCGCCCTCGTCAAGTCGCTCCCGAAGGCCGACGATCAATTTCAAATCTCCGACGAGAAGTCCACGCGCCGCGCCGTCTTCTTCCGGTGGCTCGACGCCCTCGGTCGCCGCCTCGACTTCGCCGAAGAGGGCTGGCTCCTCGAAGCGACGCGCGCCTACCTCGAACGCGCCGAGCCCGCGACCGACTGGGCGGGGGTCTTCGCGGGCCTGCGCTCCGTGCGCCGCTCGCAGCGTCTGGCGGAGGGGTGGGAGCGCGACGGCGCGCGCCTCTTCCTCTCGCCCGCCCTCTACGGCGACGCGCTGCTCGTGCAGTACCTCGTCAGCCGCGCGCACGCCCACGGCGGCGTCACGCTCGAAGGCCGCCTGACGCTGCAAGAGCTGGTGCGGCGTCTGCGGCAGACCGGCTACCTCGACGCGCGCGGCGTCGCCGAGCGCGATCAGTTCGACGTGCTGGAAAAACTGATCGAGCTGCTCACCGGCGGCGACGAGGCCGTCAAGCTCCACTACTTTCTCGACCGCCGCGACTTCCTCGACCAGGTGAAGACCGTCTACGCGCATTACGCCTGAGGCGGCGCGGGCCGCTTCGCCGCGCGCACGCACATTCTCTCGACACGCCCACCTCGCGCGGCTGAAGGACGCTGCCCCGTGAAGATCAAAGAGCAGAGCTTCACCGTCAAGGAACTCGACTCGCTCGTGATGACCGTCGAGCTGACGCTCGTCAGCATCGTGCAGGGCGTCGCCCTCTCCGTCCTCGTCCCGCCGAGCGTCGCCGTCGCGACCGAGCTCGACCTGCGCTTCGCCCCTTACGTCTTCTCCGGCCTCGTCGTCATCCTCCTGTTCTGGTCGCGCTCGCTGCTCCACACCTTCACGGTCATCCGCTGGCCCCTCGAAGTGGGCCACAACTTCCTCTACGTCGCGAGCACGCTCGTCGAGTGCGTGCTCTTCTCGCAGCTCGCCGCCCCGCAGCGCTGGTTCGCCCTCACCGCCGCCTACGGCGCGAGCATCTGGCTCCTCTTCGCGCTCGATCTCGGGATGATCCGCCGCCGCCTCGCCGAGTACAACCTGCCGGGCGCCAAACGCCTCTTGCACGAGGTCGAGCGCGAGCAGCTTCTCAACGTCCGGCTGCTCATGCCGACCGCCGTCGCCTTCAGCGCCGCCGCCGCGCTCCTCATCCGGCGCTCGCCCCAGCTCTTCATCGGGCGCGACCTCCACGTCGCGCTCGGCCTCGCCCAGTCGCTCTGCGCCGCCGCCTACCTCCTCTACTCCGTCCGCTTCTACAAGCGGCTCCTCCCCCTCATCGTCGCCGCGCAGTACGAGTGGAACGGCGAGGAGATGCCGAAAGACAGTGAACCGTGAACCGTGACGGGTGACAAGGGAAAGCCGTGAACGGTGAACCGTGACAGGTGACGGGGAAGATGTGACGGGTGACGGGTAACGGGTGATGAATGATGAGTAGAGGCTTGTTGCTCATCACCTATCACTCATCACGCATCACTCATCACCCATCACTTTCTTGTCACCTGTCACCTGTCACCCGTCACGGCTTTCAAATGCTCGTCTGGTTGCGCGACTTGTCGCGGTGGCGCGCGAGGGCGAGTTCGATGAGGCGGTCGATGACCTGCGAGAAGTCGAGCCCCGACGCCTGCCACATTTTGGGGTAGCCGGAAACGTCCGTCAGGCCGGGGCAGGTGTTCAGCTCGTTGACGAGCAGCTCCTTGGTGTCGCGCCGCAGGAAGAAATCGACGCGCGAGAGGCCCGAACAGTCGAGCGCCTTGAACGCCTCGACCGCGATGGCTTGAACCCTGCGCGTCAGCGCCTTGTTGAGCGGCGCGGGCGTGACGAACTCGACGTGGCCCGTGTCGCTGTACTTCTCCGTGTAGTCGAGGAACGCGCCGCGCGCGTCGTGGACGACGTACTCGCCGGGCAGGCTCGCCCGCGGGTCTTCGTTGCCCAGAACGGCGCACTCGATCTCGCGCGCGTCCAGGCCCTCTTCGACGATGATCTTTCGGTCGAAGCGCGCCGCCGTGTCGATGGCCGCTTCGAGCGACCTGCGATCCGTCGCCTTCGAGACGCCCACGGACGAGCCGAGGTTCGCGGGCTTGACGAAGCACGGGTAGCCGATCTCGCGCGCCACCCGGCGCGCCGCCGCCTCGCGCCCGCCCTCCCACTCCGACCGCAGCAGCCACGTGTAGCGGCAGACGGGCAGCCCCGCGCGCTCGAACAGGGCCTTCATCGTGACCTTGTCCATCCCCGTCGCCGACGCCAGCACGCCGCAGCCGACGTAAGGCACGCCCGCCATCTCCAAGAGCCCCTGAATCGTCCCGTCCTCGCCGTAAGTCCCGTGCAGCACGGGGAAGATCACGTCGAAAGGCAACGAAGCAGACCTCTCGCCGCCCCCGTCGAGCGCGACCAGCCCCTCGCGCGAAGGATCGCCGACGATGGTCAGAGACTCGCGCCGCCCGCCGATTTTCGTAGACACCTGACGCCCGGTCTCGGCGGGCAGCAGCGCGACCGACGCCGCGGGCGAGAGCCACCGCCCCTCCTTCGAGATCGCGACGGGGATGATCTCGTACCTCTCTCGGTCGACGGCGTCGATCACCGAGCGCGCCGAACGCACCGAGACCTCGTGCTCGCCCGAACGACCCCCGAAGATGACGCCGACCCTGATCTTGTTCGCCAACACAAACTCCTTAAAGCCGTGACAGGTGACAGGTGACGGGTGACAAGTAAATCAAAAACTTGTTCTTACTTGTCACCCGTCACCTGTCACCCATCACCCGCCACCTGTCACTTATAAAATCGTCTTGCCGAGCGCGGAGAGGATCAGCTCGACGCCGAGTTCGGAGGTGCGGTTGTTGACGTCGAGCGCGGTGTTGATCTCGACGACTTCGAGCGCGATCATGCCGCCCGCCTCCGCGATCTTCTCCATCGCGAGGTGCGCCTCGCGGTAGGTGAGCCCGCCGCGCACGACCGTGCCCGAGCCGGGCGCGTCGCCGGGGTCGAGCGCGTCCACGTCGAGCGTCACGTGGTAGCCGCCCGGCGCGAGGCGCGCGACGCCGAGGGCCTCGTCCATCACCGCGCTCATCCCGCGCTCGTCGATCTCGCGCATCGTGAAGAAGCGCATGCCGAGGCGGCGGATCAGCTCGCGCTCCGCCGGATCGAGGTCGCGCGCGCCCACGTGCGCGCAGTAGCGCGGATCGAGTTTGGGCGCGAAGCCCGCGACGTGCGTCAGCTCGCGCGCGCCGTAGCCCAGCAGCGCGGCGAGCGGCATCCCGTGGACGTTGCCCGACATGGTCGTCTCCGGCGTGTTCATGTCGGCGTGCGCGTCGAACCAGACGAGGCCGATCTGCCCGCCGCGCTCGCGCGCGACTTTGGCGACGCCCGCCACAGACCCCGCCGCGATCGAGTGGTCGCCGCCGAGCACGACGGGAAACTCGCCCGCGCGCAGTATCTTCTCGACCTCCGCCGCGATCGTCTCGCAGCCCGCGGCGATCTCGGCCAGATACTTCGCCTTGTCCTGCGGCTGCGCGGCCTGCCGCGGGGGCTCGAAGCGCAGATCGCCCATGTCGCGCACCTCGTAGCCGAGCTGCGCGATGCGCAGCGTCAGGCGCGCGACGCGCATCGCCGCGGGGCCGAGATCGACCCCGGCGGTGCCCGCCCCGAAGCCGAGCGGCGCGCCGAGCACGCTCACGCGCCGCCCCTCGCCCGGCAGGCGGCTCGTCACCGAACCCTTAGGCTGCTCGATCAGAGTCGTCACTATACGTCCCTTCGCGCGCGCCAGATCAACTGCCGAGGTTGATGTTGAAGCCGCTGCCGCCGCCCGACTGCGTGGGGAAGAAGGGCTTCAACAGCCCGGCGAAGGCGGCGAGGTTGCGCGTCTGGATCAGAATCTCCCCCGGCCCCGTGAACTCCGCGACCACGCCCTCGCCGCTCACCATGCTGCGGAAGAAGCCGGCAGCCGCCTTACGCAGAGTGTACTGCGTCGTCCCCTCCCACGCGACGAGGTGCCCGGTGTCGACGACGTAGCGCTCGCCCGCCTGAAGACGCTTGCGGTGGATCGCGCCGAAGGACGAGACGAGGAGGAGCCCCGTCCCCGTCACCTGCAACACGAACAGCCCCTCGCCGCCGAAGAAAGATTTCGCGCCGCCCCACCGCGTATCGACGACTAACCCGGCGTCGCCCGCGAGGTAAGAGCTCGACTGGACGAAGAAGGTCTGATTCGCCATCTCGATGGCGGCGATGTCGCCGGGGCCGCCCGGCGCGAAGCTGACCTCGCCCGCCGCGCCGCGCGCCGTGAACGTCGAGACGAACGCCGACTCGCCCCCGACCGTGCGCTTCAAAGCGCCGAGCAGCCCGCCCTTCATCTGCGACTGCAACTCGACGTTCGCGCTCATCGAGACCATCGCGCCCGACTCGGCCATGATCGACTGCTCGGCCTGCAACTGCACGACGGCTAACGCGAACGCGGGCTGGTGCAGGATTTCGTAGCTGTAGCCGCGCCCCGTGCCGCGCGCGTCCTCGTCGATGTGTATGCCGCGCCCCGCCGCGCCGCCCGACGAATAATTCTGCGCGCCGCCCTGCGCGTAACCCGTCGGGCCGCCCGCGGCGTAGCCCGCGACGCCGCCCGAAGTGTAATCCGAGGCCCCGCCCGCGGGCTGGCCGCCCCCGGCTGGCGCGCCCGCCTGCGCCGACAGTTTCGTCCCGCACGCGCCGCAGAACTGCGCGTTCGGCAAAAGCGGCGCGTTGCAATTAGGGCAATTCATATGACGACCCCTTTCGATTTTTCCGTGATGATGGCGACGGCCTCCTCGGGCGTCGCCGCGAAGTCGAGCAGCGAAACGTCCGCCTCGCTGACGGCGAGGTGCTCGCGCCAGCAGGCGACGACCGGGGGCCAGCAGTCGCCCATCAGCACCAGCGGTCGCGGCTCGATGACGCGAGTCTGAATCTTGTTCCACACGAGCGACAACTCCGTCACCGTGCCCATCCCGCCGCGGACGGCGATGAAGCCGACCGAGCGCGTGATCAGGTGTTGCAGCCGCTCGTAAAAATGCGCCGACGCGACCTTGTCCGTCAGGTAGCGGTTCGGCTCGCCCTTGAACTGGTTCATCACGATGCCGAGCACGCGCCCGCCCCGCTCCCTCGCCCCCCGGCTCGCCGCCTCCATCACGCCCAGATAGCCGCCCGTGCAGATCGTGAACCCGCCCGCGGCGAGGAGTTCGCCCGCGCGCCGCGCCTGCGCGTACTCGGCGGAGCCTTCGGCGCACTTCGCGCCCCCGAAGATAGTAACGATCTGCTCTTTCTTCCCGTCACTCATCGCTACACTTAACCGTGCTCAGTGTAGAACCTCACCCGAAGGGTTGGGGAGCACTTCTCTCTTTTTCAGCGCGAATCTTCCCCGGGCGACATCGAACGTGAAGCGCGTGAACTCGTGTGCCTCGAACTTACCGAGCTGTTGTTTACTGTCGAACGCGCCGCCACTGTAAGAGCACTCCCTGAACACTTCGAAGGTCAACGTCCCCTTGCCGGGAGTGAAGGACTTGAGCCCGCAGCCGTAAGCGAGGCTGCCCGTGCTGATACGCCGTAACAGGGTCAGCTTACCTCGTTGAATCGCGTAGAAGTAAAACAGAATAGCTCCGCCGTCACACGACGCGCCGCACTCAACTTGGACGAGTTGGACAATCGCCTCCTTCTTCCCGTCGCCGTCTACATCTTCGTATTCGACGTCTTTGAAGTCCAACGTGCCGAAACTGGCTTCTTTCCGATCCGCATGTTCGTAGCTCCCGTCTATCAGGGTGGTTCGGCTGTTCCTCCAGTCCCGCGTGGAAGAGATCGGATACGTGTGGTTCCTGAAATCGATCCCGCTGAATTCAGGGGGCACGTCTTTAGTCTTTTTAGTACCCCCCGAAAATTCGCTCACCTTCTCCGCGGGCGTAGGCGTCGCGCTCGCCGCCGCTTGTACCGCGTCCCGATTCTCCTTCGTAATCTTGTTAACCCGCGAAGCCGAACGACTCGAACAGTTCGTCCCGAAAACCAGAGCCAGAGTGAGGACGAGATTTCTTTTCATAACCCGGGCTACGGTCTGAGCCTGTAGAGCATGCGGGGGAACGGGATGGTCTCGCGGACGTGCTCGATGCCGCACATCCAGGTGACGCAGCGTTCGATGCCCATGCCGAAGCCCGCGTGCGGGACGCTGCCGTAGCGGCGCAGGTCGAGATACCACTCGAACGCCTCGCGCGGCAGCTCGTGAATCTTGAGCTGCTCTTCCAAGAATTCGAGGGAGGTGGCGCGCTCGCCGCCGCCTATGACTTCGCCGTAGCCTTCGGAGGCGAGCACGTCCACGCCGAGGGCGAGGTCGTCGCGCTCCGGGTCGCGCGCCATGTAGAAGGCTTTGACCGCCGCCGGGTAGCGGTGCACCATCACCGGCTTGTCGAACTGCTTCGAGATGTAGGTCTCGTCGGGCGCGCCGAAGTCGCCGCCCCACTCGAACTTGTTTTCCAGCTCGCCGCGCTCGTGCGCCTCGTGGAGCATCTTCACCGCGTCGTCGTAATGCACGCGCGGGAACGGCGGCACGATCAGCTCCAGCTTCGCCGTGTCGCGCTCTAAGATTTTCAACTCCTCCTGCCGCTCTTCGAGGACGCGCGCGGCGATTGCCGAGAGGAAACGCTCGGCGAGGCTCATCACGTCGTCGAGCGTGGCGTAGGCCATCTCGGGCTCGACCATCCAGAACTCGGTGAGGTGGCGGCGCGTCTTCGAGCGCTCGGCGCGGAACGTGGGGCCGAAGCAGTAGACTTTGCCGAACGCCGCGGCGGTCGCCTCGTTGTAGAGCTGGCCGGACTGCGAGAGGTACGCCTTCTCCTCGCCGAAGTAGTCCACCTCGAAGAGCGTCGTCGTGCCCTCGCACGCGGCGGGCGTCAGGATCGGCGTGTCGCAGAGCGTGAAGCCGTCGTCGTCCAAGAAGTCGCGCACGGCGCGGACGACGGTGTGGCGCACCTTGAGGATCGCGTGCTGGCGGCGCGAGCGTAGCCAGAGGTGGCGGTGATCCATCAGGAACTCGGTGCCGTGCTCCTTCGGCGTGATCGGGTAGCCCTCGACCGCCTGCCCGACCTCGGCCTGCGTCACGTCGATCTCGAAGCCGCCCGGCGCGCGCTCGTCGGCGCGCACCGTCCCGCGGATGACGACCGCGCTCTCCTGACCCAGCCCCTTGAGCGCGTCGAAGACCTCCTCCGGCACGCTCTTCTTGAAGACGACGCACTGGACGAGCCCCGTGCCGTCGCGCAGTTGCGGGAACAGGAGCTTGCCGCTCGAACGCAGGTTGTAGAGCCAGCCGCGCAGCGTGACCTCTTCGCCCACGTGGCGCGCGAGATCGCTGACGTAGGTGTGCGACTTGTCGGCGGTGAGTTGGGTTGACATCTTTTTAAACGGCGTCCCTCATGTCCGGCGCTGAAAATTTTAAGCTCGGGATTCGCGATCAAGCTCGCCCGCTCGCGCGCTTCACGCCGCGCCGGGGCGGACGCGCGCGCCGAGCGTGCGCCGCAGCGCGGGGAAGCGGTCGAGCCACTCGGCGGCCTGCAGGGCGATGAGGATCATCGGCTGGATGAAACGCTCGTAGGCTTCGGCCCGCCCGCCGACGCCCGTCTGGTAGGAGAACGTGCCGCAGGCTTTCAGGCACCGCTGCACGGTCATCAGACGGAACTCGCGCGAGAAGTCGTCCGGCGTGATCGCTTCGAGCCCGCGCCGCTTGCGCTCTTCGAGGAAGAAGAGCCGGCGCAGCCTGATCTCGGCGAGCGACGGCATCGTTGTCTGCCGGTCGAGCAGCAGCGAGACGAGATCGTAGCTGGCGGGCCCCATCCGCGCGTCCTGATGATCGATCACACGCAGGCGCTTCTTGGAATCGACGATCAGGTTCGACGTGTGGAAGTCGCGGTGGCACAGCACGCGGGGCCGCGCCGCAAGCTCCGAGGCGATGTCGTTCAGCTCCGCCCTCAGCTCGGCCTCCGCGCCGTGCGAGAGCCGCTCGCGGCGGTAGCTCTTGAAGTAGTGCTCGACGAAGTAGTCCATCTCCCAAGCGAGCTTCGCCTCGTCGAAGGCGAGGCGGCTCGCGATGGAGTTGCGCTCGTAGGCGAGCGGCGTCGCCGCCTGAATGTCCGCGATGAGCGAGATGGCGCGCTCGACGTAGGCCTCGCGCTCGTCCTCGGACGCCGACTCGAAGACGCGCCGCAACTGCCGGTCGCCGAGGTCTTCCTGCGTGATGACGCCCGCCGCCGGATCGACGTCGAGGATGGCGGGCACGGGGAGCCGCGCCGCCTCGAAGAGCCGCGTCACGTCGATGAAGGGGTGGACTTCCGGGTCGAAGGGCTCGGGGTAGACGGCGGCGACGGCGGTCGCGCCGCGCCAAGGGATGCGGAAGTATTCGCGCGTCGAGGCGTCGGGCGTCAGGGTGACGACCGAGCCCGCGTCGCCCCCGGCGCGGCGGACGTAGTCGGCGATGCGCTCGCGCGCCGCGGCGGTGAAGGCGTTCGTCGTGATGCTGGACGGGTGGCTCATGTGTCGCACGGCGCGCGCTGGCTGCCGGGGCCCGCCTTCAGGTGCGACAGCGCGAGACGTTCGCTGGCGCGCTCACGTTTGATCGGGAACCAGTTAAAAGCGGGAGCGTGCGGATTGTATCACCGCGGCAGTTTGACGACAAAATTGTCGCCGCGCGTCACGCCCGCGAGCGCCTTCGCGGGCCGCTCCGAGCCGCGTACGAGCGCGGCGCGCACCACCGCCGCGTCCTCAAAGTCGTCGCCCCGGCGCACCCTCACGC
The DNA here is from genome assembly GCA_036389335.1 of Pyrinomonadaceae bacterium. Taxonomy (GTDB): domain Bacteria; phylum Acidobacteriota; class Blastocatellia; order Pyrinomonadales; family Pyrinomonadaceae; genus JAIVGV01. Next base: position 50,340 of record DASVQC010000032.1, on the reverse strand, counting down.
CCGCGCCGAGCACAGCGCGGCGCACGCGCGCGCCCCGTTCGACACTCACGCCCTCCCACAGCACGGCGTCCGCGACTTCCGCGCCGGGCTCGACGCGGGAGCCCGACCCGATCTCGACGGCGCGCCCCTCGTCGCGCATGAGCGCGACGCTCGTGTCGAGGTAGCGCGGGATGGTGGAAAGCTCGTACCACTTCCCCCCCGCGACGTGCGCCGCGATCTTTTCGCCGCGCGCGATTGCCTGCGGGTAAACGTCGGTCGTCGTGTGCGAGAAGACGCCGCGCGGGATGAACTCGAAGATGCGCGGCTCAAGGATTTGAATCCCCGTGAACATCAGCGGCACTTCCGCGTCCGCGCCCCCGGCGTTATCGGACGTGGAAGGGTGCGCGCCGAAGCCGAGGACTAGTCCGTCGCGCACCTCGACGGTGCTGTACCTCTCGCGCGCGGGGTTGGGGCGCAGGACGAGCGTGGCGAGCGCGCCCGCCTCTTGGTGCGTGCGGAGCGCGGCGTCGAGGTCGATGTCGGTCGCGATCTTGCCGTTGACGACGGCGAACGGCTCGTCGTCGGCGAAGAAGGCGCGCGCGTTGTCGAGCGCGCCGCTGGTGCCGAGGATCGTGGGCTCCTCCACGTATGTCAGGCGGACGCCGAAGCGGCTGCCGTCGCCGAGCGCGGCGCGCACCGACTCCGGCCTGTGGTGGAGGTTGACGGCGACCTCGCGGCAGCCGTGGCGCGCGAGGTATTCGGCGACGTAGCCGACCAGCGGTCGCCCCATGAACGGCAGCGCGGGCTTGGCGCGGTCAATGCTGAGCGGCCACAGCCGCGTCCCGTAGCCCGCCGCCAGAATCATTGCACGCATAAAGAGCTGTTAGCTGTTAGCTGTTAGCTGTTAGTCAGAAGGGTTCTGTGCTGGCAGCCTCATGGCTGATGGCTTTGAGGGTTGGCTAATAGCTAATAGCTAACAGCTAACAGCTCTTCAGGATGCTTGAGCCGCGTCGCGGATGGTGAGGTCGAAGGTGCCGGGGGCGACTTTGCGGAAGCGGCGGTTGCGGTTGAGCGAGACGGCGATGCTGATGGTCGGGTGGTGCCCGGTGAAGTTGAAGCCGCCTTCGAGCAGGCGGTTGTAAATCTCGTTGACGTGCAGGGGCGTGCCCGTCTCGCGCAGGATGAGCGCGGTCGCCTGCGGGATGGTGCGGTCGTTGAAGCGGTCGCTCGTGACCTCGATGTCGGCGCGGATGGGCGGCAGCGCCTGCCGGGTGGCGGTCGGGTAGGCGGCGGGCTGCGGGCGCGACAGGGGCTGTTGCGGCGGCTGCGCCTGCTGCGGCCTCGACTGCGCGGCCATCGCCTCGTCGTGGCGGAGCGCGAACTCGATCTCGGTGTCGGTCGGCTGCGCGGGCGCGGAGCGCGTCAGCACCGACGAGAGGATGCGGTACATCGCCGCCTGCGTCTGGCTCGCGATGGCGTCCATCTCGCCGATCTCGGTGCGGAGCTTCTCCGCCTCCAGTTCGAGATCGGCGAGGCGCGCGGCGAGGCGGTTGCGCGTCATCCGCGTCGAGCGCAGGCTCTGTTCGAGCGTCGCGAGCAGGTTGTCGTCGGCCATAATCAATTAAACGATGAAGTATGAACGATGAGCGATGAACTACAGGATGAAAAATCTTCACTTCATCGTTCATCGTTCATACTTCATCGTCCCTCCCTCACTTGTCGCGTTCGAGGATGAAGGTCGGGAGCGCGGCGAGCGCGTCACGGTAACGAGAGGGCGGCAAGGTTTCGAGCGCTTCGCGCGCCGACTCGGCGAACTCGGCGGCGCGGGCGCGCGCTTCCCGCAGCGCGCCGGTCTGCTCCGCGGCGGCGACGAGGCGCGCGCGCGGGACGGCGCGGTAAGCGCCTTCGCGCATCACGGACTGCACCTCGCCCCTGCGGCCCGGCTCCTTGTCGAGCAGGTAGATGAGCGGCAGCGTGAGCTTCCCTTCGAGCAGATCGACGCCCGCGGCCTTGCCGAGCGCGTCGTCGTCCGCCGTGAAGTCGAGCAGATCGTCTACGAGCTGGAACGCCGCGCCGAGGTTGAGCCCGTAGGCGGCGAGCGCGCGGCGCTGCTCGTCGTCGGCCAGACCGATGAGCGCCCCGATCTCGCAGCACGCGCTGAAGAGGTAGGCGGTCTTGCGGAAGAGGATGTCGAGGTAAAGCTCCTCGGTCACGTCGGAGTGGCCGAGCGTGGTCAGTTGGAGCAGCTCGCCCTCCGTCATCTTGCGCGTGACGGCGGTCAGGATGTCGAGGACGGGGAGCGAGCGCTCTTGCAGGCTCGTCTCGAACGCAGACATGTAGAGCCAGTCGCCCATCAGGACGGCGGTCTGGTTGCCGAAGCGCGAGTTGATCGAGGGGCGGTTGCGGCGCGTCTCGGCGTTGTCGATGATGTCGTCGTGGACGAGCGTCGCCGTGTGCAGAAACTCCATCACGGTCGCGAGGCGGACGGCGTTCTGGCGCGAGGCGTCGCCGCCGACGGCGTAGGTCGCAAGGAGCGTCAGCGCGGGGCGCACGCGCTTGCCGCCCGAGGCGCGCAGGTACTCGCCGATGAAGGAGATGACCTGCACGTTCGAGCGCGCCTGCCGCTCGAACTCCTCCTCGACGAGCGCCAGCTCGGGGGCGATCAGACTGAAGATGCGCGCCGCCGTGACCTGCGGTTCTTCGAGCGCGGCGAGATGACCGGATGTGCTCATACTGAAGACGTGGGCGGCGCGGCACACGAAGCCGTGAGAGCGCGGCGGCTGAAGATGCGCGAGCCACTTCTTTATAACATTAACTCAAACCTTGCGAAAGCGTTTGCGCACTTTGTTTTGCAGAGTAAGGAGGGCGCGCGCGGCGCACGCTGTCACGCGCCCGCCGCGCCGCCGACGCCGAAGAGCCGCGCGAAATTCGCCGACGTGACGCGGGCGAACTCTTCGAGGCTCTCGCCGCGCAGGGCGGCGAGGAAGCGCGCCGTCTCGACGACGAAGGCGGGCTCGTTGCGCCGCCCGCGCAGCGGCACGGGCGCGAGGAACGGGCAGTCGGTCTCGACGAGCAGACGTTCGAGCGGCACGCCGAGCGCGACCTCGCGCAGCGGCCCGGCCTTCTTGAACGTGACCGTCCCGGCGAACGAGACGTAGAACCCGAGTTCCAACGCGCGCCCGGCCATCCACGCGCCCCCGCCGAAGCAGTGCAGCACGCCCGCGCGACGAGAGCCGCGCCACTCCTCTTCCAGAATCGCGACCGTGTCTTCGTCGGCCTCGCGCGAGTGGATGATGACGGGCAGTCCTTCCTCGCGCGCCATCCGCAACTGCCCGCGGAAGACCTCGCGCTGCACCTCGCGCGGCGAGTTGTCGTAATGATAGTCGAGCCCGATCTCGCCCCACGCGACGACGCGCCGCGACGCCCTGACGATCCCCCGCACCCGCTCCGCCGCCGCCCCGTCGAAGAGCCTCGCGTCGTGCGGGTGCACGCCGACCGCCGCGTAGACGCCCTCGTACCTCTCCGCCACCTCGACCCCGCGCTCCAAATTCCCGCCGTGCGGATCGCCCGTCCCCACGTTCAGGATCGACGAGACTCCCGCCGCCCGCGCGCGCGCCACCACCTCGTCGCGATCCGCGTCGAACTCCTCTCCGTCGATGTGCGCGTGGGAATCAACAAGCATAAGAGCGTGACGGGTAAACCGTGACGGGTGACGGGGGCAAGCCGTGACGGGGAACGATGACGGGTGACGGGAAAGAATTTGCCTTCACCCGTCACGGTTTACGGTTTACGGCTTTACTTCAGCTTCGTTCCGTTCGGCACGTCCTCCGCGAAGGTGGCGAGGACGGGGCGGCCCTCTTCGCCGGCGGAGGCGGCGAGCACCATGCCCTGCGACTCGAAGCCGCGGAGCTTGCGCGGCTTGAGGTTGGAGACGACGACGATCTTGCGACCGACGAGCTTCTCCGGCTCGTAGTGCTCGGCGATGCCGGCGAGAATCTGGCGCGGCTGCGACTCGCCGAGATCGACGGTGAAGCGCAGCAGCTTGTCCGACTTCGGCACGCGCTCGGCGGTCAGAATCTCCCCGACCCTCAGCTCGACCTTGACGAAATCCTCGATGCCGATCTGCGCCACGCCCTCGGCGGCTGTCCGGACGGCGGATTGGGCCGCGGCTGGAACGGCGTCGGCTTCGGTCGCGCCGCGCATCGGCGGCGCGGCTTGCGTCTCCGCCGCGCCCGGCGAGCCGGGGACGGCGTCGGCTTCGGTGGCGCGAGGCGCGTCCGGCCCGGCGGTTTGAGTTCGGGAGGGTTGCTGCGAAGAATTCTCTTTTTCGATTTCTGCCATGACTTTCGTTTTGTCGAGGCGGGGGAAGAGCGGGGCGAGTTCGCCCACGCGCGTCCCCGCCTGCGTGCCTCCCCACGCCAGTTGAAGCGGATCGGTTTTCTCGATGTCGCCCGCTTGCCCGAGCTGCGCCCACAGCGCGCGCATCGACTCGGGCAGGAACGGGTAGAGCATGACGGCGAGCCAGCGCAAAGTCTCCGCCGCGCGGTAGAGCACCGCGTTCAAAGTCTCGCGCTGCTCCTCCGACTTCGCCAGCTCCCAAGGCTTCGCGTCCGAGATCATCTTGTCGGCGCGCGCGATGATCGTCCACGCGGTTTCGAGCGCGCGGCTGAAGGCGAAGTCGTCGAACTGCTGCGTGAACTGATCGCGCGCGAAGGCGAGCGCGGAGGCCAGCCCCTGCGCGTCCGTCTCGACCCCGGCGCGCTTGGCGAGCAGACGCCTCCCCTCCCCGATCTCGCCCGCCGGGATCGCGCCCTCGCAGTAGCGCCCGATCATCGTCAGCGTGCGGGCGGCGAGGTTGCCGAGGCCGCTGGCGAGATCGCTGTTTGCGCGCTCGACGAGCGCGGCGTGGCTGAAGCGCGAGTCCTGCCCGAAGACCATCTCGCGCATCAGGAAATACCGGATCGCGTCGCGCTGGAAGTGGCGCACGAGCTGCATCGGATCGACCGCGTTGCGCAGCGTCTTCGACATCTTGCGCCCCTCTGCGTCGAGCCACAGCCCGTGCGAGAAGACGCCGGCGGGCAACTCGATGCCGGCTGCCAAGAGGAAGGCGGGCCAGTAGATCGCGTGCTGGCGGAGAATGTCCTTCGCCAGCAGGTGCATGGCGGGCCAGAACTTCTCGAAGCCGACGGCGCGCTCGCGCTCCCCGTTGCCCCAGCCGATGGCCGTCACGTAGTTGGCGAGCGCGTCGAGCCAGATGTAGATCGTGTGCGCCGGATCGTCGGGCACGGGGATCGCCCAACTGACCGACGACTTCAGGCGGCTGATCGAGAGGTCTTGCAGGCCGCGGCTGACGAAGCTCACGACCTCGTTGCGGCGGGCCTCCGGGCGGACGAAGTCGGGGCGCGACCTGTAGAGCGCGAGCAGCGCGTCCGCGTAGTCGGAGAGGCGGAAGAAGTAACTCTCCTCGGAGACGCGGTCGAGCGGCGACTCGTGGATGGCGCAGAGCGGCGCGTCGCCCTCTCTTTCGGGCTTGACGTACTCTTCCTCCGTCTTGAAAGTCGCGCACGGCGCGCAGAACCAGCCCTCGTAGAAACCCTTGTAGATCGCCTCGCGCCCTTTCGGGGTCTGCGCCGCGGCGATCCTGCGCCAGAGGTTCGCGACGCCCTCGTAGTGGAAGGGCTCGGTCGTGCGCATGAAGATGTCGTAGCCGCCGCCCTCCCGGTCGAGCCGGTAGGCGGCGAACATCTTCTTCAGCTCGGCGACGACGTGATCGACCTGCTCCTTCGGCGCGCGCCCCTCGCGCTCGGCGGCGCGCTGGACGTTGATGCCGTGCTCGTCCGTCCCCGTCAGGAAGTAGGTCTCGTCGCCGCGCTGCCTCCGGTGGCGCGCGACGCAATCGGCGACCACGGTCGTGTAGAGGTGGCCGAGGTGCGGCAGGCTGTTGGCGTAGTAGATGGGGGTGGTGACGTAGAAGGTTTTCATGTTCCGCGTGAATCGTAAATGGTTGGTGGTGAATCGTAAACCGCGACTAACGGATTTAGCTTTCCGATGTTACACGCACGACCTTCCGTCAACGTCGAACGACGACCGACTGCTCAATCTCTTTTGCCAGCCTCTCGATGAACTCTCTGTTAATCTCGAAATGCCCCACGTGCAGATCAACGCCGCCACCTAGCCAAAAGGTGAAACGCCCTTTGACGAACACAACGCTCGTGCCGTTCCAGACGTAACCCTTGTCACCCATCTCAAGCGGGACGAGGCTGGAACTTCGCTGGCGGCGGACGAAATCATCCAATCTCGCCCGCGCGGCATCTGTTGAGGACGCCTGATCGATGGCGAGATTTATACGACACGGGACGGGCTTCGCGCCGTAGCTTACGCCGTCGATCTTTAACTCCGCCTTCAGACAGTCCTCCGACGACCAGGCATGGATCACCACGTCCCGGCTCGGCGTGCCGCCCGGCGGAGTCGCGGGCGGAGTCGTCTCATGTTTCCAGCCCACTTTCTTCTCGCTCATGTAGTTCACGACCTGCTGGCTAATTTGGGCGAGATCGGTCGAAGGCGTTTGCCGCGCGGCGGGCACGACGACGCCAGCCAGGAGGAGGCACGGCACGAAACTTCTGAGGCCCGACCGCGGCATTCGTCTCACTCCCTCCCGCGGATGAGCGCCATCGCCTCGGCGCGCGTGCGCGGGTCGTGGCGGAAGCCGCCGCGAAGCGCCGACGTGATGGTGAGCGCGCCCGGCTTCTTCACGCCGCGCACCGTCATGCACGTGTGCTCGGCCTCGACGACGACCATCACGCCGACCGGCTTCAGGCCGTCGAAGAGCGTGTCGGCGATCTCGGAGGTCAGGCGCTCCTGCACTTGGAGGCGGCGCGAGAAGGTGTCGGCGAGGCGCGCGAGCTTCGAGAGCCCGACGATGCGCCCGTCCTTCGGGATGTAGGCGATGTGGCAGCGACCGACGAACGGCGCGAGGTGGTGCTCGCACATGGACGCGACGTGAATGTCTTTGACGATCACCATCTCGTCGTGCTTGTCGCCGGGCAGCGCCTGAACGTGAGAGCGCGGGTCTTCGCGCATCCCGGCGGTCAGCTCTGCGTACATCTCCGCGACCCTCACCGGCGTGCGCTGCAACCCCGCGCGCTCCGGGTCTTCCCCGATGCCTTCGAGGATCAGCCGCACGCCCGCCGCGATCTTTTCCAGATCGACGCCCGCGCCCTTAACGCCCTCGCCGTCCCCGTCCGGCTCCGTCGCCGAAAATCCTGCGCTCATAGATCAACCTCCGTGACAGGTAAACCGTGACGGGTGACAGGTCAGAAGTGATGAGCCGCGAGCCTGAGTAGTACATCCAAACTCATCACTCATCACTCATCACTCATTACTCATTACTCATCACTCATCACCTATCGTCCCTGTCACCCGCCACGATTCACAAGTCACGTCTCTTTCTTGTCACCTGTCACCTGTCACCTGTCACGGTCTTCAAGTACGTGGCGCGCGCCGCGGCTTCGACGTCGCGCAGGGGCGCGTCGAACTTGCGCGCGGCGGCGCGGCAGTCGTCGTATTCGGGCGTGGCGTTGGTGACGCGCCCCCCCGAGCGCGCGACCTTGACGCGGATCGGGCCGAACTGTGTTTCGACCCGCACGGACTCGCGCGCCAGCGCGCGACGCTCGACCTCGTGCGAGCGCACGCCGATGGTCGTCGTCTCGTCGAAGAGCAGTTTGTAGATCGACTCGCGCTCGGCGGGGCGGCAGAGGATGGAGACGAGCACGCCGGGGCGGTTCTTCTTCATCTGCGCGGGCGTGAAGTAGCAGTCGAGCGCGCCGCGCTCGAAGGCGCGCTCCATCAGGTGCCCGAGGACTTGCGGCGAAACGTCGTCGAGGTTCGTCTCGACCATGTAGAGCCTCTCGTCGGCGGCGTCGCCCTCGGCCTCGCCCACCATCACGCGCAGCGCGTTCGGGAAGCGCTCGTACTCGCGCCCGCCCGCGCCGTAGCCCACGCCCTCGACGCGCATCGCGGGCATCGCGCCGAACGCGTCGCAGACGGTCGAGATGATCGCCGCGCCGGTCGGCGTCACCAGCTCGCCCGCGATGTCGGTCGCGTAGGTCGGCGCGTCGCGCAGCAGCTCGACGACCGCGGGCGGCGGGACGGGGAAACGCCCGTGCGCCATCTCGACCGTGCCGCTGCCGACGTGCAGCGGCGACGAGGCGAAGCGCTCGACCTTGAGCAGGTCGAAGCAGACGCACGCGCCCACCACGTCGATGATCGCGTCCATCGCGCCGACCTCGTGGAAGTGGATCGACTCGGCGGGGACGTTATGCACGCGCGCCTCGGCCTCGGCCAGTCGCGTGAAGATGCGGGCGGCGCGCGACTTCACGCCCGCCGACAGGCGCGAGCGTTCGATGATCTTGAGGATGGTGCTGAGGTGGCGGTGCTTCTGCTCGTCGTCGGTGCGGACGACGGCGCGCGTCGCGCTGATGCCGGAGCGGTCAACGGTCGAGAACGAAACGTCGAAGTTGGAAACGTCGAGCAGTTCGAGCTGCTCGCGCAGGGCGCGCCCGTCCGCGCCCGCGCCGACGAGCGCGCCGAGGATCATGTCGCCGCTCGCGCCGGCGAAGCAGTCGAAATAGAGTAGGCGCATCAGTCGTCCAAGAGCGGCAGCAGTTCGCCCGCGCGACCGCGGAGCGAGACGTCGCACAGGCGCGTGAGCGGGGTGTCTTCCGGGTTGACCTCGACGAGGAACGCGCCCGCGCGCTTGGCGACTTCCGGCAGGCCCGCCGCCGGGTAAACAATCGCGGACGTGCCGACGACGAAGCAGACCTCCGCGCGCGAGGCCGCGGCGGCGGCGCGCTGGAAGACCCCCGCGGGCAGCATCTCGCCGAACAGCACCACGTCGGGGCGCATCGGCGAGCCGCAGCCGGGGCACGCGGGCGGGCGCTCCTGTTTGTCGAGCGTGCGGACGTCCGTGCGCGCGCCGCAGGCCGCGCAGCGCGCCGCCCAGACGTTGCCGTGCAGCTCAAGCACGTCGCGCGAGCCGGCGGCGCGGTGCAGCCCGTCGACGTTCTGCGTGGCGAGCGTGAACTGATCGAAGCGCCCCTGCCAGCGCGCGAGCGTCTCGTGGGCGGGGTTCGGTCGCAGGTCTTTCAGGACGCCGAGGCGGTAGTCGAACCACGCCCAGACTTCGGGCAGGTCGCGCTCGACCATCCCGGCGGATGAGATTTCGTAGAACGGCATCCCCTTCCAGACCGCCGCGTCGCCGCCGCCGCGGAAGGTGGGCACGCCGCTCTCGGCGGAGACGCCCGCGCCCGTCAGCGCGAAGACGCGGCGGGCCGCCCGCAGCCTCGCGCGGACTTCTTCGAGCCTGTCTGTCTGTGTGCGCGTGCTCATCGAAAGTTGTCGGCGATGGTAGCAGAGCGCGGCGGCGCGGTGTCAAGGAGGCGACTTTCGGCGCGGGTAGTGATTCAGTTTCATGTTGTGTTAGGGCGGAGCGGGATTCACCACAGAGGCACAGAGATCACGGAGGGGGCACAGAGTTTAAATCTTTCCTCCGTGTTAGCTCTGTGTTCTCTGTGCCTCTGTGGTGAATCTTAATTATCTCGCGTTTAATTCCGCCTCGGCGCGGCTCGGTTAGGGTCGCGTAAAACGGTTGCGCTATACTTTCCACTTTTCCGGCGCGCGCCATTCACTTCGGCGGCGGCGCGCCCGCCAACGACATGACGAACGAGAAGCCTGAACGGTCGAACCTCGCCGAGTCTTTGCGCGAGCGCGTGCGCGAGACGGCGCGGGAGCGTTTCGACGTCGCGCTCGAAACCATCAGCGCCGAGATACCGCCGCGCACGGAGCTGGGCGATCTCGCCTTCCCCGTCGCCTTCGAGCTGGCGAAGCGCATCAAGCAGGCGACGGGCGAGAAGAAGAACCCGCGCGCCATCGCCGAAGAGCTGCGCGCCGCGCTCGAACAGGAGCCGGGCGTCTCGCGCGTCGAGGTCGCGGGCGCGGGCTACATCAACGTCTTCTACGACCGCGCCGCGGTGTTCGCCCGCCTCGCGGGGGGGGGCGAGGCCCGCGGGGAGGCCCGCGCCGACGGCGGGCGCTGGCCGGAAGGCTCGCGGGGGAAGGTCATCGTCGAGCACACGAACATCAACCCGAACAAGGCGGCCCACATCGGCCACCTCCGCAACGCCGTGCTCGGAGACACGTTCGTGCGCGTCCTGCGCGCGTCGGGCGAGTCGGTCGAGGTGGATAACTACATCGACAACACGGGCGTGCAGGTGGCGGACGTGGTCGTCGGCTTCCAGCACCTCGAACGCATGACGCTCTCCGACGTGCGCCGCCTCGACGAGGGGCTCCCGCCCGGACGCCCCTTCGACTTTTACTGCTGGGACTTGTACGCGCGCGTCGGCCTCTTCTACCGGCACGGCGACGCGGAGGCGAAGCCCGACCCCGAGTTATTAAAACTGCGCGTCGAGACGCTGCACGCGCTCGAAGCGGGCGACAACCCGACGGCCGAACTCGCCGACTACGTCGCCACCCGCGTCGTCGAGTGTCACCTGAAGACGATGCTGCGGCTCGGCGTCGAGTACGATCTCCTCCCGCGCGAGTCGGACATCCTCAAGCTCGGCTTCTGGGAGAGGGCCTTCGGGCGGCTGAAGGAGACGGGCGCGATCCGCTTCGAGACCGAAGGCAAGCACGCGGGCTGCTGGGTGCTGCCGACCGATCTCCACGCGAGCACCGACGAGCACGAGGCCGACAAGATCATCGTCCGCTCGAACGGCACGGTGACGTACGCGGGCAAGGACATCGCCTACCAGCTCTGGAAGCTCGGCGAGCTGGGGCTCGACTTTCATTACAAGCCTTTCCACGCCTACGAAGACGGCCACGAGGTCTGGATCACGACGAGCGACGCGACCGGCGGCGGCCCGCCGGGAGGGCGACCGCAGTTCGGCGGCGGGCGCGTCGTCTACAACGTCATCGACACGCGGCAGTCGTACACGCAGGAGGTGGTGCAGAAGGGCACGGCCGCCGTCACCTCGCAGGCCGCGCACGAGCGGAGCGTCCACCTCGACTACGAGGTCGTCGCGCTCTCGCCCGCCGCGTGCGAAGAGCTGGGCATCGAGTTGGGCCCCGAGGATCGCGCGCGCCCGCACATCGAGATGAGCGGGCGGCGGGGCCTCGGCGTGAAGGCCGACGATCTGATCGACAAGATCGAGTCGAGCGCGCTCGCCGAGGTCGCCGCGCGCCACCCCGATCTGGCCGACGACGAGAGGCGCAAGACCGCGCACCTCGTCGCCGTCGGCGCGCTCCGCTACTTCCTGCTCAAGTGGACGCGCAACTCGATCATCGCCTTCGACTTCCGCGAGGCGCTCTCCTTCGAGGGCGAGACCGGCCCCTATTGCCAGTACGCGGCGGTGCGCGCCAACTCGATCTTCCGCAAGCTCGACGAAGCGGGCCGCGCCGAGTCGGCCCGCTTCGTCGGCGGCGCGGCGGACGACGAAAGGGTCGCGGGCGAAGTCCGCGAGGTCTTCGCGGGCGAGGGCGGCGACGAGCTGTGGGCGCTCGCCTCGCTCGGCGGCAGGCTCGCCGACGCGCTCGCGCAGGCCGCTTCGCAGGCCGAGCCCGCGCACCTCGCGAAGTACGCCTTCCAGCTCGCGCGCGCCTTCAACCTCTTCTACCACCGCCACCGCATCCTCGCCGAGGAGAACGCCGCGCGCCGCAACGTGCTCATCGCCGTCGCCGCGCTCGCCCGCGACCGCCTGACCGAGGCCCTCGCCACGCTCGGCATCGACGTTCCCGACCGGATGTGAGGCGCGGCGGGTTATGGGCGGCGGCGCGCCACGCCTTTAACCGCGCGGCGACGTATATTAATATTGACGCGACGCGAAGACGGTTTTCAGCTTTGAGTTTCGGTCGAAGGAAACACGAGTCAAAGCCGAAAGCTGAAAGCTATAAGCCGAAAGCTGGAATTTTATGTTAATCGTAATGAAAGCCGACGCGACGGAGCGCGAGATCGAGGACGTGCTCCGCGTCGTGAAAGATTTGGGCTTCCGCGCCCACCCCTTGCCGGGCGCGACGCGCACCGCCATCGCCATCACCGGCAATCAAGGCGCGGTCGATCCCTCCCACTTCGAGAACCTGCGCGGCGTGGGCGAGGCGATCCGCGTGACGAAGCCCTACAAGCTGATCACGCTCGACCTCCGGCCCGAAAAGACGGTCGTGCGCGTGGGCGACGCCGCGATAGGCGGCGACGAGCTGGCGATCATCGCCGGGCCCTGCGCCATCGAGAGTCACGCGCAGGCGTTCGCCGTCGCCGAGGCGGTCAGGCGCAGCGGCGTGCGCTTCTTCCGCGGCGGCGCGTTCAAGCCGCGCACCTCGCCTTACGCCTTCCAGGGGCTCGGCGAGGAGGGCCTGAAGATTCTCGCGGAGGTGCGCGAGGCTTACGGCCTGAAGATCGTCACCGAGGCGCTCGACGATCACGGCGTCGACATGGTCGAGAAATACGGCGACGTGATCCAGCTCGGCGCGCGCAACATGCAGAACTTCTCCCTGCTGCGCCGCGCCGGGCGCTCGCACCTCCCCGTGCTGCTCAAGCGCGGCCTGTCGGCGACGCTCGACGAGTGGCTGCTCGCCGCCGAGTACATCATGTCGGAGGGCAACTACAACGTCGTCCTCTGCGAGCGCGGCATCCGCACCTTCGCGCAGCACACGCGCAACACGCTCGATCTCTCCGCCGTCCCGGCGGTGCGCCGCGTCTCGCACCTGCCCGTCGTGGTCGATCCCTCGCACGGGACGGGCCACAACTACATGGTCGCGCCGCTCGCCCGCGCGGGCGTCGCCGTCGGCGCGGACGGGCTCATCATAGAGGTTCACGATCAGCCCGAGCGCGCGCTCTCGGACGGCGCGCAGGCGCTCACGCTCGAACAGTACGAGCGGCTGGTCGCCGACGTGCGCGCCATCCACGAGGTCGTCACGCCCGCCGCGGTCGGCTAAAGCATGCGCCGCTTCGGATGAAGTTAAGGGCGTCGGCAGCTCGGGCCGACGCCCTTGATTTTTCAGCGATTCGCGTTCGTCGTCGGGCGGGCGGATTTCACGATCCCCCGCCGAGAATCTCGTGGAGCCTCTGCGTGAAAGCCGAGCGCGGGAGAACCTGATCGAACCCCGCGGCGAGGGCGCGCTCGCGCAGCTCGGTCTGGGCGTGGGAGAAGAACCCGACGAGCGGGACGGCGCGCAGCTCGGCGTCGGCTTTGAAGGTCTCCGCCAGCGCGAAGGGATCGCAGCGCAGCCCGTGGAGATCGGCGACGACGACCGAGGGCGGATCCGTCTTGGCTTTCGCCGCCGCCGCTTCGACGCTGCGCGCCGTGTCGTACTCGACGCCCAGCGACTCAGCCGCCCCGCGAATCTTCGACGCGAATAAAAGGTCTTCCACCGCCACAAGGACGCGCCGCTTCATCTATAATCACCCCCGCCCCGGCGTCGCACGATCAGTGAGTTTTGTACAACGCGGCGACGACGCGCGTAAAGCCGACCGGCGCGCGCGCCGCGGGCCTCCCGAGATGATCACGAGCCGCAAAAACCCGCTCGCCCAACGCGCCCGCGACGCGCGCGAGGGGCGCGATGGCGCGCTCGTCTTCGTCGAGGGCGTGCGCCTGTGCGAAGAGGCGGCGCGCTCCCGCCTCCGGATCGAAGACGTTCTCTTCACCGGCAGGATCGACTCCGACGCACGCGCCGCGCCGCTCCTCGAAGAGCTGCGCCGCACAGGCGCGCGCCTCACGCAGGTGTCGGAGGGCGTCCTCGAATCCGTCGCCGACACGCGGACGCCGCAGGGCATCGTCCTGCTCGCGCGCCGCCCCGCGTGCGACCGCGCGACGTTCGAGCGTGCCGTCGGCGACGCGCCGCTGCTCGTCGTCCTGCACGGCGTAAGTAATCCTTCCAACGCGGGCGCGATGCTGCGCGCGGCGGAGGCGGCGGGGGCGGCGGGCGTCGTCGCCACGGCGGGCTCGACCGACCTGCTCTCGCCGAAGGCCCTGCGCAGCGCGATGGGATCGAGTTTCCGCCTGCCGCTGTGGTCGGGCGCGGCGCTCGAAGAGGTGACGGCGTGGTGCGGCGCGCGCGGGATCAAAGTGGTCGCCACCGACCTCGGCGCGGCGAAGTCTCACACCGAGATCGACTGGCGCGGCGCGCACGCCGTCCTCTGCGGCCCGGAGGGCGGCGGCCTGACGGCGGAGGAAGTCGCAGCCGCGGGCGAGCGCGTCAGGATTCCGATGCGCGCGCCGGTCGAGAGCCTGAACGTCGCGGTCGCGCTCGGCGTCGTGCTCTACGAGGCGGCGCGCCAGCGCGGATTCCCGTAAAGGCTTAAGCGGCCAGCCCGCGAGAAACGAATAGTCGCCTAGTTTCGGCTTTCCTCCGTGCCCCTCCGTGTCCTCCGTGATTAATGTCTCCGATCAAATTAACCACGGAGGACACGGAGGGGCACGGAGTAGAAATCGAATCAGGAAGCCGCCGAAAACCCGCGCCGGGGGCGGGTGTCGTTTTTCCCCTTTATAACTTTCGGCTTTTGCCTTTAGAATAAGCCAGCACGTAATTCGACGAAAAGTTCCCTCCCCTATTGCGGCGCGGCAGCTCGCGCGTCGCGCGTGTTACAGTTTGCCCCCCGCGTTCACGCACGACCAAACCTGCGCGCCGCCGGGGCGTATTTGAGATTATGGACAAGCCCGAAAAAAAGGCCGACGGCCCGAAGCGCGACGAGGCGATGGTCGAGCGGCTCCTGCGCCGCGTCTTCGACCGCGTCGGCGCGGCGGTGGATCGCAAGCTCGGTCGCGAGGGCGACGCGGCGGCGGCCTTCACCACCTCGCGGCTCATCGAGCGCATGACGCGCCTTATCGACGAGCGCGTGCGCGAAGACCCGCGCCGCGGTCGCATCGCGCCGCACCTGATGCGGCTCAAGGTCGAGTGGGGCACGCACTCCGAGGCCCCGACCGAGGCGATCCGCGAGCTTGAGAACGAGGTGCTCGCCGCCGCCATCGACCACATCAACGACGCGCGGCTGCGCACGCTCGCGCCCGTCAAGGTCGAGGCCGTGGTCGACATCTTCACGAGCGGCATCACGGTCGATCCCTCGTTCGGCGAGTTCGAGGACGAGCTGAAGCGCGAGGACGAGGAGCGACGGCGCGCGTCGGAGTTAAAGCTCGACGTGCCGACCGCCGACATCGCCGCGCCGAAGGACGTGCGGGTCGTGGCGCGCGCCACGGTCGGCGACGAGACGCTCGAAGTGCCGCTCGCGTTCCGACCGGGCGGCAGGCGTCTGCACGTCGGGCGCGCCTCCGACAGCGATCTCTATTTGAACCATCCGAGCGTCTCGAAGATTCACGCGGCGCTGCTGATGAACCGCGAGGGCACGCTGCTCGTCTCCGACACGGGCTCGACCAACGGCACATTCATCAACGGGCGGCGCATCGCCTACGGCGAGGCCCGCCATCTCGAAGACGGCGACGTGGTCGGCTTCGGCGACGCGGAAGTCAGATTTAGAAAACCGTGACAAGTGACAGGTGACGGGTGACAAGGAAGAAAGGTTTTCACCTGTCGCCCGTCACGGTTCACGGTTTACGTCTTGTCACCTGTCACCTGTCACTTGTCACGAGGTCTTATGTTCCTGCTCGAAGTGGTTCCCGAAAAGCAGCCCGCGACGCTCAGCCTGATCTACACGGCGGGGCTGGCGCTGATGATCCTGTGGCTCGGCGTGGGGCTCGTGCGCGGGATGCGGCGCAGGCGCTCGGCGCTCTCGTCGGTCGCGCCCGCCGACATGCCGGCGGAAGTCCGCCAGCGGCTCGGCGCGACCTCGACCAACCGCGGGCTCTACGCGCTGCGCTGGCTCTTCGTCGTGCTCGCGCTCACCGTCTTCGGCTTCCACGTCTACTGGGCGCGCTACGCGCCGGAGACGAACGACCGCTTTCAGGAGTTGTCCTACAAAGACCTCCGCAACCGCAGGCTCGCCGAGTCGACCCTGCGCGGCTGGATACTCGACCGCACGGGCAAGCTGGAAAACGCCATCGCGCTCTACCGGCGGGAGCCCGACGGCAAGATCGAGCGCGAGTACCCGCTCGACCGCGAGATGGCGCAGCTCTTGGGCTCGGAGCGCGGCGACCCCGGCCTTGAGCGCGCGCTCTTCGGCGCGTCGAGTCAGGCCGTGCCCGAGGCGATAGACGTGGCGATGGGGCACGACGTGAAGCTGCCCGCGAACCTCGACGTGCAGCTCACGATCAGCGGCGAGCTGCAAAAAACCGCGGTCGAGCAGTTGAAGGACAGGCACGGCGCGGTCGTCGTCTTGAACCCGCAGACCGGCGAGGTGCTGGCGATGTACAGCAACCCGACCTACACCATCGAGGAGGTGCAGGACGAGGCGAACTGGATCAAGCTGAACGTCAACAAGCGCGACCGCCCGCTCGTCAACCGCGCGCTGCGCGAGTTCTACATCCCCGGCTCGACCTTCAAGACCGTCGTCTCCATCGCGGCGTTCCTCAGCGGCGCGGAGGGCGCGCAGTTCACTTGCAGCAGCGCGGGCTTCTACGCCGCGCAGGGGTCGCCCCCCATCTTCGATAGCGGCGGCACGGGCGAGGTTCATGGCCGCGTCGGCATCGACCGCGCCTACGAGGTCTCCTGCAACCAGTACTTCGCACAACTGGCGCTGCAACTCGGGCCGGAACGCCTGAAGCAGGCGGCGCAACTGCTCGGCATCGGAACCTACGACGACCCGGCGGACACGACGCGGGGCCGCCGGCGGCCCGACATCTGGAACGTCAGCGCGCCGTCGCTCGCCCGCGCGCTCGCGCCCTCCGAGGCGGCCATCGTCACCAACCCGAAGATCAGGCGCTACGATCTCGCGCTCGAAGGCTTCGGGCAGGGCTACGCCGGGCAGATGACCCCGATCCAGATGGCGATGGTCGCGTCGACGGTGGCGAACCTCGAAGGCAAGCTGATGAAGCCGAAGCTGGAACTCAACCAGCCGCCCGCCGTCTTCAACCAAATCCTGCGGCCCGAGCAGGCGGCGCAGATGCGCCGCATCATGGGGCTCGTCACGCAGGGGCCGGAAGGCACGGCGACCTCGGTCTTCGCCAACACCGTCACGTCGCAGGGCATCTCGACGGGCGGCAAGACCGGCACGGCTGAAAAGGAGGTGCCCGTCTACGATCCGAAGACGGGCGAGCCGAAGACCGTCAAGCGCGTGGAGAAAGACCGGCGCGGCAACGTCATACGCGAGTACGAGGAGATCGTCATCGACCGCGAGAAGAAGCGCATCGACAGTTGGTTCCTCTGCATCGCGCCGCTCGAATACCCGCAGCTCGCCATCGCCGTCATCGTCGAGGGCGGCGGGTACGGCGCGAAGGCCGCCGCGCCGATCGCCGCCGCGATAGTTTTGAAGGCGCGCGACCTCGGCCTGCTCGGCCAGGCCGGCAACCCGGCGGGCCAGCAGGGCCAGCCCGCGCCGGTGCAGCGGCAGCCGCAGCCGCGCCGCCAGCCGACGCCGAAGCCCGCGGCGAGCCCGGCGCAGCGCATCGCCGCGCGGCAGTGAAAACGATCTCAAGGGGGAGTCTCTTTCGCCTATGAAGAACCGTGCTTCGTCGCACCTCGTGGCGCTGCTGCTCATCTTCGGCTTTCAGGTCGCGGGCTACTACGCCGTCTACCGCGCGGCGCTCCTGCGCGGCTTCGAGCCGACGCTCGTCGGGGCGGTGCGCGATCTGTTCCTCTACGTCCCCGTCTTCTTCATGCTCTTCTGGCTCTCGCGCCGGATGAAGTTTCAGGGCAACTGGGTGCTCTACACGACCGCCGTGCTCCTCTTCTCGCTCGGCGCGCTGGTGCAATACCGGCTCTACAGCGACCCGGAGTACAACTCGCGCAACAAGGCCGAGGCGCGCGCCGAGAAGACGCAGGTCTTGCGCCAGCGGTTCGTCAACCAGTTCTACGGCCCCGACAAGAAGCAGTTCATGGGCTACTCGGCGGATCAGGCGCAGGCGCAGGCGCAGCTCGCGCCGCAGATCGCGCGCCGCTCCAACATCACCGCCACGAGCGCCGTCACGTCGCTCTACACGTGGATCCCCATCCTCGCCTTCTTCGCGATGGCCTGCGCCTACTGGGCCTGCGTGCGCGACGGCTTCCTCGACTGGGTGCAGCGCCACAGCTTCATCGTCGTGCTCGCCACGCTCGTCCCCCTCGGCGCGGCGGTCGCCACGTCGAGCGCGGGCAAGGCGCTCGGCAACATGACGCCGTGGGAGCCTTCGAAGATTCCCTTCCTCCTCGGCTTCGCCGGCATCCTCACGGCCTACTACCGCGATCTCGCCAAGACCTACTGGGGCCTGCCGCGCGCGCAGGCCATCGTGCCGCTGCTCGTGATGGCCGTCATCCCCTTCCTGCCCTTCTTCGTCCTGCAGGACTTCGGGCAGATGCTCGTCTTCAGCGGGGCCTACGCGACGCTCTACCTCGTCGCGGTCAGAAGGTGGCCGCAGCTCTTAGTCTTCGTCGGCTCGGTCGTGCTCGTCATCGGCGTGCTCGTCGCCGGGTCTCTGCCGCCGAGCGTGCAGGAGAAGGTGCCGCTGCTGCCCGCGCTCTCCAAGCCCGTGCAGGCCGCCTTGCCGTCGCGCATCAAGCAGCGCTTCCACCTCTGGCTCGACGGCTTCGATCCGCCGTCGCCCGACACCGCTTGGTGGAAGAAGGACTACGAGGACGCCATCTCGCACGACGCGCGCATGAAGGAGTTGGCCGAGCAGAGCCCCGCGATGCAGAAGACCGTCAACGTCGACGTGTGGTTCGACCGCATCGCCTTCCAGCCCTCGCAGGCCACCTTCGGCATCGCCTCGGGCGGCACGACGGGCCGGGGCTTGGGCCTGGGCTTCGCCGAGGTGATCCCCGTGGCCGACTCCGACTACATCTACGCGGCCATCGGCGAGGAGTTGGGGCTCGTCGGCGGGGCGGTCGTCATCCTCGCGCTCATCGTCTTCGTGGCGGCGGGCGTGCGCACGGCCATCGACGCGCGCGACATGTTCACGAAGCTCTGCGCGGCGGGGCTGACGGCCTTCATCGGCTTCCAGGCGCTCGTCAACATCGGCGGCATCACGCGCGCGCTGCCGATGACCGGCATCACCCTGCCCTTCGTCTCGCACGGCGGCTTCAGCCTCATCACGAGCTTCGCCATGCTCGGCATGCTGCTGGCTTTCTCGCACCGCAACTCGCGCGACGCGCAGGCCGCCCGCCCGCCCGAACGCTTCCGCAGCGTCGTCGCGCCCGCGGGCGACTCAATCAAAATTCCGGAGGCGGTTGAATGAGTGAAGCATCGTCGCAACCGATCCTTGAGACCGCCTCGGTCTCGGATCGCGGTCTGAACGAGAAGCGACCGCACAACGAGGACTCCTTCCTGCTCGACGCCGGGCGGCGCATCTTCGTCGTCGCCGACGGCGTGGGCGGGGCGAACGCGGGCGAGGTCGCGTCGAAGACGGCGGTCGAAGTCCTCGACGAGGCGTTCCGCCACCACCGGGCGGGCGACGACGCCGAAGACCTGATGGAGATCGCCATCCAGCGCGCCAACGCCTCGATCCACCAGATGGCGCGCGAGCACAAAGACCTCGCCTCGATGGCGACCACCGTCGTCGCGCTCCACCTCGACGGCAACCGCGCCACCGTCGGGCACGTCGGCGACTCGCGCCTCTACCGCCTCGACGCCGGCGGCAAGCTCCACCGCGAGACCGACGATCACTCCGTCGTCGAAGAGGAGGTCAGGGCCGGTCGCATGACGGCGGAGCAGGCGGCCAACCACCCGAGCCGCAACGTCATCAGCCGCGCGCTCGGCGCGGAGGCTTCCGTCGAGGTCGATCTCAAG
The DNA here is from genome assembly GCA_036389335.1 of Pyrinomonadaceae bacterium. Classification (GTDB taxonomy): domain Bacteria; phylum Acidobacteriota; class Blastocatellia; order Pyrinomonadales; family Pyrinomonadaceae; genus JAIVGV01. Next base: position 30,503 of record DASVQC010000032.1, on the reverse strand, counting down.
ACCTTCGAGTTCGAGGACGGCAGCGTCTTCCTGCTCTGCTCGGACGGCATCACGCGCCACCTCTCCGACGCCGAGCTGAGCGCGCTCCTGCGCGCCGAAGGGCCGCTCGAAGCCGCGTGCGAGGAGATGAAGCGGCGCTGCTTCGAGCGCGGGGCCGAGGACAATCTGACGGCGGTCGTCGTCCGCTCGGGCGGGCGCGCGTCGCGCGCGGCGGGCGACGAAGCGCGCGACGACGACGCGACGCTCGTCACGGAGCGCAACGCGAAGGCCGCCGGCGCGACGGCGGTCGTGGCCGCCGCTTCGTCGAACCTGACGAGGCCGTTCGACGCCCCGAACCCGTCAGCCGACACGCCCGCGCCGACGAGGTCGCGCATCTCGGGCGAGCTGCGCGAGGCCGACACGGTCGAGACGCAGCCGGTCGTCGTCCCCCCGGGCCCGACGGGCCGCGCGGGCGGGTGGCTCGGCACGATCCTGTTGCTCTTAGTCGTCGGCGCGGCGGCCTTCTACGGCGGGCTGCGCTACCAGCAGGAGAAGTCGGCGCGGGCCGAGCCGCTGACGATCTCGACGCCGACGCCGACGCCCACGCCCGCCGGGGCGATCTACGAATCGCTGCGGCGGCAGGTTGACGCCTCCCCCGCGGCTGAGATGAGCCGGATGGCGGGCGAGAACGGCGGCAAGCCTCTCGACTCGACCGATCCCGTCTTCCTCTCGCTCTACGGTCGCTCCCTGCTGCTCTCCGGCAAGCATCAGGACGCCATCGTCGCGCTCAGGCTCGCCGAGCAGAAGATGGGCGCGGGCGGCTCGCCGCGCGACGCCGTCGCGGTCGATACGCGGCTCGCGCTCGCCGCCGCCGCGCTGAAGGGCGGCGACGGCGTGGCGATGAGGGAGGCGACCGAGTCGCTCGGCTCCCTCATCGAGGGCGTCCCGGCGGGCGCGTCCGCCTCGCCGAGCGCGTCCGCGTCCGCCTCGCCGGGCCCGCCGTCGGCGACGACGCCGACGCCGCAGTAACCGTTTGCATCTAAGAGTCGGGGCGTGAAGATTCGGCGCGCGGGCAGATGAGCGAACTCAAACTCCAACAGTGCAGGCTCGACGGTCGCTACGAGGTGCTCGAATGCCTCGGTCGCGGCAGCTACGCGGAGGTCTACCTCGCGCGCGATCTCGCCGCGCAGGGCGCCGCGCCGCGCACGGTCGTCATCAAGGCGCTCAACATCTTCCTCCAGGGCTCCATCGATCTCGAACTCGAACGCACGCTCATCGAGAACTTCCGCAACGAGGCCATCGCGCTCGACCGCGTGCGCCACCCGAACGTGATCAACCGGCTCGGCCACGGCACGGCCATCGATCTCGCCGGGCAGACGTTCCACTACCTCGTCCTTGAGTACCTGCCGGGCGGCACGATGGCCGACCTCTGCCGCCACAACGCGCTCCCCATCGACCGCGCGCTCTTCTACCTCGAACAGGTGAGCAATGGTTTGCAGCACGCGCACGACAGCGGCGTCATCCACCGCGACATCAAGCCGCAGAACCTGCTCTTCACGGCTGATCGTCAGGTGGTCAAGATCGCGGACTTCGGCGTCGCCAAGCTGGAAGCCTCCGAAGGCGGCATCACGCGCGTCGGCACGGACGTGTACGCCGCGCCCGAACACCACCCGCTCCTGCAAACCGGCCCCCTCGATCCGGGCGTGGGCGACAGCTCGTCGCGCGTGCTCACCCCGGCGGCGGACGTCTACTCGCTCGCCAAGACCGCCTACACGATGCTCACGGGCGAAGCGCCGCGCCGCTTCGCGCAGAAGCCCATCGGCGATCTGCCGGAGTCGGTCGCCTCGCAGCCGTGGGCGACGCACGTGCTGCGCGTGATGCGGCGCGCGACCGAGGCCGCGCCCGCGCGCCGCTACCAGTCGGTCAAAGACTTCTGGGACGAGATGAGCGAGGCGCTGATGCCGAAGACGCAGCTTCTCTCGCAGCTCCCCGCCTCGGAAGAGACGCGCCCGCTCTCGCAAGTCCTCGCCGCCCGCGCCCGTGCGGCTGAGCTTCCGCCCGAGCCCCAGCCCGCGAAGTTCGAGCCGCAGGCGACGCGCGCCCGGACCGGCGCGCCGCAGGGCGCGGGGCGACCGCGCATCGTCGTGCCCGTCGAGGTCGCGAAGCCCGCCGAGCGCGAGGCGGGGCAGTTGCCGCAGGCGCGCGCCGCCGAGCCGCCCGCGCGCGCCGAGGGTGCGAAGCCCGCGCCGCGCCAGAGTCAGGCCGCGCAGCCCGCCCCGCGCAACTCCTTCTTCAAGGATCACGCGCGGCGCTGGATCGTCGTCCTGCTCCTGCTCGCGGGCTTCGCGATCCTGCTGCTCGGCATCCACTACTCCGTCCGCAGCCGGCAGCGCGCGCCCGCGGCGGCGCAGGCGGCGGGCGGCGCGGCGGGCGCGCCCGCCGAGCAGGGCTTGCAGGTCGGGCGCGAGATGACGACGACGACGGACGTTAACCTGCGCGAGGGGCCGGGCACGAGGTTCGATAAGATCGGCATGGTCGAGAACAATTCCCGCGTCCGCATCCGTCAGGTGAACGGCAACTGGGCGGAGGTGGACGTCCTGCTGCGCGGCGCGCAGCGCGCGGACGCGGAAGGCGCCGATCGGGGTTGGCTAGACGGGACGAAGTTGCGCTAAGCTGTCGGAACAAGCGAGGTAACAAAGCGAAGTGAGCATACTGGATTCCATACGCAGGTGGATTGACGGCGAGATCGACGAAGACCCGCTCGCCAGCGTGGACGAGCAGTCGCGACCGCGGCGGGTCTGGGAGGAGTTTCTGGTCAAGGTGGCGCGCGAGATCGAGAGCGTGATGCAGCGCGAGATGTTCACGCCGCCGGGCGGCCCCACCTACATCCCGCCCGAATACATCGTCTACCTGTCGAGCGAGGACGACAAGGACTGGCAGGGCGAGAAGCGCAGGGGGCTCGAACAGGGGCTCTTCCACGTCCTCTCGGAGCGCGCGCGCGAAATCTCCGGCTCGACGCAGCTCGCGACCAAGCAGTTCGCCGTCGAGCTGCGGGTCGACGGCACGCTCAACAAGAGCGAGTTCCGCGTCCAGCCCGTGTGGGACGCGACCGAGAGCGGCCACACGATGGTCACGTCGCGACCGGCGGAGGTCGGCGCGGCCACGACGCCCGATCTCGCGCTGCAAGGCGACGTGGGCGGCGACGACGAGGGCGAGTCGGACGTGACGCGCGTCAGCGCGCGCCCCGAGGCGCTCTACGCCGTCGAGGTCTGGCGCGGGGGCGTCAGGCAGTCGGTCGTGCCCATCGCGAAGTCGGACATCACGATCGGGCGCGGGTCGAAGACGGTCGCCGTCGATCTGCCGATCAAGGGCGACCCGGAGGTGAGCCGCGTCCACGCCACGCTCGCGCGCGACGGCAACGGGAAGTACTGGCTGAAGGCCAACGGGCGGAACCCCACCCTCGTCGGCGGGCGCGAGATTCCGCGCGAGGACGCGGTCGAGGTCGTGCCCGACGACAAGATCGAGATCTGCAGCTTCACCCTGCGGATTCAGCCGCGCTGAGCGCGTTCCGGAGTGAGTCGATCCCCAACTTATTCGGAGACGGAAGATGACCTACGTCGTGACGGAGCTGTGCGTCGATTGTAAGTACACGGACTGCGCGGCGGTCTGCCCCGTGGAGGCTTTCCACGAGCTGCCCGACCGGCTCTACATCAACCCCGAGACCTGCATCGACTGCGACGCCTGCGTGCCGGAGTGCCCCGTCGAGGCGATCTTCTCGGAGGCGACCCTGCCGGAAGAGTTCGCCGAGTGGCTCGCGCTCAACGCCGAAGCCGCCGATCACCCGATCATCAGTCTCAAGAAGGAAGCCCTCTACGCCCCCGGCTGCACCGGGCCCGCGCCCAAGTAACGCGTCTGACGCGCCGCGGCTTCGAGCTTCGGCGCGGGCGCAAACTCCCCCGCCCGCCGCGGCGCGGTAAGAGCCCACGTCGAAACGGATCGAAGCCCCGGAGGGGGCCGCGAGATTCATGCCCCGTGAATCTCGCGGCCCCCTCCGGGGCTTCCCGAATCGGGCGGGCCGAAGCGCCGCCCGAAAAATCGTCCGGGCCCGGTCGGGCGCGGGCCCTACTTCTTACCCTTGCGCGCGCCGCCCTTGGTCCCGCCCGCTTTGGTCACGGTCGCGGTCGCGGTCGTCCTCGTCGTGGCCGCGTTGACGTCGGTCGTCGGCAAAGGCTTGCCGCCCCTGACCACTTCGATCCCGCGTTGGAGCTGCGGCAGCATGCGGTATCTGGCGGGGATGGCCCTCTCCAGCCTCCGCAACGGCTCGACCAACTCCTTGGCCTGGCCCGCGACTTCCGGGGCGAAGTTCGGCTGCTCGGTGATGACCTGCAGCGCGGCGTAGAGCCACCACACGCAGAAGTGGAGCGAGCGCGGGATGACGGTCACGCAGACGCGCTGCCCGCAGCCGACGTTGACGAGCGTTTCGTTCGAGTCGAAGTTGACGTAGACGCCCGTCAGCGTGCCGGTGACGAGGTAGCGACCGGGCGGGAGATCGATTGAGGCGTAGCCGTTCGGCGCGGGGAAGCCGACGATCTCCACGCCGTCGGGGCTGTAGACGTTGACGTGGTAGATGCCGGGATCGGCGTTGCTCCAAGGCTTGTTGACCTCGGTGAAGAACACTTCTAATCCTGAGTTCATGTCGTAACCTCCATTGGTGAGTTGGTGGAAGCTGGTGGGGCCGGGAAGCCCTCTTAGCGGAGCGAGGTTGAGGTTGCGTGAGAACTGGCAGCGACGGAGCTTATGTCGCTAAAGCGGCGTGAAGATACGGGAGGGCGGCCAACTTGTCAAGGCCGTCCGGGCGTGAGTAGTGACCTAATTTGATTTTTCTCTGTGCCCCCTCCGTGTCCTCCGTGACTCCGTGGTGAGGTATGGACATTAAGCACTCACCACGGAGGCACAGAGATCACGGAGGGGGCACAGAGTTGAATTTAATTTAGGGCATTATCCGGGCGCGCGGCTCATCCCGTGGCGGCGTGGGTGCGCGAGCCTAGCTCGGCGATGAGGCTTTCGAGCAGCGGCAGGGCGCGCTCCTCGTTCACGTACCCCTTCCCGAGCAGGCGCATGATCTGGCGCGGGCGCGTCTCGCCCTTAACTTCCTTCAGGAGCGCGACGAGCAGCGCCGCGACGACCGCGGGCTCGAACTGGTGCCCCGCGGTCTTGCGGAAATCGTCCAGCACCTCGCGGAACTCCTTGCGGCGCTTGTAGGTGCGGTCGGTCGTCATCGCGTCGAACGAGTCGGCGACGGCGACGATCTTGGCGCAGAGCGGTATCTGGTCGCCGGCGAGCCCTTCGGGGTAGCCGCGCCCGTCCACGCGCTCGTGGTGGTAGCGCGCGACGGTCGGGATCACGTCGTCGATCCGGTGCAGCGGCGCGAGTATCTCGAAGCCCGCCGCCGGGTGGCGGTTCAGCTCCGACGACTGCTTGGCGTCGATGCGGTAGGGCGCGTTGATGATGTCGCGCTCGACGACGAGCTTGCCCACGTCGTGGAGGTAGCCGCCGATGGCGATGTCCTCGACCGCGTCGTCGCCCCAGCCCATCTCGCGCGCGATGATCTCGGTGTACTTGCCGACGCGCTCCGAGTGCCCCTGCGTGTACTTGTCCTTGCAGTCGATGGCGGCGGCGAACGCGCGCACGGTGTTGCGGTAGACGGCGCGCAGGTCTTCGTAGAGCTTGCGGTTCTCCTCGGCGCGGTGCTCGATCTCGCGCAGCAGGCGGTGGTTGTGGATGCCGACGCCGATGTGCCGCGCCATCGTCGCCACCACTTCCCTCTCCTCCGCGGTGAAGTCCTCCTCCGTCGCCTTCGCGCCGAGCATGATCGCGCCCACCAGCTCGCCGTGGACGACGAGGGGGACGACCATCCCGATCCTCAGCCGCTCAAGCTCCGCCGCGAAGTTCGACTTCAGGTGGCGCTCGAAGAAGCGCGCCGGATCGCCCGAGTCGCGCAGCGACTCTTCGAGCAGGCGCGGGGCGAACGAGAGGCTTTCGGGCGCGTCCTTGCCCATGCCCCACGCGGCGACGAACTTCAGCCCGCCGCCCGCGGCGTCGCACTCGGCGACCGCGCCGCGGCGGATGCCGAGTGCGCCCAAAACGACGTGGAGCGTCGAGCGCACCATCTGCTCGAAGTCGCGCGTGGCGGCGATCTCCTCGCCGAGGTCCGCGAGCGCGGCGAAGGCGTGAAGGAGCTTGGCGGTCTCGGCGGTTGGCATCAGTTATGAGTTATGTCGTGCGGTTGGAGGCCGCCCCGGCGGCTGCCGAATTGGCGAGCTGCGCGAGCGCGTCCGCGCGGTCTTTGGCGATGCGGACGTGGCGCGTCAGCCCGAGCAGCTCGAAGATTTGTGCGGCCTGATGTTGGACGTCGGAGAAGACGACCGCGGCGGCGGCCCGCTCGGCGGCGTCGATGACGCCAAGGAGGATCGAGACGCCGATGCTGTTGACCATGCCGGTCTGCCGGAAGTCGAGGACGAGCGCGCGGCAGCCCTCTTCGAGCCGTCGGCGACACTCGCGCTCGACGCGCTCGCCGCTCAGCTTGTTCAGGTATTCGCCCGCGTAAACGACCGCGACGTCTCCCGTGCGCTCGGAGCGCACCGGCCGTTCGCCAGCCTGATCCGTCATCCCGTGCGACCCTTCTTAACGGGGGAGGAATTTAGTCATGCGCAGCCGCGTGCCGTCGTCAACCCGCTCGAACTCGACCTCGTCCATCAGCGTGCGGATGAGTTTGAGCCCCCACCCGCGCCGCCCGGTGCCCTCAACTTCGGGGTCGTGCCCGTTCGAATTCTGGCCCTGCTGCGCCGCCGTCGGGATGCGGACGCCGCGGCTCGATACGGTGACGACTAATTTATCACTTTCGACGCGGAAACGCTGATAAATTTTTCGGTCGGGGCTCAGACTGTGCTCCGAGGCGTTAATGCACGCCTCGACGAGGGCCGTCTTGATCTGGTTGATGGCCTCCGGCTGGAACTTCAAACGCCGCGCGATCTGCTCGACCGTGTGCGCCGCGATCAGCTCCGTGTCGCCGCCCATCGGGATGACCATCTCGAACTCGTCCGGGGGCTCGGCGGTCGCCCCCTCCGCCGCCGCCGCCCCCTCCGGGCTGAGCCGCGCGGTCAGAAGTTCGAGCTGCCTGCGGCTCGACGAGAAAGCGTCCCGCTCGTTCAGAAGCTCCGCCGCCTCGGCGGTGAAGCCCTCGGGCGAGACGAGCCACAGGCGGACGCGGCGGAAGCCGCACGCGCTCGCCACCTGCGCCAGGCGGTCGCACCAGACTTCCGTGAGCGCGCGCCCGATCTCCATCTTGCCCTCGATCTCGGCGGCCATCCAGACGATCTCGTTCGCGTCGGCGTAGGGCATCGCGTCGAAGCCGTGCGCGACGGCGCAGCGCTCCTCGTCGCAGACCTGCCGCATCGACGCGTGGAACGACTCGCAGCTCGCCGCGTGGACGATCTGCGGCAGGCGGATGAGATCGGTCTCGGCGTCGAGCCCCGCGCCCGCCTCTTCGGCGTCCGCGCCGCGGTAGGCGCGGCTGTAGCGGTCGTAGTGGAGCAGGCTCGCGGGCACGCGCTGCGCGTCGAAGCGTCCGAGCAGATCGCGCAGGCCGAGGGCGGAGGCGCGCCGGTAGTGGCGGGCCATCGTCTGCGGCGCGCGCTTCAGCGTCTCGATCAGGGTGTCGGCGACGACGAGGGCGCGCGGCTCGGCGGCGACTTGGAGGCGGTAGCTCGCCTTAAGGTAGTCGCGCCAGACCGGGTTCGCGCTGATCTCCATGAAGGTCGCGTTGAAGCTCGCCAGCTCGTGCGTGTGGAGCGCGTTCATCACCGGGTAGAGCTGTTCCGGCTCAAGCTCCAGACGCCTGCGCCACGCCTCCGCGGGCGACTTGCCGCCCGCGTTCACCGCCGAGTCGTGGAGCACGCGCACCAGTGCGCGCCGCGTCGTCAGCACCGGCGCGATCTCTTCGAGGATGAGGTTGAAGCGGCGGTTGACGCGACCGCCGAGCAGCTCGTCCACGTAGAGCTTCTGGCAGTTGAGGAAGCTCGTCAGCTCGGCGCCCGCGCGCTTGGCCGCCTGCACGAACGCCGAGACGTAGAAAGGGCTCCCGTCGAACTGCCGCGCGACGAGATCGCGCGTCTGCTCGTTGACGGCGACGCGGCGCGCGAAGGCGAGGCGGTCGGCGAGCGTGCGCGCGTCCTGATCGGAGAGGTTGCCGAGGCTGACGGTCGTGAAGCTGTCGAAGCGCGTCGGCGAGTCGCCGCCGTTCAAAACGTCGAGCAGGCCGCGGCGCAGGCCGGAGAGGACGAACGGCACGTCGGCGTGGGCGGCGACCTGCGCGATCTCGACGCCGAGGTTCACCTCGCCCTTCAGCTTCTCGACGGCGTGCACGTCGTCGAACAGGACGACGGAGCGCGCGCCGCGCGCGGCGGCGAGCTGCGGCGCGGAGAGGCAGAGGTGGACGAGCGCGCGCTCGTCGGCGCGGTCGCGCGCGCGCTCGTACGCCTCGACCGCGCGCTCGATCCACTCGTAGTCGGCGGGATCGGCCAGATCGATCAGATCGCGCAGCGGCGGCGGCGCGTTGACGAACGAGGGATCGCCGCGGCGGTGCGCGACGAGCTGCGCGAGGAAGGTGTGGAGGAAGCGGCGCGCGGCGAGCGCGACGGTGTGATCCTTGCGCGACCACTGGAAGTAGATGGGCGAGGCCGTCCCGTGCTGCTGGAAGAGTCTGTCGTAAGCCTGCCGCAGCAGCTCGGTCGCGCCCGCCGCCGGGGCGGCGAGCACGAGCAGGCCGCGCGGCCCAGAGGCGTGGGGGGCGAGGCCCGCGATCTCCGCCAGCGCGTCGGCGCGACCGACGAAGAGGTCGGGCGTGACGCGGCCGAGGATGCGCCGGTGCGAGGAGTGCTGGGGGGTTTCGGTGGACATCTTCAGGAGGGGGTGTTTAAGGCGGGCGGCGAGTAAGCCTCGATGCGATTCTTGCCGCGGCTCTTCGCGAGGTAGAGGGCCTGATCAGCCGCGCCGATGATGCCCTCCGGCGTGTCCACCTTGGGCGCGAACGACGAGATGCCGATGCTGACCGTGACCGCGCCGCCCGGCTGGCTCTCGCGGTGCTCGAACGACGTGCGCTCGACGCGGCGGCGGATGCGCTCGGCGATGACGTGCGCCTCGGCGAGGCTCGTCTGCGGCAGCAGGATGCTGAACTCCTCCCCGCCGTAGCGCGACGCCACGTCCTCCGAGCGCAGCGCCGACTTCAGACACTGCGCCGTCACTTCCAGCGCCACGTCGCCCGCCTGGTGCCCGTTGCTGTCGTTGTACTCCTTGAAGTTGTCGATGTCGATCATCAGGAAGCTCATCGGGAAGCGGTGGCGCTTCGAGCGCTCCAGCTCCTCGCCGAGCCGCTCTTCGAGGTAGCGCCGGTTGAGCAGGCCCGTCAGCGCGTCCGTGATCGAGAGGAGCTGAAACTGCGTCGCCTTCTGGTGCCACTCGGCGCGGTCGAGCGCCAGCGCCATCTGGGGGGCGAACATGTCGAGCAGGTTCAGGTCGAGGTCGTCGTAGACGCCGTCGCCCACCTTGTCCGTCATGTTGAGGACGCCGACGCGGCGGCTGCCGACGATGAGCGGGTAGCTGATGAACGAGCCGGTCTTGTACTTGCGCTCCGCAGGGGCCGGGCTGTGACCCGCCGCGCCGAGATCGCGCACGACGAGCGGGCGGCCCTCGCGCAGCGCCGTGCCGGAAATCCCCTCGCCCATCGGCACGCGGGCGTCGCGCGCGGCCTTCGCGCGGGGGCCGACCGCGGCCTTCACCTGTAGCTCGTTGGCCGCCTCGTCGAAGAGCAGGAGCGAGCCGCGCTCGGAGCGCAGCAGCTCGGTCGAGTGGCGGAGTATGGCGGCGTAGGCTTCGCCGGGATCGACGGAATTGATCTTCTCGGTGAACGACTGCAAGTGGTAGGCGACGCGCATCCTCCTTTCGAGTTCTTCGCGCAGGCTCAGCAGCTCGAAGGGGGCGGCGATCTTCTCGCAGTAGTCCGCGATCTTCTCCGCGCCCGCGGGCGCGAGCGTGCCGCCCCCGGCGACGGCGACCGCGCCTTTAACCTCGTCGCCGACGGCGAGCGGGAAGACGCGCAAGACCTCTTTCTCGTCGAACTCGAACCAGTCGCCCCCGCGCGCGCGCGACGAAGGCGGGCGCGCGCCCCTTTTCGCGTCGCGCCCTTTGGCGCGCAGCGAGACGCGCGGGGCCTCGACCTTGAACCCGCCCGTCGCCGACACGGGGATGAGCACGTCCTCGCGCCGGAGGTAGACGGCGACGGAGCAGAGATCGTGCGCGGCGGCGATGGCTTCGGCGACGCGGCTGCAAGCCTCTTCCAGACCGACGCCCCAAGGGAAAAGCTCCGACGCCAGAGCCTCTTCGTCGCGCGGCTCGTCGCCGCGCGCCGCGCTTTCTTCGGGGGCCTCCGTGCCGTTCGCGCGCGAGTCCCCGGCGAGTTCAGCCGCCGCCTCGCGGACGCGCGCGGCGAGCCGCTCAAGCTCAAGGTTCGTCGCGAAGAGCACGTTGCGGAACAGCTCCGGGCTCAGCAGGTCGCGCAAGTCGCCCGTGCGGAAACGCTCGACGAGCGCGCGGTAGTCAGCCGTGGAGATGAAGGCGCGACCGCCGATGACGGCGAGCCGCTTGCCCTTCTTCAACTCGACCGGCGCGGCGAAGCATTGCAGCCCGGCGTGGCAGCGGTAGTAGCTCGGCTCGCCCGCCTCGCGCGCGCGGCGGTGGGCCTCGCCGCAGTAGGGGTCGCAGAGGTGCGCGTGCGCCGTAGAGGTCTGGAACGAGTAGCAGATCGAGTTGTTGTTCGAGGTGTGGAGCTGCGGCGGCTGGTGCCCTTCGACGAGCAGGAGGGCGAGACCCGACTCCGCCGCCAGAGAGTCCTGCGCGGACTCCCAGCGCCGGGGGAATTTCGGATCATCGTCGTGGCGCTGCGCCGTGCGCACAGCTTCCGTGCTCTTCTCCATCACTTGTTAGTGGCGGCTGTCGCTTATCGCGGCTTGGGACGGGTGCGAAGGTCGAAGAAAAAGAGGTGGCTTTTTCGGTGCGCCTTGCTCAATCCGAAAGGGTCGTCATCGGGGGACGCCCTACACCGCAGTATAAGTGTCGGCGGGCTCTTCCGACAAGAGTTTTCTTTTCAGCCACTTAGAACTGACTGGTTGACTCTCCTGCGAAACGCTAAAGGGAGTTTTATTACCCGTTGATTAAACGCCGAATGGGGCAGTTTTTTCACCGCCGGGCCGCCCGCGCGCGCCCCCGGCGCGACTCACCTGAGCGTCGCGGCGAGCGACGGCGCGTCGCGTTTGGCGGGCTGCCAGCCCGTGTCGATGCGCACCTGCTTGAGCGAGTAGGCGTCGAGCATGTTCGCGTCGAAGCCCTGCACGTAGGGCTTGACGAGGGCGAAGGAGGACGCGAAGTAGACCGGGATCGAGGGCACGTGATGCAGCGCCTCCGACTCCGAGAGGATTTCGGGCGCGACCGCGCGTTTCGACTCCGCCGCGCCGCCCGGGAGAACGTCCGGCCCCGCCGCCTCGTCCCCCCCGGCGACCGCGCCGGGGCGATCCGCGGCGCTCGCCCGGCCAGCGCCGAAGGCGAAGCGTTCGGGCGCGAACATCGCGATCATGTTCGCCTGCTCGTCCGTCGTCTGCATCAACGCGCTCCGCTTCGCCACGTCGTACTCGCCCGCGCGCAGCCGCGTCTCGTACTCGTCCCAGCCCTTCAGCTCGACGTCGGTCTCGACGCCGAGCACGGCGCGCCACATCTCCTTGATCGCCTCGGCCACCTGACGGTGCTGATCGTTGCGGTTGACGAGCAGGCGCACGCGCGGGAAGCCGTAGCCGCCGGGGTAGCCCGCCTCCGCGAGCAGGCGGCGCGCACGCGCCGGATCGTAGGCGAGCGCCTCGCCGCCTTGGGCCTTGCGAGGCTCGTTACTTTCGCCCTTCCCCGATTCCTTGCTTTCGTTTTTTTGCCTCGACTCTTCCTCCGGCAGGAATTTTTCCGCGGGCACGGTCGAGCCGCCGAGCGTGTCCTCGGAGAGCCGCCTGCGATCGACGGCGAGCGCGAGGGCCTGGCGCACGCGCACGTCGTCGAAGGGCGGGCGCGTCGAGTTGAAGTCGTAGTAGGTGAGCGCGCCGAAGGTGTTGCGGCGAAAGTCCTGATAAGAGGCGAGCAGCTTCAACCCGGCGGGCTCGATGTTCGTGTTCGTGACGGCGTCGGCCTCGCCCGCGCCGTAGGCGGCGAGCGACGATTCGGCGTCGCGCGCGCCGACGAAGCGCACGCGTTCGAGCGCGACGCGCGGCGCGTCCCAGTAGCCGGGCTGGCGTTCGAGCACGACCCGCTCGTCGCTCGCCTCGCCGAGCCGGAACGCACCGTTGGTGACGAGGGCGCGCGGGGCGGCGTTCTTTTCGGGCGCGGTCGGGCCGCCCTCGCCCGCGCCGTTCTGCGCTTCCGGCCAGAGTTCCGAGGCGTGGACTGGCCGGAAGACAGGGTGCGCGAGCAGCGCGGGCAGGTTCGGATCGGGGCGGCGCAGCCTCACGCGCAGCACGCGCTCGCCGACGACTTCGACCGCGAGGTTCGTCGCCTCGGCCCCCTGCGGCGCGGCTGCGCGCGGGGCGGGGTTCGCGTCGCCGCCCTCGCCGCCGGCGCTGGCCGCGCGCGGCTGTGGCGCAGGAGCGCTCTCGCGCTCGCATTTCTCGACGAGGTTTTCGAGGAGCGCGGCGTGCGGCGCGGCGTCGCCGAGCCGTAGGGTGCGCCGCCACGAGCGCGCGTAGTCCTCCGCCGTCACGGGCTCGCCGTTCGACCAGCGCGCGTCGTCGCGCAGGTAGAAAGTCCAGACCGAATCATTCTTCGACGCCTCCCAGCGCGCGGCGGCGGCGGGCACGGGCAGGAGCGTCTTCGGATCGTAATCGGTGAGTCCTTCGTAGAGCGCGCGCACGGCGTCGGTGTCGGGCGGGGCGGCGGCGCGGGCCGGATCGAAGACGCGCGGCAGCCCGCCGTCGCTCCAACGGAACTCCTGCGCGCGCGGCACGACGACGCGCCCGTAGTACGTCTCGCCGCCGTCGCCGCTGAAACACCCGCCCCCCGCGACCGCGAGCCCGAGCGACAACGCGAGCGCCGCCCTGACGCGCCAGCGCGCCGACCCCGACTCAATTTTTGCCAGCACGCCCCTCATCAAATTAACTCAGGAGACTCTTTCGTCGTTCGCGGCCAGCTCCCGCAGCCTCCCGTAAACCTCTTCGACCTGACGGCGCGTGTCGTCGAAGCCGTCCGAGGTGTCGACGAGAAAGTCCGCGTGGCGCATCTTCTCTTCCTGAGGCATCTGCGCGGCGACGCGCCGCGCGGCCTCCTCGCGCGTTAGCCCGTCCCTCCTCATCAGCCGTTCGAGCTGCGCTTCGGGAAGGCAGTGCACGACGACGATCCGGTCGAAACGTTTGTAGCTCCCCGTCTCGATCATCAACGCGGCGTCGACGACCGCCACGCCCCTCGGGTCTTCGCGCCTGCGCTCCCTCACCCACTCGTCCTGCGCCGCGATGATGAGCGGGTGGAGGATCGAGTTTAAAACCTTGCGCTTCCCCCCGTCCGCGAACACCTCCGCGCCGAGGCGCGCGCGGTCGAGCTTGCCTTCGGCGTCGAGAACGCTCGCGCCGAAAGTGTCGATCACGGCGCGCAGGCCCTGCGTGCCGGGCGCGACCACTTCGCGCGCCGTCTGGTCGGCGTCGAGGACGTGGCAGCCGAGCCCTTCGAGCACGGACGAGACGAACGACTTGCCGACCGCGATTGAACCTGTGAGCCCGACACGCAGCATCGCCCGTCGCCAGCCCCTCAGAGACCGCGGCGTCGCCGCGCCGCCGTCACCGTGTTGCGCATCAGCATCGCGACCGTCAGCGGGCCGACCCCGCCCGGCACGGGCGTCAGCCGACCGGCCACGCGCCCCACCTCAGCCGGGTGCACGTCTCCGACGAGCGTGTAGCCGCGCTTCCGGATCGTCCCGATGCGCCTCTCCGCGTCCTCTCCGAAGAACTCGCGCGCGTCCCGCTCGTTGGTCAGGCGATTCATCCCCACGTCGACGACGACCGCGCCCGGCTTGACGTGCGCGCCGCGGATGACGCCGGGCGAGCCGACGGCGCAGACGAGGATGTCCGCGCGGCGCGTGTGCGCGGCGAGATCGGGCGTGCGCGAGTGGCAGACGGTGACGGTCGCGTCGCGCTGCAAGAGGAGCTGCGCCATCGGGCGACCGACGATGTGGCTGCGCCCGACGACGACGGCGTGCGCGCCCCGTATCTCGACCCCCTCGCGCGCGAGCAGCTCCACGATCCCGGCTGGCGTGCAGGGGACGAAGGCGGGCTGGCCGAGCGTCATCCGCCCGATGTTGAGCGGGTGGTAGCCGTCCACGTCCTTCGCCGGATCGATGGCCTCGATCACGCGCCGCTCGTCGACGCCCCGCGGCAGCGGCAACTGCACGAGTATCCCGTCAACGTCATCGCGCGCGTTGAGCGCGCCCACTTCGTCGAGCAGCTCTTTCTCCGAGGTGTCGGCGGGCAGCGCGCGGTGCTCGGAGCGCAGCCCCAACTCTTCCGAGGCCCTGACCTTGTTGCGGACGTAAACAGCCGACGCCGGGTCTTCCCCGACGCGCACGACGACGAGGCAGGGCGCGACGCCGTGCCCGGCCCTAAGTTGTTCCACCTCGCGCGCCACGTCGCGCCTGATCTCTGCGGCGACGCGCGCGCCGTCGAGGATCGCCGCCGCGCCGCTCGCCTCTTCTCTGCTCCCCGCGCTCCCCATATTTGCCCCGATCCTATCACACCTCGCGCCGCGCCCACACGCCCGCGCACCCGGCGCGCGGCGCGCAACTTTTCGCCGCCGCCGCGCGCGTGTAAGCTACCGACTGGGTGATGATGATGAAAGCCAAACCTCGCGCCGCGCTGCTGCTCTGCGCCGCGCTTATTTTTCCGAACTGCTCTCGGGACTCTCCGGGCGCGGGCGCGAAGCGGTACGTGCTGCGCGGCACGGTCGTCTCCTTCAACAAGGATCAGCGGGAGGTCGTCATCGCGCACGAGGACGTGCCGGGGCTGATGGAGGGCATGACGATGCCCTTCACGCTCAAAGAGCCGTCGGCCTACGACGTGATGCGCCCCGGCGACAAGATTCAGGCGACGCTCGTCGTGGACGCCGAGCGCACCGTGATCGAGAACCCCGTCATCTCCCACGCGGAACCGGACGCCGCCGCACCCCCGCCTTCGCAGTCGCAGCCGAGCGAGCCGCAGTTGGGCGGCGAAGCCCCGGACTTCGCGTTGACCAATCAGGACGGCAAGAAGATCACGCTCCGCGACTACCGCGGTCGCGCGCTCGCGCTCACCTTCATCTACACGCGCTGCCCCCTGCCCGACTACTGCGTCCTGATGAGCAACAACTTCGCCGAGATCGACCGCGCGCTCGCTCGCGATCCCGACTTGGCGGCGAAGTCGCGCCTGCTGAGCATCAGCATCGATCCCGCTTACGACACGCCGAAGGTGCTGCGCAGCTACGGCGCGGCACACACGGGGAACTACAGCGAAGAGAGGTTCGTGCGGTGGCAGTTCGCCACCGGCGATCCGGCAGAGGTGCGGCGCGCGGCCAACTACTTCGGGCTCATTTACGCGCCCGACGGCGATCAGATCGTCCACTCGCTACGCACCGCCGTCGTCGCGCCCGACGGCAAACTCTACAAACTCTACCGCGGCAACGAGTGGAAGCCGGAGGACGTTTTGAACGACTTCCGCCAGCTCTCGGCCATTAAGTGAGCCCGCTCCGCGTCTCAAAAGGTTGAGGGGCGAGGCCCGTCAAGGCTTCGCCCCTTCCGTCTGACTTTAAAGCTAATCTTGAACTCTGGTGAAGGCTACCCCTTCAACTTCTTGATCTCCTCGACCAGCGTCGGCACGACCTCGAAGAGATCGCCGACGATGCCGTAGTCGGCGATGTCGAAGATGGGGGCCTCCGGGTCCTTGTTGACGGCGACGATGGTGCCCGCGTTCTTCATCCCGACGAGGTGCTGGATCGCGCCCGAGATGCCGAGCGCGACGTAGAGCTTCGGCGCGACGGTCTGGCCCGACGATCCGATCTGGCGGTCGATGGGCAGCCAGCCCGCGTCGCAGATCGGGCGCGAGGCGGCCAGCTCCGCGCCGAGCGCGTCGGCGAGCTGCTGCGCGAGATGGATGTTGTCCTGCCCCTTGATGCCGCGACCGATGGCGACGATCACTTCCGCCTTCGAGAGATCGACCGCCGCCTTCACCTCTTGGAACGGCGGCTCCGGCTTCATCCTCACCTCGCCCACCTCGACCGGCATCGACTCGACCGCCGCGCCGCCCCCGCGCTCGGCCTGATCGCCGCGGTACGCGCCCGACTGGAACGTGGCGAAGACCGGCGACCCGCCGTCCGACACCACGTCGGCGTCGATCTTGCCGAGGAAGATGCGGCGCGAGAACGTGACCGACCCGTCCCCCGCGGACGCGCGCACGCAGTCGCTGATCACGTCCCTGCCGAAGCGCGCCGCGAGCTTGGGCGCGAAGTCGCGCACGAGGTAAGTGTGCGGCATGAAGACGTATGCGGGATCGAGCGCGCGCACGGCGCGCTCCAGCGCGTCGGCGTAGCCGTCCGGCGTGTACTCGGCGAGCTTCGCGTTCTCGACCGAGACGACGCGGTCGAGCTTGTAGCCCGCGAGCCCCTGCGCCACAGCGGCGTCCGCCGACAGCACGACCGCCGTCGCGGGCTGCCCCAGAGCCGCGCCCAACTGCTGCCCCGCCGCGACCGCCTCGAAGCTCGCCTTGTTGAAAGCCCCGTCGCGGTGCTCCGTGAAGATTAAGATTCCGTTTGGCATGGTTAGCTGTTAGCTGTTAGCCGTTAGCCGTTAGCTGTTAGCTGTTAGCCGGAAGCAAGCGGTTTTACGGCTTGGCTGAAAGCTAAGAGCTAAGAGCTAACGGCTCTTCAAAATATCCTCGCCTCGCTGCGCAGCTTCTCGGCGAGTTGGGTCGCGCCCGCTTTGGCGTTGCCGTCGCCGAGGAACTGGGTCTGCTTGGTCTTCTCGGGGAAGTAGATTTTGGTGATCTTCTGGCTCGCCGCGCCGTCAGCCGGGGCGGGCGCGACCTCTCTGATCTCTTTCTTCTTCGCCGCCATGATGCCCTTCAGCGTCGCGTAGCGAATCTGGCTGATGCCCGACTGGATGGTCAGGAGCGCGGGCTTCGGCATCGCGTACCACTGATACCAGCCGCTCTCAAGCTCGCGCTTGACCCTCAACTGCTCGCCCGACGCGTCGACCTCGATGACGATGGTCGCGTGGGGCAGGCCCAGAAGCTCCGCGAGGATGACGCCCGTCTGCGCGAACCCGTTGTCGTCCGACTGCAAGCCCGTCATCACGAGATCGGGCTGCTCGCCCCGGATCGCCTCCGCCAGAATCTTCGCGCCCGCGTAAGGCGTCACGCTCAGCAGGTCGTCCTTGACGACGTGGACGGCGCGATCCGCCCCGCGCGCGAGCGCGTCCTTGATGACCGACTTCGCGCGCTGCGGCCCCATCGTGCAGACGACGACCTCGCCCCCGTGCTTCTCCTTCAGGCGCAGCGACTCTTCGAGCGCGTAGCCGTCCGACTCGTTGACCTCGAAGGAGAGATCGCCCTCCTCGATCCACGTCGCGTCGCGGTTGATGCGCAGGATCGCGTCCTTGTTCGCGACCTGCTTCATGAGAACAATAATCTTCATGTCAGTTGTCAGTCGTCCGTTGCCCGTCGTCAGACTAAGTCTTGAGCCGGTCGTGTCGTTCACCACATGCGACGGACAACTGGCTACGGACAACGGACGTTTTTATTCCTCGTACCGTTTGAACAGCAGCGCGGCGTTCGTGCCGCCGAAGCCGAAGCTGTTGGAGAGGGCGTAGCGCACCTCCGGGACTTCGCGCGGGGCGTTGGGCACGTAGTCGAGATCGCAGTCGGGGTCGGGGTTGTCGTAGTTGATCGTGGGCGGCAGCGTCTTGTGGTGCATGGCGAGGACGGAGAAGACCGCCTCGATGCCGCCCGCCGCGCCGAGCAGGTGCCCGGTCATCGACTTGGTCGAGCTGACCGCCAGCCTGTAGGCGTGATCGCCGAAAGCTTTTTTAATCGCGAGCGTCTCGAACTTGTCGTTGTAGGGGGTGGAAGTGCCGTGCGCGTTGATGTAATCGACGTGCGCGGGGTCGGCCCCGGCGTCCTTGAGCGCGATGGTCATGGCGCGGTGCGCGCCGGAAGCCGACTCGTCGGGCATCGTCATGTGGAAGGCGTCGCCGGTCATGCCGTAGCCGACCAGCTCGGCGTAGATTTTCGCGCCGCGCGCCTTGGCGAACTCAAGCTCTTCGAGGATGAGAAGCCCCGCGCCCTCGCCGAGGACGAAGCCGTTGCGGTCGCGGTCGAAGGGGCGCGACGCGCCCTGCGGGTTGTCGTTGCGCGTGGAGAGCGCGCGCATGGCGGCGAACCCGGCGACGCTCATCGGCGTGATGGCCGACTCGGCCCCGCCGCAGATCATGGCGTCGGCGTCGCCGCGCTGGATGATCTTGAAGCTGTCGCCGATGGCGTGCGCGCCCGCCGAGCAGGCGGTCGCCGTCGCGGAGTTCGGCCCACGCGCGCCCGTGCGGATCGAGACCTGCCCGGCGGCGAGGTTGACGATGGCCGACGGGATGAAGAAGGGCGAGACGCGGCCCGGCCCCTCGTTCAACAACTTCTCGTGCTCGCGCTCGATGGCCCAGAAGTCTCCGATGCCGCTGCCGATGTAGGTGCCGACGCGCTCGGAGTTGGAGTCGTTGATTTCGAGCTTGCTGTCGGCGAGCGCCTCGTCGGAGGCGGCGATGGCGTAGTGGATGAAGGCGCCCATCTTGCGCGCCTCCTTCTTCTCGACGAACTTGAGCGGGTCGAAGTCCTTGATCTCGGCGGCGAAGCGGACGGGGAACTTCCCCACGTCGAACTTCCTGATCGTGTCGACGCCGCTGCGCCCCGCGAGCAGAGAGCCCCACGTGGACTCGACCGAGAGCCCGACGGGCGTGACGAGCCCCAACCCCGTTACTACGACGCGCCGTTTCAAATCCGACTGAACCTCCCCGTGGTTATGCTGAAGACGACTCCGCGCCGCGCCCGGCCCGCCGTTGACGGCGGGCGGCGACCCGGAAGCGTTGGAGCGCGTCGCGCGGCGGGCTGCGAACGCCGAGGGGCGCGCGCCGCGCTCACTTCTTCATGTGCTGATCGATGTAGTTGTAGGCGTCGCGCACGCTCTGAATCTTCTCGGCGTCCTCGTCGGGTATTTCGATGCCGAACTCCTCCTCGAAGCGCATCACCAGCTCGACCGTGTCGAGCGAGTCCGCGCCGAGGTCGTCGATGAAGCGCGCGTTCGGCGTCACCTCGTTCTCATCGACGCCCAACTCGTCCACGATGATCTGTTTAACTTTGTTCTCGATCTCTGCTTGATCGGGCATGGCTGTTTCAGCTCCTTGGGAAACGAAAGTAAGAGAACTCTGAATTTTCGTGTGCGGGAAGATTAAACCAGATCGGCCCTCATCCGCCACCCGCCGCGCCGATTTCTTCGAGCGCCGCGCGCGCCGCGCCCGCGCCTTCGGCGTCGTCCACGTTGATCGCGCGCGCGCCGGGCGCGATCTGGCGCAGCAGCCCCGCGAGCACCTTGCCGGGCCCGACCTCGACGAAAGTCTCAACGCCCTGCTCCTTCACCAACAGCTCGACCGTCTCGCTCCAGCGCACGGGCGAAGAGACCTGACGCACGAGCCCGGCGCGCGCCTCCGCGCCCGTGCGGACGAGCTTCGCGTCGACGTTCGAGACGAGCGGCACGCGCAAATCCTCGAACCCGATCTTTTGTAAATCGCCTTCCAGCCGCCGCTGCGCCGGAAGCATCAGCGCGCAGTGGAAGGGCGCGCTCACGTTCAGCTTCACGGCCTTGCGCGCGCCGCGCGACTTCAGAATTTCCATCGCCCGCTCGACCGCCGCCGCCTCGCCCGCGATCACGATCTGCTTGGGCGAGTTGAGGTTCGCCGGGCTGCAAACTCCCCCCCGCGCCGCCTCCGCGCAAGCCTCTTCGACCGTGCCCGCGTCCGCGCCGAGGATCGCCGCCATCGCGCCGACGCCGACCGGCACGGCCTCCTGCATGTAGCGGCCCCGCGCGCGCACCGTCCGCACGGCGTCGCGGAGCGAGAGCGCGCCCGCCGCGACGAGCGCCGAGTATTCGCCGAGGCTGTGGCCCGCGACGAAGGACGGCGGCGCGCAGCCCTCGGCTTCGAGCGCGCGCAGCGCCGCCACGGAGGTCGTCAGGATCGCCGGCTGCGTGTTCTCGGTGAGCTGCAAATCTTCCGCCGGCCCCTCGAAGCACAGGCGCGACAGGCAGAAGCCGAGCGCGTCGTCGGCCTCCTCGAACGCCTCGCGCGCCGCCGCGTAACGCTCCGCGAGCGCGCGCCCCATCCCCGCGTACTGCGAGCCCTGTCCGGGAAAGATGTAAGCGATTGGAGACATCCTTAACCGTCAACCGCAAACGGTGACGGGTGAAATCCCACGACTCCCCGTCACGGTCTACGGCTCACCTGTCACGGCTTTCGATCACCACCGCAGCAGCACCGCGCCCCACGTGACGCCGCCGCCGAAGGAGGCGAGGAGGACGAGGTCGCCCTCGCCGATGCGGCCCGCTTCGACGCACTCGTCGAGCGCGATGGGGATCGAGGCCGAGGAGGTGTTGCCGTGGTACTCGATGTTGGAGTAGACGATCCCGGAATCGACCTTGAGCTTGTCGGCGACGGCGTCCGTGATGCGCTGGTTCGCCTGATGCGGGATGAACAGTTTTACCTCGTCGGCCCCGTGGCCCGACTCTTCGAGCACCTCGCGCGAGACTTCGGTCATCGAGCGGACGGCGACCTTGAACAGCTCGTTGCCGCGCATCTTGTAAAAGTAGTCGCCCGCCGCGATGGACTCGGCGCTGTGGCCGAGGCGCGTGCCGCCGCCCGGCGCGAAGAGCTGCTCGCCGTAGCGACCGTCGGAGCGGATGCGCGTCGAGAGGATGCCGCGCTCGCCCTCCTCCGCCGCGAGCACCGCCGCGCCCGCGCCGTCGCCGAAGATGACGCAGGTCGAGCGGTCGGTGTAGTCGACGTAGCGCGTCAAGACCTCCGCGCCGACGACGAGCGCGCGGCGCGACTGGCCGCCGCGGATCATCTGGTTGGCGAGCGTCAGGCCGTAGAGGAAGCCGGAGCAGGCGGCGGCCAGATCGAAGGCGGCGGCCTTGTGCGCGCCCAGCTCGGTCTGGATGATGCAGCCGGTCGAGGGCAGCAGTTGGTCGGGCGTGACGGTGGCGCAGATGAGCAGGTCGATCTCCGCCGGGTCGATCTTCGCGCGCTCGATCGCCTGCCGCGCGGCGCGCACGGCGAAGAGAGAGGTGTACTCGCCCTCGGCGGCTTTGTGCCGCTGGCGGATGCCGGTGCGCGAGGTGATCCACTCGTCCGAGGTCTCGACCATCCGTTCGAGATCGGCGTTGGTCAAAATGCCCTCCGGGTACGAGCGCCCCGTCCCGATGATCCTGGCGTTCGTCGCCATCGTGTAGCCTTTCTGAAAGCAGAGGTCAGAGATTAGAGGTCAGAGGTCAGTGAATCGGATCGAGATCGATCAGCCCGACGCTTCCGACGCCCGAAGTCTCGCTTCTAAAGTTTCGCCCTCGCGCGCGTTCGTCTCACCGATGCCGCGCTCGATGCGTTCGGTCGCGCCCTGCTGCGAGAACTCGTGCGCGATGCGGATCAGGTTGCGGACGGCGCGCGCGTTCGAGCTGCCGTGCCCGACGACGACGATCTTCCGCACGCCGAGGAGCGGCGCGCCGCCGTACTCCGAGTAGTCGAGCCGCTTCTTGAGCCGCTGGAACGCCGGGCGGGCGAGCACCGCGCCCGCCTTCGTGATCGCCGAGGCCGACAGCTCGCGGCGGATCAGCGAGAGCAGCGCGTCCTGCAGGCCCTCGGAGAGTTTCAACATCACGTTGCCGGTGAAGCCGTCGGTGACGACGACGTCGACCGTGCCCGAAAAAACGTCGCGCCCCTCGACGTTGCCGACGAAGTTCAGGCTCGACAGTTCGCGCAGGAGCGGGAAGGCCTCTTTCGTCAGCTCGCTCCCCTTCGCCACCTCCTCGCCGATGCTCATCAGGCCGACGGTGGGCCGCGTCGTCCCGAGCACGGTGCGCGCGTAAGCGTCGCCCATGATAGCAAACTGCGCGAGCTGGTGCGGCTTGCAGTCCGAGTTCGCGCCCACGTCGAGGATGAGCGTCGGGCGTCCCGACTTGGTCGGCATCAGCGCGGCGAGCGCGGGACGATCCACGCCCGGCAGCATCCCCAAGACCATCTTCGCCGTCGCCATCGCCGCGCCGGTGTTGCCCGCCGAGACGAAGCCGTCGGCGTGCCCATCGGCGACGAGCTTCGCGCCGACGCGCAGCGAACTCTTCTTCTTGCGGCGGACGGACGTCGCCACCGCGTCGCCCATCCCGATGACTTCGGCGGCTTCGACCAGCTCGACGCCGCGGTCGCCCTGACGCCGCCAGCCGCAGCGGCGCAGCTCCGGCTCGACCCTCTCGGTCTGGCCGACGAGGACGACGACGCAGCCGAGGTCGCGCGCGGCGGCGAGCGCCCCGTCGATCTCCGGGTGCGGCGCGCGGTCGCTGCCCATCGCGTCGAGCACGATCTTGCCGGTCAATGGGCGTCCGTTCTTCATCTTCACGCGGGCGACGTGGAGGGCGCGCGCACGAGATCGCGGACTCTAGACTTCATTCTGCACGCGGACGATCTCGCGCCCCTTGTAGTGCCCGCACTTCGGGCAGACGCGGTGCGGCAGGCGCGGCTCCTGACAGTTCGGGCAGGCGACCGTCTGCGGCGCGCGCAGCGCGTCGTGGGCGCGGCGCTGGCGGGTTCTGGCTTTCGAGTGGCGGCGTTTCGGATTCGGCATGATGACTCCAATCAAGTGACAAGTGACGGGTGACGGGTGACAGGGAATAAGTGATGAGTGATGAGTGATGAGTTAAAGCATTGGCCTTCACTCATCACCAATCACTCATCACTTTCTCGTCACCTGTCACGGTTTACCCGTCACGGTTTTTAAGTGCCGCGAGCGCCGACCAGCGCGGGTCGATCTCTTCGTGGCCGCAGCCGCAGTCGCGCTCGTTCAAGTTCGCGCCGCAGGTCACGCACAGGCCCTTGCAGCCTTCGCCGCAGAGGTGGCGCGCCGGCAGCGCGAGGAGAATCTGTTCGCGGGCGATCTCGTCCAGATCGACGGCGTCGCCCTCGACGGTCGAGAAGTCCATGTCGGCGTCCTGAAGCTCGGTGGCTTCCGGCAGGCCCGCGTTCGCGTCGGCGAAGCCCAGCTCGGCCTTGAAGTCCACGTCGACGGGGAAGACGGCGGGCGCGGCGCAGCGATCACAGGGCAGCTCGACCGAAGTGTCAAGCCGCCCCCGCACCTCGACCTCGCCGCGCTTGCGGCTCGCGCGCCCGGAGACGCTGACGCGCGACGCGAGGCGCGCGAACTCGTCTTCGAGCGGCAACTCTTCCGGCGCGTAGACGCGCTCGAAGTCCTTGCCGCCCTCCGTCAGACCCTCGATCTCGATCTTCATCGTCGATACAACCCACAGGCGCGAACGCCCGTTTTCGTGCGCCGGGCGCAAAACGTGCAATTATAATGGTCAGAACTCACGTGTCAACGCGCGGCGGCGGCGAAGGCGAGCGCGTCGTCGCGCAGGAGTCGCGCCAGCCGCTCGTCACCGCTCGTCAAAAGCCCCGTCCCCTTCTGCCGCGCCGCGCCGAAAACCCTGTGCAGCAGCGCCTGCTCGGCGTCGCGGCCCGAGGGCTTCCGGCCCCCGCCCCCCGCCCCCCCCTCACGCACGCGCACGACCGCCGCGCGCGCGAAGGCCTCGCGGGCGCGCGCGTGATCCTTTTCGCGCCGGTGGACGAGGCCGAGCAGGTAGTACGCGTCCGCGTAATTCTCGTCGAGCGCGAGGGCCGAGCGCGCGTGGCGCGAGGCGAGCCGCAGGCGCGAGAGCTTGAGCGACGCGAGGGCCAGCAGGAAGTGCGACTCGGCGCAGGCGCGCGCCGCGTGCGCGCGGCGGAACTCGGCGTATGCCCCCGCCCAGTCGTCGGCGAGCGCGGCGAGCCGACCGAGCGCGTAGTGCGCGGCGAAGGATTTACCGCCGCGCTTGAGGGCCGCGCCGACGAGCGAGCGCGCGCCGTCGAGCTGCGCGCCCTCGTCCGCGAGCGTCAGGCCGAGCAGGAGCTGCGAGCCCGCGTCCTCGGGGTTCGCGCCGACGGCCCGCGTCAAATAACTGCGCGCCAGCTCCGACTCGCCCGATCTGAAAAACTGCCCGCCGACGAAAGCCTGTAGCGCGTGGTTCGAAGGGGCGAGCGCGGCGGCGCGCTCCAAGGCGCGCCCCGCGCCGTCCTCGTCGCCCTCGCCGTAGAGGGCGAGCCCTTCGTCGAGCTGAGCCGCGAGCGCCTCGCGCTCGGCTTCGGGCGTCCCGGAGATGACGGCGCGCCTCAACTCCGCGCGCCGCTCCTGCTCGCGCCCGCCCGACGCGTCGCCGACGGCCTTGGCGCGGGACAACTCCTTCAGCTCGCCCCGGCTGATCACGCCCGACTCGATGAGCAGCGTGACGAGCGAATCGACGATCTGGTGCTCGCGCTGAAGGTTCTCCGCCTGCTGGAGCATGAGATGGAAGCCGCGCTCCAACTTCTCGGCGAACTTCGTGAGCGCGGTTTCGAGCACCGTCATGCGCTCCATCATGAGCGCGTCGTGCTGCGCGTCGCCCGACGCCGCGCCCTCCTCGTAGCGCAGCGACGCGGGCTCGACGACCAGCATCAGGCGCGTCCCGCAACGCTCGCACAGCTCCTGCCCGTAAGGGTTCGCCGCGCGGCAACGCTGGCACCGGATTTTTTGAAACTCGTGCGGCATAAAAACAGTAAACTGTGAACCGTGACAGGTGACAAGTAGGAAAGGTTCCGACCTGTCACCTGTCACCGTACACCTGTCACGGCTTCCCTCCTGTCACCTGTCACTTGTCACTGTTTACGTTCCTCGTACTCGTAGAACCCGCGCCCGGACTTGCGACCGAGCCAGCCCGCGTCGACGTAGCGTTTGAGGAGCGGGCAGGGGCGGTACTTGGGGTCGCCCAGCTCGGCGTGGAGCACGTTCAAGATCGCGAGGCACACGTCGAGGCCGATGAAGTCGGCGAGCGCGAGCGGCCCCATCGGGTGGTTCATGCCGAGCTTCATGATGCCGTCGATGGACTCGCGCGGGGCCACCGATTCGTAGAGCGCGAAGATCGCCTCGTTGATCATCGGCATCAGCACGCGGTTCGAGACGAAGCCCGGCGAGTCGTTGCATTCGAGCGGAACCTTTTCGAGCCGCTCCGTGAGCGCGCGCGTGCGCCCGTAGGTCTCGTCCGAGGTGGCGATGCCGCGGATGATCTCGACGAGCTTCATCACGGGGACGGGGTTCATGAAGTGCATCCCGATCACTTTCGCGGGCCGCCCGGTCGCCGCGCCGAGCTTCGTGATCGAGATGGAGGAGGTGTTCGAGGCGAGGATCGCTTCGGGCCGGGTGAGTGCGTCGAGGGCGCGGAAGATTCCCGCCTTGACCTCGAAGTTTTCCGTCACGGCTTCGACGACGAAGTCCGCGCCCGCGAGGGCCTCCATCTCGGTCGTCGGGCTGACGCGGGAGAGGACGGCGCGCTTCTCTTCCTCGCCGAGCCGCTGCTTGTCCACGTCGCGCTGGAGGCTGCGGTCTATGGCCGCGAGCCCGCGCTGCAAGAACTCGTCCTTCACGTCGCGCAGCACGACCGAGTAGCCCGCGCGCGCGGCCACCTGCGCGATGCCGTTGCCCATCGTGCCCGCGCCGACGACTCCGATGATCTCTCCCACGCTTGAATCTCCGATGCGAGTCAGGTTAACGCCAGTCGGGCGGCGACGCGGGCGGGGCGTAAACTTTTTCACCCTCCCGCCGGCGATCCGCTTCGACCCACTCCGAGACGGGCTGCGGCGGCGCGTCGCCGAGGGCGTAACGCGCGAAGCGCACCGACTCGTCCTCGTAAAGCCGCGCGCCTCTGCCCAAGAGGAACCACAGGGTGTAGGCCGCGAGCGCGGTGCCGAACGGGAGGTTGAGGGCCATCAGGATCGCCGCGACGATCCCGGCAGTCCGCCCCCAGCTCTTGCGCTTCCTCAGGCCATAACCCGCGACGAAGGCGGGCAGGAGGAAGAGCAGGGGCAGCAGCAGGCCGCAGGCGATGAGGAGGATGAGGAAGACGGAGGGCGGCGCTTGACGGCCCGGCTCGTTCCACATGACGTAGAAGATCGGCAGCGCGAAGAAGGACGCCAGCGCGAGCAGCAGCGCGTTCAGCCCGCCGTAAGCGAGGTGGAGCGTGCCGAGCGTCTTGTTGTGTTCTTCGGGCGTCATCCGTGCACACGCGGGGTAAGCGTCTAACGCTCCACGGCCATCGCCACCGCGTTGCCGCCGCCCAGGCACAGCGCGGCGAGGCCGCGACGCGCGTTGCGGCGTCGCATCTCGTAGAGCATCGTCGTCAGCAGGCGCGAGCCCGACTGGCCGATGGCGTGCCCGAGCGCGACCGCGCCGCCGTTGACGTTGACCCGCGACGGGTCGAGTTCAAGCTCGCGGATGATCGCGACCGCCTGCACGGCGAACGCCTCGTTCAGCTCGACGAGATCGACTTCGTTCAGAGACCAGCCCGCCTTGCGCAAGACCTTCCTGATCGCCTCCACGGGGGCCATCATCACCAGCTCCGGCTGGATGCCCGAGGTGGCCTGCGCCGCGATCCGCGCCATCGGCTCGACGCCCAGCTCCCGCGCGCGCTCCATCGAGGTGACGACCACCGCCGACGCCCCGTCGTTGACGCCCGGCGCGTTGCCCGCCGTCACCGTCCCGCCCTCCTTCTTGAACGCGGGCTTGAGCTTCGAGAGCGCCTCGACCGAAGTGTCTTCGCGGATGGGCTCGTCCGTGTCGAAGACGAGCGCGTCGCCCTTCTTCTGCGGAATCTCGACGGGCAGGATTTCGTCCTTGAACTTGCCCGCCTTCGTCGCCGCCGCCGCCTTGCGGTGCGAGTTGAGCGCGTACTCGTCCTGCTCCGCCCGCGTCACGTGGTAGCGCTCGGCGACGACCTCGCCCGTGTTGCCCATGTGGTAGTTCTCGAAGGCGCACCAGAGCCCGTCGTGGATCATCGCGTCGAGGAGCGTGCCGTTGCCGAGGCGGTAGCCCTCGCGCGCCTTGGGCAGCAGGTACGGCGCGTTCGACATCGACTCCATGCCGCCCGCGACGACGATCTCGGCGTCGCCGAGCTTCACCGCCTGCGACGCCATCATCACCGACTTCAGGCCCGACCCGCAGACCTTGTTGATCGTCACCGCCGAGACGCCGAACGGGATGTCGCCCTTCAGGGCCGCCTGCCGCGCCGGGTTTTGACCCAAGCCCGCCTGAATGACGCAGCCCATGATCACCTCGTCCACCTCTTCGGGGCGGACGCCCGCGCGCCGCACGCTCTCGCGCACCACCATCGCGCCGAGATCGGTCGCCGAAAAACCTTTCAGCGCGCCCTGAAACTTCCCCGTCGGCGTCCGCACCGCGCTGATGATGACTGTCTCCCTCGCGTCAGGCATTGCACACTCCTAAAAGGCGTGACAGGTGAACTGTGACGGGTGACAAGTAAGAACTTCTGACCTGTCACCCGTCACCCGTCACCTGTCGCGTGATTATTCTACGTCGATTATACGTTCGCACGGGGGGGTGTCAAGCAAGCGATCTTGCGGGGCACACGCCTGACGGGGCGGCGGATTTTCGCTTTCGGAGCACGACCGGCGGGGGAGGGTGACGGCGTCGAGGCCGGCGCGGCAGACTACCAGGATCGCGCGCGGGCGCGGCTGTAGCCGATGCTTTGAAGGGGGCAACTAGAGGCGGCAGGCGACGGCCCGCCGGCCAACGGTCACCGGCGCGTTAACGCCGGCAACCCCCGCCGCGGGTCAGGACATTACTTCTTAGCTTGATCCAGTGGCGGCTTGCCGACGTAACCGTCGCGCGCGCGCACGGAGAGCTTCAGCGAGACGTTCGGCGAGGCGGCGCGAACCTTTAGCACGTGGGGCTGGCCGTCGCGCGCCGGGTGCTTCGGGTAGTAGCCGAGACTGTACCGCGAGCGTAATTCCTGCGCGACTCCGGCGAACGCCTCTCGGATTTTCGTCAAGTCGTCAGCGTGGTAATAACGCGCCCCGGTCGCGCTCGCCAACTTTTGCATATAATCGCGCGCTTGGGCGTAATCCTTCTCGCCGAAGCCGGTCGGGTACACCCTGTCGCTCCTGGTAGTTAAGACGCTCGGGGTGTTGAGTGCCGGTACGCCGCCGCCTGCTACCACTGCACTGACCCCCTCCACAAACGTGTCATACTGTACGGTATAAAAAAGCGCATCCGACTCCCGCACGTCGCGTAAGTTGTTCGCGCGGGTTGCGGAGCGGCTGACGTTATCGATGCCGTCCGTGAAAAGGACGATGGCCTTGCGCCCGGAAATGCTGTTGAGACGGCGCTTAATGGCGAAGTCCACGGCGTCGTAAAGGCGCGTGCCGTTACCACCTCCCGCGAGCCGGATCGCGTTGCGCAGAACGCCGCGGTCGCCCGTAGGTTCTGCCAGCACGCTGACCTGATCGTTGAACGAAAGGAGCAGCACCCGGTCGTCCGGTCGTAATTGATCGACGAAACTGATCGCCGCCTCCTGCATATCCTTAAGGCGGAAGCGCGCCGAGCCGCTCGTGTCGAGCATGAGGGCGACGGTGAAGGGCACTTCCGCCGCGGCGAAGTGCACGAGCTGCTGTTCGACGCCGTCCTCGTAAACCCGGAAGTCTTGCTGGCGCAAGCCCCCGATGTAGCGTCCGTGGCGATCCGTGACGCTTGCGAGGATATTGACGAGCGTCGTATCCACGCTCAGCACCTCGCCCTCGCCGACCGGCTCGGGTCTCGTGCGCGCCGGGGTGGTTTGCGCGGCGCAGGGCAGCGCGCAGACGAGTAACGCCCAAAGGAGAACCGGCATAGAATGTTTTCTCATATAGCCTCCTGACAGGTTGTTAGCCGAGAAGCAGTGAGGGGCGGTCTGTCATCGTACCCTTACCGCTTCCAGTCGGTGAGAGCCACGACCGGGACACGACTTCACTTAATTACACCTGTTACACACGGGAGGATCGCTGCACAGCGAATTGCAGCACGCCGTGGTGCAATTATAACAAGCGGTCTGGAAGTTTGATCCGTCGCACTGGTAGCCCCCCCCGTTCCAAGAGCATTCCGTGACCGGGCAATATTGGGGCGCCGGGCGGAGGTATGCCGCCTTCAACGTGGGCAGCTTCAGCACGCCGACCGTCGGATAGACTTGCTCGTCCTTCCAACTCGAGCCGTCCTCAAAAAACACTTCGACCGCAGCCACCTCGATGCGGAAGCGCCCCGACGGCTCTCCCTGAGACTGCCGGGAGCGCCTGTAAGCGTCCTCGAACGACACGAGAGTTTGCTTTACGACCCCGTGTTGACCTACGGGAATCTTACCGGGGAGGATGATGCGTGAAGTCTGACCGTTAACTATCACGGACGCCCGACTGCCGGTCACTGCCCCGGAGGCGGACGGGTCGTGAGACATGTACCATCCGAGTCTCACCGCAACGACTGGTTTGGAAGAATTGTTTCTTAAGCCCACTTTCACCACCTTGAAGCCGTTAGCAGCGTCCGATCCCACGCTGCTTACGACGACCGGGCGCTCCTCATAGTCCGAGCCGAGGTACGGGTGCGCGCCGACGCGGTAGCCGAGGCTCGGCGCCGGCCTTCGCTCAACAGACTTCACCTCGCTAAAACCGCTGCTCACCGCCGTGACGACTGTCGTGAAGATCAAGGCTGCGATCAGAAGCGACGAATGGCACTTTCTCATGGCGTTTCCTCCTCCTACAGTGGGTGAGTATCTAGGACGGTTTAAGGATGCCATGCGGATGGTAGCTGCGGGGCACCTAAGAGGTTACGACGCGCAAGAGAAAAGAGTCTAGGAAAATTCTCTCTTGCTTGAGCGAAAAGTTGGGCCGTTTATATCCCCACTCCGGAAGGGATGTCAACAAATAATGGGAATTAGGGCTTCGCGGGCGGGCCACTCGGCCAATCAAGCCCCCCGATCACTGCGCCGAGATAGTTGATTGCAAGGCCCAGGTGCAGGTGCTAAACTCGCGCCGCTCTGACAGCCTCGTTCTTACTTTTTCCGTCCCTAAGTCAGTCATGCAGGCACTCATACTCGCAGGCGGGAAGGGCACGCGGCTGCGCCCGCTCACCGTCTACACGCCGAAGCCCGTCGTCCCGATCTGCAACCGCGCCTTCCTCCTCTACCAGATCGAGACGCTGCGCGCCGCCGGCATCACCGACATCACGCTCTCGCTCTCCTACCAG
>DASVQC010000031.1:0-15596 GCA_036389335.1 Pyrinomonadaceae bacterium | reverse complement strand
CCCCCCCCCGCCCCCGTGTTTAGCAAACGGCTAATCGCTAACAGCTAACAGCTTCTTCACGCCCGGCGGACGTTGCGCGCCGCCTGCGTCTTCGCGCCCGCGGTGTTCGGCGCGGCCTGATCGGCTTCCGCCGCGCCCGTCTGTTGCGCGCGCATCTTCTCGATGCGGGCGGTCAGGCGGCGGTCGATGTCGGCGATCTGTTCGGGCGTGAGGCGGTAGATGTTCGGCTGGTTGTGGTAGACCTTCGCGCCCGTCACGATGTCGGCCTCCTTGAAGCCGTGCTTGGTCGCCTTCGCGATCAACTCCTGCACGGTCAACTGCGGCTGCACGAGCGTCAAAGGCTGCGGCTTCTCCTCGATGGTCTCGGGGACGGTCGCGGGCCTCGGCGCTTCCATCGGCAGATCGGTGCCCGACTCGCGCTTCATGTGCTCGATGAACTTGGCGAAGGTCACGTCGCCCGTCAGTTCGAAGCCGACCTCGAAGGCCGGGCTGTTCGACTTGACGATCTGGAAGACGCGCACGATCTCGCCGTCGCGCTCCTGCAAGGAGACCTCGACCATGATGTCCACGAAGTATTCGAGCCCGCTCGCCGTCATCGGCAGCACACGCCCCACCTCGTTGTCCTCCTTCGCTTCTTTGCCCTTCGCCGGAATCTGATCGACGATCACGACCGACTTGCCGCTCTCGATGCACAGGCGGCGCAGGACGCCCTGCAAGACCATCTGGTCGGCGGCCAACTCTTCCGCCGAAGGCTGCGCCAGCGGATCGCCCGTGCGCTCTCTGACCGCCGCGATGGTCTCGCTGTGCTTGGCGCTGAAGTAGGACGCCCACGAGTCGAGCGCGTAGCAGCCGTAGTCGCGCGCCTTGCCTTCGCCCGCGAGGGCCCAGTCGATGAACTCGGGCAGCTCGTCCGGGTGCTCGACTTCGAGCCCGTCGAAGACCGTGCCGTTGCCTTTCAGGAGGCGCGTCTTGCGCTCCACGTCGAAGATGCAGAGGCGGCCCAGGCCCGCCTCCGCCATCGAGCGGACGAACTGCGACTTGCCGACGCCCGCGCCGCCTCTCACCGCCATCACCAGACGCTGTTGCCGGGGCAGTCGGCTGAGCGGGTTAACCTTCGGTCTCTTCACGTTGCTCATTTTTAACTCCTTCAGAATTCTGCGGGTTAGCGGCGACTGCTGCGGGCCGCCCGTGGCCTCCAAAGTCCGCGCCGATTCGGGAGCATCTCTGCCCTGCGCGGGCCGGTACTGTGCCAGACGTGAAACACTGTATCATAAATTGTGCGAGAATCAAGTCAAAATTTCACAGTCGAAACAGAAAAAGGCGCATATGTATTTGGCGGAATGAGATAAGGGCGGCGCAGAATACTCTCATTAAGTCCTGAAAGGAGTTGGCGCAAAATCTCCTCCTTAACTAAGAAAAATAGCCGTAAACAGGCCGATTTATGTAAATAGTGTGTACAAAAAGTAAAGGGCGCGCTCAATATGGAGTGCTGGCCGCACGGTTTTGTGACATATCAGATGTAATGTCCACTGCTCTGTCACAAAACAGTCACATTTACTCTTGACGCGTCAATGATATTTCGTGTAAAAAAATTCATATGAAGAGTGTATCGCCCGATCCCTTAGGGGAATTACTTCGGGTAGATATCAAAGCCGCGGCGACTGCAATCGCCGCGGCTTTTGCTATCTATATCAGTTCACACCAACAATCGCTTTCAATTAACCTCTATAAAGCATAAAGAGGGGCCGCCGAAACAGCCCCTCTCTTAAGTGATCGATTTGTGAGACTCACCTAACGGTTACGCAAGATGAGTCGGAGCGTTTCGAGCAAGAGCGCCGCAAGAGTAACGCCCGCCAGCAACTCAAACGCTGACATACTTGAACCCCCTTTCGGTTGAAAGGGGACATCAAAGGTGAGTGACTTGAAGAGTGTATCGCCCGCCCTTGATATCCCGTCAATAGAAGAAGTTAGGCGAAAATGTCTGCAAACATTCCTGCCTAATTGGGATTCATATTAATAACATCCAAACGGAAAATCAATGGTATTTTAGTAATGGATATTACCGTTTCCTAATTCAACTTACTCATATTCAATGACTTAACGGGAGAAAACAATAAAAGGGCAGAAATATTTTTTTCACTAGATGCTCTTTTAGAATTCCCATAGCGGCTTTACAAAGTCAGCGGGAACGGTTTTAACTGTCTGTTCCCCCGGCTCTAATAACTCTGGTGATGGAGCGTCGCGCACGTCGCCGCTCGCGGGTCAAGTTAATGAAGTTCTACGAAAACGTCCTCGGACTGATCGGCAACACGCCGCTCGTCAGACTCAACCGGCTCACCGAAGGACTCAAGGCGCAGGTCTTCGCCAAGATGGAGAACCTGAACCCCGGCTTCTCGGTCAAGGATCGCATCGGCATCTCGATGATCGAGGCCGCCGAGCGCGACGGCACGTTGAAGCCCGGCGGCACCATCGTCGAGGCGACATCGGGCAACACCGGCATCGGGCTCGCGCTGGCCGCCGCCGTGCGCGGCTACCGCTGCACGTTCGTGATGACCGACAAGGCTTCGGTCGAGAAGGTGCGTTATTTGAAAGCCCTCGGCGCGGACGTGGTCGTCGTGCCGTCGTCGGCCCGGCCCGGCACGCCCGATCACTACGTCGCGACCGCCCAGCGCATCGCCCGCGAGACGCCCAACAGCTTCTACCCGAACCAGTACGCGCACCCGGCCAACCCGCTCGCACACTACCGCACGACCGGCCCCGAAATCTGGGAGCAGACCGACGGCAAGATCACGCACTTCGTCTCCGGGCTCGGCACGGGCGGCACGATCTCCGGCACGGGCCGCTTCCTCAAAGAGACGAACCCGCAGGTGCGCATCATCGGCGCAGACCCCTACGGCTCGGTCTTCAAGACATACAAAGAGACGGGGCGCACGGGCGAGGCTTCGCCCTATCTGGTCGAAGGCATCGGGCAGGAGATCATCCCCGACAACGTCCACATGAAGTACGTGGACGAGATCGTCAACGTCACCGACCGCGAGTCGTTCGAGCTGGCGCGCCAGCTCGGACGCAAGGAAGGAATCTTCTGCGGCGGCTCGACGGGCACGAACCTCGCGGCGGCGTTGCGTGTCGCGCGCGGCCTCGACGAGTCGGGCGTCGTCGTCTTCATCGTCTGCGACACGGGCGAGCACTACCTGACGAAGTTTCACTCTGACGAGTGGCTGAAGGAGAAGCGACTCTTAGAGCCGCAGCGGTTGACGGCGGGCCTCATCGCGGGCACGAAGGGCGGGCAGGCCCCGAAGGCCCTCGTCCACCTCACGCCGCAGACGCGCGTCGCGGACGCGCTGGCGAAGATGGACGAGATGGGGCTCGAACACATCCCCGTGATCGAGGAAGGGAAGTCAATCGGTAGCTTGCGCGAGAACCGCGTGCTGGCGAAGGTGCTCGGCAACCGCGACCTGTTAGAGTCGCCCGTCGGCGAGGTGATGGGCGCGAGCTTCCCCGTCGTGGACGTCGACGTGAGCGCGGCTGACGTGACGCGCCAGCTCCAGAAGAGCCCCGCCGTCCTCGTCGAAGAGTACGGGCGCATCACCGGCATCATCACCCGCCACGACATGCTCGACGCGCCGGTGGGGAGTTAGGGATGAGGGATGAGGGATGAGGGATGAAAGAAAGGCTGACGCTTTGATCGGCTCTCATTTCATCCCTCATCCCTCATCCCTCATCCCTGCTAAGGACTCGTCGCACACGTCGCGGTAGCCGCAGCTCGCGCAGCGGCGGGGCTCGTCGTGGCTGCGGTGAACGTCGTCGGCCTCGCGCGCCTCGCGCATCTCCGCGAGCGTCTCCAACAAAGTTTCGCGCAGCTCTGCGGTGTACTCGACGCGCGCCTCGCCGTCGGCGTAGCGCACGAGGCCGTAGGGCACGCGCGCGCCGAGCGCGTCCTCTACGAGCAGGCAGTAGGCGGCGAGCTGCATCAGGTGCGAGTCGTAGGGCCGCCCGCCCGCGGGCCTGCGCGCCGACTTGGCTTCGACGGGGATGATCCCTTCGCGCGTCCGCACGAGGTAGTCGGGCCGCCCCGTCAGGCCGTAGCGCCGGGAGACGAGCGCGCGCTCCTGCCGCTCGCCCTCTTCGTTCAGGCGCGCGGGCGCGATCTTTCCGACGGCGAATCCCGTGTCGCCGTAAACGATCTCGCCTTCGGGCAGGCCCGTCGCGCGGGCGCGGGCGCGCGCCGCGAGGTGCGCCGCGAGCGCGACGCAGGCGAGCAGGAGGAACGCCGCGTAGAGGAAGATCATCCGCGCCACCACCAGAGCGCGAAGATGACGAGCGCGAGCAGCGCGGCGAGGGCGGTCGCGAACGACGCGAGCCTTCGCAGCCGCCGCGCCCGCTCGACCCCGCGCCCGTGCCGCCTGTGCCAAGCGGCGCCGGCGGCGCGCGCCTCGCCCGCCGCCCCGTCCGCCTCCACGCTCTCGGCGCGCAGCCGCCACGCGCGCGCGCAGAACGCGTACTCGCCGACCTCCGAGGCGCGAATCAATTTCCTCCGTGCGGTCAAACTTCCGACAGCTTTCCCCTGCGGGGCGGGCCTTGCGGACGCCCCTTCCGGGTCATGGTTTCTTCGCCGCGTCGGGATCGTAGGGCGGGGCGTCGGGGTCGTAAGGCTTAGTCGGATCGACCCGCTTGCCGTCCACGAACCTCTTCGCGTCATGAACTTCGTCGACCGTCTTCAGCCTCCACCCGGCGGGCGTCTTCGCCCACGTCTCGCGCTGGACGACGGTGGTCTCGACCTTCCTCACCTTCCCCGCCATCTCTCTCGACCTCGACACCTCCTGGAAAACTTCGGCGACGGCGATGAGCTTGTTTTCGGAGACGGCCAACTTACGGATCGTGAAACGGATGTTGAAGGGCGGGATGTTGCTTTCGAGGAACTGCCGGGAGTACTGCTCCATGGTCTTGCTGTCGCCGAGCCTGCCGTCGGGGAAGACGGAGTGGAAGTCGGCGGTCTTCATCGCGACGATAGCCTTCAGGTCTTTCCTGTCGTGAGCCTCGGCCAGTTGCTTGTAGCTCGCCTCCAACTCCTTGCGGACTTCCGGGTCGTCCTGCGCGCGAGTCGCCCGCGCGCCCGCGCAGAAGAACGCCAACGTGATGACGAGCGTCGTGGATAGCCTTTTCATCGTCCCTCCTCCAAGATAGTAGCCCGTTGCCGGCGGAATAAAAACAGGCGGGGCGGGGGAAAGTTACGGCGCGGAGCCGCGCGCGCTACCCGCCGCCGCGGGGATGTTGCTATCCTAT
Source organism: Pyrinomonadaceae bacterium (assembly GCA_036389335.1). Lineage (GTDB taxonomy): Bacteria > Acidobacteriota > Blastocatellia > Pyrinomonadales > Pyrinomonadaceae > JAIVGV01. Next base: position 10,313 of record DASVQC010000031.1, on the reverse strand, counting down.
TAAAGCGGCGGGCGGGACGAGCCCGGTGTGGACTTATGGCCGACAAAGATTTAGAGGCGGGCGAGTTAACAGTTACCGAGAGCCGCACGCGGCTCAGGAAGCCGCCGCTCTACAAGGTGCTCCTGCACAACGACAACTTCACGACGATGGACTTCGTCGTCTACGTCCTCCAGACCGTCTTCCAGCGCACCGAGTCGGACGCCGTCCGCGTCATGCTACAGGTTCACACGCAGGGCGCGGGCGTCGCGGGCGTCTACACCTACGAGGTCGCCGAGATGAAGGCCGCCAAGGCGTCGAGCCTCGCGCAGGCGAGCGAGTACCCGCTGCTCTGCACGGTTGAAGAGGACGCCGCGGGAGGGTAAAGCATCGAGTTCGGTCGCTCAGCTTGCACTGACCTCTAACCTCTAGTCTCCGACCTCTGCCTTTATGATTACGAAAGAGCTACAAGCCACGCTGAGCAACGCGGTCGAAGAGGCCGCGCGGCGGCGGCACGAGTTCGTCACGCTCGAACACCTGCTGCTCGCGCTGCTCTCGGACGCGACGGCGGCCAACGTCATCCGCCACTGCGGCGGCGACGCGCAGACGCTCCGGCGCGAGGTGGAGAAGTTCCTCGCCGACAACATGGAGCGGTCGAACGCCCCTGGCGACGAGTCGCCGGAGCAGACGATCATGTTCGCGCGCGTCCTCCAGTTCGCGCTGCTGCAAGCCGAGGGGAGCGGGCAGCGCGAGGTGGACGGCGCGAACGTCCTCGCGGCGATGTATCAGGCCGACAGGTCTTACGCCGTCTACCTGCTCAAGGCGCAGGGCATCCGACGCCTCGACGTGCTCAACTACATCTCGCACGGCATCTCGAAGCTCGCCGGGGGCACCGATCCGGCGGTCGAGGGCTGGGGCGGGGAGGACGAGGAAGAGGAGGGCGGGGCCCCACAGGCGCGCGATCCGCTCGCCGCCTTCACCGTCAACCTGATCGAGCGCGCGGGCGCGGGCCACATCGATCCGCTCATCGGTCGCACGGCGGAAGTCTTGCGGACGATCCAGATTCTGTGTCGGCGGCGGAAGAACAACCCCGTCTACGTGGGCGAGCCGGGCGTCGGCAAGACCGCCATCGCCGAAGGGCTCGCGCTCAAGATTCACAGGGGCGAGGTGCCCGAAGTCCTGAAGGGCGCGACCGTCTACGCGCTCGACATGGGGGCCGTCCTGGCGGGCACGAAGTACCGCGGCGAGTTCGAGCAGCGGTTCAAGGCGATCATCTCCGCGCTCAAAAAAATACCGGGCGCCGTCCTCTTCATCGACGAGATTCACACCATCGTCGGCGCGGGGGCCGTCGCGGGCGGCTCGATGGACGCCTCGAACATCCTGAAGCCCGCGCTCGCTTCCGGAGAGTTGCGCTGCATCGGCTCGACCACCTACCCGGAATACAAGGCCGCCTTCGAGCGCGACCGCGCGCTCGCGCGCCGCTTCCAGAAGATCGAGATCGGCGAGACGACCATCGCCGAGACCGTGGAGATTCTGAACGGCCTGAAGGGCTACTACGAGGAGCACCACGGCGTCCGCTACGCGCCCGAGGCGTTGCAGCTCGCCGCGGAGCTGGCGGGCAAGTACCTCCACGACCGCTTCCTGCCCGACAAGGCCGTGGACGTGATCGACGAGGCGGGGGCGGCCATGAAGCTGCTGCCCGAAGCCGAGCGGCCCGCAGCCGTCGGCGCGCACGAGATCGAGCAGGTCATCTCGCGCATGGCGAAGATTCCGCCGAAGACGGTCGCGGGCTCGGAGCGGGATCGCCTGCGCGATCTGGAGCGCGAGCTGAAGTCCGCCATCTTCGGTCAGGACGCGGCCATCGCGCAGGTCACGAAGGCCATCAAGCTCTCGCGCTCCGGCCTCGGGCAGGCGGAGAAGCCCGTGGGCTCGTTCCTCTTCTCCGGCCCCACGGGCGTCGGGAAGACCGAGCTGGCGAAGCAGCTCGCCGCCGCGCTCGGCGTCGAGTTCCTGCGCTTCGACATGAGCGAGTACGCCGAAGCGCACACGGTCTCGCGCCTCATCGGCGCGCCGCCCGGCTACGTCGGCTTCGATCAGGGGGGCCTGCTGACCGACGCCGTCAACAAGACGCCTTACGCCGTCCTCGTCCTCGACGAGATCGAGAAGGCGCACCCCAACCTCTTCAACATCCTCTTGCAGGTGATGGATCACGCCACGCTCACCGACAACAACGGCAAGAAGGCCGACTTCCGCAACGTCATCCTCATCATGACGACCAACGCGGGCGCGCACGAGCTGTCGGCGGGCGGCATGGGCTTTCAGACCAACGACACGGGGCGCGGCAAGGGGCGCGGCGCGATTGAGCGAACCTTCAGCCCGGAGTTTCGCAACCGCCTCGACGCGTGGATCGCCTTCGACTCGCTCGGCTTCGAGGTGACGGAGATGGTCGTCGACAAGCTCGTCCGGGAGGTGAACGCGCAGCTCGCCGAGAAGAACGTCACGGTGCGCCTGACGGAGGAGGCCCGCGCGTGGCTGGCCCGCCGCGGCTACGACCGCGCGATGGGCGCGCGCCCGATGGCGCGCCTCATCCAGCAGAGGATCAAAGAGCCGCTCGCGGAAGAACTGCTCTTCGCGGAATCGCTCGCGCGCGGCGGCGAAGTCCTGGTCGAAGTCGAGGGCGACGAGCTGCGGCTTAACTACCCGGGTTCGTAGTTGTAAAAAGAAGATTCACCACAGGGGCACAGGGGGCGCGGGGTTAACACGGAGGAAGAAAATACTCTGTGCCCTCCTGTGTCCTCTGCGCCTCTGTGGTGAATGAGGGTTCAGGATCGGTAACGCGAAGAGACTCGCCATGTCGCACGCCGAAAGAGACCAGCACCCGGCGGCGTTCTTCAAGCGCTCGACGCGCGTGATGAGCTTCCCCGATCCGCGCGCGGCCAACTACGGCGACATCGTCGCGGTCGGCGGGAACATGGAGCCGCACAACTTGCTCGCCGCGTACCGCCGCGGCATCTTCCCGTGGCCCGTCGAGGGCTGCCCGCTCCCTTGGTTCTGCCCGCGCGAGCGCGCCGTCCTCGAACGCGGCGACCTCCACGTCGCGCGCCGCCTCGCGCGCCTCGCGCGCAACACGCCCTACCGCTTCACCATCGACGCCGCCTTCCCGCGCGTCGTGCTCCACTGCGCGCGCGCCGAGCGCCCCGACGAGTGCGGGACGTGGATCACGCCCGAAGTGTTTCAGGCTTACTGCGAGCTGCACCGCCTCGGCCACGCGCACAGCGTCGAGGTGTGGGAGCGCGACGAGCTGGTCGGGGGCGTCTACGGCGTGGACGCGGGCGGCGCGTTCGCGGGCGAGAGCATGTTCTACCACAGGCCGAACGCCTCGAAGCTCGCGCTGCTCCGCCTCCTCGAACACCTCGGCGCGCGCGGGCTCGACTGGATCGACATTCAGGTGATGACGCCGCACATGGAGGCGCTCGGCGCGAAGCTCGTCAGCCGCGCGGCGTTCATCGACAAACTCAACGACGCGCTCGCACGCGGGCGCGAGCTTTTCCCTGCGCCGCCGGCGCGGGGTTGAAAGTCATGACGGTGTTGTTGACGGGCATCTCGCGCCGGTGCCGCGTCCCGCCCGCCGCGTCGAAGGAGTCGAAGACGAAGGGGAGTCCCTCGTTGCCGTTCAGGTCGCCGCCGTTGACGGCGTAGGCGTCGCCGACGTGGAAGTGCAGGTGCGGGCCTACGGCGTTGCCCGAGTTGCCGAGGAGCCCGATGGCCTGACCCGCGCGCACCCTGTCGCCGACTTTGACGCGGACGCTTCCCGGTTGCAGGTGCGCGTAGAAGGCGTAGCGCCCGCCGCCCAGCGCGAGCGCCACCCAGTTGCCGGATATGGTCTCGCGCGTGAGGGGCACGGCGGGTTTGATCTCGCCCGACGCCTGCGGCACGTTCTCCGGCACGCCGTCCTTGACGAAGACGATCACCCCGTCCGAGACGGCGAGCACCTCGGCCCCGTAGCCGTAAAACATCCGGTTGGTGATCTCGTCGGGGAACGGGTTGGGGAGCGTGTTGCCGCCCGCGTCAACCTTGTTGAAGTCGCAGGCGAAACGCTGCGCGATCCGCACCCTGCCGCCGCGGACGGCGAGGTACTGGTGGGCGGTGTTGTAAGCGGGCCCGTTGCTGCACCGCCACGGGCCGCCGCCGAGGGGCGGGCCGATCACGACGGGCTCGTCGCGGCTGACCGCAACGTCGAAGCGGTCGAGCGTCATGTCGCCGCCTGCGGCGGACGCCGGATCGCGAACCAATTTAATTAACGGGTTCGCCTCGAAAGTGAAGCGGTGCCTGAGCGTCGTCGGCACGCGGTCGCGCGCGCCGAGCGCGAGCCAGAAGAAGAGGACGCCGGTGCGCCCGCTCGCGATGGCGCGCGGGTACTGATTGTTCGGCATCTCCGAGCGCGGGGGCGTGGGGATGAGCGAGCGGAAGCGGTAGTATTCGGCCAGCTCCTTGTCGCCGTAGCGCGCGAGGACTGTGCCGCGCGCGGCGTCGAACACTTCGACGCCCTTGAGCGTGAGATCGGAGAAGCCCCAGTCCGTCAGCAGCAGGTGGTAGACGAGATACCGCTTACCGTCCACGGCCCTTACGGGCACGGGCGTGATCGGGGCCATGATGTTGACGGGGATGTCTGAGTATTCCAGCGGCTGGGGCGGTGCGGCTGGTTGAGACTGGGCCGCGATCCCGACGCCCCGGCCCGGCGTGAAGATCAAGATCATCGTCGCGGCCATCAGTCCCGGCAGGAGTGTTTTCGCTTTTCTCGTCACCTCTAATTCCCCCGCGGTCAAAGTCGTGAGCACACTTTTTACGAAAACAAGCATGGGGGCAAAAAGTTACGCCTCGCCCCGCGCGGCCCGCGCCGCCGCAAGGGTTTCGCGCGCGGCCCGCTTTCAAGGCGGGGGCGCGCCGCTGCAACTTCTGACGCCCCGTGCAGTATCATTCGGCGTGACACTGATCGCAGGTGAAAGCTGATGGCGCGGAAGGCACAACCCTTAAGCAGAGACGACGCGGCGCGGCAGTCCGAAGAGGCTTCGAGCGAACAGGCGAGCCACTACCGCGCCGACGAGCCCAGCTCCGCCGCGGGCGCTCGCGAAGACGATGGTCGCGCTGGCGACGCGCGCGCCTTCGGCGCGGACTCGGGCGCGCGCGAAGCCGCGGGCCCGCCCGCCGATCACGCGCACGCGCCGGGCGGCGCGCAGCCGCCCGCGGAGGCCGAGGCCGGGGAGATCAGGCGACCGCCTGAAGTGGCGGCGGGCATCCCCGCGGCTTGGAGCGGCCTGAAGTATTCGCTGCGCGAGATGGGCGTGCGGCGGAGCTTGAAGACGCTCACGGCGATCAACCAGAAGGGCGGCTTCGACTGCCCGGGCTGCGCGTGGCCCGAGCCCGACGGCGCGCGACCGCACGCCGAGTTCTGCGAGAACGGCGCGCGCCACGTGGCCGACGAGGCGACGACCCGGCGCGTCACGCCCGCGTTCTTCCGCGAGTGGGGCGTCGCGGCGCTCTGCGAACAGTCAGACCTGTGGCTCAACCAGCAGGGGCGGCTCACGCATCCGATGCTGCTCAGGCGCGGCAGCGATCACTACGAGGAGACGACGTGGGACGAGGCGTTCCGCCTGATCGCGTCGGAGCTGAACGCTCTCGCCTCCCCGAACGAGGCGGTCTTTTACACTTCGGGCCGCACGTCGAACGAGGCCGCGTTCCTCTACCAACTCTTCGCCCGGCAGTTCGGCACGAACAACCTGCCCGACTGCTCGAACATGTGCCACGAGTCGTCGGGCGCGGCGCTCACCGCCACCGTCGGCGTCGGCAAGGGCACGGTCACGCTCGACGACTTCGCGCGGGCCGAGGCGATCTTCGTCGTCGGCCAGAACCCCGGCACGAACCACCCGCGCATGCTCACCACGTTGCTTGAGGCGAAGCGGCGCGGCTGCAAGATCGTCCACGTCAACCCGCTGCCCGAAACCGGACTCCGACGCTTCAAGCACCCGCAGGAAGTCTTCGGCCTCCTCGGGCGCGGGACGCAGCTCTCCGATCTCTTCCTGCAAGTGCGCGTCAACGGCGACGTGGCGCTGCTCAAGGGCGTCGCCAAGGAAGTCCTCGAAGAGGAGGCGCGAAGGCCCGGCGCGGTGCTCGACCGCGACTTCATCGCAGAGTTCACCAACGGCTTCGACGCCTACGCCGCTGGCGTCCGCGGGGCGAGCTGGGGCGACATCGTCGCCGAGAGCGGCGTCGCGCGCGAAGAGATCGCCGAGGCGGCGCGCGTCTTCGTCGCATCGGAGCGGACGATCTTCTGCTGGGCGATGGGGCTCACGCAGCACAAGAACGCGGTCGCGAACATTCAGGAGATCGTCAACCTGCTTCTGATGCGCGGGCAGATCGGCAAGCCCGGCGCGGGCGCGTGCCCCGTGCGCGGGCACTCGAACGTGCAGGGCGACCGCACCGTCGGCGTCTGGGAGCGACCGACCGAGACTTTCCTCGACGGCCTCTCGCGGGCTTTTAATTTCGAGCCGCCGCGCGAGCACGGCTTCGACACCGTCGCCGCGATCCGCGCCATGCACGACCGCCGCGCCAAAGTCTTCTTCGCCATGGGCGGCAACTTCCTCTCCGCGACGCCCGACACCGAGTTCACCGCCGAGGCCCTGCGCCGGACGCGGCTCACCTGTCACGTCTCGACGAAGCTCAACCGCGCGCACCTCGTCACCGGCGAACAGGCCCTCATCCTGCCGTGCCTCGGGCGCACGGAGCGCGACCGGCGGGCGTCGGGCGAGCAGTTCGTCAGTTGCGAGAACTCGATGGGCGTCGTGCAGTCGTCGCGCGGGAATCTGGAACCGGCCTCGGACGCGCTGCTGAGCGAGGCGGCCATCGTCGCGCGCTTGGCGCGCGCGACCCTCGGCGGGCGGACGAGCGTGGAGTGGGAAGAGCTGGAGGGGAACTACGATCTGATCCGCGACGCCATCGAGCGCGTCGTGCCCGGCTTCGAGGGCTACAACCGGCGCGTGAGAGAGCCCGGCGGCTTCTACCTCCCGAACGGCGCGCGCGAGCGAAAGTTCAAGACGGCTTCGGGCAGGGCCGAGTTCACCGTCCACGAAATGCCGCGGCTCTCGCTCGCGCCCGGACAGTTTTTGATGATGACCGTGCGCAGCCACGATCAGTTCAACACGACCATCTACGGCCTCGACGACCGCTACCGCGGCGTCAAGGGCTCGCGCCGCGTCGTCTTCCTCAACCCGGAAGACGTGAGCGAGGCCGGGCTGACGGAAGGCCAGCTCGTCGATCTCGTCAGCCACTTCGAGGGCGAGGAGCGGATCGGGAAGAGTTTTCGCGTCGTGCCCTACGCCATCCCGCGCCGCTGCGCCGCCACCTATTTCCCCGAGGCGAACGTGCTCGTGCCCGTCCGCCACGTCGCCGACAAGAGCAACACGCCCGCGTCGAAGTCTGTCGTCGTCAGCCTGCGAAAGTGCGCCACAGCATAGCGGCCCCGATGCAGAAGCCGATGGCGACGACCGCGCGGCGCACGACCGCGCGCCCGACGAAGCGCGCCGCGCTCGCGCCGAAGTACCCGCCCCCGACCGCGCCCGACGCCATCAAGAGCGCCACGCGCCAGTCGACCATCCCCGACGCGGCGAAGGCGAGGATGGCGACGAAGTTCAGCGCCAGCCCGAGAAAATTCTTCAGGCCGTTGGCGCGGTGGATGTCCGTCAGGCCCAAGAGCCCCATCGCGGCGAGCATCATGATGCCGTTGCCCGCGCCGAAGTAGCCGCCGTAGACCGCCGAGCAGAACTGGAAGAAGATCGCGCCCGCCCACCAGCGACGCCGACGCGCCTCGTCGGGCCTCAGCTCGCCGACCCGCACCCAGCGGTTGATCGGCTCTTGCAGCATGAAGAGGACGGTGGCGAACAGGATGAGGAAGGGGACGAGGCGCGCGAACGTCTGCGAGGGCGTGCGGATGAGGAGCCACGCGCCGACGCCGCCCCCGGCGACGCTCGCCAGCCCCAAGCGCCAGAGCAGCGAGCGCGTGCCCTCCATCTCGCGCCGGTAGCCGAAGAGCCCGCCCGCCAGTGCGGGCCACAGCGCGACGGTGCTCGTCGCGTTCGCGATCTTCGGATCGAGGCCGAGCGCGATGAGCGTCGGGAAGGTGAGGAGCGTGCCGCCGCCCGCGACCGAGTTGATCACGCCCGCGGCGAAGGCGGCGGCGAGCAGCAGCAGGACGTGCGCGGGCGAGAATCGATCCATTAAGAGTTCGCGTAAGACTCCGCGAGGGCTGACGGGAGGCGGAAACGTCCCACGCCCGACGCCCGGCGCGGCTGATCTTTGTGAACGAGCGCGAGCAAGTTAATATACTTCTCACCCGTTCGACAATTTTAAATCGCGATCCGCGTCGAGCGACGCGAGGTGAATCAAAGATGAGAGCGATCCGCGTGAGCGAGTTCGGCGGGCCCGACGTGATGCGGCTCGAAGAGGTGCCCGACCCGCAGCCGGGCGAGGCGCAGGTGGTCGTGCGCGTGGCCGCGGCGGGCGTCAACCCCGTGGAGACTTACATGCGCTCCGGCGCGTACGCGCGCCTGCCGGAATTGCCCTACACGCCCGGCTCGGACGCGGCGGGCACGGTCGAGTCGGCGGGGGCGGGCGTCGGGCGCTTCAAAGTCGGCGACAGGGTTTACGTCGCGGGGAGCCTGTCGGGGACTTACGCCGAGAGGGCGCTCTGCGGGGAGTCGCAGGTTCACCCCCTCCCCGACCGCTTGACCTTCGCGCAGGGCGCGGCGCTCGGCGTGCCTTACGTGACGGCGCACCGCGCACTCTTCGGGCGCGCGGGCGCGCGGCCCGGCGAGTCGGTGCTCGTCCACGGCGCGAGCGGCGGCGTCGGGACGGCGGCGGTGCAATTGGCGCGGGCCGCCGGGATGATCGTCTTCGGCACGGGCGGGACTGAGGAGGGGCGCGAACTCGTCGCGCGCGAGGGCGCGCACCACGTCCTCGATCACCGCGAGCCCGGCTACCTCGACGAGTTGGTGAGGCTGACCGAGGGCCGTGGCGTCGACGTGATCTTGGAGATGCTCGCCAACGTGAACCTCGACCGGGACCTCGGCGTGCTCGCGCGCTTCGGTCGCGTCGTCGTCGTCGGCAGCCGCGGGCGCGTCGAGATCGATCCGCGTCAGGCGATGGGCCGCGACGCTGCCGTCCTCGGCATGACGGCTTTCAACATCTCGCCCGCCGAGCACGTCTCGATCCACGCCGCGCTCGTGGTGGGCCTCGAAGCGGGGACGCTGCGGCCCGTCGTCGGCAAGGAGCTGCCGCTCGCCGAAGCCGCGCGCGCGCACCGCGAGGTGTTGGAGCCGGGGGCCTACGGGAAGATCGTGTTGGTGCCTTGAAGTTTCGTTAATGAAGATCGGTAAGATTCACCACAGAGGCACAGAGGACACTGAGATTACACAGAGAAAGAATTATTAACTCTGTGCCCCTCTGTGTCCTCTGTGCCTCTGTGGTGAATTCGGATTAGCAGGCTACGCTCAACCGGGGATGAAATAGCTATGGCGATTGCAACGATTAACCCGGCGACCGGCGAGACGATTAAAGAGTTCACCCCGCACACCGGGCCGCAGATCGAGGAGAAGATCGCGCGCGCGGCGGAGGCGTCCGGCGCGCACCGGCTGACGGGCTTCGCCGAGCGCGCGGGGAAGATGCTGCGCGCCGCCGGGATTCTCGAAGCGGAGAAGGAGCAGTTCGCCCGTCTGATGACGGTCGAGATGGGGAAGCCCATCAAGTCGGCGCGCGAGGAGGCGGCCAAGTGCGCTTGGGTCTGCCGCTACTACGCGGAGAACGCGGAACGGTTTTTGTCGGATGAAGAAGTGGAGACGACCGCGACGCGCAGCTTCGTGCGCTACCAGCCGCTCGGCGTCGTGCTCGCGGTGATGCCGTGGAATTTCCCTTTCTGGCAGGTGATACGCTTCGCCGCGCCCGCCCTGATGGCGGGCAACGTCGGGCTCCTCAAGCACGCCTCGAACGTCCCGCAGTGCGCGCTCGCCGTCGAAGACCTCTTCGCGCGCGCGGGGTTCGACCGCGGGGAGTTTCAGACTCTTCTGATCGGATCGAAAGAGGTGGGCCGCGTGCTGGAGGACGCGCGCGTCGCCGCCGCGACGCTGACGGGGAGCGAGCCGGCGGGGGCGAGCGTCGCGTCGGTCGCCGGGGGGCTGATCAAAAAGACCGTCCTCGAACTCGGCGGCAGCGACCCCTTCATCGTCATGCCGAGCGCGAACCTTGGGGAGGCGGCGAAGACCGCCGTCAAGGCGCGCACGATCAACAAC
>DASVQC010000030.1:0-7974 GCA_036389335.1 Pyrinomonadaceae bacterium | reverse complement strand
GGCGAGCGACTGGTTGAAGGTCTGCATCCCGTACTTGTCCTGCCCCGTCTGCATCATCGAGTAAATCTGGTGCACCTTGTCCTCGCGGATGAGGTTGCGGATGGCGTTGTTGGGGACGAGGATTTCGAGCGCGGCGGCGCGCCCGCGACCGTCGGCGCGCGGCAGGAGCGACTGGCACATGATGCCTTCGAGGACGAGCGAGAGCTGCGCGCGAATCTGCGCCTGCTGCGTCGAGGGGAAGACGTCGATGATGCGGTTGATGGTCGAGGCCGCCGAGTTGGTGTGCAGCGTGGCGAACGTCAGGTGGCCCGTCTCGGCGATCCTGAGCGCGGACTCGATGGTTTCGAGGTCGCGCATCTCGCCGACGAGCACCACGTCCGGGTCCTGGCGCAGCGCCGTGCGCAGCGCCTCGGCGAAGCCCTTGGTGTCGGAGCCGACCTCGCGCTGGTTGACGAGGCACGACTTGTGGTTGTGCAAAAACTCGATGGGGTCTTCGATGGTCACGATGTGCTCGTGCCGCTCGCGGTTGATCTTGTCGAGCATGGCGGCGAGCGTCGTCGATTTGCCGGAGCCGGTGGGGCCGGTGACGAGGATCAGGCCGCGCGGCTTCTCGCAGAGCTTCGAGACGACCGCCGGCAGGCCGAGCGTCTCGAACGACTTGATCTCGTAGGGGATCGCGCGGAAGACCGCGCCGACCGCGCCGCGCTGGTTGAACAGGTTCGCGCGGAAGCGCGAGAGGCCGCGGACGCCGAAGGAGAAGTCCAGCTCCAGAGACTCTTCGAAGCGGTGCTTCTGCGCGTCGGTCAGCACGCTGTAGGCGAGCTGCTTGGTGTCGGCGGAGGTGAGCGCCTTGTAGCCTTCGAGCGGGCGCAGCTCGCCGTGGACGCGCACCTGCGGCGGCGTGTTCGTCGTCAGGTGGAGGTCGGAGCCGCCCATCTCGATCAGCTTCTTCAGCAGATCGGAGAGAGAGAGCTGGTGCTCGTAGGTCGCTTCGTTAGTTGACATGGCAAGTGTGTCCCGGTGTCGTTCGGTGGGGTGAGTGGGTGGCGCGTCAGTCCTGCGGCGCGGGGGGGCTCTGGCGCGAGGCGATGGCGGCGAGCGTCTGCTCGGCGTCGGAGGCGACCGACCCGGCGAACTCCGCGGGCGCGGTCGTCGAGAGGCTGAAGAGGTGGCCGCCCACCTCGACGAAGTAGTAAGTCCAGGAGCGGCGCGCGCCGCCCTGCCCGCTCTGCGCGACGACGACGAAAATTTTCTGCCCCGCCACCTCGCGCTCGAAGTCGTTGACCACCCAGCCGCCTTCCAAGAGCATCCGGTCGATCACGGTGCGGCGCAGGGAGGCGTGCGAGACGCCGGAGAGGGCGCGGTTGCGGCGGTCGGCGTTGGCGTTGGCGGCGAGGTTGACGCGCGACCAGACGGCGACGCCCGAGGCGTGGCCGTCAGCCGAGCGCAGGGAGAACTTGAACTCGCCGCCGAGCGACGAAGAGACGTTTTGCCAGTTCTGCGGCACGGGGAGGGCGGAGAACTTGCGCGCGTCGCGGGCGGCGGGCGTCGGAGCGAGCGCGGGCGCACTCGCCGCCGCTTTCGCGGGCGGCGCGGGAGTCGTGCGCGCGGGGGGAGTGTTGGTGTTGGTGGTCGGTGCGGAGGCGTTCGGCGCGGGCGCGGGGGTGCGCGTGAAAGAGAGAGGCGGCGCGGGCAGGGCCTTCGTCCCCGGCGCGGCGCTGACGTTCGGCGCGGAGTTCATTGTCGGCGCGCTCGTCGCCCCGTGCGCGACTTGCTGCGCCGCGGCGGGCGCGGGCTGCGGCGCGTGCGCGAGCTGCTTCGGGGGGGCGGGCGCGGCCTGCGCCTGCGGCGGCGCGGCTGCCGCCGAGAGGTGGAGCGGGGCGGGCGCGGTCGGCGCGATGAGCTGCGGCGGCGCGGAGACTTCCTCGGCGATGACGGAGGCGGAGTCGAAGCTCGAAGGCGACGCGCTCGCTAGCTCCATCTGCCTGAGCATCTCCGGCAGCGTGACGCGCGGCGTCGCGTGGCGGCGCAGGGCGACGGCGCGGCGTCGCCGGATCGACCAGCGGCGGCGACGCCTCTCGGCGGCGAGCGCGCGCTGGCGGCGCAGGTGCGCGCGCTGCCGGCGGCGTCTCCACGCGCGGGAGTGTCGGCGGCGGGCTTCCTGCCTGCGCGTCACGGAGGCGCGGCGCGCGGCCTCGACCAGCGCGTCGCCGACCGGCATCGACGCCGCGATGGTGGAGAGAATGATCAGCGATAAGGCCAGCGCGCGGAACATAGAATGATTCCTTACTAGGCGACCGTCTCACGCACGACCTCTTCGATGGTCGTGATGCCGCTCTTGATCTTGATGAGGCCCGACTGGCGCAGCGTCAGCATCCCCTGCTCGACGGCGCGCTTGCGAAGTTCCAACGCGGACGCGCCGATCAGGATCAGCTCGCGGATGTCGTCCGTGATCTCCATCACCTCGTAGAGGCCGACGCGCCCCTTGTAGCCCGTGTTGTTGCACTTGGCGCAGCCCTTGCCCTTGTAAATCTTCATCGACTTCGCCTCGTCCGGCGCGAAGCCGACTTCGACGAGAGCCTCGACGGGCGTCGGGTGCTCGGCCTTGCACTCGGAGCAGACGCGGCGGATGAGCCGCTGCGCCTGTATGAGGTTGACGCTGGTGGCGACGAGGAAGGGCTCGATGCCCATGTTCATCAGGCGGGAGATGGTCGAGGGCGCGTCGTTGGTGTGGAGGGTCGAGAGCACCATGTGGCCGGTGAGCGCGGCCTTGATGGCGATCTCGGCGGTCTCGAAGTCGCGGATCTCGCCGACGAGGATGATGTTCGGGTCCTGGCGCAGGAAGGAGCGAAGCGCCGCGGCGAAGTTCAGGCCGATCTGCTCCTTCATCTGCACCTGGTTGACGCCGACGAGGTTGAACTCGACGGGGTCTTCCGCCGTCATGATGTTCGTCTCGATGGTGTTCAGGGCCTGCAGCGCCGAGTAGAGCGTGTTGGTCTTACCCGACCCGGTGGGGCCGGTGACCAAGACCATGCCGTAGGGCTTCGCGATGTTGCGCTTGAACTTCTCCAGCGACTCGGGCTCGAAGCCGAGCTTCGTCATGTCGAGCATCAGCTTCTCTTTGTCGAGGAGGCGCATGACGACCTTCTCGCCGAAGAGCGTCGGCAGGGTCGAGACGCGGAAGTCCAGCTCGCGCGACTTGCCGTCGGCCTTGAGCTTGATCTTGATGCGACCGTCCTGCGGCAGGCGCTTCTCGGAGATGTCGAGCTTCGACATGATCTTGATGCGCGAGATGAGCGCGTCGCGCAGGCGCATCGGCGGGTGCATCACGTCGTAGAGCACGCCGTCGATGCGGAAGCGGATGCGGAGGTCTTTCTCGTAGGGCTCGATGTGGATGTCGGACGCGCCGCGCCCCAAGGCGTCCACGAGCAGCACGTTGACGAGGCGGACGACGGGCGCGTCCTCGCTCATGCGCGCGAGGCTCGTCACGTCGATCTCGTCGTCCTCGTCGATGACCTGTACGCCCTCAGCCGCCTCCTCGTCGAAGTCGAGCTGCGAGAGCGAGACGGAGTCGGCCCCCATGTGGAAGCCGTTGCCGTTGCCGTTGCCGTTCGAGACGGCGAGCGCGGCGTCGACCGCCGTCGCCAGCTCGATCTCGCGCGACTGCACGTAGTAGTGGTCGATGGCCTCCTGCACGCCCGCCTCGGAGACGACCACCGGCTCGATGTTCAAGCCCGTCATGAACTTGATGTCGTCCATCGCGAAGACGTTCGTGGGATCGACCATCGCGAGCGTCAGGGTCGCGCCGACGCGCGAGAGCGGCAGCACCGAATACTTCTCGGCCACCTCGCGCGGGATCAGGCGCAAAACAGCCGGATCGACCTCGAAGAGATCGAGGTTGACCGAGGGGACGCCGTACTGCCGCGAGAGAACCGCCGTCACCATGTCGTCCGAGACGAGCCCCAACTTGACGAGGTTGAAGCCGAGACGCCCGCCGTGCTCGCGCTGGTAGTCGAGCGCCTCGCGCAACTGCTGCGGCGTCAGAAGATTTTCGCGGACGAGGATTTCGCCTAGTTTTGCCGACATGCTGCGGGTTGTCTCACGAAACAGGATGCTTGCGGAAGAGACCGGGCGGGGCGTGCGTCCGTCCCCGAGGGTGGGGAACGTGCCGAGGACTGTTGACTGTTGGGCTGATGCCAAAGATGCCAAACAACGTTGGCAAGATGATGTTACTGTTTCCGCCGTGGGGCTGTCAAGATGATTATGAGGGCGGCTTTTTGACTGAAAAGCGAAAGCCGCGCCCGTTCTGGCGGGCGCGGCTCGGGAAGTGGGAAACTGTCCGGCGATTAAGGCTTGCGGCGCGCGGCGGGCTTCGACTTGGAATCCGAGGCCTTGTTGTTGGCGGTGGACTTCATCGTCTCTTCCAGATACCTGACGGAATCGGCCGCCTCCTGCTTGCGCGCGTAGCCCTCCGGCGCTTTGGCGACGAACTGCTGGAGCGTGTCGTGCGCCTCTTCGAGGATGGCCGCGTCTTTGGTGGCGTCGGTGACCTTCGCCGCCAGCGCGATGCCGAGCCCGTAAATGGCGTCGAGGTTGTTGGGGTTCCTGGCGAGCACCTCGCGGAACTTGGCGACCGACTCGTCGATCTTGCCCGCGAAGAAGAGCGCGTCGCCGAGGCTCGACTGCGCCTTGTCCTTCTTAACCGGGTCGGTCTCGGCGTTGATGTACTCCTCGATAGCCTTCGCCGCGGCGTCGTTATCGACCGGCGCGGAGGTTTGCAGCGCGAGCCGGTAGGCGTCGAATCGCGTGCTCAGGAAGGGGAGATCGTCGTTAGCCTGCCCCGGGGCCGCGGCGCCGCCGCCCGCGCCCTTCAGCTCGCGCTTGACGGCGACGGCCTGCTCCGCCGCCTCGGTCGCGGCTTTGAAGTCGGCGCGCCCGGCATCCTTGCCCGCCGCGTCCTTGTTTTTGAGGCCGGCGTTATACTTGTCCCTGCCGCGTTCGAGCAGCACGATGGTCTTGTTGCGTAAGAAGTTGGGCTGCCGCGCGTCGAGCGCGAGCCCCTCGTCATACTTGGCGATGGCCAGATCGAAATTCTTCGCGTTGAAGGCTTCGTTACCCGCCTTCATGATCTCCGGCAGCTTCGTGTTGACCTCCGACGCCTTGGCGTTCTCGCTCTCGATGCGCTTGCGCTCGGCCTCGATTTCGGCGGCTTTCTTCTTGGCCTCAGCCGAATCGGCTGGCGCGGCTGTAGCCGCCGCGCCAGCGCCGCCGCGCGTCGCGGCGGCCCTGATCTCTTCGAGCGTCAGGACGTGTCCGTCGCCGGGCGCGAGCGTCACGTCGTTCTGGGGGCTCCCGTTGATCCTGACGTTGTTCAGGTAGAACGGGGTCGCGCCGGGCGCGCTGAAGGCGATGGTGTAGGTGCCCACGAGCGGGATGCCGGCGTGGACGTAGTGCCCGTTCTTATCGGTCTTGGTGCTGAACTCCTGTTTAATATCCGTGCGGAAAAACTTCACCGTCGCGCCCGCGAGCGGCACCTTCGTGCCGTCAGCCTGCGTGAGTTGCACTGTGCCGCTGGCCTGTATGACCTGCGCGGCGGCGGCGGCGGCCAGCGCGGCGACGATGATCGCGGCGGAGGCGAAGGTAATCAAACTCCTGAAACGCATGGTGGCGGTCTCCTCGAAGGTGAACTCTGGTACGCGGAGAGTCTAATGCTAACGGTGGTGCCGATCAAGCACGTACAGCCCTGACTAAGATGCCTTTAGGCCGCGCCCGGTTGTCACTCGTCGCGCGCCGCCGCGGCGATTCGCGGTCGCAGGAACGGGCCGCGCCGCCACGCTCTCAGGCGTACGGGATGGGGTCGGCGACGCCCGCCTCGCGGAAGGCCCTCAGCCGCAGGGCGCACGAGTCGCAGCGACCGCAGGCGCGCTCCCCGGCCCGGTAGCAAGACCAAGTGAGTTCGAGCGGCGCGCCGAGGCTCAGGCCGCGCCTGACGATCTCCGACTTGCTCATGTGGATGACCGGCGTCCTCACCTCGACGCGCGTCTCCGGCTTCGTGCCCACTTCGATGACGCGGCTGAAAGCCTCGTAAAATTCGGGGCGGCAGTCGGGGTAGCCCGAAGAGTCCTCGGCGACCGCGCCGATGTAGACGCGGGGCGCGCCGGTGACCTCCGCCCAGCTCACCGCAATCGCCAGCAGGTGCGCGTTGCGGAAGGGGACGTAGCTCGAAGGGACGGCGCGCGACGCGAGATCTGCTTCGGCGACCGGAATCTCCCGGTCGGTCAAGGACGATCCGCCGATGCGCGCGAGGTAGTCGAGCGACGCGACGAGGCGCTTCTCCACGCCGTAGAAGTCCGCCAACTCTTCGAACGCGCGGCGCTCCCGATCTTGCGTGCGCTGCCCGTAGGAGACGTGCAAGAACGCCAGCTCGTCGTTCTCCGCGCGCGCCATCGCCGCCGTCACGCACGAGTCCATCCCGCCGGAGACGAGGCAGATCGCGAGCGACGGGCGACGGGGGGCGGGCGGCGAATCCGCCTCGTCCCCCGCCACGTCGAAAGCCTTCTCGTCGAAGCCGCCCATAGATATTGAGGGATGAGGGCGGGGGGATGAGGGATGAAGGCGTGGTCACTCAATTCGAGTGATCACTACTTTCATCCCTCATCCCTCCGCCCTCATCCCTTCCTTATCAAACTCCCCGCGCCTCCGCGCCCCAGATCTGTTTGTGCATCTGCAACTGCATCCGCACGTCGAGGCCGCTCGCGGCGATCCAGTCGGCGAGCTGCCGGAGATCGATCTCGCCCCAGACCGGCGAGATGAGGACGGCGCGCGCGCGGCGTTCGAGATCGTGGCGCTCGATAACTTCCCGCGCGTAGTCCCAGTCGGCCCGGTCGGCGACGACGAATTTCACCTCGTCGCGGTCGGCGCGCAGGCGTTCGAGGTTCTGCCAGTGGTTGCGCTCCGACTCGCCCGACGCCGGGCACTTCACGTCGAGGATGATCTTCGCGCGCGCGTCCACATTCTCGGTCGAGACGTAGCCGCCCGTCTCGATCAGAACCTCGTAGCCCTCGTCGCACAGCCTCTCGATCAGCCCGAACGCCCCCTTCTGCGCGAGCGGCTCGCCGCCCGTCACCTCGACGAGGCGGCAGCCGAGGGCGCGGACTCGTTCGAGCACGTCTTCCGTCGTCATCCGCTGGCCGCCCGTGAAGGTGTACTCGCTGTCGCACCACACGCAGCGCATCGGGCACCCCGTGAGCCGCACGAACGCGCACGGTCGCCCGGCGTGCGTCGATTCGCCCTGAACGGAGCGGAAGATTTCGGTGACACGGAGCATGGATGAAGGGATGAGGGATGAGGGATGAGGGATGAAAGCGCGACCTCGCGGTCGTCCGCCTCCAAACCTCAGCCGTCATTCCTCACAGTCATATTATAAGCAGTCATATTGTAAGTCGCGCCCGCCGCTTAAGGCTAACCGCGCGACGCACCTGTAACTTCATCCCTCATCCCTCATCCCTCATCCCTCATCCTTAACTTCATCCCCATCCTCCACCGCTTGTGCTAGCATACCGCCGCGCTGTGGACGGGCATCATACTTCGACGATGGGCTTGACGGCTGAAGAGTTGGGGCGGGCGGTGCGCGAGGGCGCGGCGCGTCTGGTCGCGCGCGCCGCCGACGCGCGCGGGCTCGACGCCGCGGCGCTCCGGCAGCGCGTCGAGAAGGTCGTCGCCAAGTACGTGCTGCGCGACGAGCCGGGAGCCACCGCCGCGCGCGTCGCGAAGTTCATCGACGGCTTGCGCGCCGACGACCTCTGCCTCGTCGTCGCCTGCGAGCGCGCCGACGAGCGCGCGTGGGACGATCTCATCAACAGCTTCCGCGCCACCGTGCTCTCGGCGGCGCGCGGGGCGAGCGCGAACGAGGACGCGGCTGAAGAGTTGGCGCAGTCGATCTGGGCGGAACTCTACGGCCTGCGCGCGGCGGGC
>DASVQC010000029.1:0-10555 GCA_036389335.1 Pyrinomonadaceae bacterium | reverse complement strand
AAGACGGCGCGCCGGTACTTCGCCGGGCAGACGATGTGGTACATGAGGACTGAGACGTTATGCTCTTTGTGAATGAAGCGGCTCATTCACGAAGTATAAAGCCGCAGCAAGCTGCGGGGAATTTACCCACAGTGATTAAACAAAGTGGTGAAGCTCGAATGATGCTACCGATGATAGGCTTCCTTTTCGCCCTGATAATCGTTGGCGCGTCGGCTAGTTTGGTGGCGGTCGGCGATCCTTATCGCGCGCGCTTAGCTGCCTTCGTCGGGTTCACTTCTTTGTTTGCCGGAACTGGTGCATTAATTCTCGCGATGGGTTTAGGAGGGGTAGGCGAGAGGCTCGACGTACATTTTAAGACTATGATGTTCGGTGGTCTCGGCTTCTTCGGCGGTTACGCCGTGGGAGGTCTCGGCGGTGCGTTGTTGGGATTCAAAAAAGCCGTTCGCCGGAGTCAACGATCCAAACTTCCCTGAATCATTCGGCTTTGAAAATCCTGCAACTCAGTTCGGCAAGCACACTCGGCGGCGGCGAGCGTCACTTCGCCGACCTCTCGAACGCGCTCGCCGCGCGCGGCCACGAGGTCTTCGCCGCGCTGCGCCCCGGCGCGCCGTTGCGCGAGCGGCTCGGCCTACCGGACGCGAACGTCATCACGCTCCCGCTGCGCAACGCGCTCGACGTGGCGAGCGCGTCGCGGCTCGCCGCCTTCGCGCGCGACCGTCAAATCCAGATCGTCCACGCGCACGTGGCGCGCGACTACCCGCTCGCCGCGCACGCCGCGCGCCTCGCGAAGGGGACGCGGCTCGTCCTGACGCGCCACGTCCCCTTCGCGCTCAACTCCCTGCACCGCATCGCGCTCGCCAACGTCTCGCGCGTCATCGCCGTCTCGGCGGGCGTCGCGCGTAAGCTCCGCGAGCAGGGGATCTTCGCCCCCGACAAGATCAGCGTCATCCCGAACGGCGTCGATTTCGATCACTACGACCGCGCGCTCGAAGGCTTCGACCGGGAAAAATACCGGCGCACTCTTTCGGCGAGCGCGCGCCTGCTGGTCGGCACGGTCGGCGAGCTGAGCGAGACGAAGGGGCAGGAGGATCTGCTGCGCGCCGCCGCGTCGGTCGTGGGCGGCTCGGGCTCAGCGCGGGCGTCGGGGCGCGGCGTGCCGGGTGTCGAATTCCTGATCGTCGGGGAAGACCACTCCGAAGACCAGCGCACGCGGCGCAGGCTCGAACAGATCGTCGAGGAGGAAAATTTGCGCGGGCGCGTACACTTCCGCGGCTACGCGCCCGACCTGCCGCGCCTGCTCGCCGCGCTCGACGTGTACGTCTCGGCCTCGCGCGCCGAGGCGTTCGGCCTCGCCACCGTGGAGGCGATGATCTGCGGCGCGCCGGTCGTCGCGACGGCGACCGACGGCTCGCGAGAGATCGTCGAGGACGACAGGACGGGCAAGCTCGTGCCGGTCGGGAACGTAGAGGCGCTGGCCGCCGCGCTCGTCGAGCTGCTCGAAGACGGGCGCGAGCGCGAGCGGCTCGGCACGAACGCGCTCCATTCCGTGACCGAGCGTTTCAGCCTCAAGCGGATGGTGGACGAGACGGAGCGCATCTACCGCTCGGTCTTGGCGTAGGCATCTGCCGCGCGAAGTTATCTCACCGCGGAGACGCGGAAAGCGCGCAGAGGGCCGCAGAGTGTCAATACTTCTCTGCGGCCCTCTGCGCGTCTCCGCGGTGAATCTTTAGGCGATGAACTAGGCGGCCCTGAGCGTCTGCGGCTCGTTCTGGCGGCGCGGGTCGTAGTCGCGCGCGAGGTACTGCCGCGCGATGTACTTGAGCGTCGCGGAGACGTGCTTGCACTCGTAAGACGGCTCGTGATCGCCGCGGAAGATGAAGTCGGCGCAGGTGCATACCAGCCGCCTCGTGTCCGGGTTGCGGAAGAGGTGATAGCTCTGCTCGTCCGCCCCCGATTCGGAGAAGGCGATCCAGCCGTAAGGGTCTGCGTCGCGCACGTCAATGCGCTCGGAGCGCGCGGCGCGCTGCTCGGCGGGCGTGAAAATCTCGACGGTCTTCTTCTTGCTCCCCATCTGACAAATTCTACCTTTCGTGAAGTTTCGACGAACGCGCCGAGCGCGCGCCGTTGGTTTTCGGGAGTCTTTTTTAGATGCAACCCGGGCCCGTCCGGTTCGATGGCGATTGACCGTCGCGGCGCGAGCGTGTTATTTGACGTGCGAGAAATCCTCGCCCGCAAGTGGTCTGATTTTAGCTGCCAGCCGAAGCTCTTAGAGTTTCACGCCCGCGGGCTTCAGCGGGCTCGCGAGAGGTGTCCTGAAATGGCTGTTCGTCGCGCGCGCGGGATCGAGATGGCTTACGACGAGGCGGGATCGGGCGTGCCCGTCGTGCTGCTGCACGGCTTCCCCTTCAACCGCACGATGTGGCGCGATCAGGTCGCGGCGCTGAAGGATTCGCACCGCGTCGTCGCGCCCGACCTGCGCGGGCACGGCGAGACGACCGTGCCGACCGAGCCCGCGACGATGGAGGAGATGGCGCGCGACGTGGCGGCGCTGCTCGACGAGTTGCAGATCGGGCGGCCCGTGCTCGGCGGCCTCTCGATGGGCGGCTACGTCGCGCTCGCCTTCTGCCGCCTCTTCCCGCGCCGCGTACGCGCGCTCGTGCTCGCCGACACGCGACCGCAGGCCGACACCGAAGCGGCCAAGCTGGCGCGCGAAGAGACCGCGCGGCGCGCTCTGGCCGAAGGCATGACGCCGATCTGTGACGCGATGCTCCCCAAGCTGCTCTCGCACACGACGCACATGAAGCACCCCGAGGCGGTCGAGCGCGTGCGCGAGATGATCCTCGCGACGAAGCCCGAAGGCGCGGCGGCGGCCCTGCGCGGGATGGCCGCGCGCCGCGATCAGACGGGCCTGCTCGCGGACATCCTCCAGCCCACGCTCGTCGTCGTCGGCGGCGAAGATCAGATCACGCCGCCCGCCGACTCCGAGTTGATGCGACGCGAGATTCGCGGCTCGCGCCTCGAAGTCATAGAGGGCGCGGGTCACGTCTCGAACGTCGAGCGGCCCGCCGAGTTCAACGCCGCGCTCACGAAGTTCCTGCGCGATCTTCAGCCGTGATGAGGCCTGCCCGCCGGTTCACCGGATCGGTGATTCGTCGAAACGACGGGTCGATGATTCCATGAGACAATCGCTCAATGGATCAAGCCGACTATAAGTACCGCATCGAGGATCGCGTGCGCTGGGGCGACGTGGACGCGGCGCGCATCATCTTCTACGGCGCCTACATACGCTTCTTCGAGATCGCCGAGACGGAGCTGTTCCGCGCCGTCGGTCTGCCCTACGGCGACGTGTTCGACGCGCTCGACGTGTGGCTGCCGCGCGCGCACCTCGAATGCGACTTCCGCCGCGCCGCGCAGCTCGACGATCTGCTCGAAGTCTCGGTCTACGTCGGTCGGGTCGGCGCGAAGTCGCTGCGCCTGAACTTCGAGGTGCGCCGCAAGGGCGCGGAGGAGATCGTCGCCGAAGCCCACTTCGTCCTCGTCGCCGTCCGCCGCGGAACCTTCGAGAGCGTGCCCGTCCCCGAAGAACTCAAGCGGCGGCTCGCGCCCTACACCCAGCCCGCGGGCTAACCCGGAATCCCGAGCTTGAAAATTCGAACGCCTTCGCTATAACGCGTGGGCCCAACGCCTCGCATCGGCGGCGCGCTTCAGACTTTGAATTCAGGCGAGCCGCCGACGTGCGCGTCCGCCGCGCGCCGTCGTCAGCCGGCGGCATCCGATACAGAAGACGCTAGACGCCCGCGACCACGATCATCCGAGTACGCGCCGTCGCTTGGCGCAGCGCCTTCGCCTCCGCGTACTCTTCCGACGCCCACCACGCCTTCGCCCTCGCCGCCGTCGGGAACTCCAGAATCACCAGCCGCTTCGGCCTCCAGTCACCTTCCAGCGCCTCGACCTCGCCGCCTCTGACGATAAAACGCCCGCCGTAGCGCGCGAGGGACGGCGGAACCATCTGCTTATAGGTCTCGTACCTGTCCGCGTCCTGCACCTCGACTTCGACGACTACATAAGCTGCCATAGCTCACACTCCTGATCTCGTCGGGGAGGCCCCTTGCGATCCCATTATGTTTGCCAGCGCGCGCATATACTTCTGCTGGTAGCCCTCCGGCTTGTACGTCTTCTCGCCGAGCTTAAACTCCACGTCCTTAGCCCCCGCGACGCGCAGGAACACCTCGACCGGCACCCTCAGCTTGACCCTCTGGTCGGCGTGCTTGCCGCCGTTGATTTCGTAGATACTCAACGACAGCTCCGCCTCGCCTTGGTAGGCGGGCTGCCCGTCGACGCTGATCATGAAGGGCGGCAGGTCTGTGAAGGCATCATTCTTTTTGGTGATGAAGGTGAACCACGCTGCGTGCGCCGCGGAGGGAGTGACGCCCTCGTACTCGTAGTGGGCGGTGTTCAGCACTATCCCGGATTGGAAGGACGCCCTGACGCCGGACTGCTCGACGGAGTTCGCCAGCGCCCCCAGCGCCCCGCCCTCATCGCGGAGCATGGTTATCAGCTCCGTCCTGTTCGTCGCCCGGTGGTACATCTGGAGGATGTAGGGGCGACCGCGCGAAAGGATCTTATCCTCCCCCCCTGCCCCCGCGCTCACGGGGCCGCGGTTCAGGCGTCCCTCCATCTCCCACACCGTGTCGGCTATCGCATCGGCGTAAACGGTGCCGCGCCCCGCGTCGAACGCTTCCCTCCAGCGGCGGTATTCAGCCTCGTAGTCCGGCAGCTCCGCCTTCTCCGACACTAACTTTGCCCCGCTGCTGTCGAGCGAAGTCTCCGGGAACGGGGCGTGGCGCACCTCTTCGACGAACCCGCCGCCGGGCCGACTGATCTTCAGCCCGCGCAGCGCGACGTGGACGATCGTGTGGAGCGTCGGGTGCTTCTCCACCTTCAGGACGACGAAGGTGGAGGACTTCTCTTGCGGGCGCGTCCAGTAGCTCCAGACCTGCCCGACCTTGTAGCGGGAGTCGGCGGTGTCTTTCAACTGAGTCCGCTGTATCCCGCCTGCCGTCGTAGCTAGCGCGAGGCAAACGAAAAGTATCGAGGTTACGTCTGTTTTTTTCATGGCCGAGCCACCTCTTCCCAGAAATGATAGCGTCTAACGCCCGGGATCACCCGCCGCCGCGAAACACCGATACGGATAAGTTCTCGGTAGGAAAATCGCCGGCCCGCGGACGGGTGCACGCCGTTGTCAGGCGGCGACGATCTTGAGAGGCCGAACCGCCCGATTAAAAAATCATCTATTTGCCCGCGCGAAGTTGCTGGAACAGAAAAGCGAACGTGTCGGATTGCACCTCATTGCGCTGCCGCTGCGTAGCGCCGAATCCGCCGTGACCCGCGTCGTAGTCAACACGCAGCAGGACGGGTTTGCCGCTTGACGAAGCCGCTTGCAAGCGCGCCGCCATCTTCGCCGACTGCCACGCGGGGACGATCGAGTCGTTGATGCCCTGCGTGAGCAGCACCGCCGGATACTTTGCGCCCTGCCGCACGTGGTGGTACGCGTCCATCTCGTACAGGGCCTTGAACTCGCGCTCGATCTTGACCGTGCCGAGTTCTTTGCTGTTGGCGGCGCCGGCCCCGCCCGAAAGCTCGAAGCGGAGGGCGTTGTTGACGCCGTAGTTGATGACGGCGGCGGCGAACAAGTCGGGGCGGTCGGTAATGGCCCTGCCGATGAGGATGCCGCCCGCGCTGTATCCTTGCCCCGCCAGATGCGCGTGCGGGGTGCAGCCCTCGCGGATCAGGTATTAGGCGCAGGCGTTGAAGTCTTTCCAACCAGCGATACGGGCCTGTGACTTTGACGCCGAAATACTCGTCCGTCACATTATCAACCCGCGCTTTCGGCGGCGCGGTTTGCGCGCCGGCGGACGCGGTGAAGGCCAAGGACAAGGCGCAACCAAGTAGCGCCGAGAGAGAGAGACCGAGTAATGCTTATGAGCTGTTGTTTCATACAATCAAAATCTCGGGCGGGCTCTCGCCGGAATCATCGCAGCCGTCTGACGCCCGGCATCACCCGCGCCCCCGCGCGGCGTACGTGAGAGAGGCGCTGAAGGGGCGTCGGGCGCATGCCGTCGTTGGATCGCGCCTTACATTGAAACCACCCCCGCGGCTATTTCGCTTCCTCCCCGGTCGCGTGCTCAAGGAACCTTTTCAGGTCTTTGACAACAATCCCAAGCGCCGAATCGACATCCGGGGCAATAATGTCCTCAAACGGATATTTGACGCGGCTGTGGGCTATCCCCCGCTCGACGAATATCGGGGCGTCGGTGATATGAGCCGGCTGGTCGTTGTCGTCGCGCGGGAAACTGGGAATCAGCCGGTGAAGTTCAAGCTCCCAGACGTGGCAGCGGAAATGATCCGCCTTCTCTGTGTCACGCAACAATTCAACTCTGGTTGACCACGAGTCATCGCCAAGCTGAACATCAACCTCGACGGTTTTAACCAGCTCGAAGACGGAACTCGTGATGGCAGAGTGAGTAACCTTCATATTGACGAAGCAATCTGAGGCCGGAATCGAGCGGCTGCCCGCCAACTGCATTCAAGCAGGGCCGTAGGAATCTTGATGAAAAGCCCTCTACCGGGCAGTCCGCTCGAATCACTTGTTAGAATGCGCCCAGCCAAGCAACTTGCCTATTGCTGTCTGTAAATCCCATAGTTTGGGTAATTCGAGTAACGTCTGCTTTGCTTTATTCCCTTCACTTTGAACGTCGCCTTATTATTCTTCCACCACTCTGCCCAACACTCCTTCGGATTTTCGGGGCATCTTCGTACTTCGATGCCGCCACCGTGATGCCAAATAACTTCAGCAACAGTAATGTTGGTAAGAGCAAGCATGGCGGCTAAGTTGATTCTCTCCGCGTTAGGGGTGAATGCGACTTCGTCTTTGGCGACCATCGCATCAATGATCGGGCCAACCGCGCGTTCATCACCTAAACCGCCGAGCAGAATAATCACTTGATCTTTGATAACGGGATGGTTCAATTTTTCTATCAAAGCATCTTGTGCGGGCGCACCGATTTCGAGGATTTGTAGCATAGGCTCAGTGAAATGGAAATCCCAACACATCGGGCTACAAGAATTTTCTGCGCCCGCCCAAGGATGAGCATACAGTTCTGCGATTAGATTCTGCACCTCGGCATTCCTAGAGCCTTTCTGCTCTTGAGGGAAGGCGCTCACTGCGAGAGCCAGAACGATTAGAACTGTGGCTATGGTTTGTTTGGCTAAGCTCATAGTATTTAGCACTCTAACAATAAGCCAAAAGAATAATTTCTTCATTCCGCCTCTCAATCAGTAAGACTAGGGCCACATTGTAGCGGCATAACGCCCGGCATCACCCGCCGCCCAGAGCCGTAGAAGGTAGATGACGAGCAGCGCGTCGGCGGTCGGGTGCATGACGTTGTTAGATGGCGGGCCACCGAGTACGCTAATGTTGTTTGCAACTACAGAGTTTGCCAAAAATGTATGTAATACCAGGGCAGGTGGACGGGATGAGCAGGATCGAAAGCGATACTGCTAATGCGAGCAGGACAATTGTGCCGCGTGAACCGAATGTCGGGATGGGATATTTTTTTACACCTTCTTCTCCAATATTTCTGACGACGCCGTAAGACTCCATCTCTTGAGAAACAGCCTTTTGAGCACGCTGGTTTCGCGTTATCCAAAGGATTGAATATATCGTCAATATACCAATGGCGCTTAAGAGGAGAATTCTGTGAGGCCAACAGGGTAAGACGTCCGGCCCTCTGTTATCGGATTTAGTAGCTACAGCAACGAGCCCGCCAATCGTTCCAATGAGAATAGTACTCACCCAAGAAAAGATTTTCCATATTTTATCTCGCCTATATTCAATCTCTTTCGTAAGCACTTCATAGGCAAACTTCCGTTGCTCAAAATTGAGCCCCTTAATTTTGGCGATCTGTTCTTCGCCCATATTTATCTCCCTTACTCCACGCTAATGTAGGCCATCTAACGCCGGGGATAACCGGCGAGCAATCAACGTGATTGATAAAATGCTCGCTTATCGCGAGTCCGGTTCATCCCCTTGTTAGATTTCGTGTTGACGAGCAACGACTAATTGCTCCCGCCATCTCAGATACTGTTCGCCGGAGAGCTTTACTTCCGCTGTCGGCTCGGCATTAGCATCTTGCCAGAGCAATACCCGAACTCCGTCTTCAATATAGAAATAGAGGGTATGGTGCGCTTCACTCAAGGAGGCTACCCACCGGACGCTACGCCCGGCGATAGCACCTGCTGCCTCACCTTGCTCATCAGCCAAATTAGAGATGAGCCGATCAGCGAGGGTCTGCATCTTTTCAGCCCCGAGGAAAACACTCGACCTACCGGTGAGCAGGTAACATCTGGCCCAGCCATGCTCATCTACAACAATCTGGAGGTCGCCGCCCTCGCCTTCTAGCTTCAGTTCGCTCACGCTCATGGGTAAGTAGAAGAAATCTAACGCCCGGCATCAGCGGCGAGCGCCCGCACAAGCTTCATAAGAGAGGCGCTATGGCGCGAGTCCGCTGCATGCCGTTGTTAGATGTTGCCTTGTATTTAAACGCGCATCATTCTTCCTTCTTTCCGCTCCACGCAAGTCGCCCCAAGAGATAGCCTATAAATTGCCATTGAATGGATGCGCCGACAAGGAATAATCCCGCCACGAACCAAGAGTCGTCATAAGCTCCGAGCGGAGGAAGAATATATGAGAGCGGAGCCAAGATTAGCCCGAACAGAAAACTTAAGAGCAGCCCCGGCATATCAACGAAAACAAGCAATCTGAGCAATGCCGACTCATAGTGCCAATGGAAGCTACGACCCGCTAACAGCAGAGATGAAGGCATAATCTCACCAGCCTTATAAACGACATTACTTTCGGCACGGGAGACAGGAGTCTTTTGCGCGAAATCAAACACCACAAGCGAGAGGTGGAGAATCAATAGAGCGTGCCCGGCACGACTAGAGGCGACACGCTCCAGAAAATATAAACCTCTTTTCATCATTCCAAGATTCACCAGACGAAAACATCTAACGCCCGAATTAACCGGCGAGCAATCAACATCGAATTTAAGAGGCTAGCTAATTGCGAGTCCGGTTGAATGAGTTGTTAGACAGCGGCGCACATGAACCGCGATCCTACTGATTACTATCAATCTTTTCGGGCGGCACGTCCGCCACATAGAAGATTGTCGGACGTTCTTCCTCACGAATGCCCGGATGCCTGGTAATTACGTTATATGTCTCTCGAACACTGACCGTGACATTAACCCGACTGCCTACGGGAATATTCTTGAAAACATCTCCGCGGCAGGCAGGATGGTCAACAATAATCTCCCCGGCGGCATAGCCCCCGCTCAAGATATTTTCAACACGGTACTTCGCGACCTGATGGATATAAAATACCCCACAGTCTACACCCGCGTGCGGGCTATATTTCAGCAACGTTCCTTCAAACCTTATTTGATGCCCACCTGTAGGAACGCCGGTAGCTGATTTCGGCGTCTGAGCCTGTTTATGGCTGATGTAATAATGCACAAGCCACGCAGACGTTAACCCGATGAAAAAGGTTAAGGTTGCGATTAGCAGACGGCGAGTAAGAGTTTTCATTGTTGTAACTCTATAGCTCAGAAAATACCCTGTGTTAGCGAAAGCTGTCTAACGCCCGGCATCACCCGCCCATGCCTTTGCAGGAACATGAAATGATGCGTGTCGCGGGTCGGGTGCATGCCGTTGTTAGGCGGCGGCAGGTATCACACCCTGCCTCGTGACAAACTCTCGACGCTCGCACCCTACCTTGCGTTGAGCAGCACTTCGTAATGCGCCGACCGATCATCGAACCGGGATAGGAGGGCCCGCGCTTTAGCAGGCACCACCGCAACCTCGTGCTCTTCCCCCGCGAATTCCCGCACCGCATCCAGCGAATCGAACCAGAGGATCGTCACAAACTCCACTTCGTTCTCCAGATCGCGCCGCAGCAGATGGGCCCCGCCATAGCCTTCCACCCGCCGGTCAGCAATGCCGGGAAGAATCTCCGTCTCGAGCAGCGACTGATAGGCCGTCGCATTATCGTGAGAAGTCCAACCATGCCAGATACGACTTATCATCATCACCTCTCAACCAGACGCCTAACGCCCGGCATCACCCGCGCCCCAATTCAACTATCATGGGAGGCAGCGTGATGGGGCGTCGGGTGCATGCCGTTGTTAGATGGCGCTGCCCGATTACTCTCATAATTGCAATTTTTCGACTCCCTCAAAGTCCGGGCATAAGTTTCTATCTACCGCGGCAATGAACTGCCGCGCTGCAAGCAGCGCGGTATCAAAATAAATCCAGTTGGCCGTTACCTGTGAACTGACCCTGTTGTCGCACGTAATTCTTAATCATTTGCTCGTTGCCATGCGCGCCGACGGTCGTGATGAAATACCCGTCCGTCCAGAACTCCCCGCCCCACAAGTACTTCTTGACCTGCGGGCAGGAGCGGAAGATTTCTCGCGCCGTCAGGCTCTTGATGATC
>DASVQC010000028.1:0-33170 GCA_036389335.1 Pyrinomonadaceae bacterium | reverse complement strand
GCCCCCCCACTTCTCATTTAGTCGAGGGTGACGCCCTTCTCGGATCGCGCCGCCGCCCCGAACGGATGAAATGGGAAAGACGACAGAAATCTACGTGAGCACGGACATCGAGGCCGACGGCCCCGTCCCCGGCCCACACTCGATGCTCAGCTTCGCCTCGGCGGCTTTCCTCGCCGACGGCACGCTCCTCTCCACGTTCTCCGCCAACCTCGAAACGCTGCCCGGCGCGGCGGGCCACCCCGACACGATGCGCTGGTGGCAGACGCAGCCCCGCGCGTGGGCCGAGTCGCGCGAAGACTTGCAGCCGCCGGAGCAGGCGGTGCGCGAATACGTCGCGTGGCTCAAAGGGCTCCCCGGCAAGCCCGTCTTCGTCGCCTACCCGGTCGTCTTCGACTTCATGTTCGTCCAGTGGTACTTGCACCGCTTCGCGGGCGAGAGCCCGTTCAGCTTCATCGGGCTCGACATCAAAACCTTCGCGTGGGCGATGCTGCGCTGCGACTTCCGCGACGTGGTCAAGTCCAACATGCCCGCGCGCTGGTTCGACCAGACGCTCCCGCACACGCACAAGGCGCTCGACGACGCCGTCGAACAGGGCACACTCTTCTGCCGGATGCTCGCCGAACACTTAAAGGCTTGAAGCGAACGGCGGGGGCAGGGCTCGTCCCTGCCCCCACAAAAAGATCACTTCGCCGGGATGACGGGCAGGATGATGTGCGAGGGTCGCGCGCGGTCGTGGTAGACGGTGTTGTCAGCCGTCAGCGCGCGGCGCGACTGTTGCAGCGGCTCGCCGGTGTTGGGGTTGATGTCGAAGCGCGGGAAGTTGCTGCTGGAGATATCGACGCGGATGCGGTGGCCCCTCTTGAAGAGGTTGGAGGTCGGGTAGAGCGTGATCGTGACGGGGTAGACCTCGCCCGGCTTCATCAAGACGGCGCGCGCGAGCGAGTCGCGGTAGCGCGTGCGGATGATCGAGTCGCCGATGTTCATCTCGAAGCCCGCCGGGTAGTCGGGGTTCGGCGGGTAAACGTCGACGAGCTTCGCCGTGAAGTCTGTGTCGGTCGCGCTCGAAGAGACCCAGAGCTTCACTTCGACCGGCCCCGTCGCCTCCACGTCCTCGGCGAGCGGCTCGGTCTGGAAGACGAGCACGTCGTTCCTGACCGAGAGCGGCAGCAGGTCGCGGCAGCCGACGACGTTCGCGCGGCAGCGTTGATCCATCGCCCCGTTGTCCATCAGCCCGGCGTTCGAAGAGACGTTGCCGCCGAGCGTCGGGACGGGGTTGGCCGGATCGAAGCGGTAGGCGGTCGACGAATTAGCTTCGGTCGGCTTCTGCGGCGAGAGCGTGCCGTCGGCGCGGAAGTAGTAGGGCGTGTAGCGCGTGCGCGCGAGCGGGAACTCCTGCTCGTCGCGCCACTCGCCGCCGTGCCGCATCCTCCCTTGCGCCGACTTGCGCCCGTCGCCGCCGCCCATCACGAAGATGCGTACGGGCGCGGCGCGCTCCGCCCCGTTGTCGGCGTTCTTCATCCAGTGGTCGAACCAGCGCAGTCGCCAGTCTAAAAAGTTCAGCGCCGCCTCGGGCGGGAACTCGACCTCGCCCGCCACGTTCCGGCCCTGCCCGCCGTGAGTCCACGGGCCGACGATCAACTTCTGCGGCGCGCGCTTCGCCTTCGAGAGCGCCTGCCAGTTCATCGCGACCTGCCGCGTCCACGAGTCGAACCAGCCGGTGACGTGGTAGACCGGGATGTCGGCGTAGGTCTTCGTGTTGTCGACGACCGACAGGCCGATCTGCTTCCAGTAGTCGTCGTAGTCGCCGTGGCGCATCGCCTCGATGAGCCAGTCCTCGTATTCGGGGATGAGCTTGAGGGCGGTCGTGCCGCGCTTGATCGGCATCTGCCAGATGTGCTGGCGCATCTGCTCGGCCTCTCTGGCGAGCGCGTCTTTGACGACCGGGTCTTCGAGCGCGCGCTTGGCGGTGGGGCCGCCGATGGTGAAGATCCAGTTGACGAAGCGCAGCTCGAACGCGCCGCCGTGGCGGAAGCCCGCGACGCCGACGTTCGAGAGCGCGTCGACGGGGATGAGCGTCGTCAGGTGCGGCGGGTTCATCTCGGCGGCGGCGTGCTGCGTGCCGCCGGGGTAGCTCGTGCCGATCATCCCCACCTTGCCGTCCGACCACGGCTGGCGCGCGACCCACTCGACCGTGTCGAAGCCGTCGCGCCCGTCGTCGATCATCATCCGCCACGCGCCCTCGGAGGCGAAGCGACCGCGCACGTCGTTCAGGACGACGGCGTAGCCGTGCTGCGCGAAGTAGATCGCCTCGCGGATGTCGCCGCGCCCTGTCTTGTCGTAGGGCGTGCGTTCGAGGATCGTCGGGTACTTGCCGGGCACGACGGCGCCCCCCTTCGCGGGGAGGTAAACGTCCGCCGCGAGCCGCACGCCGTCGCGCATCGCGATCATCACGTTCTTCTGGACGGCGACTTCGGGCGGGACGACGAGCGGCGGCGGGGACGGCTGCGCCGCGCCCTGCGCGTAGGACAGCCCCGCGAGCAGCAGGAGCGACGCCAAGACCAGTGCCGACTGCGACGGCGTGTGTCTTTCTCTCATGTTGACCTCAGACTGACGCGGCGCGCGCGACGAGCCGCGCCGGTGTTGCTTTACATTGCGTCTTTGCGCCTTTGCGTGAGAATAAATTTTCACGCAAAGGCGCAAAGACGCGAAGCAGGCGAAAGACGCAATGCAGGCGAGTCGTGAAGTGAATACACGATTGGCTTCAGTGCGGTCAACGGATTTTAAGGAGTGAGTTGATCAGCCGCGGGCGTTGATGGCGTAGCGACCGAGCTTGAGCTGGAGCCCGCGGCGGGTGATGCCGAGCGTGCGCGCGGCGCGCGAGATGTTGCCGCCGTGCTTGCGCAGGGCGTCGGCGATCATGCGCCGCTCCAACTCCTCGACCGCCTCGGGGATCGTCGCGTCTTCGGGCAGGTCGAAGCCCGCGAGGGAGAAGACGCCGGGGCCGCCGGGCGCGTCGATGGGCGAAGAGGTGAGCTGCAACTCCGGCGAGAGCTGGTCGGGCGTGATGAGCGAGTTGCCTTCGGCGCGCGCGACGACGCGCTGGATTTCGTTGAGGAGCTGGCGCACGTTGCCGGGCCAGTCGCAGACCATCAGCAAGTCCATCGCCTCGGGCGAGATGCGGATGCCGTCGCGCCCGAACTTCTGTCCGAAGTGCTTGACGTAGTGCTGCACGATGATCGGTATCTCAAGCCTGCGCTCGCGCAGCGGCGGGACCCTCAGGCGGATGACGTTGAGGCGGTAGTATAAGTCCTCCCGGAACCTGCCGTCGGCGACCATCTTCTCCAGGACCGTGTTGGTCGCCGCGATCACCCGCACGACCACCTTCACGGGCCGCTGCTCGCCGAGCGGCTGGATCTCGCCCTCCTGCAGGAAGCGCAAAAGCTTCGGCTGAATGTCGAGCGGGAGGTCGCCGATCTCGTCGAGGAAGATCGTCCCGCCCGCGGCGGTGCGGATGACGCCGGGCGTGTCGGAGACGGAGCCCGTGTAAGCCCCTTTGCGAGAGCCGAAGAGGTAGGCGTCGGACAGCTCCTTCGGGACGGCGGTGCAGTTGAAGGGGACGAAGACCTTGTCGCGGCGCGAGGAGAGGGAGTGGATGGCGCGCGCCACCAGCTCCTTGCCCGTGCCCGACTCGCCCGTCACCAGCACGGTCACGTCCGACGAGCGAATCTTGTGAATCTCTTCGACGAGGCTCGTCATCGCCGGGCTCGCGTGGATGAAGCCGGGGATGAAGCCCTCGCGCGAGCGCGTCTTCTGCTCCTCGCCGCCCGCGCGCTCGCGCGCGCGCTCGCGGAACGCGCACACGTCGAGGCCCAGCTCCACCACCCTCAGCATCGGCTCTATCGAGCCGCCGCCCGGCAGCATCACCGCCTCGCGCGGCGCGGCGACGACCGTGACGGCGTGCGCGTTGGCCGGTCGCAGATCGAAGAACGCGGCGTCGCTCGTGCGCCCGAACGGCACCCCCGCCGCGTCGATCTCGGCGCGGCTGATCTCCTCCGTCAGCACGTCGCACTCGGCGGGCGTCCAGCCCTCGCAGACGACGACCCGCGCCCGCCCCCACTCGTCGGGCTCCGTGATCAGAACCGAGCGCGCGCCCGTCTCCTGCAAGACGACCGCGGCCAGCTCCCTCAGCAGCAGCTCGCGCGAGGCGACCGCCTCGGTGAGTCGCATCAGGGCGAGCTGCGAGAGGTTGGCGAACCCGCGCTGCCGCTCCGGCTCGCGCTGCCGGTCGAGCGCGGCGGCGGCCTCGTCGGCCCGCTCGATGTCGAGCCGCGCGCCCAGCTCGCGGAAAGTTTCGGCGGCGCGCGCCAAGCACTCCGAGGCGCGCTCCGGCTGCGAGCTGGCGTAGGCGCGCCCCAGCTCGTAGCGCGCGACGGCGCTGCGGTAGCGGTCGCCGAGCATCTCGTAGATCGAGAGGCTGCGACCGAAGTGCTGCGAGGCCTTCGCGTCGTCGCCGCGCGCGAGCGCGAGCAACCCCTGCAGGCGCTGCGTCTCGCCGGTGACGGCGATGTCGGCGGGCGAGTCGGTCGTCTCGTCGGCGACGAGGCGCAGCTCTTCGTCGCACTCTGCTAGCTCGCCGCGGCGCAGGTGCGCTTCGGCGAGCAGCAGGCGCGAGTCGCAGATCGCCTGCCGATCCCCGATGCGTGCGGCGAGCGAGAGCGCGCGCTCGCCCGCTTCGAGGGCGCGCGCGGGCTCGTTCAGGGCGAGGTGGCAGCGACCGAGCGTGCGCAGCGCCTGACCCGAATACCACTTGTTGACCTGCTCGCCCGACTGCGCGACGGCGCGCTCCAGATGTTCGCGCGCCTCTTCGACCTCGCCGCGCAAGAGCAGCAGCTCGCCGAGCGAGTCGAGGATCATCGGCACGCGCGCCTTCGCGTCGGTCTCGGCGGCGAGGGCGAGGGCGCGCTCCAGCGCGTCCTTGGCGCGCCGCCAGTCGCCGATGAGCGTGAGGTGGACGCCGAGGTTGTTGTAGCCGTCGACGGCGTTCGCCTTGTGCTCGGTGCGCTCGTAGTAGCTGATCGCCTTCTCTAAGTAGCCGATCCCCTCGTGCGGGCGCTTGAGGAAGACGCACGCGCCCGCGAGGTTCGTGTAAATCTTGCCGAGGAGGTA
This sequence comes from Pyrinomonadaceae bacterium, assembly GCA_036389335.1. Classification (GTDB taxonomy): domain Bacteria; phylum Acidobacteriota; class Blastocatellia; order Pyrinomonadales; family Pyrinomonadaceae; genus JAIVGV01. Next base: position 28,004 of record DASVQC010000028.1, on the reverse strand, counting down.
CGAGGCGGGGCGGTCGCCGACGAGCTTGAGGGACTGTTCGAGGTGGTTCTGCGCGGGCTCGTAGTTGCCCTCGAACAGCTCGGCGAGGCCGACGGCGAAGTAGGCCTCGGCGAGGCCGCGCCAGTCGCCCGTGCCGCGGTAGTGTTCAAGCGCGCGCCCGCCGTGATCGCGCGCGATGGTGTACTCGTTGATGCTGCGGTAGACGCGCGCGAGCGCGAGGTAGATGGCGCCGACGCGCGCGTCGGCGCGCGCGCCCGCGAAATTCTCCGACGCCTCGCGCAGCGCGCCGTTCAGGAGCGCGATGGCCTTCGGGTGATCGCCCGTGTAGTTGTAGGAGAGCCCGAGCTGGACGCCGACGAGGAGCGACGCCTCGGCGTCGAGCCCCTCGCGCTCGGCGGGGGCCTCGTAGTCGCGGACGGCGTCGAGCGACTCGCCGTAGCGGCCCTGCATTTCGAGGGCGGAGGCGAGCAGGCAGCGGGCGCGGGCGTGGAGCGACGAGTCGCCGCGCGCGGCGCGCATCATCGAGTTGACGCGGCGCACGACCTCGCTCGACTGCCCCTGATCGAGCAGCTCGCGCAGCTCCTCGAACTCGACTTCGAGCGTGCGGCGCTGCGCGTCGGCGCGGGTGCGGGAGCGCGACTGCGCGAAGGTGAGCGCGTCGGCCCTGTCTTCGCGGCGCGCGGGGTTCGCGTGCGTTGGCTTCTGTTCGTTCATCGGGCCCGGTCCGCCGGCGAGCAGCCGCCCCCCGGCGCGCGTCGCTCCGGGGGATCGGAAGATCGATTCGTTCAAGGGGGGCGTCGGCTCAGTCGCCACTATAGTTTCCGCCCTCTTAAATCACAACTCGCTCGGCGGGGCCGGGGTTTTTTCCGCGCCCCGCGCGCGGCGGGATCGGGGGCGCGCGCCTCAGTGCGGGAAGATCATGTGGTGGTGTCCGTAGAGCCTGAAGCCCGCGCGCTTGTAGAGAGAGATGGCCGGCGCGTTGTCTTCGAGGACGAGGACGACGACGTAGCGCGTGTGCTTGAGCAGTTCGAGGTTGAGCTGCGCGAGGCAGCGCAGGCCGAAGCCCTTCCCGCGCTCGCTCGGCGCGACGTAGACGCCTTCGAGGTAGATGACTTCGGGCGTCTCCGAGATCACGTCGGCCTTGAAGGTCAGCGCCCCGTCGCACGCGCAGACCCACACGCGCCCCCTCTCGACGCGATGCGCCGTGCGCCGCAGGAAGCCCTCGCGGTCGGCTTCGAGGGGGTTGACGCCGCTCGCGCTGAAGGCGATCTCGGCGTGAATGCGCGCCACCTCTTCGACCTCCGACAACTCAGCCGGTCGCAGCTCCGGCGCGGGCGGCGGCACCTCGACGGGGTGGTGCAACTCGTAGACGAGCGAGCGCACGACGTTGGGCCGGGGCGCGTCGCGCCGCCCGTAGTTCGCCCAGAACAGCTCGACCTCGCGCGGCTCGCCCCCGACGATGTGGGCGGGCGCGAGCGTGCGCGCGTGGCGCGCGAAGGCGACGACCGCCGCGTCCGAGCGCGCCTCGAACAGCGTGGCGTGGCCGAAGAGCGCGACGCCGGCCAGGGCCCCCGCCTCGTCGCGGCACGCGTAGAAGCTGCCGCGGTTGCGCGGGCTCTCCAGGCCGTTGTCGCGGATGAAGCCGCTCAGCACGAAGGTGTGCAGGGGCCGCGCCGCGAGGAACGCGAGCGCCTCCGCCTCGCGCCCCGACGCGAGCGGCTCTACCGCCAGCGCCGCGGGCGCGCCCGCGCCGACACCTTCCTCGATCCAGTCCTGTGGGTGAGCTTGAGACATAACGATAGAGGCGGCGGGACGTGAGGAGGGTGGAGCAAGGTCGCGCCGGTAAGCGATCCGATGTTGAGAGTGGCGTTAGTTACCCCCGCCCGTGTCGGGCACGACCGCCATGTGCGGCGTGTCGAGCCCGTTAGAGAGCACGGCGAGGGCGCGCGCGACGGCGTCGCTGATGAGCACGCCGTCGCTGATGAGCACCCCGTCGCTGTAGAAGACGCCGTCGCTGATCAGAACGCCGTCGCCGTGCAGCACGCCGTCGCTGATCAAGACGCCGGAGGAGGCGTACTTCGCGCCCTGCGCGATGCTCCCGCCGCTGCTCGTGACGATGCTGTCGCTGTAGAAGACGCCGTCGCTGATCAAAACGCCGTCGCCGTAGAAGACGCCGTCGCCGTAGAAGACGCCGTCGCTGATCAGAACGCCCGTGCCGTAGACGCGCTGGTAGCGATCCATCAGGGCCGAGCCGTAGAGGAAAGTGTGGCCCGCGATCAGCCCCTGCGACCAGCCGAAGGTGCGACCGGCGATGGTCGACTGCGGCGCGGGGGGCGCGCCCGTGAGCAGGGGCGCGCCGAGCGGCGTCGCGTTCGTCAAATCCGTGCGGAAGAGTTTGGCGAGGCGCACCGCGCCCTCGATGTTCACCTCGCCCGCGCCCTGCTCGAAGGTGTTCGCGCCGGCGAGCGGCTGCGCCGTGTACATCAGGATCGCCTTGACCATGTTCGGCGTGAGCTTCGGGTTGACTTGCAGCAGCAGCGCCGCCGCGCCCGCGACTACGGGCGTCGCCATCGACGTGCCGCTCATGAACATCTGCGCGCGGCTGTCGTCGGTCGAGACGTTGGCGGCCATCTGCGGGTTGTTCGCGAGCAGGTAGTTCGGCGCGCTGCATTCCTGACCGCTCACCGGGCACTCGCCCTCGGCCTGCGCCGCGATCAGCTTGTTGCCGGGCGCGACCAGATCGGGCTTGAGCAGGTTGTCGTAGGTCACGTTGCCCTGCGCGTCCGTGCGATGGCTCCGGGTGGGCCCGCGCGAGCTGTAGCTCGCGACCACGTCGTCGAAGCGGTCGTCCGTGCCGAAGGTGTTCGACGCGCCGACCGTGATCGCCGAGGGCTCGATGCCGGGCGAGTGAATCTGTCCGTAGACCTTGTTGCCGTTGGCGTCCTTGCCGCTGTTGCCCGCGGCGGCGACGACGACGACGCCCGCGTCCACCAGCTTGCGGACGGCGATGCAGACGGGATCGTTGAGGTACGAGTCGATGGCCGGCATCCCGAGGCTCATGTTGACGACGCGGATGTTGTAGGCGGCGCGGTTCGTCAGCACCCAGTCGAGCGCCTGCAGGACGGTGGAGACCGAGCCCCTGCCCTGCCCGTCGAGCACGCGCAGGTTGACGATGTCGGCGTTGGGCGCGATGCCGACGTACGCCCCCGACGAGACGCGACCGTTGCCGGCGGCGAGCGAGGCGACGTGCGTGCCGTGGCCGAAGGGGTCGCGCGCGTCGGCGTAGGGCGGGATGAAGTTCTTCTCGAAGGCGACGCGCACGTCGCTGTCGTTAGTGCGACCGTCGCGGAACGCCTTGTGGCGGCGGTCGATGCCCGAGTCGAGGACGGCGATGCGCACGCCTGTGCCGTCGAGGACGGGCGCGGCGAGCGAGCGGACGGCGTCCGCGCCGGTCGTCGCCGAGACGTGGCCGAAGGAGCGCGCCTCGCGGTCGGGCGAGATGAAGGTGATCTCCTTCTGCGCCGCCAGCTCGTAGACGACCGGGGCGGGCATCGTCGCGATCACGTCGCGCGAACTCTGGAAGCTGTAATCGACCGCCACGCCGGGGCGCGTGTAAATCTCCTGCGTGCGGCGGCCCGCGGGCGCGTTGAACTGGCAGATGACCGTGACGGCGCGCGTCTTCGCGCCCGCCGTCGCGAGCGTGGCGCGCAGGTCGGGAGAAATCTTGTCGAGGTTCGACTGGACTTTGCTGAAGTTCGGGAACCAGTCCGCGGCGACCGACGAGGTGCCGACGCCCCCGCCCGTCTGGGAGGTCTTCGACGCCGCGCCCTTCACTTTATGCGTGACCTGCGCGGTGGTCGGAAGGCCGACGAGGCACAGGGACGCGAGCAGCGAGGTGGCGAACAGAGTTCGGAGAGCTGTGGGAATGTTTCTCTTCATTTCATTTGATGAAAGCCGGATATGTATTGAATCCGCGCCGCGGGCGGGTTCAACGGTCTGTTGAGGGGCGCAAATCTTTCGCGGCGGAATAGGTTTGAAGTTTTATAACCGCGAAACGTTGCAACCCGCGAACCGACGAATCCATCTTGCCGCCTTAAAATTCCCGCTCGACCGACTTTTTCTAAAGAGCAACAATCATGCCAGCAAGCGTTTACGCCCTCCGTGAGCCCTCAAACCTCCGCGCGGGCCGGGTGCCGTTCATCCCGCCCCGCACGATCCTCACAAAAAGCCGCGAAATCATCGATCCGACGAGCGCGGCTCGGCCCGAGAGGGTTTCACCGAGGCTCCTCGTCAGCGCCGCGGGCCTTTGAAAACCCGCATACCCGTTTCGCACGAGATACCTTATTCGCACGCGGCTCTTTTACGCAACGTTTAAGCCGATCAAAACCCCCTGCCCCCTCCCCTCAACCTCTTCGTGCGAAGCAGGTATCGACTTCCGGTGATTCGACGGGGGCTTCGGCGAGGCGTGGTTCCGCGCTCCCGGTTATCGATTCCGTGCGGGAGCGCGCTTTACCGGGGCTTTCGCGAGTTGGCACGGCTCTTGTAACTGCTGTGACTTGCGGGCGCGAACCGCGGGGCAGCGCGGACGCGCGGCGGCGAGAGTTGATCAGCGCGAGAGTCGTTCCGTCATACGCAATTTTCGAGAGTCGAAAGGGTTTACCGTTCATGAGTTCCTTCAAACAGGGTTTGGTTTCATACCGGATGAAAGCGGGCTTCGCCTCGGCGGCGCTGCTGACGTTCCTCTTCGCGCTGGCGTCTTCCACGGCCTACGCCGGGAAGGTCTGCGCGAACTTCACGGTCACGCTCTCGGACGGTCGCACCTTCGGCGGCAACCAGAGCGTCGGCGTCGCGGTCGCGCCGGGCGCGACCGCTCAGGTGCGCGGGTCTTTCGTCAGCTACACGATCCAGCTCGACACCTTCACCGTCACCGACTACACGCTCAAGAGCAACGTCACCGGCAACCAGCCGCTGCTCATCTTCGTGCGCAAGCAGCCGCTGCACGGCAAGACTCTGACGAGCAACATGACCATCGAGCTGAACAACGAGCAGGCCGTCTTCCAGCGTTCGGGCGGCGGCGTCTCGATGAAGATTCAGTCGAAGGACTGTAGCGAGGGCGGCATCTTCCAGATGGAGCCGGAGCCCTCGGTCGAGGTCGAGCACCAGCTCGCCCCCGGCCTCGCCTACTGCGTCGACGCCGCGGGCCGCGTCCTCATCGTCGGCGCGGCGAGCCCGTTCGTCGGTCGCGAGAGCCCCGAGCTGGCGACGCTCAGCTTCCCCGCGCCGCAGAGCGCCGTCGTCGGCACGCAGCTTTCGCGCTGGCGGATTCAGTCGGGCGGTCGCATGGGCCTCGTCACCGGCGAGGACGCCGTCGAGCCCCTCGGCGCGCCCTGCTCGGCTTCCGCCAACGCGACGCCGACGCCGACGCCGAACACGACCCCGACGCCCGGCGGCACGCCGACGCCTTCGCCCTCCGCCACGCCTTCGCCCTCACCCACCGCTTCGCCCTCGCCGACGCCCGCGGGCGTCGAAGCCGAGATCGAGATCAAGCTCGCGGGCGCGCTCATCAACGGCGTCGCGCCCGAGGGCGACGCGAAGCTTGAGCGCGAGAGCGAGGGCACGCACCTGCGCGTCCGCGTGGATCGCGTGAACCTCGCGGACGGCACCGTGCTGAACGTGCTCATCGACGGCGTGAAGGTCGGCGCGATCACGTTGAACGACCGGAAGGGCGAGATCGAGCTGCGCACGGATCGCGGCCAGCCCGTCCCGCCCGTCGTCAACGGCACGAACGTCACCGTCACCGGCCCGTCGAACGCGACGCTGCTCGGCGGCACGTTCACCTCGTCGCTGCCGAAGATCGGCGCGACGCCGACGCCGACGCCCGCGCCGTCGCCGCAGCCCGGCGCCGACCTGCGCGTCCGCATCCCGCTCGCGGGCGCCAACATCGGCGGCATGATGCCGCAGGGCCACGCCGACTTCCGCACGCGCGCCGACGGCAACCGCACGCTCGAAGTCGAGGCCGAGGACGTGAACCTGCCGCAGGGCGCGTCGCTCATCGTCCTCATCAACAACGTCGAGATCGGGCGCATCATCCTCGGCCCGACCTTCGAGGGCGAGATCGAGCTTGAGACCGAGCGCGGCCGGAGCGTCCCCGCGATCACGCAGGGCACGACCGTCGCGGTCGTCAACGCGGCGACCGGCGCGACCGTCCTCGCCGGGGCGTTCGGGACAATCGCGCCCGCGGCCAACCCGCTCTCGGACTCCAACTTCTTCGTCCGCCAGCAGTACGTAGACTTCCTCGGTCGCGCGCCGGAGCAGGAGGGCTTCGCGGCGTGGGTCGGCACGCTCGACAACTGCGCGCCGGGCGATCGCAGGTGCGACGACGTGCAGGTCTCTTCGGGCTTCTACCGCTCGGAGGAGTTCAGCGGTCGCGGCTACTTCGTCTACCGGCTCTACGACGCCACGCTCGGCAGGCTGCCGCACTACGACGAGTTCATGAACGGCATGAGCCGCCTCTCCGAACTCACCGCCACGCTCTCGCTCGACGCGGCGAAGGCCCAGCTCACGCGCGAGCTGATGGCGCGGCCCGAGTTCTCGGCGCGCTTCGGCGGCCTCGAAGACCCGGCGCGCGCCGAAGACTTCGTGAGCAGCCTGGAGCGCGCGGCGGGCGTCGCCGTCGCGAGCCACGCGCAGCTCGTCTCGGATCGGCGCGGCGGCGCGAGCAGGCCGGAGGACACCGTGCGCGGCTTCGTCGAGACGCCGGAGGTGCACGAGCACTTCTACATCCGCGGCTTCGTCGCCATGCAGTACTTCGGCTACCTCAGGCGCGAGCCCGAGGCCGACGGGTTCAAGGCGTGGGTGGACACGATCACCCTCGGCTTGAACGGCGCGACGCCGGGCGACTACCGCGTGCTCATCAACGGCTTCGTCCACGCGCAGGAGTACCGCAACCGCTTCGGCAGGCCCTAAGCCGTGAAAGGCCCGCCCCGCGGGCGAACAAGGGGGCACAAAGAGTCTCGGGCGGCGATCTTAAGATCGCCCGCCCGAGACTCTTTCTTTACGTGCGGCGCGCCCGGCGCGGATTCGTCGGGCGGCGCGCTTCCCCGCCGTTACTGATCCCGCCAGTCGGGCAGGCGGCCCGGCGTGTAGGGCGCGCCCGCCGCCTCCATCTGCTTCTCAAGGTTCTTGAGATCGACTTCGACCACCTGGCGCAACTGCGCGAGCACCCCCTCGAACTCCGCCGCCGCGTGCCGGTACTGCTCCTCGGACGTGCGCGTCGGGCGCGAGAGCGACTGGCTCTGATCGCCGATGATCGAGAAGACGCGATCGGAGATCGACGGCGGCGTGTTCTCGTTGCGCGAGCGCAGGGTGTTGTCGCCGCGCAGGGCGCGCAGGATCGCGTTCGTGCGGTCGTCGAGCCGCGCCGCCTCGGCGATCATCTTCTCGCCGCCGGGCGTGTTCAGAAGCGCGAGCCGGATCGCGGCGAGCCGCGGCTTCAGGGTGTTGGCCGCGTCGAGCGCGCCCGTCACGGCGCGTTGCAGGCGCGTCACCTTGCGCTGGAACTCGACGAGCGCGACGCGGTCGGCCTGCGTGATGCCGTCGCGGTTCTCGACCGTGACCTCGAACTCCTGCGGCGCGCCGACGGTCGTCATCACGCCGCCCACGCGCTTCGCCATCGAGACGCGGTAACTGCCCGGCAGGACGAGCGTGCTCCCGCCGCCGCCCCCTCCTCCGAAACCGCCGCCGCCCCCGCCGCCGCCACCCCCGCCGCCGCCCCCGGCCCCGGACGGGGCGGCGACCACGGCGGGCGCGTAGCGCAAGTCCCAGTTGGCGCGCTGGACGCCGGGCGCGGCGGGCGCGTTGATGCGCCGGACGACGTTGCCCGCGGAGTCCGTGATGGTGAAGATGATCGCGGGGGCCTCCTCCTCCTCTTCGGCGCGGAGCTGCTCGGCGGTCGGCAGCGTGATGGCCTGCCCGGCCCGCTCGGCGGCCCGCTCGGCCTCCTGACGCCGCTGCTTGAGCGTCCTGATCGGCTCCTTCAGATAGTAAGTGAAGGTCGCGCCGTAGGGCGGGTTGTCGGCGTTGAAGAAACGCTCGCCCTGAAAGCTCTTGCCCGCGCCGCCGAGGGGCTGCGCCTGTATGTACATGAGCGTGTCCTTGACGGGGAAGAGCGTGGCCTCCTGCGCGAGCGTCTCGGGCTTGACGAGACGCAGCGGCGCGTAGTTGTCGAGGATGTAGATGCCGCGACCGAACGTGCCGACGACGAGGTCGTTCTCGCGCTGCTGGATCGCGATGTCGCGCACGGCGATGGTCGGCATCCCGCCCTTGAGCTGCACGTACTTCTTGCCGCCGTCGACGGAGAACCACAGGCCGAACTCGTTGCCGACGAAGATCAGGTTCGGGTTGACGTGATCCTCCGCGATGGCGAGGACGGGCCCGTTCTCCGGCAGGTTCGCCGCGATCGACGTCCACGTGCGGCCCGCGTCGGTGCTCTTCAGGATGTACGGCTTGAAGTCCGCCATCTGGTGGTTGTCGAACGCGGCGTAGACCGTGTTCGCGTCGTGGTTCGAGGCGAGGAGGCGGCTGACGTAGGCGCGTTCGGGCACGCCGGGGAAGGAGTCGATCTTGCGCCACGTCTTGCCCGCGTCCTCGGTCACGCTGACGAGGCCGTCGTCGGTCCCGACGTAGACGACGCCCTCCTTCTTCGGCGACTCGGCGAGCGCCGAGGCGTTGCCGTAAAACGCGGTCGAGGCGTGGCGCGCGACGGCGTCCACGCTCCAGACCCGGCCCATCACCGGCAGCAGGTCGCGGTTCAGGCCGCGCGAGAGCTGCCCGGAGACGACGCGCCACGTGTCGCCGCGGTCGTCCGAGCGGAACAGTTTATCCGCCGCGAAGTAGAGGCGCGTGTGCGAGTGGGGGCTGATGATGAAGGGCGAGTCCCAGTTCCAGCGCAGCGGCTCGTCGCCGCGCCCGACCTCGGGCTGGATGCCGACGCGCTCGCCCGTGCGCTTGTCGAAGCGCGAGAGCGCGCCGTTCTGGTACTCGGTGTAGACGGTGTTCGGGTCGGTCGGATCGACCTGCGTGCGGAAGCCGTCGCCGCCGAGGGTGACGAACCAGTCGGAGTTGACGATGCCGCTCGAATTGCGCGTGCGCGAGGGGCCGCCGAAGTTGAAGTTGTCCTGCGCGCCGCCGTAGACGTTGTAGAAGGGGGCGGCGTTGTCGGTCGTCACGTCGTAGAGCTGCGTGACGGGGAGGTTCTGTTTGAAGTCCCAGTTCTGCCCGCGGTCCCAGCTCTCGTAGACGCCGCCGTCGCAGCCGACGAGGTAGTGGCTCGTGTTGTCGGGGTCGATCCAGATGTCGTGGTTGTCGACGTGCTTCGACCGCTCGCCCAGAGGTTGGAGCGTGCGCCCGCCGTCGTCCGAGACCATGATCAGGACGTTCATCACGTAGATGCGATCCACGTCTTTCGGGTCGGCGACGACGCGCGCGTAATACATCGCCGTCACGTCGTAAGGGTTGCGCCGCTCCCAAGATTCGCCGCGATCAGCCGAGCGGAAGATGCCGCCCCGCCCCTCCTGCGCCTCGACCGTCGCGTAGAGCACGTTCGAGTCGACGGGCGAGATGGCGAGGCCGATGCGACCGAGGTCGCCCGCGGGCAGGCCCGCCCTGATCTTCTTCCACGTCGCGCCCGCGTCGGTCGATTTGTAGAGCGCGCTCTCGGGGCCGCCGTCGATGAGCGTCCAGTAGTGTCGGCGGCGCTGGTAGGCGGCGGCGTAGACGGTGTCGGGGTTGTTCTGATCGACGACGACGTCGGTGACGCCCGTGTTCTCGCTGATGTTGAGCGCGCTCTTCCAAGTCTTGCCGCCGTCGGTCGTCTTGTAGAGGCCGCGGTCGCCGCCCGGCCCCCAGAGCGGCCCCTGCGCGGCGACGTAGACGACGTTCGAGTCGCGCGGATCGATGGCGATGCGACCGATGTGCTCCGACCTCTTCAGGCCGACGTTGCGCCACGTCTTGCCGCCGTCCTCCGACTTGTAGACGCCGTCGCCGTAGGAGACGCTGCGCTGCGAGTTGTTCTCGCCCGTCCCGACCCAGACGACGAGCGGGTTCTTCTGATCCTGTGCGATCCAGCCGATGGAGTAGGAGCCCTCGTTGTCGAAGACCGGGCGGAAGGTCGTCCCGCCGTTCTCCGTCCTCCACACCCCGCCCGAAGCCGACGCGACGAAGTACTTGCTGTGATCGCGCGGATCGACGGCGAAGGTCGAGACGCGGCCCGACGTGAAGGCGGGGCCGATCGAGCGCAGGCGCAGGCCCATGAAGGTCGGCGCAGACATCGGCTCCGGCTTGCGCGGCTCCTCGGCGCGCTTCGCCTCCTCGGGCCGCTTGGCCTCCGCGGCGGGCTGTTTGGGCTGCTCCTCCTGCTTCTTCTCTGCGTCGGTCTTCTGCGCCTCGTCGCGCTTCGCCTTCTCGGCCCCCTCCTTCTCGGCCTTCTTCTCCTGATCCTGCGCGCGCGCGGGCGGCGCGAGGAAGGTCGCCGAGAGCAGCGCGGCGGTGAGCAGGGCGGTCAGGGTTCTTGACAGATTCTCGCGGATCGATCTCATGCGGCTAGACTCCTGTGTTAGTGATGGAGGGTTTCGCGCCGCGAGCGGCGTTCGGCGTTTGCGGCGGGAGGGCGGGCGCTGTCTCGGCGGGCGGGCGCGTGCGCCCGGCGCGGTGCGGCTGACCGGCTTGTCTCCAAGGGTGCAAAGACGACGTGACGACTCGGACGGAGCGACAAAAAGCTAACATGATACGCGGCGGCGCGCAAAATGTTCACGCGCGCGGGCGGCGGATCAGTTTCGTCGTCGGGCAATTCACGCGAAACGGAATGCCGCGGGCTCGCATAATGTGTAGACGACCCCGCGAGGAGCGGCTGATGTTCAAAATCGGATTTCAAACTGAACTCGTCGCCCCGGGTAGTTCATCGCTGAGGCCCCTCCGGGCTCGCGACGTCGTTCGCCCGCCTCGCACGACACGGGCTTCTCGAAGCTCGAAGACTCGCCCGATCCGCAGCGGCTGAATCCCTCACGAGCGCACGCCACCTCGCACACTCGCCGGATACAGCCCTCCGCGCCGCGCGCCTACCGTGGCCCGACGGCGGCCCGAACACTTTCCGCCGCGGCCCTCGACCGTCGCCCGCCGCGGCGCGCACGCACCGTTTTCCGGGAGGACAAGATGAAAAAGGTCGCCTTGACGATCACGTCGGCGCTGCTGCTGCTGCTGCCCGCCACAGCCTACGCGGCGCAAATTTTCGGCAGCCTGAAGGAGGACGGGCGTCCGGTCTCGGCCAAGATCAGGTTCGAAGTGGTTTGCGGCGCCCAGAAGTACGCCGGGGAGACCGACGGGTACGGCGCTTACAGCATCAACACGGCCAAGGGGAAATGCGCCTTCAGAGTTTATTACAAGGGCCAGGCCCCGTCCTTCGACGTCTACTCTTACGACAACGCCGTGAGGTACGACTTCGATCTCGTCAACCAGAACGGGCAGTACATCCTGCGGAGGAAATGATCATGGCGGACGAGGGGCCCAAGGCCAGAGACACGTGGGACAAGCTCGACATCATTCTCAGGTTCGTGGGCGCGGTCGGCACGGCGATCGTCGTCGGCTTCGTCGGCTTCTTCGGCTCGCACTTTCTGGCGCGGCGGCAGGACGCCGAGACCGATCTCCGGCTCTACACGGAGTTGATGAGCAAGCGCGAGGAGGCCGACACCTCGCTGCGCAAGGAGATGTTCAACTCGATCATCACCAACTTCCTGAAGCCGGCGTCGCTCGAACAGGCGGATCAGGCGGTGCTGAATCTGGAGCTGCTCGCCTACAACTTCCACGACTCGCTCGATCTGGGGCCGCTCTTCAAGGACGTCTACAAGACGCTCGACAAGAAGCGCGACCAGAACGCCGAGTACATCGACCGCCTGAAAAAAGTGACGCGCGAGGTGATCGCCAAGCAGGTCGCCATGCTCTCCGAGGCGGGCGGCAAGCGCGACGGCAACATCGCGTTCGCCGAGCTGAACTCGCGCCCCGGCGGGCTGACCGTCCTTGACGACACCATCGAGGTGAAGTCGAGCGAGCCGGGCGTCGAGCCGACACGGAAACAGGTCAGGATCGAAGTCCTCGGCGCGAACCCCGAGCGCAAGGAGCTGCGGGTGCGTCTGATCGTCAAGTCGCTCAAGGACGACGACGAGACGGAGGCGCAGTTTACGGTGGGGTTCTTCGACTTCCCGATGCTGGACAACGTCCGCCTCCCGCAGGGGCACCGCTGCGCCGTCGTGCTGAACGACTTCGAGGACGAGAGCGCCGACTTCACCTTCGTCTACTTCCCCGGCTCCCGCGCCAGCCTCAAAGAGAAGCCCTACTACGACGAGATCATCTACAACCTGCGGAGGTCGCCGACGCCCTAGGCGAAAGCCCGCGCCCCGCGCACGCCCCAACCCGTCGTGCCACGCGCGGAGTCCGCTTCAGAAAGGAACCCTACAATGCTGAAACAAAACTCGCGAAGGTTGATGCCCGTGCCGGTGGCGCTGCTTTGCGCGGCGACCATCGCGCTTTCGCAGACGACCGACAGGTCGCCGACGCCCACCCCGACCCCGAGGGAGACGAGGAGAACCTTCACGCTCCAGATCGAAGTCTCGGCGGGCGACTCCGCCGACAAGATCGACGGCGCCGCCGTGCACCTCGAATCCAGAGAGGAGGGCGCGAGGTTCACGAGAGAGATGAGGACGAGCAGGCAGGGCTTGGTCACGTTTTCGAGGGTGCCTCCGGGCAGGCTTCTCATTCAGGTCGTCGCGAGACAGTACGACACATTCGGCGACGACTTCGTGCTGACGCAGGACAACCAGACGGTGAGGGTCACGCTGAGGAGAAGAAACAGCCCGTGAGGGCGAGGCGGCGCGGCGGGGCCGTAGACCGTCGGCCCGCGGGAAGCGACTAATTTGGATGAAGGGAGATGGCCAGGGACGGAATTGAACCGCCGACACCGCGATTTTCAGTCGCGTGCTCTACCAACTGAGCTACCTGGCCCCGGAACGTCCCCTCGCGGGGAGGGGCAAGTATAGGGATTCGTTGAGAAAACTTCAACCGTGGCGGGGGTCTTAAAATTTTGTCAGATTAGTCACAAAAAAGCGTTGACAGTTTCGCCAAAGGTTGTATAATCCGGCGCATCGAGGGTGGGCTGACAGCCACGGTCAGCGAGTCGCAAGACGCCATCCGAGACAGAAGATAGACGCCCGCCAGTGCCAGCTCGAACGCCGACGCCGCCCCCCGGATTCGCAACCTTCGAGCTGGCACAGCTCTTTTTACGGCACCCTCCTTTCCCCGCCCGCATTTCTCCTACCGCATAACCCTATCGTCCGCCCACGTCTTCGCCCTTTTGCCGGAATCCGCTCCGCGCGGGGAAAGCTCCGAGGCACAGCCGCGGCGTTCGCCGTCGAAGCCTTATGCCGTCGGCGGCGGCGGAGTCAGATGAGACGGCGAAAAGGGCGTAATAACTTACGGCTTTTAGGGCGTATAATTTAAGTTAGATTTCTATTGTGAGAGCTTATAATCAGGGAATGAATGTTGGAGGATTGAATTATGATGAGTCGCTTTTTCAGCCTTACTGTCGTGACGTTAGTACTCTGCATTTCGCTGGCTTGTAGTCGGACTTCCAACAATGCCAACGCTGCGGCAACGTCTCCATTGATGGTCGCGGCCAGAGAGGGTAAGGCGGACGTTGTGCGCGCGCTACTCTCAGGTAACGACGTGAATGTGAATATCACAGACGCGCAAGGCGACACCCCGCTAATCGAAGCATCCCGCTTCGGGCATGATGACGTGGTGCGCGTCTTGGTCGAGCGTAGTGCTGATTTAAGTGCGAAGAATAAGGACGGCCAAACGGCGCTCATGCTCGCCGTTAGAAATGGACATGACGACGTGGTGCGGAGACTCAAAGAGGCGGGGGCAAAAGAGTGATCAGGCGGAGCGTTGCCGGGGCGGACGAAATATAACAACTCATTCGACCCGACTCGCAATCAGCGGGCTTCTTATTCTTCAAGTTGATAGCTCGCCGGCTAATTCGGACGTTAGATTTTGCAACAACCCCGGGCGGCAGGCGTGAAGACACAATGGCTCGGATTCTCAGGCGGTGGGGGATTACAAGTATGGCAGGTACATTAAGAAGTCTCGCCCTCGGTGTGGCCCTGTGCTCGTCCCTCGTGGCCCCTTCAGCGCCCACCCATGCGCAACAGGTAAGGGACAGGGAGGTGCGACCGGCCTTCGATTTCACCAGAATCCAGATGCCGGTCGAAATCGTTGCCGTCAAGTTGAACGGCGGTGACCTTCGGCCCGGCGAGAAGACTCCGGGCGACGACGATTGGCTGCGGGGGGTGTCCTTCACCTTGAAGAATATTTCCGACAAGCCGATCTCTTACGTAGCGGTCGGGCTGCAATTCCCCCAGTCGCAGGGGTTCGTCGCCTACCTCCTCGGCTACGGGGTCGACTTCTCGCGCGGGGAACACAGGCGAGAATCCTCGCCCCCCCCGATTCAGCCCGGCGGGACGGTGGACTTGGTGCTCACGAAAGACCGATACCCGGTCTTCCTGAGCATCCTCGCGAGGGGCGGGGCCCCGAGAAGTTTTGATGTGGCCCCGTACTACGTCGACAGAATATGTTTCGAGGGCGAGCCGGACATCATCTGGGAGGCCGGGTTGTTGAAGCGGCGTGACCCGGCCCGGCCCACCGAATTCAACGTCATCGGGCGATACGCCTTGCCCGCCCCGCAGAACTGAGCGGCGGACGCGGCAAAATCTAACAACGGCACGCGCCCGACGCCCCTTCACGCTGCCTCTCATGGAGCTTGCGTGGGGGCGCGGGCGACGCCCGGCGTTAGGCGGCTTACTCCTGATCGCGAGAGGGGGAAAGTATGGCGAGCCAAAGTCTCGGCCCGGCGAGAATAGTCTTACTGGTCTTGACAGTTCTGTTGCTGGGTTTAGCCGCGTATCAATATTCCCAGACCGGGAAGTTGAATTTCGGGAGCGTCGTTGTCGCTCTGGGCTGTTTGGTAATTTTTCTCATTACCGGGCGCAAGCATGCCGGAAGGAAGTAACTGCGCGCCCGCCCGCACACTTCACCGTCGTGCCCCGCCCCTTGTCGTTGACCGCGCAGTTGGTTCGCCCGACGCCGCGCGACGCAGCCGGGCTCCTTTCAGAACCCGCCCCCTGACTCACCCGACGACCCCTGCGCGCGCGAACAGCTCACGCGCCTCCTTTGCCGCTTCGTCGATGACCTCGCGTTCGTCGAGCGTCGTCAATTCCCCGTCGCGCAAAACGATCCGCCCGTCGATGAGCACCGTGCGCACGTCGGACGGCTGCGCGGCGTAGACGAGCGCGGAGACCGGGTCGGGGCAGGGCGTCGTGTGGAGGCGGTCTATCGAGACGACCGTCACGTCGGCGCGCTTGCCCGCTTCGAGGCTGCCGATCTCGCCGCCGAGACCGAGGGCGCGCGCGCCGTCGGCGGTCGCCATCCGCAGCACGCGGCGGGCGTCGAGCGCGTCCGCGCCGTGGACGACCTTTTGCAGGAGGGCGGCGAGGCGCATCTCGGTGAACATGTCGAGGCGGTTGTTGCACGCCGCGCCGTCCGCGCCGAGCGAGACCGAGATGCCGCGCTCCAACATCTCCTTCACCGGCGCGATGCCGGAGCCGAGCTTCAGGTTCGACGACGGGCAGTGGAGCACGTGCGCGCCGGTGCGGGCGAGCAGTTCGAGTTCCGCCTCGTTCAGGTGGACGCAGTGCGCGAGCGCGACGTGCGGCGCGGCGAGCCCGAGCGAGGCGAGGTACTCGACGTTCCGCATCCCGGTCTCCTGCCGCACCATCTCGATCTCGGTCAGGTTCTCCGAGGCGTGCGTGTGGACGACGAGCCCGCGCTCGCGCGACAGACGCGCCACGCGTTCGAGCAGTTCGCGCGTGCAGCTCACGGCGAAGCGCGGCGCGAAGCAGCAGCGCACGCGCCCGTCCGCGCGACCGTGCCACTCCTCGGCGAGCTTGAGGGACTCGCCGATAGAACTCTCCGTCTCTTCGAGCAGCGCGGCGGGCACGTCCGGGCCCGCGTCCATCATGCACTTGCCGACGGTCGCGCGGAAGCCCGTCTCCTCGACGACGCGCAACGCCTCAGCCGTGTGGCTGACCGTCTCCATCGTGAGCGCGCAGGTCGTGCCGCCCTTGATCATCTCCGCGACGGAGAGGCGCGCCGAGGCGTGCACGGACGCGGGCGTGTGCGCCGCCTCGAAGAGCCAGACGCGGCGCTTGAGCCAGTCGATGAGGGGCAGGTCGTCAGCCGCCCCGCGGAAGATCGTCTGGCAGAGGTGGACGTGCGTCTGCACGAAGCCCGGCAGGACGGCGCAGCCGCGCGCGTCGATCACCTCGTCGGCTGATTCCGCGATCTCCCCGACCGCAATGATGCGCCCGCCGCGGACGAGCAGGTCGCCCGCGGCGACCGAGTCGTTCGCGTCTACGGCGACTATAGTCCCGCCTTTGATGAGGATCGATCCGTCCATCGTCACTTTCGTCGCGGTGGTTCAGGGCGCGCGGAATTATGCCCGCCGGCGCTCGCGGCTGTAAAGAAACAAAAGAGAAGCCGCCCGCGCCGGGCCCCGGTTTGACGAAGCTCCGCGCGGGCGGCTGACACTGAAGGTCGTGCCGAGAAAAAACCTACTTCTTGGCCGAAGCCTTCTCGGCCTTCTCCTCGACCTCGGCGGCGGGCTCGTCGTCGACGACGGGGAGCCCGAGCTTGATCCGCACGTCGTTGCCGATGCGCTGGAGCAGGGCCGGGTTCTCTTTCAGGGCCGTCTTCGAGTTCTCGCGGCCCTGACCGAGGCGCTCGCCCTTGTAGGAGAACCACGCGCCCGACTTCTCGACGACGTTGTTCGCCACGGCGAGGTCGAGCAGATCGCCCTCGCGCGAGATGCCCTCGCCGTACATGATGTCGAACTCGACCTCGCGGAACGGCGGCGCGACCTTGTTCTTCACCACCTTGACCTTCGTGCGGTTGCCGACCATCCGGTCGCCGTCCTTGATCGCGCCGATGCGGCGGATGTCGAGGCGGAGGCTGGAGTAGAACTTGAGCGCGCGACCGCCGGTCGTCGTCTCGGGGCTCCCGAACATGACGCCGATCTTCTCGCGGATCTGGTTGATGAAGATGAGCGTGGTGTTCGACGTGGAGACGATGGCCGTGAGCTTCCTCAGAGCCTGCGACATGAGCCGCGCCTGAAGGCCCGGCAGCGAGTCGCCCATCTCGCCGTCGAGCTCCGCGCGCGGGACGAGCGCCGCGACCGAGTCGATGACGATCACGTCCACGCCGTTCGAGCGCACGAGCGCCTCGCAAATCTCCAGCGCCTGCTCGCCCGAGTCGGGCTGCGAGATGAGGAGATCGTCCACCTGCACGCCGAGCTTGGCGGCGTACTCGGCGTCCATCGCGTGCTCGGCGTCGATGTAGGCGGCCATGCCGCCCGCCTTCTGCGCCTCGGAGACGATGTGGAGCGCGAGCGTCGTCTTGCCCGAAGACTCGGGGCCGTAAATCTCCACCACGCGCCCGCGCGGGACGCCGCCGATGCCGATGGCGGCGTCGAGCGAAAGTGAAGTCGTCGAGATCGCTTGCACGTCGGCGACTTCACGCTCACCGAGGCGCATGATCGATCCCTTGCCGAATTTCTTTTCGATGTTGAGCAGAGCGGCCTCCACTGCCTTGCCGCGATCCGCGCCTTGTCTGCTGTCAGCCATTGTGCCTATCACTCTTTCTTCGTCCTCTCTTCTTACGCTTAAAGTTTGTGACCCCTTCTGGAAGGCGAGGGGGAGTATAGCACAAACGGCGCAAGAATGGAACGCTGTTTCACTCCTGCAACAAATTTATTTTTCGTTATTATCCCTTCACGGTAGGTAAGAGATAATTATGAATGATAACATGGGCGCGGGTGAAAATGCCGCTGGCTGTGGGTTGTATTTTCGGGATGACAGGGCGCACAGTTGGCGGTGGCAGCCGATCCTAGAGAAATGGGGACACCTCAGAGTGTTCATAAATCCTGACTGTCTAAAGACCGCGACGTTTCTTGTCGAGGACGGCGACCCAATATCGACGATGTTCTTCGTGCGGATGCCGTTGGGAAACCCCCGCGCGCCGGAAGGCTACGATTATTTCGCCGTCACGACACAGCACTCCGTTAAAGACACTCAAGTATCAATCAGGCTGAATCTCAAAGGTAAAGACAAAGGGGTTCACGACGAGCCGACGAGCCAACACGATTGGATTCATCACCCAAAAACCGATCTATCAATCTTGCCCATAAGATTTCCGTTGGATGAGTATAAGGTGAACTTCGTTGAGCCGCATGAGATGACGCAGGGCAAAAGGTTCATCTATACAGACCCGCCAACCACTGACGAGGCAACCGAAGAAAAGAAATCCCTGCTCCGCAGATACGGCGAAGGCGACGAAGTGTTTACCGTCGGCCTCTTTTCGGGGCACTCCGGCTCTAAGGTTGCCCAACCCGCCGCGCGCTTCGGGCATATCGCGCTCGTTCCCGCCGACGGGGAGAAGATCACGGCTTGCATGGGCGGCGAGGTCTATGCGCCAATCGAAGCCTTCCTTATCGAGTTGGCGGCAGCGGGCGGGCAAAGCGGATCGCCCGTATTCATCCGTTCGTGGGTTGGCGAGGATCGGAATACCGCCCGCCGTGCGTGGCGGCTCAATTTCCTGATAGGCATGATTCAGGGCTTTTACCCGACTGACGAATCCGTGAGGATCGGCGGGCGCGACGTTCAGGCGACCATCCCATCGGGGATCGGGATCGTCATTCCGTCCCGAATCATTCGGGACATGCTTATGGAGGATAGCCTAGTGAAAGAGAGAAGAAGAAAGCTTGAACAGATACGCGAGGAAAGGTCTGCCGCGCAGGTGAAGCCGCTGCCCGCGTCGGTAAGAAAGCCGTTAGATTCCGGCAATACGGGCATTACGCGCGAAGGCTTTGAGGAAGCCTTGCGCCGTTCTAGTCGGAAGATTTCTCCACCCGATGAAGGAACGAAAGAAACATAGGCTGCTCGTCAAAGCGGCGGTTGTAGCGGAAAGCGTATTCGTTAAAGTACGTCTCAAGATACTTGTCGCTGACGTTGTGATAGACGCCGCGAATGCCGCCCTTGACGAGTGACCAGAAGCCTTCGACCGTGTTGGTGTGAACGTCTCCGATGGCGTAAACCTTTTCTTTATGCTTGATCGTGTGGTGCGCCTCGAAGTGGTGGCGAACCGCCCAATAGGAATTATTTTCGTCCGTGTACACGCTCGCCTCCGGCGCGACGTTCTCTTTCAGGAACGGTAGCAGCGTCTTACTGTCCGCCTTCTCCACCTTACGCGCCCGCGCCCGCCCGCCTCTTTCGACCGCTCCGACAACGATGGTCTTATTCGCCACGCCGCGCCCCTGCCCCTTCACGTTCCGGTGGCGCGGCTTCCCGCCGATGTAAGTCTCGTCAACTTCGACCTTGCCCGAAAGCGGGTTGTCGCTGGACTCATCAAGCATGGAGCGAATCTGCTTAAACATTCTCCACGCGGTCTTGTACGTCACGCCCGTCTCGCGCTCGATCTGCTTGGCGGAAATGCCGCAGCGGGTCGAAGCCATGAGGTAGATCGCGTAAAACCAAGTGGTGAGCTTGGTAGAGGACTTGTGATAGATGGTGTCGGCGGTAGGGTGGACGTGGTGGCCGCAGTAGTCGCACGAATAGGACTTGCGCGAGGCGACCTTGTGGTGCTTCGTCACGCGCTGGCACGTCTCACAAAAGATGCCGTTCGGGTAGAGGTAGTTCTTAAGCCACTCAAGGCAAGCGTCGTCATTAGGGAACTGCGCTTGGAAGTCCTTGATCGTGTACTTCTGCATTTTCGGCTTGGTAGTTTTCATCGGCTTTTTTGCTCTCCCCTACAGGCAGAACTATAGCCGATTTCATACCTACAGTCAAGGGATAATTACCTTATTTTTACGCCCGGAAAGTGAGGCTTTTGCGCAGCCCCGCCCCGCTTCTCCGAGGGAATTTCAGGGGCGAGGCGGGCGTAAGAATACGACACCGGCGATGCCGTGTCGAGCGGCAATGTCCGAAAAAATTCGACGCCGCGCTCAAGACTTTCCGGGCAGCAGCGAGCGCGCGAAAGCGCCGACGCGCGCGACCGCATCGGGCGCCGCGCCGCGCCGCTCGATCTCGGCGACGAGCGCCGAGCCGACGACCGCCGCGTCGGCGTAGCGCCACACCTCCGCCACCTGATCGCGCGTCGAGATGCCGAAGCCGACGGCGACGGGCAGCCCGCTCAAGGCGCGCACGCGACCGACTAGCTTCTCCGCCTCCGCGCTCACGTCCACGCGCGCGCCCGTCACGCCCGC
Source organism: Pyrinomonadaceae bacterium (assembly GCA_036389335.1). Lineage (GTDB taxonomy): Bacteria > Acidobacteriota > Blastocatellia > Pyrinomonadales > Pyrinomonadaceae > JAIVGV01. The sequence continues at coordinate 7,588 of DASVQC010000028.1, read as the reverse complement.
GCGCGAGACGGCGTAGATGAAGCCGCTCGCGCGCGCGGCGATCATCGAGAGGCGCGCGTCGGTCGAGGTCGGCGCGACGAGGAAGATCATGTCGATCTCGCGCCGCGCGAGTTGCCGCGAAAACTCTTCGGCCTCCTCCGGCACGAGGTCTGTCACGAGCACTCCGTCCACGCCCGCGCCGCTCGCCTCCTCGCAGAATCTTTCGAGCCCGAATTGGAGCAGGGGGTTGAAGTAGCCGAAGAGGACGACGGGCACGCCCGACTCGCGCCGCACGTCTCTGACGAGGGCGAGCACGTCGGCGAGCGAGACCCCGTTCTGCAGGGCGCGCTCCGAGGAGTGCTGGATGACTGGGCCGTCGGCCATCGGATCGCTGAACGGCACGCCCAGCTCGACGACGTCCGCGCCCGCGCGCGCCAGCTCGACGACGATGGCGCGCGTCGTCGCCAGATCGGGATCGCCCGCCGTGACGAACGGGATGAAGCCGCGCCGGCCCTCGGCCCTCAGCCGCGCGAAAGTCTCCGCGATGCGACTCACGCGCTGTCACCGCCGCGCGCCGCCGCGGGCGGGCCTTCGGCGCGCGCGGCGGAATCGTCTTTCTGCACGGGCCGCCCCGCCAGCAGATCGGCGACGGTGTTCACGTCCTTGTCGCCGCGCCCCGAGAGGTTGACGATGATCGACTGCTCGCGCCGCATCCCGCGCGCCACGTCGAGCGCGTGCGCGACCGCGTGCGCGGATTCGAGCGCGGGGATGATGCCTTCGAGTTCGGAGAGCGTGCGGAAGGCGCGGAGAGCTTCGTCGTCCGTGACCGAGACGTATTCGACGCGGCCCGCGTCGTGGAGGAAGGCGTGTTCGGGGCCGATTGAGGGGTAGTCGAGCCCGGCGGAGACGGAATGCGTCGCGGCGATCTGGCCCTGCTCGTCTTGCAGGACGTAGCTCATCGTCCCCTGCAAGACGCCGGGCCTCCCGCCGCCCGCACGGTTGAAGCGCGCCGCGTGCTCGCCCAGAGTCTCGCCGCGGCCTCCGGCCTCGACGCCGATCATGCGGACGTTTTTGTCGTCGAGGAACGGGTGGAAGAGGCCGATGGAGTTCGAGCCGCCGCCGACGCAGGCGACGAGCGCGTCGGGCAGCTTCCCTTCCCGCCCGAGGAACTGCGCGCGCGCTTCGCTCCCGATCACGCTCTGAAAATCGCGCACCATCAGCGGGTACGGGTGCGGCCCGAGCGCGCTGCCGAGCAAGTAATAAGTCTCGGCGGGCGTTGACACCCAGTCGCGCAGCGCCTCGTTGATCGCGTCCTTGAGCGTGCGCGATCCGGCGTCAACTTCCCGCACTTCCGCGCCGAGCAGCTTCATGCGGAAGACGTTCAGGGCCTGTCGCCGCACGTCCTCCGAGCCCATGTAGACGACGCACCGCAAGCCGAAGAGCGCGCACACGGTCGCCGTCGCCACCCCGTGCTGGCCCGCGCCGGTCTCGGCGATGATCCGACGCTTCCCCATCCGCCGCGCGAGCAGGACTTGGCCGAGCGCGTTGTTGATCTTGTGCGAGCCGGTGTGCGAGAGGTCTTCGCGCTTGAGGAAGACGCGCGCGCCCCCTGCGGCTTCGGTCAGACGCGCGGCGTAGAAGAGCGGCGTCGGGCGGCCCGAATAGTCGCGCAGCAACCCCTCGAACTCCGCGCGGAACGACTCGTCTCGGCGAACCGCTTGGTAGGCGGCGGTCAGCTCTTCGAGCGGAGCCATTAAGGTCTCCGGCACGAAGCGCCCGCCGTAGGCCCCCCAGTGTCCGCGCTCGTCTGGCTGTGTGCTCATAAAAAATTCGTGAAAGGTGACGGGTGACGGGTAACAGGTTAAAGCAGGAAGCGCCTGCTTGTCACCCGTCGCCCGCCATTTCTCTCCCGTCACGCTTAGAGCGCCCGACAAGACCCGACTGCCTTTGACGGCTCGTCGGGGCGGGGCCCGCCCGCGCCCGCCCGTCGCGCAAGACGAGGACGGGCGTGGACGAGCCTTGCCCTTACAGTTAGCACGATCTTACCGGCGGGGTTTTAGTTTGTGGGGCCGACTGTTTCTACTTGCCGCGGCCTTCCGGCGCGTCGTCGCCGGCGACGGCGGCGCGGTTGCGGCCCGCGCGCTTGGCGCGGTAGAGGGCGGCGTCGCAGGCGGCGTAGAGGTCGCGCTCGCTCGACGCGTGTTCGGGGCAGGCGGCGACGCCGAGGCTGATGGTCGCCGTGCCGATGCCTTCGAGCGCGTGCGCGCCGACGTCGTGGCGCAGCCTCTCGGCGGCGGCGCGCGCCCTCTGCGCGTCCGCGCCCGCGAGCAGCAGCGCGAACTCCTCGCCGCCGAGGCGCGCCGCCGTGTCGTTGTCGCGCGAATGCTCGGCGAGCACGCTCGCCACGTGGCGGATCACCACGTCGCCCGCCGAGTGGCCGAAGGCGTCGTTGACCTTCTTCAAGAGATCGATGTCGACGAGCACGAGCGCGCAGGGGACTTTATACCTGCGCCAGCGCTCGACCTCGTTGCCGAGCGCGGTGCGGAAGCGGCGTCGGTTGGCGAGCCCGGTCAGGTAATCGCGGTCGGCCTCGGCGCGCAGGCGGTCGGTCGCCTGCCGGAGCGCGACGAGCTGACGGCTGCGCGCGACGAAGAGATCGATCTCGGCGGGCAGTTGGAAGTAGTCGAACGCGCCGGTCGAGAGCGCGGCGCGACGCCGCGCGAGCGTCGAGTCTTCGGGGCCGACGACGAGGAGCGGCATCCCGTCCTGCGTCTGCGCGAGCGCGCCCGCCAGCTCCTCCGCCGTGATGCCCTTCAGGCGCGAGCCCGCGACGACGAGGTGCGGGCGCGAGCGGCGCAGCGCGACCATCGCCGCCGCCCCGCCCGCGACGCCCACCACCGAGAGCCCCGCCGCTTCGAGCGCGGCGCGGCACGCCTCGGGCGCGGGCTCGTCCGAGACGAGCAGCACGCGCCCCTGATCCCTTCCCGTCTGCATTCTCTCGTCAGCCTGCGCGGGCGCAGTCATAAAATTCCTTCGTGCGTCGTCGATCTACGCGGGAGAGTTTTTGTGAGAGGGCTCTTTGCGCGCGATAAGCGGCGCGCATCAGGAGGGCAAGCGGCTAACTGCGACTCCGGAAGCATACCCGATCAAGGCAGCCGCGCGTCAAGGTTTATTCGGCGCGCGCCCGACCGCCGCGAAAAACTGCCTCACGCGCTCCGGGTCTTTCACGCCCGGTCGGGCCTCGACGCCGCTGCACACGTCCACCGCGTAGGGCCCGACCGCCGAGATCGCCTCGGCCACGTTCTCGGGCGTGAGCCCGCCCGCGAGGTAGAGCTGCGCGACGAGAGAGCGCGTGCGGCGCGCGAGCGCCCAGTCGAACGTGCGCCCCGTGCCGCCGCGCGCCGAGGCGCTGAAGGAGTCGAGCAGGATCGACTCCGCCGCGTAGTCCGTCGCCCGTTCGGGCGCGAAGCCCTCGCCGACGCGCAGGGCCTTGATCAAACGCATGCCCCGCAAAGTCTCGCAGTAGGCGGGCGACTCGTCGCCGTGCAACTGCGCCGCGCCGACGCCCGACTCTGCGACGGCGCGCGCGACCGCCTCACGCTCTTCGTTGACGAACACGCCGACGCACAGCACGCCCGGCGGCACGCGCCCGACGATCTCCCGGGCGCGCGCGGGCTCGACGTAGCGCGGGCTGCGGCGGTAGAAGTTGAAGCCGAGCGCGTCGGCCCCCGCCTCGACCGACGCGAGCGCGTCTCCCAGATTCGTGATGCCGCAGACTTTGACCTTCACCATTTCAACCACCCGTCAGCCCGCGCAGCAGTTTTTCGGGATCGTCCGAGCGCATGAGCGTCTCCCCGATGAGGAAGCCGCGGAAGCCGAGCGCGGCGAGCCGTTCGAGATCGGCGCGCGCGCCGAGGCCGCTCTCGCTGACGAGCAGCGCGCCGGATCGGGCGAGGCGCGCGAGCCCCGCGGACGTTTCGAGCGTGACCTCGAAGGTGCGCAGGTTCCGGTTGTTGACGCCGACGATCCGCGCCCCGCACGCCTCGGCGCGCCGCAGCTCGCCCGCGTCGTGGACTTCGACGAGCGCGTCCATGCCGAGTTCGTCTTCCGTCAGACGCCGCAGGCGCGCGAGCGTCGCGTCGTCGAGCGCGGCGACGATCAGCAGCAGCGCGTCCGCGCCCGCGCCCGCCGCCTCGTAAACCTGCCACTCATCGACGATGAAATCTTTCCGCAGCACGGGCAGCGAGACCGCCGCGCGCACTTTTCGTAAATCTTCGAGCGAGCCGCGGAAGAACTCTTCCTCCGTCAGCACCGAGATCGCCGCCGCGCCGCCGCGCTCGTACGCGCGCGCGAGCGCCGCCGGATCGACCTCGCCGCGCAGCTCGCCCTTCGACGGCGAGGCGCGCTTGATCTCGGCGATGACGTTGATCGAGCCCTCGCGCGAGAGTTTTTTACCGAGCGCGTGCGGCTCGGCGTCGCGCCTCGCCTCGCGCGCCCGCTCGCGCACCTCCGGGAGCGGGCGGGCGGCTGCGTCGCGCGCGACCGCCCGCCGCCTCGCATCCACGATCCTGCTGAGAATGTCCGGTGCGCTCATCAACTCCCCGCGCTCGTCATGTTAGGCGGCCTTGTTCGTGGCCGCGATCAGCCCTTCGAGCTTCGCGAGGGCCGCGCCGCCGTCGATGCTCTCGGAGGCGAGGCGCGCCGCCGCGCGCAGGTCTTCCGCCGCGCCGCCGACGTAGAGCGCGGCGGCGGCGTTGGCGACGACGAGCGAGCGCGCCGCGTCCCTGCGCTCGCCCGACAGCACGGCGCGGATCGTGATCGCGTTCTCGGCGGCGTCGCCGCCGCGCAAGGTGTCGAGCGAGGCGCGTTCGAGCCCGAAGTCCTCCGGCGCGATCTCGAAGAGCCGCACGTCGGAGCCGGGGCGCGCCTCGCCGACGAGGGTCTTGTCGGCGAGCGTCACCTCGTCCAAGCCGTCCGCGCCGTGGACGACCCACGCGCGCGACGTGCCGAGCGCGGCGAGCGTGCGCGCCATCTTCTCGACGAGCGAGGCGTGCCACACGCCGATGATCTGGCGCGGCGCGCGGGCCGGGTTCGTCAGCGGCCCCAACAGGTTGAAGGTCGTGTGCACGCCCAGATCGCGGCGCACGGCGGCGACGCGCGCCGTCGCGCCGTGGTAGAGCGGCGCGAACATGAAGCAGATGCCGTGCTCGCCGAGGCAGCCCTCGGAGACTTCCGGGGGCGCCGTGACGTTGACGCCGAGCGCGGCGAGCACGTCGGCGCTCCCCGAACGACTCGTCGCGGCGCGGCTGCCGTGCTTGGCGACCGACAGCCCCGCGCCCGCGATGACGAAGGCGGCGGCGGTCGAGACGTTGAATGTTTTGGCGCGGCTGGAACCGGTGCCCGCCGTGTCGATGAAACTCTCGCGCGTGGATTTGACGCGCACGGCGCGGGCGCGCATCGCCTCGGCCATGCCGGCCAGCTCCTCGACCGTCTCGCCTTTGATGGCGAGCGCGACCAGGGCCGCCGCGATCTGCGCGTCGGTCGCCTCGCCGCCGACGAGCGAGTGGAGCAGCCCCGCCGCGTCGTCGCGCGAGAGATTCTCGCCGCGCATCAGACGCAGCAGCAGTGCGCGCAGGGCCCCGGCCTGCGGCTCGTCGCGCCGCGGTGGCGACGGCAAAAGCCATGACGGCTGCGCGGGGCGTGGCGTTTGATCGTCGGGCATCGGATGGCGACGCGGCGACGCCGGGCCGTCACCGCCGGCGATTATTTAACCCCGATTCAGGTCGAAAGGAAAAGGCGGGGCGCGGCGCGCGCCGACGTTTGAGGGCGGGCGAGAGCTTTACGGCGTCGGGGCGAAGGGCGTGCTGAGGGTGGAAAGGCCGGGTCGCGGGCGACCGCGCCGGGTGATTATTCTACGGTCATGCGCGCGTCGGTGATCACTTCGGGGCACGCCGCGCAGGCCGCGCCGCCGGACTGCGCGAACCAGCGGCACTGGGCGCGGATCGAGCAGTCGGGCAGCTCGGAGAGATCGCCGCGGGGCGGGACGACTTGTAAGACCTCGTCGATCACCCCGCAGCGATCACCCGTCCACTGCGCGCACGCGCCCTTGACGCAGGTGCCGCCGAAGCGGAAACGCTTCTCCGGCGACGCGCCGCGGCGCGCGATCTGCACGAACTCTTCGTCGATGACGATCCTCTCGCTCGTGAAGGCGACCAGCCCGTCGGGCATCACGATGCCGACGAGCAGCGCGCCCTCGCGGCAGGTGGCGCTCGGGCAGAGGATCGTTTCCGCGTCGGAGTTCGCCATGGCTCAGCCCTGTATGAAGGAGTTGGTCTGGATGATCTTGCCCGCGTTGATGGCGCTGCCGTTGAACTGCGCCTCGCGCCCGATGAGCGACTTCATCAGGATGTAGCCGTACCAGTCCTTCTTCGAGAGGAGCTGGCTGATGCTGCCGGCCCCGCCCTTCGTCGGCGCTTTGCCGCCGCCGTCGTCCGCGGCGCGCGACTTTCTCAGGTCGAGCGCCGCCAGCTCGCGCATGACCGTGGCGCGCACCTTGTCGGCGATCCGCTCTTCGGCTTCCTGGGGCAGTTTGATCCCTTCGAGCCTCACGTAGAACTCGCTAGCTTTACTCTGTGCCATAAGTTGTCTCCATCGGTGTAAGAGAAAGTGTGTGGGCGGGCGCGTGTGGTAGAGCAATGCGCCCGTTGGTTGAAAGGGCGACGCGGAATACTTTGGCGGGGAGGTTTATAACAGAGTCGGCGCGGCTTGCACAATCTTTTCCGCGCGGGGTGGTGTCCGAATTTGATTTTTACTCCGTGCCCCCTCCGTGATCTCTGTGACTCTGTGGTGAGGTATGGATCACAAGCACTCACCACAGAGACGCAGAGGACACGGAGGACGCACAGAGGACGCACAAGGGAAAGCCGAAACCGAGTCACTACCCGGCGCGGCGCGCTCAGGCGAGGAGGAAATTCGCCAGCAGGCGCTTCCCCTCCTCGGTGATGATCGACTCGGGGTGAAACTGCACGCCCTCGACGGCGAGTTCGCGGTGGCGCAGCCCCATGACGAGGCCGTCCGGCGTCGTCGCGGAAATCTCCAAACAGTCGGGCACGCTCCCGCGCTCGACGACGAGCGAGTGGTAGCGCCCCGCCTTGAAACGCTGCGAGAGCCCGGCGAAGATCGTGCGCCCGTCGTGCTCGATCTCGGCGGGCTTGCCGTGGACGGGCGCGGGCGCGCGCACGACCCGCCCGCCGAACGCCTCGCCGATGGCCTGATGGCCGAGGCAGACGCCCAACAGCGGCACGCGCCCGGCGAACCTCTTGACGACTTCGAGCGTCACGCCCGCCTCGCGCGGCGCGCCCGGCCCCGGCGAGATGAGAATCTTCGACGGCTGAAAGTCGCGCTCGATCTCTTCGACCGTCACCTCGTCGTTGCGGCGCACGACGGGCTCCGCCCCCAGCTCGCCGAGGTACTGCACGAGGTTGTAGGTGAACGAGTCGTAGTTGTCGAGGACGAAGAGCATGGTAGTAGTAGTCCGTTGTCCGTTGTCCGTTGTCCGTTGTCCGTTGTCCGTTGTCCGTTGTTAACTGATCGATTCTCCCGCCGGTCG
>DASVQC010000027.1:0-49533 GCA_036389335.1 Pyrinomonadaceae bacterium | reverse complement strand
GCCCCCGCACCTACATATAAGTGCGCCTTTCTGCGCCTCCCCTCGAACTTCTCGGCGGCGGGCTCACCATCCGCCACCCTCCCGCTGCTCGTATCTCCTGCCGGGTGAGACGGGAGACGGTTGGACGGGCTCGTTTGGCGTGTGGTAAATTTCCCCGGCTCAGAAGTCTCCTGCCCCGTAGGACTCGGATGTTCACGAGCCGTCGCACCCTTCGCCAGCTTTAGTCATGCCGGCGCACACCCCGGAGCCATTCATGCACGGACGAACCCCCCGCCGCCTGCTCTCGCTCGCCGCCGCCGCCGCGCTCTTCGCCGCGACCGTCAGTCAATCCCTGCTCACCGGCGGCGCGCGCGCCGCCGACAACGGGGCCGCCGCGCAGGCGGAAGCCGCGCTGCTGGAAGGCAAGTCGCTCCTCAGGCGCAACCGCGCCGCCGAGGCCATGCCGCGCTTGGAGAGTGCGCTCGCGCTCTTCACGCAGGCGGGCGACGCTTCCGGGGCCGCCGCCGCCCGCGATCAGATCGGCGACGTGTTCCTGCGTTACGGCCAGTACCAGACCGCGCTCGAAAACTACCGCCGCGCCTACGACGCCTTCTGCGGCAGGCGCGAGCAGGCGAACGCGAACCTGATGCTCGTCAAGATCGGCGAGACCGGCTACCTCTCCGGCGACGCGGAAGCCGCGCGCGCCGCCTTCGCCGCCATGAACCAGTGCGGCGCGGGGTCGAGCGGCGCGGGCGTCGTCACCCCTAACAACGATAATCGATCACGCGGCGCGGCGTTCATCCCCGTCGGCGCGGCGCTCAGTCTCGCCGCGTGCCCCGCCTTCTCGCCCGACAGGGACAATAACAACAACAACGACACGGCGAACAACACGACGCCGCCCAACGAGCCGACGCTCGGCCACGGCCCCACGGCGCGCAACCCTTCCGTCAGGATGGACTTGCGCGTCGTCGATCAGGACGGCAACCCCGTCAAGGGCGTTAAGGCGAAGCTCGCGTCGGAGCGCGGCGCGAACGGGCTCAAGTGCGACTGCGATAGCGTCACGGACGAGCTGGGTAAAACCCTGCTGCCCCCGATCCATTTCACGCGCACGCTCAAGCTCGTCCTTCAGGCGAAGGGGTTCGAGCCGCTTGAGATCAACGTCGATCCGTCCGCTCTGAACCACCCCTACCGCGCCGTGATGCAGGCGAAGGGCGCGGCGCAGGCCGCCGGTTCCGCCTCTCAGGCGCGGGGCGCGGCGCAGCAGGCCCACTCCGCGCCGCCCGCGAACCCCGCCTCGTGCTTCGACCTCTACCGCTTCTTCGTCGCCTACGGCTTCGGGCAGGCGGGCGCGGGGCGTGCCGACTACGACGCGAACAATCTGGCCTCGGCGCGCGCGCACTACGAGAACCTGCTGGGCGTCTCCGACGAGAAGTCGCCCGCGGGCGCTCTCTCCGCCGCGCGCCTCTTCCGCGCCGTCGCGCGCACGAGCCTCGGCGACATCGCGCTGCGCGAGGGCCGCTTCGACGACGCCGCGCGCCTCTACGCGCAGGCCGTCGAAGCCGCGCGCAAGGACAACCGGCTCGAACTGGCGTGGGCGGCGCAGCGCGGCTTGGGCAAGAGCTTGTGGGCGGCGTCTGAGCGGGCCGCGGACGCGGCTGCCGCCGGGCGGGCGCGCGAGGAGGCGCTCAAGGCGTTCCGCGACGCGCTCGCGACCGTCGAGACGCTCTTCGCCGGGAGCCCGCGCGCCGACGAGGCGCGCACGAACTTCCTCGCCTCCACGCGCGATCTCTTCGACGACGCGATCTCCGCGTTCGCCGACGCCGCGCTCGGCGCGGCGACGACCGCGCCCGCCGCCGCCACCGCGTCGAACCGCTCGTCGCTCGCGCACGCCGACGCGGCGGCTGACGCGCGACCGCTCGCGGGGCGCGCGCTCGCCTACGCGGCGGAAGCCTTCCGCGCGTCGGAGCAGGGGAGGGCGCGCTCGCTGCTCGATCTGATCGGCGAGTCGCGCGCCGAGATCACGGCGGGCGTGCCCGCCGATCTGCTCGCGCGCCGGGCGGACAACGTCGCGCGCCAGCAGGAGATCGCAGACTTGCTGCGCGGCGTGCGCTCGCCCGGCGCGGCGACGCCGCAGGACGCCGTGGCGAAGCTCGAAGCCGAACTCGAACGGCTCGGCGCGGACTACAACGGGCTCGAAAACGACATCAGGGTCGCGAGCCCACGCTACTCGGCGCTGGTGCGCACGCAGCCGCTCACGCTCGACGAGGTGCAGCAGCAGGTCTTGGACGACGGGACGGCGCTGCTCGAATACTTCGTCGGTCGTGAGCGCTCGCACCTCTTCGTCGTCACGAAGTCGGGGCTCACGCTCCAACGCCTCCCGGCGCGCTCCGTCCTCGACGCGCAGGTCGTCGAGCTTCGCAACCAGCTCGTCCCCGCGGGCGCGCGCCGCGCCATCTTCGGCGTGGACTCGGACGCGCAGCGCGGGCTCGCCGAAGAGCTGAAGTCGGCGACCGCCGGGCGTGGCCTCGTGCTCGGCGGCCCCGCCGTCGCGCCGCAGGTCGTCAAGGCTTACGCCGACGCCGCGAACGCGCTCTACATCTCCGCGGTCGCGCCCGCCGCGCCCGCCTTCGGCACGAAGCGGCTGGTCGTCGCCGCCGACGGCGCGCTCAGCTTCGTGCCCTTCGAGGCCCTCGTCACCGCGCCGGGCGGGGCCGACTACGCCTCCCTGAATTACCTCGTCAAGACGAACGAGATCGTCTACGCGCCCTCGGCCTCGGTCGTCGCGGCTGTGCGGCAGGCGCGCGCGGCGGCGTCGTCGTCGGCGGCGCGCGGCGGCGTGCTCGTCGTCGCCGACCCGGTCTTCGACGCCGGCGACGCGCGCGCGGCGGGCAGGAACGTGAAGCCGCGCGACGACTCGGCGCGGCGCGCCGTGCTGCAAAGCGCGCTCGGCGATCTGGCGAGGCTGAAGACGTCCAACCTGCGCCTCGTGCGCCTCGCCGGCACGCGCAGCGAGGCGGAGCAGATCGCGACGCTCGCGCGCGGCGGGGGCGGCGCGGCGGACGTGTGGCTCGACCTCGACGCGAGCGAGGCCAACGTGCGCACGCGCGCGCTCGACGGCTACCGCGTGCTCCACTTCGCCACGCACGGGCTCTTGGACACGGAGCGCCCGCAGTTCACCGGGCTCGCGCTCTCGGTCGCGGGCGACGGCGCGGACGACGGCTTCCTGCGCGTCGACGAGGTCTTCAACCTGCGCCTCGGCTCGCCGCTCGTCGTCCTCTCGGCGTGCGAGACGGGCTTGGGGAAGGAGCGTCGCGGCGAGGGCGTCATCGGCCTGACGCGCGCCTTCATGTACGCGGGCGCGCCGACGGTGGGCGTCTCGCTCTGGTCGGTCGCGGATCGCTCGACCGCCGAGCTGATGCCAGACTTTTATAAACGCTACCTCGCCGCCCAAGGGCGCGCGCCCGCCGCCGCGCTGCGCGCCTCCCAGCAGCAGATGATCGCCGGGAAGAAGTACAGCGCGCCCTTCTACTGGGCCCCGTTCGTCCTCGTCGGGGATTGGAAGTGAAGATCGTCAGTAGTCAGTTGTCCGTGGTCAGTGGTCAGTTGTTTTACTCCGCGGCGGGGCTTGGGTGATCGTCTCGGGGCGTCAGCCCGTTAAGCGACTGCGACTGACAACTGACAACGGGCGCTTTAACGAAGGAAGGAAAGTCGATGTTAAAGAAGTCGAGCCTGTCGGGTCTGATCGTGCTGGCGGCTGTGTTCGCGCTGTGGGTCGGCGGCGCGCCGGTCGCGGCGGCGCAGGGGCAGAAGACGCAGCCCACGCCGCAGCCCGCGCCGCCGAAGAAGAAGAAGCTGCCGGCGGGCTCGCGCGGCTTCGAGCAGTTCGCCAACCGCGACGCCTCGGACAAGCTGATCGCGGGCGGCGCGACGCGCGGCGGCACCGACGAAGCCTCGGCGCGCGTCGCCAGCGGCACCGATCTCTTCAACGAGGGGAAGTATGCGGAGGCCGCCGCCGAGCTGAAGCGCGCCGCGGCGCTCGAACCGGCGTGGTTCCGCGCGCAGTACCGCCTCGGCATGGCTTACGAGGCGGCGGGCAACTACAAGGACGCGGCGGCGGCTTACGCGAAAGCCGTCGCGCTCAAGCCGGAGCCCGTCTTCGACGGGTCGGAAGAGGTCATCATCTACGCGAAGTACAACCTCGCCAACTCGCTCGCGCTCTCCGGCCAGCACGCCGCGGCGGTCGAGGCCTACCACCGGCTCATCGACGATCTGCCCGCGCCGCTCTCGAAGCCCTACTACAACCTCGGCCTCTCGCACGTCGCCCTCGACCAGAGGGCCGAGGCCGCGGAAGCCTTCAAGAAGGCCATCGAGATCAACGCCGACTACGCCGAGGCGCACTACAACCTCGGCCTGCTCGACAGCCGCGACGAGCGCTACGATGAAGCCGCCGCCGAGTTCGCGCGCGCCATCAAGTCGAAGCCCGACTACGCCGAGGCGCGCTACAACCTCGGCCTCGTCTACTACCTGACGGACAACCGCGCCGGGCTCGCCGAGCAGCAGAAGGCTTTGCAGGACATGAAGTCGAAGCTCGCCGCCGATCTCGCGAAGCTCCGGTGAGGGTTTAGTGGTCAGTAGTCAGTGGTCAGTAGTCAGTTGTCAGTTGTTATTTGTCCGTTGTCCGTCGTCAGTTGTCCGTGGCTATCGAACGGCCCGCCGAAGACAACAGTTAACAACTGACGACTGACTACTGACTACTGACCACTAACAGCTTCCGCGTTGGCTCGGGGCGGCGCGCTGAAGTATATTGGCAGGCATTGCCGGACTCCCGGCCAAGCGATCCAACATTCGAGGGGGACGATGATGAAACTGAGGGCAGTAGTCTTCGGTCGCGCGCTCGCGCTGTGCGCGCTGTGCGCGGCGACGGTCGGGGCCGCCGCGCCGCGCGGCTACCGGGATCAGGCTCAGCCGGCGAACGCCGCGCCGCAGGCCTCGGAGGGCGAGCAGAAGGCGGCGCAGGCCGTGCAGGCGGCGACCGACGTGTCGGCGGCGGCGACCGCGGCGATGCAGTTCGTCAAGAAGTATCCGAAGAGCAGCCTGCGCCCGCAGGTGGCGCGCACCGTCGCCGGGAAGCTGGCCGCCGTGCCCGACCCCGCGCAGCGCGCGACGCTCGCCGAGGGCGCGCTGAAGATATTCGACAGGCCCGACGAGTCGTCCATCATCACCCCCGTCCTCGTCAACGCCTACGTCGACGCCAAGCGGTTCGACGACGCCTTCCGCGTGGGCGGCCTCTGGCTCGACAAGAGCCCGGAAGCCGTGGCGGGCTTCACGCAGATGGCGCTCGTCGGCATCGATCAGGCGCGGCTCGGCAACCACAAGTTCGTGCCGCAGAGTCAGCAGTACGCGGCGAAGGCCGTCGAGCTGATGGAGTCGAACAGGAAGCCCGCGGAGATGAGCGACGCGGATTGGGCGGCGTACAAGGCGGGGTGGCTCCCGCAGGTCTACCAGTCCATGGGGGTGCTCGCCTACATCTCGAAGAACCCGGCGGAGGCGAAGGCGAAGCTGGAGAAGTCGGCGGCCCTGGGCAGCAAAGACCCGACGACCTACTTCCTGCTCGCCGACTTGAGCGATCAGGACTACGGCGAGAGCGCCACGAAGATCAACTCGATGAAGGGCGGGGCCGAGCGCGACGCCGCGATGAAGGAGGCGGAGGCGAAGCTCGACAAAGTGATCGAGCTTTACGCGCAGACCGCCGCGCTCTCGGAGGGGAAGCCCGGCTACGAGAAGATACACGATCAGGTGCTGCCCATGCTGACCAGCTACTACAAGTACCGTAAGGGATCGACTGACGGCTTGCAGCAGTTCATCGACAAGTACAAGAAGCCCGCGACGACGCCCTGAGCCCGCGCCCCGGTCGCGAATCGCCGCCCGCGTGAAACGGGAGCGGGCGCGCCGACTGAGGTCGGCGCGCCCGCTCCCGTTTTCGGTATAGACGCCGCGGCGCGAACCGCGGTCGCGCCTTCGTCCGTAGCGGTGCGTCAGCCCTGACCGCCGCCGCCGCCGGAGCCGCCCTGCCCGGACTGGCCGCCGCCGCCGCCGGAGCCGTCAGACTCGCCGCCGTCCGCGGGCTGTATGCCCGCCTGCTCCTCAAGCGGGGGGAGCGCCGCGGCGACCGCGCCGCTCACCAGCCCGGCTGCCGCGCCCGCCAAGACGCGCCGGACGATGCCCTTGCTGCCGCGCGCCTTCTTCGCCCCGCCCTTTTTGGCCCCGCCCTTTTTGGCCCCGCCCTTCTTCGCGCCGCCGCCCTTCTTGCCGCCGCCCGCGCCCTTAGCGCCGCCTTTTTTAGCGCCGCCCTTTTTAGCCGCGCCCTTCCCGGCGCCGGACTTCTTCGCGCCGCCCTTTTTGGCCCCGCCCTTCTTGCCGCCCGCGCCCTTCTTCGCGCCGCCCTTCTTACCGGCTGAGCCCTTGCCGCCGCCCTTCTTCCCGCCCGACTTTTTCGTCGCCATGAAAGTTTCTCCTTTTCCCCGCTGTTGAGTGTACTGATGGCCCAACCTAATAAACTAAACTCGCGCCGCGCGCAAGAAAAAAGTTCGACGGAAAAACCGCGCCGTTAAAAACTCCGACGCGATGGCTCGCGCGCGTGCGTCCTGCTACAATCAGCCGACTTTTAATCTCACGCTCGACAAGCGGGAACGATGCGGCGCAGACAGATCACAATCGAGGGCGGGCGTTACCTGATCTTCTACTCCTTCGACGACGGGCCGGGGCCCGGCGACGCGCCGCACGCCGCGCCCGCCCCCGACCCCGGCGACGCAGCCGGCGGGCGCGGCGGGGGCCACCCCCAGCCGAAGCGCGAGCCCGCGCGCGGGGAGTCTGCGGTCGAGCCGTCCGCGGAGGACGAGCGCCGTGTCTGAGCTGCGCTGGAACCCCCTGCTCGGCGAGTGGGTGGCGACCGCCACGCACAGGCAGGATCGCACCTTCCTCCCGCCGCCCGACCACTGCCCGCTCGACCCGACCGCGCCCGGCGGCTTCCCGACCGAGATACCGGAGCCGACCTACGACATCGTCGTCTTCGAGAACCGCTTCCCCTCGCTGCGGCCCGACCCCCCGCCGCCCGCCGTCGAAGGCGACGACCTCTACCCGGTCGCGCCCGCCGCCGGCGTCTGCGAGGTCGTCGTCTACACGCCGCGCCACTCCTCGACGCTCGCCTCGGAGCCCGTCGAGCAGATTTACAAGCTCGTCCGCGTCTGGGCGGATCGCTTCCGCGCGCTCTCCGAGCACGACTTCGTCAAGTACGTCTTCATCTTCGAGAACAAGGGCGAGGCCATCGGCGTCACGCTCCACCACCCGCACGGGCAGATCTACGCCTACCCGTTCGTGCCGCCCCGCGTCGCGCGCGAGCTTGAGCAGTCGCTCGCGCACAAGGAGAGGACGGGCCGCTGCCTCCTCTGCGACATCGTCGCCGAGGAGCGGCGCGACGCCCGCCGCCTCGTCGCCGAGAACGAGTCGTTCGTCGCCTACGTCCCCTTCTTCGCGCGCTACCCCTACGAGGTTCACATCAGCTCGGCGCGCCACCTCCAAGCCCTGACCGACATGACCGACGACGAGCAGCGCGCGCTCGCCGCGGCGATCAAGCAGACGATCACGGCTTACGACAAACTCTTCGACCTCTCCTTCCCCTACATGATGGTCTTGCACCAGCGCCCCTCGGACGGCGGCGACTACGGCCACTACCACTTCCACGTCGAGTTCTACCCGCCGCTGCGCACGGCGACGAAGCTCAAGTACCTCGCGGGCAGCGAGACCGGGGCCGGGATGTTCATCAACGACACGCTCGCCGAGGAGAAGGCCGAAGAACTCCGCGCGCGGGTCGAGCCCGTGGTCTGGGCGAAAGGCGGTCGCACGTGATCGACGCCGACGCCCTGCGCGCGACCTTCAGAGACCTCTACGGGCGCGAGGCGCGGCTCTTCCGCGCGCCCGGGCGCGTCAACCTGATCGGCGAGCACACCGACTACAACGACGGGTACGTCCTGCCGATGGCGATTGACCGCGAGACGGTCGTGGCCGCCGCGCCGCGCCCGGATCGGCGCGTGCGCGTCTGCGCCCTCGATTACGCGAGCGAGGCCGAGTTCGATCTCGATCGCCCCGGCGCGCCGCGCCGGGGCCGCTGGCTCGATTACGTCGAGGGCGTGGCGCAGACGCTCGCGGGGCGCGGCGTGCGCCTCGGCGGCGCGGACATCGCCGTCACGTCGAGCGTGCCCGCCGGGTCGGGCCTCTCCTCGTCCGCCGCGCTCGAAGTCTCCGTCGGGCTCGCGCTCGCCTCGGTGTCGGACGCCGAAGTGCCGCGCCTTGAGCTGGCGCTCGCGGGCCAGGAGGCGGAGCACGTCTGGGTCGGCGCGATGGTCGGCATCATGGATCAGTTCGTCTCCGCGCTCGGTCGCCGCGGCCACGCGCTTCTGATCGACTGCCGCTCGCTGGAAGCCTCGCTCGTGCCCTGCGACACCTCGGAGACGGCGGTCGCCATCTGCGACACGAACGTGCGGCACGATCTGGCGTCGTCCGAGTACAACGCGCGGCGGGCCGAGTGCGAGCGCGGCGTCGAGCTGCTGCGCGCGGTGCTGCCGAAGATCAAGGCGCTCCGCGACGTGTCGGTCGAGGAGTTCGACCGTTACGAGACGCTGCTGCCGGAGCCGGTGAGAAGGAGGTGCCGCCACGTCGTCGGCGAGAACGCGCGCACGCTCGAAGCCGCCGCCGCCCTGCGCCGCGGCGACATGTGGGAGATGGGCCGCCTGATGGATCGCTCGCACAGGTCGCTGCGCGACGACTACGAGGTGAGCTGCCGCGAGCTGGACGTGATGGTCGAGATCGCCGGGAACTTCGGCGGCGTGCTCGGCGCGCGCATGACGGGCGGCGGCTTCGGGGGCTCGACCGTCAACCTCGTCCGCCGCGACGCGCTCCACGATTTCCGCGAAACCGTCCTGCGCGAATATAATCGCGCGACCGGTCGCCGCGCCTCCGTCCTCGTCTCCGAGCCCGCCGACGGCGCGGGCGAAATCCTCGACTGATCCCGACCGCTCTGCCTGACCTTTAACGACCGATGAGAAACACAGAGACCCGCCGCGCGACCAGCGCGAGATTCGTGCCCGCCGCCGCGACGCTGCTCGCCGTCTCGCTCGTCCTCGCCGCGCCGACGCGCGCCGCGGCGCAGTCCGGGCGCACGAGCGTGACGCCGGGCAGGCGCTACAGCCGCCTCGTGATCCGCAACGCCAAAGTGATCGACGGCAACGCCACCCCCGTCTCCGGCCCCTACGACATCGTCGTCGAGGGCGGCGTGGTGCGCGAGATGGTCGGCCTCGACGCGGTCGCGGTCGCGAGCGGCTCGGCGAAACGCCCCGCGCAGGGCGAGGCGGAGATCGACGCCACGGGCAAGTACGTCATGCCCGGCCTGATCAACCTGCACGGGCACGTGCAGGACGAGCGGGGCGGCGTCGCGCAGCCGCTCGAATACGAGCTGAAGCTGTGGCTCGCCTCCGGCATCACGACCGTGCGCGACGTGGGCAGCGACACGCGCAAGACGCTCGCCCTGAAGCGCCGGAGCGAGGCGGGCGAGATCGCCTGCCCGCGCCTCTTCGTCTACGCCGTGTGGGGCGGGGCGCGCAACGCCGAGCAGGCGCGCGCGCGCGTGCGCGAGCTGAAGGCGCTGGGCGCGGACGGGCTCAAGTTCTTCGCCGTGGATCGCGATCTGATGGAGGCCGCGTGGGACGAGGCGCACAAGCTGGGCCTGCGCATCGCCCACCACGCCGCGGTCGCCGAGACCAACGCGTGGGACGACGCGCGCTTCGGCACGACCTCCGTCGAGCACTGGTACGGCATCCCCGACGCGGCGATCGAGGGGGGCGTGCAGAACTTCCCGCCCGAGTACAACTACTCGGACGAGGTGGATCGCTTCCGCTTCGCGGGCCACCTGTGGCGCGAGGCGAACTGGGAGCGGCTGATGAAAGTCTTCGACGCGATGATCGAGGCGAAGGTCGCGTGGGACCCGACGCTCGACATCTACGAGGCGAGCCGCGACCTCCAGCGCGCGCAGACGCAGCCGTGGTTCGCCGACTACCTGCACCCGACGCTCGAAGACTACTTCCGCCCCGACCCCGGCCACCACGGCTCTTACTTCCTCGGCTGGACTTCGACCGACGAGACCTACTGGAAAGAGAACTACCGGCTGTGGATGGCCGCGCTCCGGGAGTTCGACCGGCGCGGCGGACTCATCGGCGCGGGCGAGGACGCGGGCTTCATCTACCAGATGTACGGCTTCGGCCTCATCCGCGAGCTTGAGCTGAAACAGGAGGCGGGCTTCCACACGCTGAAGGTGATCCAGCAGGCGACGGGCAACAACGCGAAGATTCTCGGCCAGGAGGATCGGCTCGGTCGCGTCCGGCCCGGCTTCGCCGCAGACCTGCTTATAGTCAACGGCAACCCGCTCGAAAACCTGAAGGTGCTGTATCCTACGGGCGTCGACGTCGTCAAGGACGGCAGGCAGACGCACACGGGCGGCGTCGAGTGGACGATCAAGGACGGCATCCCCTACCACGGGCCGACGCTCCTCGCCGAGGTCAAGGAGATGGTCGCCAAAGCGCGCGCCGAGCGGCGCGCGAAAGCTGCTACCAAATAAGGTAGACTTACGCGGGACGAATTTCCACCGCAGACGCGCGAACTAAACGATGAACGATGAACGATGAACGATGAATTAAGACATCTGCCTTTCATTCATCATTCCGCATTCATCATTCATCATTTTACTCTGTGCCCCCTCTGCGTGAACTCTGCGCCTCTGCGGTGAAAATCCGCGCGCGCTTCATTCAAGATAAGTTGGAACGATCCACGAGCATCCCCGAAAGAACCCCCCAACCATGAAAAACCTGATCGCAGTCTTGCTCTTAATCGCCGCCGCACAGGCCGCCCCGGCCCAAGCGCAGAACGCGGCGGCGCGCGAGGCCCTCGCGAGCCTGCCGGAGTCGCAGGGCGTGCTGTTCGTCAACGCGCGGCGCATCACGAACGACGCCTTGCCGCGCGTCGTGCCCGCGGCGAAGCTGCGCGCGGCGCTCGACGACGTGAAGAAGCAGACGACGGTTGATCTCGCGCAGATCGACTTCGTCGTCGTCGGCCTGCGCTTCGCGGGCGACGCGGCGCGCCCCTCTGTTCCAGACTTCGGCGTCGTCGTCCGCGGCGGCTTCAACCCCGACGCGATGATCTCCTTCATCCGGCTGGCGTCGCAGGGCAAATACCGCGAGGAGCGGCGCGGCGACAAGACGATTACCGTCTTCCAGATCGACTACGAAGGCAAAAAGGATGAAGGCAAGAAGGACGCGGGCGACGCGCCCGCGCCCGCTTCGCCCGAAGCCCCATCCGCCTCGCCGGAGGCCCCGCCGGCGCCCGCGCCCGATCCGCTCGCGCTGCCCAAGGAGATCGCCGCCGTCTCGCTCGACGCCGACTCCATCCTCGTCGGCACGACCGCCTACGTCGCCTCCGCGTTGGACGCGCGCACGGAGGGCGGCGCGCGGATCAAGAGCGATCTGGCCGAACTCGCCCTGCGCGACCCCGACGCGCTCTTAAGCCTCGCGGCGACGCTGCCCGCCTCGCTCTCGAAGTACCTCGACTCCGGCGGCGGCTCGTCGGGCATGCTCGTCAACGACGAGATGAAGCGCCTGCTCGACTCCGTCCGGCAGGTGCAGGCTTCGCTCAACATGACGCCGCTCAGGTTCGGCGCGCAGACGGTGCTGCGCGCCGACACGCCGGAGGACGCGCGCGCCATCAGCGGCTTCGTCCGTCTCGGCGTCGATTCGGTCGAACAGGAGATGGCGAGGAAGTTGGGGGCGCGCAAGTCGCGGCAGACGGCTGACGACAGGCGCGTGCTCGAACTGCTCCGCTCGATCACCAACGTCGTGAGCGACCGCGACGTGACGCTCGGCGTCGGCGTCACGCAGAGCTTCGTCGCGTCGCTCGTCAGCGACATCGGGGGGCCGCCCGCGAAGGCCCCCGCGAAACCGGTCGGGCGTCGTCGCGCGCCCGCGCGGCGCAGGGCTTAAAAGTATGGACGAGCGAGACGATTTCGACGAAGAGTTGATCATCGACGACGGGCCGGAGGGCGACGGCGCGGGCCGAGACGACCCCGCGGACGACGACGCCTACCTCGCGGACGACGAAGGCGTCGGGGACGATGAGGCCGACGACGAAGGCGACGACGCCGAGGACGACGAGGACGCGGAGGTGCGCACCGCGCTGCTCGCCAAGCACGAGATGATCGCGCTCATCAGCCTGCGCACGAGCGCCGAGGGCGGAGGTCGCATCGTCCGCGTCGATCCGCGCCAGCCGCTGCCCGCCGCGAAGGTCTACGAAGACCCGGCGGACGCGCTGCGCTGGTTCCGCCGCAGCCTCGCCACGAGCCGCCGCAACGGCTGGGAGGTGGTCTACGACGGCGAGCCGCGCTTCGGCTAACCCGCCCCGCCCGCGCCGCACGGCCAGCGCGCCGCGCGCTCACGCCCGATGCGCGCGCTCACGCCCGATGTCTGAGCCCTCGCACAGCCCCTACGCCGTCGCGCGCGCGAGTTCGCGCGCGAGTCTCGCCGCACGACTGATCCTGTGCTGCCTGTTGCTCGCGCCCTGTCTCGCCTCCTGCCGCCGCGCGCGGCAGAACGCCGCGCCGCCCGCGCCCTCCCTGACCGCCGAAGAGCGCCTGCGACTCTTCGACGAAATCTGGCACACGATCGACGAAGGGTTCTACGATCCCTCCTTCAACGGCGTGGACTGGCGCGCCGTCGGCGAGCGATACCGACCGCGGATCGCGGCGGCGCGGGACGACTTCGAGTTCTACGGCTTGTGCGAGCTGCTGGCCGCCGAGCTGAGGGACAGCCACACGCGCTTCGAGCCGCCGCCGCCCCCGCAGCCGGAGCCCGCGCCCGGCGCGACGCCGCAGGCGGAGCAGGGGAGCGCGCGCATGCTCCTCGGCTGGGTCGAGGGCGAGGTGGCGGTCGTCGAGGTCGAGCCCGATTCCGCGGCGGCGCGCGGGGGCGTGCGGCCCGGCATGATCGTGCGCGCCGTGAACGGGCGACCCGTCGGGGAGATCGAGGCGGAGCTGCGCCGCCTGGTCGCGGGCGCGTCGTCGGAAAACTCTCTCAGGAACCTCATCGCCGGATCGATCCTCAACGGTCGCGTCTGGGGCGTGCCCCGCGTGCTGCGTCTGGCCGACGCCGAGGGGCGGGAGTTCGATTACGAAGTCCGCCGCCAGCCCGTCGCCGACTCCGCGCGCCTCGAAGCGCGCCGCCTCGCCTCGGGCTTCGCCTACTTGAAGTTCGATCAGTGGAAGCCGCCCGTCGATCAAAAGTTCGACGACGCGCTCGACGCCCTGCGCGCCGCGCCGGGGCTCGTCGTCGATCTCCGGCGCAACGGCGGCGGGCAGACCGACGTGATGCTCAACATCACGAGCAACTTCTTCGCGGAGGCGACCTACTACGGCGGCTTCAAGACGCGCGCCGGGGGCGTCGATAAGTATTTCACGCACAAGCCCGCGAGGGTGTACGAGAAGCCGGTTGTCATTCTGGTGGACGAGAGATCGGCGAGCGCGTCGGAGACTTCGACGCTCTTCATGCAGGAGGTCGGGCGCGCGCGCGTGGTGGGCGCGCAGTCCGCGGGCTCGACGCACAACGCGAGGGTCGTCGAGCTGCCCCGCGGCGCGAAGCTCCACTACAGCATCCGCGCCTACCTGACGCCGAAGGGGCGCGACCCCGAGGGCACGGGCGTCCTGCCCGACGAGCCCGTCCCGCTCACGCTCTCCGACCTGCGTGCGGGGCGCGACGCCGCGCTCGAAGCCGCGGAGCGCGCCCTCAGTAGGCTCACGACCGCGGGCGGGAAGAAATAACCGAGACTCCCTCTTTGCGACTTTGCGCCTTTGCGTGAAATTCATTCTCACGCTGGAGGCGCAAAGTCGCTAAGCAGGAAAGACGCGAAGAGAGTTCGAGTTGTCAGCGCGCGAGGCGGTTGGTGGCGACGAGGAGTTCGGCGTTCAGGATCGCCGCGCCCGCCGCGCCGCGGATCGTGTTGTGGCTGAGGGCGACGAAGCGGAAGTCGAAAACCTTGTCGGGCAGGACGCGACCGACCGTGACGCTCATGCCGCCTCCGGCGTCGCGGTCTAACCGCGGCTGCGGGCGGTCGCGCTCCTCGCGCACGACGACGGGACGGGCGGGCGCGGAGTGCAGTTTCAACTCCTGCGGGAGCGAGGTGAAGGACGAGAGCGCGCCCTTCACCTCTTCCAACGCGGCGCGGCGCGCGAGCTTCACGCGCACGGCGGCCATGTGGCCCTCCGTGACGTTGACGCGGTGCACCTGCGCGCTCAGCGCGAACGCCGCGTGCTCGACGCGCCCGCCCCTCACCGCGCCCAAGATTTTCTGCGTCTCCTCCTCGATCTTCTCCTCCTCGTGCTCGATGAACGGGACGACGTTGTCCGTCGCGTCGAGCGAGGGCACGCCCGGGTAGCCCGCGCCGGAGAGGGCTTGCAGCGTCGTCACGACGACCGCTTCGAGCCCGAAGCGCGCGTCGAGCGGCGCGAGCGCGAGCGCGATCATGATCGTCGAGCAGTTCGGGTTGGTGACGACGTAGCCGCCCGACGGGTTCTTCGCGCGCTGCGCGTCGAGGAGTTGCAGGTGCTCGTGGTTGATCTCGGGGATGAGCAGCGGCACGTCTTCGTCCATCCGGTAGGCGGACGAGTTGCTGATGACGGGCAGGCCCGCGCGCGCGAACGCGCCCTCGACCTCGCGCGCCATCCCGCCCGGCAGGCTCGAAAACACGAGGTCGCACGCGAGCGGCGGCTCCGGCGCTTCGACCCGCATCGCGCGCGCGTACTCGGGCATCTCGCCCGGCAGACGCCACGCGCAAGCCTCCGAGTAAGACTTGCCCTGCGAGCGATCCGACGCCGCCAGCGCCGTCACCTCGAACTGCGGGTGGTCTTCGAGCAGTTGGAGGAAACGCTGCCCGACCGTCCCCGTCGCCCCCAAGATTCCGACGCGAAATTTCTCGCCCATCGCCACCTCGTGAATCGTGACAGTTAAACCGTGGCAGGTGATAAGCAGAGCCTCTTCACCCGTCACCTGTCACGGTTTGCCCGTCACGGCTTTAACGCCTGTGCCATTCTCCGCACGCCCTCGGCGAGCGCGGTCTGTTCGGCGCAGAAGGAGATGCGCGTGAAGCCCTCGGCCTCCGCGCCGAACGCCCCGCCGGGCACGGTGATGACGCGCGCGGCGAGGAACTTCTCCGCGACCTCGGCGGAAGTGCCGTGCGCGCGCGTGTCGAGCATCGTGTAGAACGCGCCGTCGGGCGCGACGGCGCGCAGGCCGAGCTGAGTTTCGATCTGCGCGAGCAGGAAGTCGCGCCGCTCGCGGAAGGTCTGGCGAATACTCGCGCGGGCGCGCGCGGCTTCGTCAGTCCACGCGGTGAGCGCGGACTTTTGCGAGACGGCGGAGGCGCAGGTCGTGACGTAGCCGTGCAGGACGAGCGCGGCGCGCACGACCGCCTCCTCGCCGCACACCCACCCCAGACGCCACCCCGTCATGCTCATCGACTTCGAGAGCCCGCTGACGACGACCGTGCGCTCCGGGTAGAACTCGGAGATGGAAGCGGGGCGCTCCCCGGTGTAATAAATCTCGCGGTAAATCTCGTCGCTCACGACGCGCGCGTTCGTGCCCTTGAGCGCGTCGGCCATCTGCGCGAGTTCTTCGCGCGCGAGCACGCGCCCCGTCGGGTTCGAGGGGCTGATCACGACGACCGCCTTCGTGCGAGGGCTTAGCTTGCGCCGGAAGTCATCGGCGTCGAACGAAAAATCTTTGCCGGCGGGCAGCTTGTAGAAGACGGGCACGCCGCCCGCCATGCGGACGATGACGGGGTAGGCGACGAAGCCGGGGTCTGGCAGCAAGACCTCGTCGCCCGCGTCCACGAGCGACATCAGCGCGAGATACAACGCCTCCTGCGAGCCCGCCGTGACGACGACGCGCTCGGTCGTCAGATTCATCTGCGGGTAATCGCCCGCGACGAGCGCGCGCAAGGCGGGCAGCCCCGCGTGCGTCGTGTAGCCGTTCTGCTCCTCCGCGACGACGCGCGCCGCCTCGCGCCGCACCACCTGCGGCGTCGGCAGGTCGGGCTCGCCCAAGCCGAGGTTGATGCTGCCCGGCAGCGCGCGGTCGAACAGCGCGCGGATCGCGCTCTTCTGAATCCCGCGCAGGCGCGCGGGCGGCTGAAAGTCTTGCAACTCTAACTTATTTTCTTCTCGCTCATCGGTCAAAGATTGTTCCTCCCTTAATGTTTAACCTTCTAACTCATGCTCTACAAGAGACTCACAACTTTTTCAAAGGCATAATCTTGAAGCAAAGGATAGTTCTTTGAAGATAGGCACAAACCCCAATCCGGTTTGCTCTTTCTCGGCGGTGGGTAATCACGACTGACGAAAAGAGAGTTTAAGCAGAGCCATGCCGTAGCTGGGATAAGAAATAAGTCAGGAAGTTTGCCCTCCTCAAAGAGGACTATAGTCGCATAAAGGTTATCCCGGAGTTCAAAATAGTTTTTATTAAAATATATATAGTTAAAGCCTCTGGAAGACTTCACTTGAACATCATAATATCTAGCACTTCCTTTACGGATCACGAAGTCAATGCCCTTGTCATCAACTTCTGCTTGATAAACGTCAAATCCGTATAACGTAAATTCCATTTTGGCAAAATATTCCGAGTACCGACCCACTTGGAGCTTATTAAGACGACTCCATGCGTACTTGCTCATTGCATTTTCCCTTAAGTCTGTTGCCATCAACGCAAAAAATCTTCCAACTGCACGGAGCGATCTGTCTTCTCGTCGCGGTACTTGACGATGACGGGCGCGTAGACCGACAGGCCCCACGCGCGGCCCTGCTCCGAGGTGACGGCGCGCGAGCCGGGGACGACGACCGCGCCCGCGGGGATTTCGAGCGGGCGTTCGCCCTCGCGCTTGTAGACCTCGCCGCGCGCGAGATCGAAGACGGGCGTGGAGCCCGTCAGGATGACGCCCGCCGCGAGCACCGCGCGCTCGCGCACCACCGTGCCCTCGTAGATGCCGCAGCCGCCGCCGACGAGCACGTCGTCCTCGACGATCACCGGCATCGCCCCGACGGGCTCCAACACGCCGCCCACCTGCGCCGCCGCCGAGAGGTGCACGCGCTTGCCGACCTGCGCGCACGAGCCGACGAGCGCGTGGCTGTCGATCATCGTGCCCTCGTCCACGTACGCGCCCGCGTTGACGTACATCGGCGGCATGCAGACGACGCCCGGCGCGAGGTACGCGCCGTCCCGCACGCTCGATCCGCCGGGCACGATCCGCACGCGATCTTCGAGCGTCGTCGCGCGCACCGGGTAGGTGCTCTTGTCGAAGAAGCGCAGCGTCGCGTGCGCCGACATCTCGACGAGCGCGCCCATGCGGAAGCCCAGAAGTATCCCGCGCTTGACCCAACTGTTCACCCTCCACGCGCCCGACGCCGCGTCGCGCTCCGCAGCGCGCACGCGCCCGCGGTTGAGCGCGGACTTGAACTCGTCGAACGCCGCGCGATCCTCCGCCGAAAACGCCGCGCCCTCGCGCGCCGCCAGCTCTTCGATCCGCTCGCGCAGTCGCGCCGTCTCGTCGTCCGCCCCGCGGTGCTCGTCCGTCGTGTGCTGTGTGTCGCTCATTCGTGAATGTCCGTTCCACTCAAACCGCGGCGCGCGTCGTCCCCTTCAGCAGCCCGAGTTCGTCGAGCACCTCGCGCAGGCGCGCGCGCGTCGCGTCCTCGACGGGCACGAGCGGCAGGCGCAAATTCTCTTCGACCATGCCCATCATGGCGAGCGCGGCTTTCGCGGGCGCGGGGCTCGACTCGATGAAGTTCGCCTCCATCAGCGGCAGGAGCCTGTAGTGCAGCTCGCGCGCCTCGTCCCAACGCCCTCCGAGCGCGGCGTCCACCATGCGCGAGACGAGCGAGGGCGATTCGTTCGAGGCGACCGAGACGAGGCCGTCCGCGCCGAGCGCGATCATGGCGAGCGTCAGCGAGTCGTCGCCCGAGAGCACGCGGAAGTTCGCGGGGCGCGCGCGCAGGATCCCCATGATCTGCGGGAGGTTGCCGGACGCCTCCTTGACGGCTGAGATGTTCTCCACGTCGCGCGCGAGTTTGAGCGCGGTCGCGGCGGCGATGTTGGAAGAGGTGCGGCCCGGCACGTTGTAGACGACGACCGGCAGGCCCTCGACCGCCTCGGCGACGGCGCGGAAGTGCGCGTAGAGGCCCGCCTGCGTCGGCTTGTTGTAGAAGGGCGCGACGACGAGGACGGCGTCGGCCCCGAGGTCGCGCGCGGCGCGCGAGTATTCGACGGAGGCCGACGTGGAGTTGCTGCCCGCGCCCGCGATGGTCTTCGCGCGCCCGCGCGCCGCCTCGACGACCGTCCTGATGACGCGGCGATCCTCCTCCTCGGTCATCGTCGCGCTCTCGCCCGTCGTCCCGCAGGGGACGAGCAGGCGCACGCCGCCCTCGATCTGGAAATCGACGAACGCCCGCAGCCGCCCCTCGTCGATTGATCCGTCGCGGTTAAAGGGCGTCACCAGCGCGGTCGCGCAGCCCCGCATCCACTCGACATTCATCGTCATTGTCCTTACCTCAAGAGCGTGACCGGTGACGAGTGACAGGTGACAAGTAAATCCGTCTTGCCTTGCCTGTCACCCGTCACTTGTCACCCGTCACTCGTTTTCAGTATCTCGTCCATCACTTCCGAAAACTCGTACACGCCGCGCCGCCCCTGAATCCAGCGGGCGGCGAGGAGCGCGCCCGCGGCGAAGCCCTCGCGTGTGCGCGCGGCGTGGGTGAGGGTGATCTGATCCGCCGCCGAGTCGAAGCCGACGCGGTGCGTCCCCGGAATGTGCCCCGCGCGCGTCGAGGCGACGGACACTTCGCGCCCGCCCCGCATGGTCTCTCGGAGAATCGTCCGCAGCTCCAGCGCCGTGCCCGAAGGCGCGTCGCGCTTGCGCGAGTGGTGCGCCTCCTCGATGAACGCCTCGTAGCCTTCGACCGCGGCGAGCAGTTCAGCCGCGCGCGAGACGATGCGGTAGAAGAGGTTGACGCCGACGGAGAAGTTCGCGCCGTGGACGAGCGAAGCGTCGTGCGCGGCGACGGCGCGGCGCGCGTCTTCTAGCCGGGCGTGCCAGCCCGTCACGCCTTCGACGAGCGCGACGCGCGCGCGCGCGCACGCCTCGACGTTGCGAGGCACGGCTGACGCGACCGAAAAGTCTATCGCCGCGTCGTGCCCGCGCAAAAGCTCCGAGAGTTCTGCGGGGCCGCGCCCGGCGTCGCCCGACGTGACGACGAGCCCGATCTCGTGCCCGTCGGCGAGCGCGCGCGCCTCTACGAGGCGGCCCATCGCGCTGTGCCCGATGATCGCCAGCCTCATCGCGCCGCGCCTCCCGCGTTCGTCGCGTCGCGCGCCCCGGCGGCGGACTGCGCGCCCGCGCGCGCGAGCAACGTGCGCGCGAGGCGCGCGTAGATTTCGACCGACGCGACGAGTTCCCGTTTCGCGACGCGCTCTTCGGGCGTGTGCGCGACGAGGATCGAGCCGGGGCCGACGAGGAGCGGCGCGCCCCAGTTCGGGAGGTACGGGACGTCGGTCGTGAAGCGCATCACCTCCCGCTCGAAGCCTTCGACGAAGGTGAGCCGGACGGGCTCGTTCTCCGAAAGGTACTCCGCGCGCGCGCGACCGCCGGCGATCCGTTCGAGCGCCTCTTTCACTTCGCGCGCGCTTGTGACGAGGCGGAACTGAAGATCGGCGGCGGCCTCAGCCGCGACGACGTTCGGGCGCGTCCCGCCGGAGAGCGTGCCGACGTTGCAGGTCGTCTCGCCGAAGAAGTCGTCGCGCGGCCAGTCGTGCGAGCGGACGTCGGCGAGCACGTCGAGCAGTTTGTCGATGGCGGAGTCGCCGCGCTCGGGGTAGGCCGAGTGGGCCTCGCGGCCAGAGGCTTTCAGGCGCACGCGCAACGAGCCTTTGGTTCCGGCGGCGAGCTTGTTGTCGGTCGGCTCGCCGTTGACGAGGAAGCGGCAGTCGCGCGCCCATTCGTGCCCGTCGGCGGCGCGCGCGCCGTCGCTCGACATCTCCTCGTCGACGGTGAAGAGGAGCCCGATCTCTTCGACGCCTTCGGCGCGCAACCGCTCAGCCGCCGCGATCTGCGCCGCGATGATGCCCTTGGCGTCGCACGCGCCGCGACCGTGGATGAACTCTTCGTCTTCCGAGGGCGCGACGTGCGGCGGCACGGTGTCCATGTGCGTCGAGAACACGACGCGCGCCCGCGCGCCCGCGACGCGCGCGAGGACGTTGGCGCGACCGGGCGCGATCTCCTGCGTCTCGACCTCGTAGCCCGACGCTTCGAGGCGCGCGGCGAGGAAGCGACCGACCTCGCCCTCCTCGCCCGTGACCGAGGGGATGTCGATCAGTCGCCGCGTCAGCTCGAATAGTTCTTCCTGCTGCACATTCATGGCTTGTGATTTACTTCGTGCCTTTGCGCCTTTGCGTGAGAATAAGTTTCACGCAAAGGCGCAAAGACGCAAAGGAAAGGCCCTCAACGTTTGGCGACGCGCGAGGCGGTCGCGGGCTCGGCGGCGTCGCCCTCCTCCTCGAAGAAGGCGGCGTGGAGCCGGCGGACGGCTTCGACGGCGCGCTCCTCTTCGACGACGAAAGTTAAATTGATGTTCGACGCGCCCTGCGAGATGAGGAGCACGTTGATGTCGCTGATCGTGGAGAAGACCCGACCGGCCACGCCCGGCGTCCAGCGCAGGCCCTCGCCGACGATGCAGATGATCGCGCGCCGCGGCTCGACGCGCACGGCGGCGATGGGCTTCAAGTCGGCGATGATCTCTTCCATCGCGCCCGTGTCCTCGACCGACATCGAGACGGAGACCTCGGAGGTGGTGACGATGTCGACAATCGTCTTGTGCCGGTCGAAGACCTCGAAGAGGCGGCGCAGGAAGCCGAACGCGCCGAGCATCCGCGCCGAGGTGACGTGGACGACGGAGACGCCGGTCTTGTGCGCGATGGCCTTGACGGTGCGCGGCGACCGCTCGGTCTCGAAGTAGATGACGGTGTCGTCGGCCTCCGGGCGGCGCGAGTTGCAGATGCGCACGGGGATGCCGCGCACGACCGCGGGCAGGATGGTCTTCGGGTGCAGAACCTTCGCGCCGAAGTAGGCCAGCTCGGCGGCCTCGGCGTAGCTCATGCTCGGGACGGTGCGCGCGCCGCGCACCACGCGCGGGTCTGCGGTGAGCACGCCGGTCACGTCCGTCCAGATTTGAATCTCGGCGGCGGAGAGCGACGCGCCGACTATGGCGGCGGAGTAGTCGGAGCCGCCGCGACCGAGCGTCGTCGTCTCTCCCGCGAGCGTGGAGCCGATGAAGCCGCCGAGGACGGGCACGACCGACTTGCCGATCAAAGGTTCGAGTTCGGCGCGCGTGCGCCTGTCGGTCTCGTCCTGCAGGGGCGCGGCGCAGGTGTGCGCGTCGTCCGTCGCGACGCAGCGGCGCGCGTCCACGGCCTGCGAGTCGAGCCCCTGCGCGCGCAGGACGGCGGAGAGCAGCGTGGCGGAGAGCCGCTCGCCGTGGGAGACGACCGCGTCTTGCAGGAGCGCGTGCGGTCGCGCCCCGGCTGATACCTCGCCGAGCAGCGCGGCGATCTCGCGGCGCGCGTCCGCGACGGCGCGCTCGATGTCCGCGACCTCTTCGGCGGCGACGAGGCTCTGCGCGGCGTCGAGGTGGCGCGCGAAGTGCGGCGCGAGGGGGCGCAGCGCGGCCTCGGCGTCGCCCGCTTGCGCCGCGCGCACCGAGGCGAGCAGCGCGTCGGTGACGCGGCTCATGGCGGAGACGACGACGACCGGGCGCTGGAACTTGCGCGCGCCCACGATCTCGGCCACGCGCGCCAGCGCGGGCGCGTCCTCGACCGACGTGCCGCCGAATTTCATCACGAGTGGCTTGACCGCTGACATCGCGTCGCAACCGCCCAACGGGGGCGCGTCTTCTTCGACGGCTAACTCTCAGAGGGAATTTCCGGGGGAACTCTCGCGGGCATGATAGCAGGAGCGCGCGAGGCGTTGGAAGACGCGAGGCGGTCGGTGGCATCTCAAGTCGATCCGGGACGTGGTTAACAGGACTCACCGCGGAGGCGCTGAGGGGCGCGGGCGTTACGCAGAGGGTTTGAATGGTTTTACCCTACGCCCCCTCCGCGACTTCCGCGCCCCGCGACTTCTCTGCGCCCCCGCGGCGAGTCTTTGATACCCCACAATCAACTCCGGCGGAATCAGTCGCCTGCCGCCGCGCCCCTCCGCAGGTGGTGGTCTGCGCGCAGGACGAGGAGCGCGGTCGTCGCGTGGATGAAGTCGCCGCCGAGCGAGCGCGCGACGGCCTCCGCGAGCGGCATCTTGACGGTCTCGATGATCTCGCTTGAGTCCTCGTCCTTCTCGGTGAAGGTGAGCCCGCGCGCGAGGAAGAGCGTGCTCGCGGACTTGAGGAACGAGGTGGCGTACTCGACCGTGCCCAGCCCGACGAACTCGCGCGCCTCGATGCCCAACTCTTCGCGCAGCTCGCGCCGCGCCGCGTCGATCAACTCCTCGCCCTCCTCGACGCCGCCCGCGACGATCTCCACATTCTCCCTGCCGAGCGCGTAGCGAAACTCTCGGATGAAGTAGGCCGTGCCGTCGTCGCCGACGGCGAGCACGGCGACGCCTTCGAGGATCGAAACGGTCGCGTAAGTCCCCTCGCTCCCGTCGGGCTTCGTGACCTCGTCTTCGTTCAGCTCGATGAGATCGTTCTTAAACTTCCGCCGAGTCGCCTTGATCGCCCACGGCCCGTGCTTTCTCGCCATCGCCCCTCCCGCCGTCCCGACCGTCTCTTAGCGCGCGGCCCGAACCGCCTTCGCCCTGCGCGCCGCAAACTCGTCTGCAAAAACCGTGCGCCGCCGGGCGCTAAGGATTCGCGCGCGCCCCGCCGGTCGAGGGGCGCGGCCCGCATCGTTAGCAGTCAGCGGCGCGGCGCGCGAAGTATAGAAAGGAGTCAAGCGTAAAATGCGCTTGCGCGCGCGCGCGGGCTTCGCGGGCGCAATCGTCGGCGCGCCGCTGCTGGCGCGGGAATTGATTGGCGGACGGCGAGGTGGGCAAGGATGGGAGTCACGAGGGAGCTGCCGAAGCTGAGGCGCAAGATGCGCGGCGTGTTCGGGATCGCGCGGATGCGGCCCGGTCAGGAAGAGGTCATGCGCTCCGTACTGGAAGGCAGGGACACGCTCGCCGTGATGCCGACGGGCGCGGGCAAGTCGCTCTGCTACCAACTGCCGGGGCTGCACCTGCCGGGGACGACCGTCGTCGTCTCGCCGCTCATCTCGCTGATGAAGGATCAGGTCGATAAGCTCGGCGACGCCGGGCTCGAAGCCGCGCAGCTCAACAGCGCGCTCACCGCGGGCGAGCGCAGGGAGAGCCTCGGGCACATCGAGCGCGAGGAGAGCGACTTCGTCTTTACCACGCCGGAACGCTTCGTCGATCCCGCTTTCTTGGAGACGCTCGGCAAGAACCGGATCGACTTCGTCGTCGTCGACGAGGCCCACTGCATCTCCGAATGGGGTCACGACTTCCGCCCCGCCTACCTCGCGCTCGGAGAGGCCGTGCGCGCGCTCGGCTCGCCGCCCGTGCTCGCGCTCACCGCGACGGCGACCTCGGAGGTGATGCGCGACATCGCGAAGCACCTGAACCTGCGGGACGCGCGCGTCATCACGACCGGCATCTACAGGCCGAACCTGCGCTACGAGGTGGCGCGCGTGACGAACGAGCTTGAGAAGCGCGAGGGCCTCGTCAGGCTCATGCGCGAGACCGGCGGGACGGGCATCGTCTACGCGGCGACGGTCAAGGCGGTCGAGGCCCTGGCGGAATTCTTCGCGGGCTCGGAGTTCGAGGTCGCGAAGTACCACGGCAAGCTCCCGGCGCGCGAGCGCAAGGAGAATCAGGAGCGGTTCATGGCGGGCGGGCTCAAGGCGATGATCGCCACCAACGCCTTCGGCATGGGCATCGACAAGCCCGACATCCGCTTCGTCGCGCACTACCAGATGCCCGGCTCGCTCGAAGCCTACTACCAGGAGTCGGGCCGCGCCGGGCGCGACGGCGAGGCGGCGCGCTGCGTCCTGCTCTTCCAACTTGAGGATCGGCGCACGCAGCAGTTTTTTTTAGGCGGCAGCCGCCCGAAGTTCGACGACGTGCTCGCCGTCCACAACGCGCTCCTCGCCCTCGGCGCGCACGAGTCGCCCGCCGAACTCTCGGCGGTGCAGGCGGGGGCGGCGACGGTCGCCGAGTCGAAGGTGCGCGTCGTGCTGTCGCTCCTGAAAGAGTTGAAGCTGGTGAGGGAGCTGCGCGGCGCGCGCTTCAGGCTGGCGCGCGCCGGGGTGAGCCGCGGGGAGCTTGAGGAGGCGGCGCGCCGCTGCGAGGAGATGGGCGAGCGCGACCGCGAGAAGCTGGAACGGATGATGCTCTACGGGCAGAGCGCGGCGTGCCGCTGGCGGCTGCTGCACGAATACTTCGACGCGCCGTTCGAGCAGGCGCGCTGCGGCAACTGCGACAACTGCCTGCACCCGCTCGACGAACAGCTCGGCCTGAACGGAAAGAAGGACGAGCCGGAGCCGCCGCAGTCTTCGCCGCAGGAGTCTTCGCCGCAGGCGCAAACGGTCGCGGCTCAGGGCGCGGGCGAGAGGAAGGAAGGGGCGCGGGAGTTTGCTGCGGGCGAGCGCGTGAGCGTCGCCGCGCACGGCGAGGGGCGCGTGAAGGCGGTCGATGGTGATAAGCTGACGATAGTTTTCGCGGGCGGCGAGACGAAGATTTTTAAAAGCGAGTTCGTCGAGCCGTGCGGCGGCGGCGAGAGACGCGCGCGCAGCACGCGCCGTTAGCCGCACGAGGATCGGCGCGCGTGACGAGTTGATGGCGTGGTGAGTTGACGGAGGGCGGGGGACGGCCTATGGCGGAAGAGAAGGACGCGAAAGAAGCGGAGGAGCCGAAGGACGCGAAGGACATGACGGACGAGGAGATTCGCGCGCGGATCGTCCGGCTCGGCTTCGACGGCGACGAGGCCCGCTTCCGGAAATTTTGCGAGGTGATGCGCGCGGGGCTCCCCGCGGGCACGGGCGTCGCGCTGCGCGGCAGCGTCGTCACCGCCAAGCGGTGGGAGGACGGCACGCCCTTCGACGGCGACGGGCGCGGCACGAGCGATCTGGACGTGACGCTCGTCGGCAGCGAGGTGATGAGCTGCTTCGACGAGGACGCCTACTACATCCCGAAGCTGCACACGAAGCCGCTCGGCGACAAAGACCCCGGCATCGCGCCCGCGCTCAACCCCGTCCGCTGCGAGCTGCAAAAACTTGTGGGCCGCCCCGTCAACTTTCAGGCGACCTCGAACCTGATCCTCTTCGCGCGCGACGTGCTGTTCGGTCAGCCCTACTTCACGATCATCGAGGCGGAGAAGGCTGACGAGAAGGCGGGGGCGGACGCGGGCGGCGCGGCGCGCGAAGCGGAAGCGTGATCCTCAAATTCCTGAGCTACAACATACGCTTCGGCGGGCGCGGGCGCGAGCACCGTCTGGCGGAGGTGATCCGCGCCGTCGCGCCCGACCTCGTCGTCTTTCAGGAGGCGACCGACCCCGTAGTCGTCGCGCGGCTCGCGCAGGCGACCGAAATGACGACCTGCGCCGCGCGCCCCGGCCACTCGGTCGGCTTCATCAGTAAGATCGAGATCGCGCGGCACGAGTGGCTCTACCCGGCGGGCGCGCGCCACAGCGTGCTGGAGGTGGAGCTGAGGGGGGGCGCGCGCGTCTTCGGGCTGCACCTGAGCGCGCGGTTCTCGAAGTGGAGCGAGAGCCGCCGCGTCAGGGAGATCGGCGCGCTCTTGGAGAGCATCAAGCAGCATCAGGATGGGTTCCACTGGCTGGCGGGCGACTTCAACACGCTCGCGCCGGGCGAGATTCTCGACGCCTCGCGCTTCCCGCGCTGGATCAAGGCGCTCATCTGGCTGAGCGGGCGCGACATCAAGCGCGACACCGTCCAGCGCATGATCGACGCGGGCTACGTGGACACCTTCCGCGCGCTCCACCCCGCCGAGAAGGGCTACACGCTCCCCGCGTGGGACCCGCAGGTGCGCCTCGACTACATCTTCCTGCCCGAGCGTTACGCCGACCGCGTCACGCGCTGCGAGGTCGTCACCGAGCCCGCCGTGGCCGCGCAAGCGTCCGATCACTTCCCGCTGCTCGCGCACATCGAAGTGCCGGATTGAAGCGTCGCGCCGCGCGGCTCATCGCGGGCGGAGTCACCCGCCGCCCGCCGCGCTTTTCAGGAGCGCCTGCGCCGCGCCCGTCGCGCCCGTGTGCCCCCCGGCGGCGGCGTCAGCCGACGTCGCCGCCTCGACCGCGCGGCGCAGCGCGGCTTCGTCGTGAAGCTCTTTCGCCGTCCTCGCCAGCAGGTAATAGGCCCACGGCAGGAGGTTGGGCCGCCGCGTCGGACTCGCCAGCGCCGCTTCGAGTTGCGCGCGCGCCTCGCCCCACTTTTTCTGGGCGACCAGCGAGCGGGCCAGACTGTACCTGAGCAGGAATTCGGCGTCGTAGAGATCGGGCACGGGCGTGTGCGCCAGCGCGGCGGCCAACACCGCCTGCGCCTCGTCGTTCTTGCCCTCGGAGCGCAACTTGTTCGCTCGCGTGTAGCCGGCCAGCGCCTCCGCTTCGGCGCGGTACTCCGGCGTCCAGTGCAACACCAGGAAGTGCGGATCGACGACGACCGAGCGCGCGCTGAAATTGACGGGCGCGGCGAACTCGGTTCGCGCCCCACGAATCTCAAGCGCCCGCGTCAGCTCTCGCCGCCCGTCGCCCGCGACCCGCACTTCGACCGCGGCGCGGTAGTAAGGCGGAGACTGCGAGACGGCCCCGCGCAGGGTGGCCCCTTCCTGCTTCCAAGTCAGCCGCCAGTCGGGCGCGCCCGCGCGCTCGAACCACTGCGCGTAGAACCAGCCCAAGTCTCTGCCCGCGTCGTGCTCCACCTCGCGCAGGAACGAGTCCCAAGTGACGATCCGGAAGGCGTGACGCCGCGTGAAGTTTCTGAGGGCGAGGCTGAATCGCGCGCGACCCACCGTGCGCGAGAGCAGATCGAAGGCGAGGAACCCTTTGCTGTTGGCGAGCTGGTGCGAGACGGAGTTGCCGGGGAGATCGGAGAGCCTGTGGTCGAAACCCGCCGCCGCGTACCTCAAGTAGCCGAGACCGCATTGGTCGGAGTTATAGCCGGGGTAGCCGGTGCGGCGGAAAGTTTCGGCGGCGTCCGGCCCCTCGACGGTCTCGACGACGCGCAGCGCGCCGTACTGCGCGATGCCCTCGCCGAGCATGTAGCTCCCGCGCTCGTCTTTCGTCCTGATGACGTTCCCCCACCACTGGTGGCCGATCTCGTGCCCGAAGTAAGCGAGGTTGAACTCTTCGTCGAGCGAGGAGCTGTCGGCGAAGATGAGCGCGTCCAGACTCGCGCCGCTGAAGCCCGCGTTGTTGGCCTGCTCGGTCGGGACTTCGACGAGGGCGAACTCGCCGTAGGGGTACGGGCCGAACTCGCGCACCAGCAGATCGAGAACCTTCGAGCAACCCTCCATGTAGCGTCCGATGTTCGCGCGCGGTCGCAGCAGGTAGGCGGCGACCGGAACCGCGCCGCCGTCGCGGCGCGCCACGGTGTAGCGCGCGGCGGCGAATCCGAAATACGTCGGGCGCGCGCACGTGAAAACGGATTCGCCCCGCGCGCTAGCATGAGCGTCGGCGCGCGTGCCCGTGGCGACGACGGTGTACCCGGCGGGGGCGGAAAATCTGATCGCGCCCGTGCCTTTACCCCTCTCCGGCTGCGGATACCAAGCGGTGTTCAGGCCGCCCGCGAACGAGCCCTCCGCCCCGAGGTAGAAGACGGTCGAGACGCGCTCGCCGCCCGCGTAGGAGAAGCGCAGCAGCGGGCGCGCGCCAGCCGGGACGGGGCGCGGCGGCGTGACGATCCAAAGCTCCCGCTTGTCTTTCCTGACCCGCGCCGCGCCCGCCGCGGAGGCGGGCTCCAGCACCTCGACGCTCAGGTCGTGCATGGCGTCGCTCAGATACAGTCGGAGTTCGGCGCGCGGCGCGGGGGCCGCGGGCAGGCGCACCGTCCCGCCCGCTTCGAGGCGGTGGGCGTCGGGCAAAAGTTTGACGGAGAGATCGTACTCGGGGAGGGGGCCGGGGGCGGGAGGGTCGGCGCGCGCGACCGAACCGCACAGGGAGTAGAGCAGGCAGACGGCGAGGAAAGAGAGATTCTTCATGCGCCGCAATCTAACGCGCGCGCGGGGCGAAAGCTTGTAGCCGCGAAGCGCGCCGGTATCCCGTTAGCGCGGGCGGTAAAGCTCACGGTACTCGCCCGGCGTCATGCCGACGTGCAGGCGGAAGGTCTTGGTGAAATGGCTCTGATCGAAAAAGCCCGCGGCCACGGCGATCTCGCCGACCGGGCTGTCGGAGTGGGAGAGTCGGCGGCGGGCGAACTCGACGCGAAGCTGGCGCACGTACTCCCCCACGGTGCAGCGGTAATGGCGGCGGAACTCGCGGCACAGGTGGGTTTTGTGCACGCCGACCGACTCGGCCACCCGCGCGAGCGTGACGCTCTCTGTAAGCTCGTCGCGGATGAGTTCGCGCGCCCGTTCGAGCCACGGCGGCGGGCGGCGATCCAGACCCCTTTTCAGGCGGCGCGCCGACGCGCCGAGGATTTCGAGCGCCAGCCCTTCGACGACGAGCGGCGACAACTCGTCGGCCTGACGAAACTCCCTGTAGAGTCGCGACGAGAGCCGCGCCAGAAAAACGTCGCGCACCTCGGCGGAGAGATTCACCGCCGCCTGCGGGCGCACGCGCTCCGCCCAGCGCGGCGTCATCTGGACGTTGAAGCAGCGCGCGCCGGTGTGAAACTGATCGGCGTGCGTCTCGCCGGGGGGGTGAAAGATGAGTGACGACTGTTTGCAGGCGCGGGTTTTCCTGCCGTAAGTTTCGGTGAAGTTGCCGCGCAGCACGAAGCAGAAGTA
The DNA here is from genome assembly GCA_036389335.1 of Pyrinomonadaceae bacterium. GTDB lineage: Bacteria > Acidobacteriota > Blastocatellia > Pyrinomonadales > Pyrinomonadaceae > JAIVGV01. The sequence goes on along the minus strand of DASVQC010000027.1, from coordinate 20,418 downwards.
AGGCGACTGGTGTGCGTGCCTCGGGAGCCGGAGGTCGGGGGCGTAGGCCGTCTCCGTCAAAGTGAAGTCGGCAATCGTGCCGCTCCTGATCACGGTGCCGTGCAAAGAGTCTTGACCGAGGTTCATCACCCACGCTCGCGCCGGGCGGCGCGGCGCGGGCCCCCGGCGATACCTCCTCGTCATGTGAACACCGCGCCCCCGCGTTTCGTGGCACAAATCCCCGCCCCGCGGTCGCGGCAAACCTAAAACAGGCGGGCGCGTGAAACGTTACGGGCGTCGGCGCGGGGCGCGCGTCAGCGGGCGCTCTTGAGGTATTTCTCCGGCAGCGGCGTCCGCTCGGTCTCGCCCTCCCAGAAGATCGAGACGATCCACCAGCGCGCGCCGTCGTTCATCAACTGGATGCTGTTGATGCCGCGCTGGAAGGGCTTCGCGTCGTCGGCCTTGTGGCGCGACTCGTAAGTCGAAAAGACGTGAGCGATGTGGCCGAACGACTCGGTGCGCCGCGCCGACTCGCGCTCGAAGAAGCCGTTCGTCTCAAGGAACGCGCCGCTGCGCGCGACGTAGTCCTCGACGGTGAGGACTCGGGTCGCGTACTCCTCCTTGCCGGTGAGCGGAGAGTCGGGCGCGGTGCCGGGCGGGCGGCGCGGGCCGGTCGGCATCATGCGCGCGCCGGGGACGAAGAGCGAGCGGAGGCGATCCCAGTCGCGCTTCTTGCCGGCGGGGCCGGAGATGACGTCGTAGAGCGCGGCGAGGATGTGATCTATCGAGTCGACGTCCGCCGGGTTGGCGGCGGGCGCGGCCGGCGCGGTCGGGGTCTGTTGTGTGGTCATGGGCGTCCGTGTCGGCTGCGGGGCCGCCTGCTGCGCCCGCGCGCGCCGGGCGCACGGGCAGGCCATGAAAACCGTGAGCGCGAAGGCCGAAGCTAGAAAGCGTCGCATCGGAAAGTCTCCTTGGTTTGATTGACGGGAGTGAAGATAGCCGCCGGGGCGGCGCGGGCGCAAGACGCCGGGGCGCGCGGCGCGGCGGGGCGCGGGGGTATTTCACGTCCGCGGGCGTGTCGTGATACAGTTGTGTGAAATCGATGGAAAATAATAATCAGACCGCGGAGTCTTCCGCGCGCGAGGGAAGCGCCGAGGCGAGCCCGGCGGGCGAGAAGGCCGCGAACGACAAGGAGCTGGCGCAGAAGGCCGGGGCCGGTGACGCCGATGCCTTCGAGCAGCTCTACCGACGCCACTTCCGCCGCGTCTACGCGCTCACCCTGCGGATGCTCGGCGACCCGACGCTCGCCGAAGACCTGACGCAGGAGACCTTCGTCAACCTCTTCAACAAGATCGGCTCATTCCGCGGCGAGTCGGCCTTCACCACGTGGCTGCACCGGATGACGGTCAATCAGGTCTTGATGTTCTTCCGCAAGGCGAGCACGCGGCAGGAGCTGACGACCGACGAGGGCGAGACGCCCGTCCAGATCGTGCGCGGCACGGAAGACCCGAACGCGATGCCGGTCGTCGACCGCATCGCCTTACAGCGGGCCATCGCCCAACTGCCGCCCGGCTACCGCACGGTCTTCGTCCTCCACGACGTCGAGGGCTACGATCACGACGAGATCGCGCGCATCCTCGAAGTCTCCGAGGGCACGTCGAAATCGCAGCTCCACAAGGCCCGCCTGAAATTACGGACGCTGCTCAGGCAACAGTCCGTGCCCGCGTAGCTTCTAACTGCGGTAGACTGCTAAGCCCGCCGGGGCTGAATCCTTCACTGTTTGGGAGCAATCAATGGACTGTGCGGAATACCTGTCGCTTTTAAGCGACTACCGCGACGGCGCGCTCAACGACGATCACCGCCTGCGCGTCAGCCAGCATCTGGACGGCTGCCCGCCTTGCAAGTGCGTTTTCACCGACATCGAGACCATCATCACGACCGCGAGCGGCTTCCGCACGGAGGACGGCATCAGCTACCCGGACGAAGAAGTGTTCTGGCAGCGCATCACCGTCACGAAGCGCACCGCCCACTGAGCCCCCGCACCCGCGCGCGCCGGGACTGAGCCCCTCTCCCGCGCCGAACTTTTCAAAACATTTTCCGCCACCCCGACCCACGGCGCGCCGAGCCCGCGCCGCCGCCGCCGCGCGTTCCGCCAAAGAATGAAGGATCACGCGCCGCCCGAGGGCGCGTCGGCGACGCCCAGCGCGTCGAGCACGAACTCCGTGACGCGCCGCTCCTCGGCGGCGTGGCAGGTGATGAAGTTCTGAAACTCGGAGGCGCGGCTCGTCACCGTCGCCTCGTAAACTTTTCCGCCCGCGGCTGTGGCCGCGAACCTCACGCGCCACGCGAGCGCGCCCGCCCGCTCGCGGCCCGCGAGCCGCAGGTCGTCCAACCCGACGAGCCCCGTCTCCGCCCGCACGAAATACTCGGCGGCCTGAACGGGGTGCGCGAAGCACGCCCGCCCGCGAAAGTTCTCCAACACGATCCGCCCGCGCGCGTACTCGGCGGCGGCGCGCGCGCCCGCCTCCTCGGAGACGCGCGCGTAGAAGAGCCCGTGCGGGAAGCAGACGAGGTTCGCCGCGAAGCGGTCGCCGCCGACGTGTGAGGACTGCCACACGGACGGCGCGGCGTCAGACGCGCGCAGGCTCTTGTAGAGCGGGTTGCCGAACTTCGCGCAGCACTTGTCGCGCTTGCCGTGTGTGCAGACCAGAAAGAGCGGCTCGCGCGACAGCTCGCCGCCCTCGGTCGAGTCGCCCGCGGCGATCCGAGCGACGTTGACGCCGAGCAAGTCTTTGTAGTCCGTGAGGCGCAGCCGCACGGCGTAGGGCGCGCGCTCGCGGCTGCGGACGACGAAGAAGTTGAAGTCGTCGCGGCAGAGCGGGTCCTGCTTGATGAAGAGGAGGCGCGAGCGCGGGATCGTCTTGAGCAGCGCGGCGAGGCGCTCCTTGATCGCGGGCGCGAGCGCGCTCGACTCCATCGCGCGCGAGCCCCACGCGAAGGGGTACTCGACGAGCAGCCAGACCGCGCCCGTCGAAGCCGTGCCGAAGGCCCGCTCGCCGGAGCGCGCGGACAGCTCCGAGCAGTAGAACAGTGGTTGACTCATCGCGTGGCTACTCGTCAACGATAGCGACGAGCCCGTGCGTAATCAACTCGCCGACGAAGGTTCGGACAGTACATTCCTCAAGCTCGCCGCGCGCCGCCGCGCACAACTCCGCGACGCGGCACGCGCGCCGCCCGTCGAGGTGGCGCAGGACGGGGAGCGCGCGCGCGTCGAAGCGCCACAGTTTCCTGTTGCACGAGAAGGAGAGCCCGTCGCCGCGCACTTCGAAGCGGAGCGGGCGCGGCGCGGTCAGGCGCACGAGCGCGCCGACAGGGGGGCGCGAGAGTTTGGTGGCCGCGGAGGAGGGGAGACTGAGGCGCGGGCGCGGCTCCGCGTTCGCGTCCTGCTCGCGGAAGAACTCGGCGAGGGTGTCGCCGTCAAAACGCGCGACGAGTTCGTCGCGCAGCCGTTCGGCGTGCGCGGATTGTTCTTCGGGCGAGGCGTCGCGCGGCAGGTCGCGCCTGAAGGTCTCGCTCGCGCGCAGGTCGTCGGCGAGCCAGCGGAGGAGATCGAGCCCGGTGCGCTTGTGCACGCCGACGGTGAGGTGGAGCGTGGGCTCGTCGAGCGGGAAGGCGACGTGCCACCAGCCGCGCGGCATGTAGAGCAGGTCGCCGTCTTCGAGCGTGTCCTCCCAGAGCGGATCGCGCGTCGGCTTCGGCGCGGGCTCGGCGTCGTTCGCGACGGGCGAGGGGCGCGTCTCGCCGTAGACGCGCCAGCGCTTCCGGCCCGCGACCTGAAGGATGAAAACGTCGTGGTCGTCCCAGTGGAGATCGAAGCCGCGCGAGGTGCGCCAGCCCGCGTAGAGGTTGATCTGGACGCGCTCGCGGAAGGCGAGTTCGAGCGACTCGGCGAGCGCGGTGAGCGGCGCGTGCAGCTCGTCGACGGCGTCCAAGACGAGCGTCGCGCCGTCGCGCAGTTGGCTCGTCAGGTCGGCGGCGCGCAGACGCGGGATCGGCGTTCTGTTCCTGCCGCCCGTCGCGTGGCGCAGGTACGAAGAGGCGGGGACGGGCTTGCCGTCGCGCGTGAGGCGCAGGCGCGGCGAGTCGAAGCGGTGGCGCGCGAGCAGATCGTTCAGACGCGGCCACGGCATGAGGTGCGAGAATTTCCCGCGCGCGCCGCGGACGTGCCGGAAGCTGCGGCCCCACGCGGAGGCGAGGAACTCTTCGGGCGCGCACGGCTCCAACAGCCGCGCCAGATTTTCGCGTGCGACGCCTAACATCTTAAGGATGAGGGATGAGGGATGAGGGATGAGGGATGAAAAAGTCGCTGGCTTTCATTCATCCCTCATCCCTCATCCCTCATCCCTGCTCTTCAGTCGTCGGTTCCGTCGGCGTCGGCGGTCGCGTCGCTGCCGTCGGAGTCCGCGCCGAAGTCTGTGCCGTCGGCGTCGCCGCCGCCGCTGTCGCCGTCGGTCTTGTCCGTGCCGTCGCCGTCCGTGCCGTCGGAGTCGGACTCGTCGGAGGTGTCGGCGTCGCCGCCGCCCAAGAGGTCTTTGTTGCTGTCGGAGTCGCTGGCGTCGGCGTCGGCGGCGGACATCGAGTAGCCCGAGCCGCCCGCGGGTTCGACCGAGCGCAACAGGCCCGATCCCTGTTCGTCGCGTTCGCCGGTGCGGGTAGAGTTATCCTGATCTGCCATGGCAGAGCCCTCCCAAAGTCGTGAAAAGTTTTTCGGAGCGGCTCAAGATTAGTACGAGCCCGCGGGAAACGCCAACCGCGCGCGCGCCGCTCGGGCGTCGCGATGAATCTTTCTCGCGGCGGGTGAATATAAGACCTCGCCGCGGAGACGCGGAGGGGGCGCGGAGAGGGGCAGGGAGTCGAGTGCTTCCCCCCGCGCCCCCTCCGCGCGTCTGCGCGTCTCCGCGGTGAATCCGGGCCGCACGACACCCGACCGGGTCTTCAGTCTATCGCCTTCGCGTCGCGGCCCTTGATCCCGTTCCAGAGGGAGAGGGCTTCGGCGAGTCGTCGTTGAAGCTCGGCGGAGGCGGCGACCGCCTGCGTCGTCGGCTGCGCGTCCGCCGACTGTAGGAGTTCGAGCAGCGACTCGAAGGACGAGTTGAGCTGCGCGAAGTTTGCGCCGCCCGCCGCCGCGCCTTGGCCCCCGCCGCCCTCGCCCGCGAGCGCGGAGAGCCTCTCGTCGAGCGCGGCGAGCGCGCCCCCCTTCGGGCCCGTCGCGCCGCCGTCCCGCTGTCGCTTGATCCGCGCGCGCAGGGCGCGGACTTCGCCGAGCGCGTCGAAACTCTTATTCATCCCCTCGTAAGCCTGCATCGACAGCTCGAACTGCTGGCGCAACCCCGCCTCCGGAGTCTTCACGCGGGGATCGAGTTTCACGTCGAGCGTGCGCGACAGGGTGCGCCCGCCCGCGGTGAGCTTGACGGTGTAAGTGCCGGGGTGGACGGCGGGCCCCACCGGCGTGCGCGGCGTGTCCATGTAGACGGCGGAGATCGGGAAGTCGTAGCGCGGCGCGAGCGGGTTCGGGTAGTGCAAGTCCCAGACGAAGCGCTGCATCCCCGACCGCTTCGAGAGGATTTGCGGCGGGCGATACCAGTAGGGCGGCACCTGATAGTCCTTCTCGTTGATGACCTCCGGCTTGTCCTCGCTCGAATACCGTCGCACGAGATGGTTTGATTGATCGTAAATCTCGAGCGTCACCGCGCCCGCGTCGCGCTTGAGGTAGTAGTCGATGATCGCGCCGTCGGGCGGGTTCTTGCCGACGGGCTCTTCGGGCGGGAGCGGCGTGTCGGTGTTGAGGTTGCGCTGGTAGCGGTAGGCGATTGCCGGCGCGAAGAGGAACGCCTGCGGCGCGGCGGCGGCTTCGTCGAGCTGTCTGAGCGGCGTGATGTCGTCCAGAATCCAGAACGAGCGACCGTGCGTGCCGACGACTAAGTCGTCGTCGTGCACGACGAGATCGCGGATCGACGTGGCGGGCATGTTCAGCCGGAGCGGCTGCCACTCGCCGCCGTCGTCGAAGGAGACGTAGACGGCGCGCTCCGTGCCCGCGAAGAGCAGGCCCTTGCGCCGCGGGTCTTCTCTTACGGCGTTGACGGGATCGTTCGGCAAGCCTTTGACGATCTCCTGCCACGTCCTGCCGCCGTCGTGCGTGCGGTAGACGTGCGGGCGCAGGTCGTCGAGGCGGAAGCGGTTGACGGCGGCGTAGGCCGTGTTCGCGTCGAAGCGGCCCGCGTCGATGAGCGAGACCTTGCTCCAAGAGGTGAGCGCGGGCGGGGTCACGTTCTGCCACGACCTGCCGCCGTCGCGCGTGACGTGGATGAGCCCGTCGTCCGTGCCCGCCCAGATCGTGTTGGCGTCCTTGTAAGACGGCGCGACGGTGTAGATCACGCCGCGGCGCGCCATCGTCGCCATCTCGGGCGCGCGGTAGACGCCGATGGACTCGGGCACGTCGTTGCGCTCGCGCGAGAGATCGGGGCTGACGACGTCCCAGCTCATGCCGCCCGTCGTGGTTTTGAAGAGGACGTTGCCCGCGTAGTAGAGCGCGTGCGGATCGACGGGCGAGAAGATGACGGGCGCGGTGCGCAGGAACCTGTACTTGCCGCTCCTGATCGCCTCCGGCGCGATCGATTGCACCTGCCCGGTGCGCTTGTCGAAGCGCGTCAGCTTGCCGCCGTAGATGATGTTCGGGTCGAGCGGATCGGGCGCGACGTAGCCGTACTCCTCGACGCCCACGGTGCGCCAGTCGCGGAAAGAGATCGCGCCGTTGTCGCCGCGCGAGGTGGTGCCGACCGAGCCGCTCTCCTGCTGGCCGCCGTAGACCCAGTAGGGGAACTGGTTGTCGGTGACGACGTGGTAGAACTGCGCCGTCGGCTGGTTGTACCAACTGCTCCACGTCTCGCCGCCGTTGACGGTGATGGCCGCGCCCTGATCCGAAGCGAGCAAAATGGTCTGCGGGTCGTCGGGGTTGATCCAGACGGTGTGGTAGTCGTCCCCGCCGGGCGCGCCCTTCCAGCCCGTCCACGTCTTGCCGCCGTCGGTCGACTTGTAAGTCTCGACGGCCGCGGCGTAGACGATCTCTTTGTTCTTCGGATCGACTTTGATCTCGGCGAAGTCGCTGCCGCGCGCCCAGATGCGCCGCTCGTTCGTGACGCGCGCCCACGTCTCGCCCGCGTCGTCGGAGCGGAAGATGCCGCCCTCCTCGGGCTTCGCGTCCACGGTCGCGTAGACGGTGCGGGGGTCGCTCTGCGAGACGCCGATGCCGATGCGCCCCAGCCCCTGCCCGACGGTCGGCAGGCCCTTCGTGAGCTGCCGCCACGTGGAGCCGCCGTCGGTCGATTTATAGAGGCCGCTGCCCGCGCCCTGCCACGCGCCGTTCTCCCACGGCCCCTGCCGCGCCGCCCACAGGTCGGCGTAAATGACTTGCGCGTTCGAGGGATCGAAGGCGAGCGCGATGGCGCCCGTGTTCTCGTCCTTGTAAAGAACCTTCTGCCAGTGTTCTCCGCCGTCGGTCGAGCGGAAGACGCCGCGCTCCTCGTTCGGGCCGTAGGGGTGGCCGAGGACGGCGACGAAGACGCGGTTCGCGTCGCGCGGATCGACGACGACGGCGCCGATCTGCTGGCCGTCGCGCAGGCCCATGTGCCGCCAACTCTTCCCCCCGTCGGTCGATCTGTAGACGCCGTCGCCGACCGAGAGATCGGGCCGCTGCAACCCCTCGCCGCTCGCGACGTAGATCACCCTCGGGTCGGAGGGCGCGACGGCGAGCGCGCCGATTGAGCCCGTCGGCTCGTCGTCGAAGATCGGCTGCCACGTGCGACCGTAGTCGGTCGTGCGCCACACGCCGCCGTTGTTGACGCCGATGTAGAAGACGTTCGGCTGGCCCGCCACGCCCGTCGCGCCGACGGTGCGCCCGCCGCGGAAGGGGCCGATCATGCGCCACCGCATGTTCTGATAAAGGTTCGGGTTGAACTGCTGCGCGCGCGCCGCGAAGGCGAACGCGAGCAGGGACGAGATGCAGAGGGCCGCGAGGGCGAGGCTGCGTCTGGTGATCACTTTTCGACCTCCGTCGTGGAAGGGCTCTTTGAGCTGCGTTAATGGTTTCAGGCGACTCCGACGGGCGGACAAAAAAACTTCACCGCAGAGGCGCAGAGTTCGCGGGGATGGCGCAGAGGAAAACCATTCAACTCCCTGCGCCCCCTCTGTGTCCTCTGCGCCTCTGCGGTGAGTTCCTACGTCTTACTTACGCCGCTGCTCGTTCCGCTCGGCCTGCGCGCCGCCCTTCTGGTAGTTGGGGTAGGCGGGTTTTTTGAACTGCGGCGGCGGGCTCTTGGCGAGCAGGTCGAGCGCCACCTCGACCGCCTTCTCCAGTTGCGGGTCGTGGCCTTGGCGGACGAGTTTGGGATCGTACTCGACCTCGACGTCGGGCGCGATGCCGCGGTTCTCGACCTCCCAGTCGCCCTGCAGGCCGTAGATGGCGATGCGGGGGGCGGTGATCGAGCCGCCGTCCATCAGTTCCGGGTAGTCGTAGATGCCGACGAGCCCGCCCCACGTCTTCTTGCCGACGAGGGGGCCGATGCCCGTCCGGCGGAAGTACCACGGCAGGGCGTCGCCGCCCGATCCGGCCATCTCGTTAATGATCATCACCTTCGGGCCGTAGATCGAGCCGACGGGGTAGGTGTAGTCCTCGCCCTCGCGCGTGGTGACGCGGCTCATCGGCGGGCGGCGCAGGTTGTCGATGATGTAGTCGGCGATGTCGCCGCCGCTGTTGTAGCGCTCGTCGATGACGACGGCGTCCTTGCCGACCTGCGAGAAGTAGTAGCGGTTGAAGCTCGCGAAGCCGCCGCCCGCCGTGTCGGGCAGGTAGACGTAGGCGACGCGCCCGCCGCTCATCTGATCGACCTTGCGGCGGTTGTCCTCGATCCACGCGAGGCGGCGAAGCCCGCGCTCCGAAGCGACCGGCACGACCGTCACCTCGCGCGAGCCCGCGCCGTCCGGGTTCGGGCCGACGCGCAGCGCCACCGACTTGCCCGCCGTGCCCTCGAAGACCTGATAGATGTTGTCGGTCGAGCGCAGCTCGCGCCCGCGGACGGCCAAGAGGTATTCGCCCGCGCGCACGTTCACGCCGGGCTGCGTCAGGGGCGCGCGCAAGGAGGGGTTCCAGTTCTCGCCGTTGTAGACGCGCGCGAAGCGGTAGCGACCGCGATCCGTGTCGTAGTCGGCCCCGAGCAGCCCGCCGGGGACGCGCCGCACGTCGGGGCGGTCGCCGCCCGAGACGAAGACGTGGCCGGTGGAGAGCTCGCCGAGCATCTCCTCGAAGAGGTAGTTGAGATCGTCGCGGCTCGCCACGTTGTCGAGGTAGGGCTCGTACTTCTTCTCGGCGGCACTGATGTCGAGCCCGTGGTGGTTCGGGTCGTAGAAGAAGTCGCGCTCGATGCGCCAGACCTCGCGGTACATCTGCCGCCACTCGGCCCGCGGATCGATCTGCACGGTGAGATCGCTCAGGTTGAGCGCGCCCTCGCCGGGCTTGGGCGGCTGCGCCGCGCCCGCGATGAACCAGCCCTCGCCGCGCCGGTAGAGCGTCTTCTCGCCGTTGTGCGAAACCTCGAAAGAGGTGACGCCGTCCAAGAACTTGTCGGCCTTGCGCGTGGCGAGATCGAACTTCACGAGCGCGAACGGATCGTTGCCGCCGGAGCCGACGGCGGGGCCTTCGGCGAGGAAGAGGACGCCGTCCTTGCCCGTCAACAGGCCGACGTAGTTGCGCGCCGGGACGGGCAGCGCCAAAACCCTCTGCCCGATCTGATCGAGATCGACGCGCACCGCGGCGGGCTTCTTCTCCGCGCCCTTCGGGGCGGCGGCTGCCGCGGCCTGCTGCTCCTTGCTCATGTCGGCGGTCGGCGGCGTCGCGGCCTCGGGCGTCGCGCCCGGCGTCGGCGCGGCCTGCGCCTGCGTCTTCTCGTCGTCGGACTCGGGCGCGAGCGGCGACGCCTGCGTCTTGTCGAGCACGATCATGTAGACGCTGCGCGTGAAGGGCCGGTTGATGCTCGACATCTCAAGCCAACTGTTGGCGAGCGCGATGTCGGTGCTCGCGGCGAAGTAGAGGTACTTGCCGCTGCGGTCGAAGACGGGGTAGCGCGCGTCGCTCATGCCGTCCGTGGCCTGCGAAGACTTCTTCTCGTCGAGCGAGTAGAGGAAGACCGCGTGCAGGTGGTTCCTGAGCTGCTTGGTGTAGGCGATCCACTTCGAGTCGGGCGACCACGAAGGGTCGAGGCTGTGGAACGGCAGCTCGTAGGCGTCCGAATCGACGCGCACGGGCGCGGGCCGGTCGACGTCGACGTACCAGACGTTCATGCGCTTGTCGGTGTAGGCGATCTTCTTCGAGTCGGGCGACCAGCGCGGCGAGTAGAAGAAGGAGGGCGGCTGGCCGAGATCGATCTTGCGCGCCTCGCCCATGCCCGACTGATCCCTCAGGTAGAGGGCGTACTCGCCCGACTCGTCGGAGAAGTAGGCGATCCACCGCCCGTCGGGCGACCACGCCGGGTCGCGCTCGACCGCGCCCACGGTGTTGCTGAGATCGCGCACGTCGCCCTTCTCGGCGGGCACGGTCAGGATTTCGCCGCGCGCCTCGAAGACCGCGCGCGCGCCCGACGGCGAGAGCCCGGCGGCGTTGATGCGGCGCGGCTCGATCTTCAGGAAGCGCGGGCGGACTTCGGCGAGATCGCCCGCGACCGTCACGTCCAGACGCTTCGACGCGCGCGAGGCCGTGTCGTAGAGGTAGATCGTGCCGAACTGCTCGTAGGCGATGACGCCCGCGCCCGCCGACGCCGACTTGAGATCGAGCCCGTTGTTCTCGACGACCTGCCTGACGGTTTTCGCCGCCGTGTCGTAGGCGAAGAGCGTGACCGGGCCCGCGCGGTCGGAGAGGAAGTAGACGGTCTGCCCGATCCACATCGGGTCGAAGTCGTTCGAGTTCTCGCGCGGCAGCTTCTCGATTGACGAGTCGGAGAGGTTGGCGATCCAGATGGGCCTCGTCTGCCCGCCGCGGTAACGCTTCCACGCCGCCTGCCACTGCCCGATGGGGACGTAGGCGACGCGCGCGCCGTCGGGCGAGTAGGACGCCTCCTCGGCGGTGGGCAGCGGCAGCTCCGTCATCACCTCCGCGCCGCCCGTCGGGGGGATGGTGTAGAGGCGTCCGGAGCCGTTGGCGCTCGCGCGGGTCGAGACGAAGAGCACGCGGCCCCCGTCGGGCGTCCACCCCACGACGGAATCCCCGGCGGGGTGGTAAGTGAGACGGCGCGGCACGCCGCCCGCAGCCGGGACGACGTAGACGTCTACGTTGCCGTCGTACTCGCCCGTGAAGGCGATCTGCGTGCCGTCGGGCGAGAAGTGGGGGCTGGTCTCCGCGCCCGCGCCGGCGGTGAGGCGTCGCGCCTCGCCGCCCTCGCGCGGGACGACCCAGAGATCGCCGCCGTAAACGAAGGCGACCTGCGTGCGGCTCACGGTCGGGCGGCGCAGCAGCAGCGGCTTCGCGCCCTGCGCGCGCGCGGCGGACGTCGCGGCGAAGACGAGCAGGAGGCAGAGGAGTGCGCGGTTGTGTCGGGGAGTCTTCATTAGAATTTTTCTCCGGTCGGGCAAGTGTCGGCGTCGTGGCTCGCGGGCATTCTAGCCAAGTTGCGCGGAGCGCGCTAGAGGGTGGCGCGCCGGGGGAGGCTGATTCGGCGGCGGAGACAACAAAGGGACGCGCGCCCGCAATACGTGCTCTCGGGATTCGTCGTGTCAAGGCCCTTAAACGGGCGGCCTTAATATTGCTCCGTCGTCAACCGCCGGGACGCACGCGCGGTCTCTCACCCCGCCCCCGCGACTGTCCGGGACTTCTTCGCCACCCTCCGGACGAACTCCGCGACCACGTCGGGCCCGGTGAGCGGCAGCATGTGGCCGCCCTCGACAAGCTCAAGCTCGACGCCCGGAATCTTCGACGCGACTTCGACGCCGTGCAGCCGGTGGTCGAGGACGCGGTCTCCCGTGCCGTAGAGGATGCCGACGGGGAGTCGCAGCTCGGCGTATCGCTCGACCATCCGGGGCAGCTCGTCCTTGATCGCCACCAAGTCTTCCGACGCCGCGCAGAAGCTCTTCGGCCTCAGACCGAGGAGGCCGCCTCCGGCGGTCGCGAAATCCGCCGGGGCCGCGTCCGGCCCGAAGACGGTGTCGAGCACCTGCGCGCGGCGGAGCATGGAGGCGGGCGTGGCCACCGTCCATGCGACTAAGCGGCGCAGGGCGCGCGAGGTGATGAACAGTCTGCCGAAGATCGGCGGCACGGTCTGCTGCGCGTTGGCGAGCGGCGCTATCAGGGCCAGACCCCCGACCTGCTCGGGGTGGTCGAGCGCGACCGCCAGCGCGACCCCGCCGCCGAGCGAATGGCCGACGAGCAGCGGGCGTCGGAGCCCGAGCGCGCGGATGAAGGCCGAGACGGTCTCCGCCTGTGAGGACAGACGCGCGCAGGCGCGCGCGGGGCGCGTGGACTCGCCCGACCCGGGCCGCTCCATCACGACCACGCGGAACTCGCCCGACAGTCGGTCGAGCAACGAATGCGTGAAGGTGCGCATGTTGCCGCCGAGCCCGTGGATGAGAAGGAGCGTGGGGCCGCTGCCGCGTTCGAGGTAGTGTATGCGCGCGCCGCCGACTTCGACGAAGCGCCCGAGCGGCGGGAGTGCTTTCTCCACGCGGCGCGCCGTGTGGGCGGTGAAGAGCGCGAGGGCGCAACCGACGACGACGAGGAGGGCCAAGAGTGCGACGAGGGCGGCGGTGTGAATCGTCATCTGCCCGCCCTCAGCGCGATCACCTTCCAGTAAGAGACCGGCAGGACTCGCGCGATCACAGATATGAGCTTGGCGTCGGAGCCGACGAGGACTCGCGCCTGTCGGCGCTCGATGCCGCGCACGATGGTCTCGCCCGCGACCTCGGGCGGCAGTCTTAACAACTTCCGGAACTGCTCGCGGCGGCGTTCGACTTCCTCCGCGCTCACGCCCGCCGGGGCGCGGGCCTTCTCCGAGATCGAGGTGGCGACGCCGCCGGGGTGCACGACGGTGACCCCGACGCCGGAGCCCCGCAACTCGTGGCGCAACGCCTCCGAGAACCCGCGCACCGCAAACTTGCTCGCCGCGTACGCCGCCTGCTCTGGGGGCGCGACCAGACCGAACAAGCTCGAAAGGTTAACGACGCGCGCGTCGCCGCTCTCGCGCAGCGCCGGCAGGAAGGCGCGTGTCATGCGCACCACGCCCCAGAAGTTGATCTCGAACAGCCACTCGAAGTCCTCCTCCGAGACCTGCTCGAACGTGCCGCCCAAGGCGACGCCCGCGTTGTTGACGAGCACGTCTACGCCGGGGTGCTCGGCGGCGACACGCGCCGGGAAGTCGGCCACGGCGGCGCGGTCGGCGACGTCGAGGCGGTGGCGGGTGACGCGGACGCCGCGGCCCCGCGCCATGTCCGACGTGCCCTCCATCCCGGCCTCGTCGATGTCGGCCAGCGCGAGGTGACACCCCCGTCGCGCCAGCGACACGGCGATGGCGCGACCGATGCCGCCCCCCGCGCCCGTAACCACCGCCGTCCGGCCTTCGAGGCGCATCCGCTCAGCCATGCCCGACCGCCTGCCGCGCGGCGCGGCGCGCGCCCGCCGCCGCCTTGAACTCCATCGTCCCGTCGTCAACGCGCCCGTACCGGAGCATGGAGAGGTCTTTGACGTAGTTCTGGTGCAGCCGCCACGGCGTCTTCGAGCCCTGCCGCGGCAGCGTGTGGAGCGCCCTCTGCACGTAGCCCGAGGTGAAGTCGAGGATGGGCACTTCCTCCAGCGACGGGTCGTTGACGCGCGGCGTGCACTGGCCGTAGCCGTGCTCGTCCATGTGGTTCAAGAGTCGGCAGACGTAATCGGCGGTGAGGTCGCACTTCAGAGTCCAGGAGGCGTTCGTGTAGCCGAAGGCTTGGGCCAGGTTGGGGACGTCGCTGTACATCATCCCCTTATAGGCCATCGTCTTCGAGAGTTCCACCGCCCGGCCATCCACTGTTAGTCGCAGCCCGCTCATGATCTTCAGCACGAGCCCCGTGGCCGTCACGATGACGTCCGCTTCCAAGTGCTCGCCGGACTTGAGCCGCAGGCCCGTCTCGGTGAAGGTCTCGATGTGATCCGTCACGACGGAGGCGCGGCCACCCCTGATCGCGCGGAAGAGGTCGGAGTCCGGGACGAGGCACAGACGCTGATCCCAAGGGTTGTAGCGCGGCGTGAAGTGCTTGGCGGCATACTCCTCGCCGAGTTGACGGCTGACCCCCTTCGCCACCATCCGCTTGAAGACTTCGGGCCGCCTCCGCGCCAGATTGTAGAAGAACATCCCGAGCAGCACGTTCTTCCAGCGCGCGAGCGCGTAGGCGGCGCGCGCCGGGAGGTGTTTGCGGAGCCGGTTCGCTATTTTGTCTTCGGCGGGGCGTGAGACGACGTAGGTGGGCGAGCGCTGGAGCATGGTGACGTGCGCGGCGCGCTCCGCCATCGCCGGGACCAAGGTGACGGCGGTGGCGCCGCTGCCGATCACCACCACGCGCTTGCCGGCGTAGTCCAAGTCTTCGGGCCACTTCTGCGGGTGCACGATCCGCCCGGAGAAGTGCTCGGTCCCGGGCCAGTCGGGCGTGTAACCGTTCTCGTAGTCGTAATAGCCCGTGCAGAGGTAGAGGAAGTCGCAGGTCAGCCCGACGACCGTTCCCCCCGGCCCCGCCTCCGCCTCGACCGTCCAGCGCGCGTCGTCCGAAGACCATGAGGCGCTCGTGACGCGGTGGTGGTAGCGAATCTCTTTGTCCACGCCGAACTCCGCCGCCGTCTCGCGGATGTAGTCGAGGATGGCGGCCCCGTCCGCGATGGCCTTCGCGTCACGCCACGGGCGGAACCTGTAGCCGAGCGTGTACATGTCGGAGTCGGACCTGACGCCGGGGTAGCGGAACAGGTCCCACGTCCCGCCCATCGCGGCCCGCCCTTCGAGGAGGGCGAAACTCTTCCGGGGGCACTTCTGCCGGAGGTGGCAGGCCGCGCCGACCCCGGAGAGGCCCGCGCCCACGATCAAAACGTCGAAATGCTCCATGCTCGGTGCTTCAACACTCGCCGCGGTTAAACGGGCCGCGCGCCTGCGCGCACGAGCCCTGCGATCCGGTACCCGACGGTACTAATAGTCACTGGTGCTGTCAATTACCGAAGGCGAGGCGGGGCCGATGCCCCGGTCGCCGCCGCCCGCCCGAACCCCACACGGACTTTTATCAGGAAGTTCGCCGCCGCGGCAGGAGCTTGATCCATCCCGGCGCAAAAGTACGCGTTACGTGTCGAGGCGTTTGAATTCCGGCTGCGCCCCCGACGGCGGAATCACCACCGTCTGAATACTCACCAGACAGGGGGAAACGACTTCACGCGAAAAGGAGACAGTTAATGCACCACCCGAAAATAAAGCGCGCCGCCGCGCTGCTCATGCTGAGCGCCGTCGCCTGCCTCGTCGCCTTCGCGCGCGCCGACAACAACCCCCCCACCGAGGCGGAGAAGGACGTCGCCGCGCAGACGGCCACCCTCCTCCAGAAGGAGGTCTTCGCCGCGCTGCTTCAGGAGTTCGGCGAGACCACGCCGGAGAACGTGGAGCGGGGCAAGCAGGCCGTCTCGCTCATCTTCCACGACGCGAACAGGGACATCAGGCTCATCGGCAGCGCGGCCCCGCTCCTCGGCGGCAACAACAACATCCCGAGCGACCCGTTCGAGCAGGAGTCGCTGGCGCTCGCGCTTCAGGGCAAGCCGAACGCCACGGTCGAGCGCCACGGCAACCGCTGGTACTACCGCCGCTCGATCCCCCTCAGCAACGCCATACACACGAGCTGCGCGCTCTGCCACACGAACTTCACCCCGCAGTTCTTCGAGCAGACGCATAACCCCGATCAGTGGGTCGGCGCGCTCACGCTGCGCGTGCCCGTGAAAGAGGACTAACCGGGTAAAGCACCGGGGCGCGAAAAGTCCAATAGAAACGGGGACGCCGCAATGTATGCGGCGTCCCCGTTTCTAATGTAACTCCGCAGGTAGGACTCGAACCTACAACCCTCCGGTTAACAGCCGGATGCTCTGCCATTGAGCTACTGCGGAATGTTGGCGGCCTGCGCGGAGTGTAGTGCTCGACGCGGGGAAATTTTTATAGCAGACGGCTCGCGGGAGCGTCAAGCGTGGCGGGCGGCGCGCGCGCGGAGTCGCGGGCGGCGCTTGCGTCGCGCGCTGGAAGTGAGAGATTATCTGTCGCCGTTAAAGTCTCTAGTGAAAGTCGGATCGCGTTCGCCCGGTCTTCGCCGCGCGAGGGCGGGGGAGAGGATGAGTATGCAGCGTCGGACGACCGCGTGGTTCAGCCCGCGCTTGGGGATGGAGATGCCGCTCGTGGCTTACGGCCACGCGGGGGTGCCGCTGTTGATGCTGCCGACGGCGGCGGCTGACTATCTGGAGTACGAGCGCTTCTACCTGGTCGATTCGATCCGGGAGTTCATCGAGGCGGGCAGGGTGCGCGCCTATTCGGTCAACAGCGTCAACCGCTACAGCCTCCTGAACGACAAAGCGCCGCCGCAACTGAAGGCGCTGCTCCTGACGCGCTACAACGAGTACCTGACCGAGGAGGTCTTGCCGCTCATCCGCCGCGAGGCGGGCGACGACGGGGCGCGGCCTTTAGTGACGGGCGCGAGCCTCGGCGCGACCCTCTCGGCGAACGCCTACTTCCGCCGCCCCGACCTCTTCCGCGGCGTCATCGCGATGGCGGGCAGCTACGACGTGCGCTCCTACTTCGACGGCTATCACGACGACCACGTCTACTTCAACAACCCCGTCTCGTACCTGCCGAACCTGAACGACGAGAACTTCCTCCCGCTGCTGCGCCGCGCCGACGCCATCTACATCGTCACGGGCCAAGGCAAGTGGGAAGCCCCCGAGCGCAGCCGCGAGCTCTCGAACATCCTCCGCGCCAAAAACATCCCCCACCACTTGGAGATGTGGGGCCACGACGTTGATCACGACTGGCCCTGGTGGCGCAAGATGCTGCCGTACTATCTGGGGAAGATTCTGGGGTAGAGGTGGGCGCGGGTTAGATCGACGGAGAACGGTTAACGCTTTTTTCGGCGCGGGGTGTAGGCGCGCTTGAGTTCGTCGTGCTTGACGGAGCCGGGGAGCCGGTCGGGCAAGTCCATCTCGTCGTCGATAAGTGCTTCCGCGTTCACACCAGCGGCGCGGGCGTATTGCAGAAGGATGATCAAGGTAGGCTCACGGTTTCCCAATTCGTATGCGGAGATTTGCTTTGCGACGATAAGGTCTTCTACTCCAAGACGCCTCAACATTTCGGACTGTGAGAGTCCGAGCGCGTCCCGAACCTGCCGAAGTTTCCCGGCGAGACGTTCCGGCTTCGAGCGCGCGTATCCCATCAGGAGTGACCTCCCAACGGGACGGATGTTTCTTCTCGCAGCTTGTTTCTACCACCAACAGATGGCAAGCTGTGATTGCGTAACCGAGTCGCCGTGAGTGTGAACCTTCCATACTCAACGGCGATGCTCATCACTCAGTCAGTGAGGGTAAGCAGCGCATTAGCCGTCGCAGGTTTTCAAGACCGGAGCGGGCGCATCATAGCAGATGTCCGCCGAAAGCGTAGTGTTAGATATAGACTTCAAGCTCCCGCGCGAGGCGATGCGGGTCGGGCGCGAAATGCGTCGGCACTCCGCCGTCATCCTCTACGTCGAGGACAACACACTGCTCGCGCGCCCCGTCGCCGACGCGCTCGAACTCGCCGGGTGGAAGGTCTATCACTTCTCCGAGAGCGGCGGCGCGACGACGGCGCTCGACGGCGAGACGCATTTCGATCTGCTGCTGCTCGATCAGGATCTGCCGCACCGGAGCGGCGTCGAGCTGACGCGGCGGGCGCGCGGCCTCGCGCACAGGCGCGAGACGCCGATCATCGTGTGCTCAATCGAGAACGTCGCCGAAGAGGCGCGGCGCGCGGGCGCGAACCAGTTTTTACGCAAGCCCGCGCACATGATCCGGATCGTCGATGTCGTCAGACGTCTGCTCAGAAAATGACTGTAGTGCAAGGCTCATCCCTGCCCGCTCTTGTTGCGGAGAGCGGGCGGGGCTCATCCCTGCACCTACATGATTAAGTCCGATTGGGATCGGTGAGGGTGAAAAGAGGAGGGGCGGGGAGAGAGCGATCTCACCCCGCCCTCGCTGTTTTTCAGTCGTCGGCTCAGTTGTCGGTGTTGTCGTTGCCGCCCTTCTTGCCCTTCTTCTTATTCGTCTCGACCTCGCGCGGGCGCGTGGCCGGTTTGGGCGCGGGGGGCGGGGCGATTTCGGGGACGGCGACGGGCTGCGGCTTCGCGGGCCGCGGGCCGTCGGAGGGGGGCGGGGCGGCGCCGTCTCCGGCGGGCGGCGGCAGCGTGATCGGCTCAAGCGGCGTCGTCTCGGTGGGCGCGGCGCTCGGGTCGGTCGTCCCCTCCGCGCCGCGCAGGGCCTTGACCTGCGCCATCTCCGCGATCTGCTCCTCGCGCATCTCGCGCTGCCGCTGCTGGTAAAGCTCCTTGATGTCTTCGGGCATCTTCGGCGGCTCCTCGAACTTCTCCTTCTCCTTGCCCTTCAAGAAGTCCTTCATGAACTCGATCCAGATGGGGAGCGCGCCGTGGCCGCCCGTCATGTCGGAGCCGAGGTTCTTCTTGCGGTCGGGGTAGCCCATCCAGACGCCCGTGACGTAGGTCGGCGTGTAGCCGATGAACCACACGTCGGTGTGATCGTTGACCGTGCCGGTCTTGCCCGCGACGGGGACGCCCACCGAAGACGCCGCCGGGGCGGTGCCGCCCGCCGCGACGACGCCGCGCATCATCTGCACCATGGTCAGCGCGACGTACTCGCTCGTCACCTTGTAGGTCGTCTTCTCGAACTCTTCGAGCGGCGCGCCGTCGCGGTCTAAGACGCGGCGCACGAGGTGGTTCTTGACGCGGATGCCCTTGTTCGGGAAGGTCGAGTAGGCGGAGACCATCTGATCGAGCGGCACTTCGGTCGCGCCCAGGGCCGACGGCAGGTAGGGGGCCATCGGGACGGTGATGCCGAACCTTCTGACCATCTGCGCGCCCGTCTGGATGCCGATCATGTCGAGCGTGTGCACCGCCGGGATGTTCAGGGAGCGCGCGAGCGCCGTCTTCATCGGCACGTTGCCGCAGCTCGTCGAGCCGTCGTAGTTGTGCGGCTGCCACTTGCCGCGCGTGATCGGCGCGCCCGACAAGACCGTGTCGGGCGTCATGCCCCACTCGACCGCCGCCGTGTAGACGAACGGCTTGAAGCACGAGCCGGTCTGGCGGTAGGCCTGCGACGCGTTGTTGAACTTGTTGGTGTAGAAGTCGTAGCCGCCGATCATGGCCGAGACCTCGCCCGTCTTCGCGTTGAGGCTGTAGAGCGCGCCCTGGATGGCCGGAATCTGCGAGAGCGTGACCTTGAGGCGGCGCGCGTCCGTGTCAACTTCATCGACGTGGAACTCGCAGAGGTCGCCCGGCTTCAGCTCGTCCTTCGGCTGTCGGTTCGACCAGCCCATGTCCTTCGCGGTGACGGTCGCCGCGTAGCCGCCGAAGCGCACGGTCGCCTCGTTCCGCGCGCGGTCAACCTTCATCACGAGCCCGCGCACGTAGGTGTCGGGCGCGAAGTTGTTGGCGTACCATTCGGGGATGACGTAGGCGTTGAGCTGCTGCGGCGTCGGCTGCGCGTTGTTGTCGTTGTCCTCCGCGGCGATGTTCTTGTAGTCGGAGCGCCAGCCCGAGTGGGAGCGGTCGTAGCGGCGCAGGCCCGCGCGCACCGCCTCGTAGGCGCGCTTCTGCGCGTCGGGGTTGATCGAGGTGTAGATCGAGAGGCCGCTGAAGGCGACGCGCGTCGTGTACTTGTCTTCGACGTACTGGCGGACTTCCTCGACCGGGTACTCGAACCACGCGTGCGAGGCGGCGGGCGGCGGGTACCAGGCGGTGTCGGCGATCTTGATCGGGCGGGCCTTCGCCGCGGCGGCCTCGCCCTCGGAGGCGAAGCCGTTTTTAGCCATCAGGTCGAGGACGAGATCGCGCCGCTCCTTCGCCGCCTGAATGTTGACGGTCGGCGAGTACTTCGAGGTAGAGCGCGGGATGCCGGCGAGGAGCGCCGCCTCTTCGAGCGTGAGGTCTTTGGCGTGCTTGTTGAAGTAGACCTGCGAGGCGGCCTCGAAGCCGTAGGCGCGCGCGCCGAGGAAGATGTGGTTGACGTACATCTCCATGATCTGCTGCTTCGTGTAGTAGCGTTCGATCTGGAGCGCGATGAGCCACTCGTTGAACTTGCGCGTGTAGGTCTGCTCCCTGGTGAGG